>DKQG01000039.1 GCA_002471575.1 Alphaproteobacteria bacterium UBA7314 | reverse complement strand
GTAATCACGTTCGAACCGCATCCACGGCGGTACTTCAGGCCGAAAGAACCTACATTCCAGTTGACCCCGCTGCGCAGCAAAGTGCGACGCTTCGAGGCGATCGGTGTGGAACAGCTTCTGATTGTGCACTTCGATGCAGATACGTCGCAACTGACCCATGATCAGTTCGTCGATACCTTTATTACCGAGGGATTTCAGGCGAAGCATGTTTCGGTCGGGTACGACTTCGTATTTGGCGCTGGGCGGGGGGGCGATGCCGATTACCTTCGGGAACGTGCCGCAACGGACGGTTTTGAATTATCGGCGCTGGAACCAGTGAAAGATGTCAGCGGAACGATCTATTCATCGACCAATATCCGGAACTGCCTGGTCGACGGAAATCCCCTTGGCGCGGCGCGGTTGCTCGGTCGGCCTTGGGAAGTAGAGGGCCGCGTGATAAAGGGCGATCAGCGTGGTCGCCAGATCGGATTTCCGACAGCCAATATCTCGATAGAAGACTATGTTAAACCAGCGCTCGGTGTTTACGCCGTCTGGGTAGGTGTTGAAGAGGGTGGCGAGACGACCTGGCATATGGGGTGTGCCAATGTCGGAAGGCGACCTACGTTCGACAAGAACGACGTTAACTGCGAGGTCTATATCTTCGATTTCACCGACGACATATACGATAAGCTGCTTCGCGTGGCGCTTGTGGAACATATTCGTCCGGAAAAGAAATTCGACGGGATCGCCGAACTGCGTGAACAGATCGCGCTGGATTCTCATGATGCCCGGACTTTACTGGAAAGCATCGGTTCCGACGATTTCCGCCGGGCGCCTGACTAAGCGAGGTTGAGGAAAAGACCGAAAGATGACTACCGACTACAAATCGACCGTCTTTCTGCCGAAGACAGAATTCGAGATGCGCGGGAAACTTCCCCAGCGCGAGCCGGATATCCTCGCCCATTGGGAGAAGATAGATCTGTATCGGCGTCAGCGAGAGATTTCAGCTGGCCGAGAGAAGTTCATCCTTCACGACGGTCCGCCCTACGCAAACGGCAACTTGCATATAGGGCATGCCCTGAACAAGATCCTGAAAGATGTGATCAACCGGTCGCAGCAGATGATTGGCAAGGATGCAAATTACGTTCCTGGCTGGGATTGTCACGGTTTGCCGATTGAATGGAAAATTGAGGAAAAGTATAGATCGGAGGGACGCGACAAGGACGAGGTGCCGATCGTCGAGTTCCGCCAAGAATGCCGGGAATTTGCGGATCACTGGATCAATGTCCAGCGGGAGGAATTCGAACGCCTCGGCGTGATCGGAGATTGGGAAAACCCATACACGACGATGAATTTCGCCGCTGAGGCGCAAATCGCGCGCGAGCTGATGAAGTTCGTCGATAACGGGCTTTTGTATCAGGGCTCCAAGCCCGTCATGTGGTCTGTTGTGGAAAAAACGGCGCTGGCTGAGGCTGAAGTCGAATACCACGATCATGAATCGGACACCATCTGGTGTAAGTTCAGCGTTGCCGGTGAAGCCGCTGAGGAACTTTCCGGCGCTTCGGTAGTTATCTGGACAACGACGCCATGGACCATTCCCGGCAACAGGGCTATCTGTTACTCGTCGAAGATTACCTACGGACTGTACGAGGTCAACGCGGCACCCGACGAAAACTGGGCGGCCGCTGGGGACAGGCTGATTCTGGCGGACTCGCTGGCTGATGACGTCAAATTGTCCGCACGGATCGACGACTGGACTCGTGTCAGCGATGTCTCCGCTAAAAGCCTCGCCGAAACTAGCTGTGCTCATCCTCTGGCGGGCTTGGGATACGAGTTTGTTGTGCCGTTGCTGGATGGCGATCATGTGACTGACGATGCTGGTACTGGCTTTGTGCACACGGCCCCCGGGCACGGCCGTGACGACTATGAAATCTGGGTTGCAAACGCGCAGTTGTTGAAGCAACGCGGGATTGACACACGCATCCCCTATACGGTCGATGCCGATGGGTATTTCACCGACGAAGCGCCCGGGTTTTCTGAGCGCCAGGTGATCACGCACAAAGGAAAGAAAGGCGATGCGAACAAGACGGTTATTGATGCACTTGTTGCTGGGAACGCGCTGATTGCGCGCGGTCGGCTGAAACATCAGTACCCGCATTCATGGCGCTCGAAAAAACCACTGATTTTCCGCAATACGCCCCAGTGGTTCATTGCGATGGACGAACCATTCGGCGATGACAAGAAAACGGTCCGCGATTTGGCGCTGAAGGCGATCGGCGATACCCAATTTTATCCGGCGTCCGGTCAAAATCGCCTAGATGCTATGATTGAAGGTCGCCCTGATTGGGTGGTGTCGCGTCAGCGCGCCTGGGGGGTGCCGATCACAGTGTTCGTCGAGAAGAAGACCGGGGAGATCCTTGCCGATAAAAGCGTTCAGGATCGCATTGCCGCCGCCATTTCAGAAGAGGGGGCCGATGCCTGGTTTGCATCGGATGCATCACGTTTCCTAGGAGACGATTACAATGCCGATGATTACGAGCAGGTTTTCGATATTCTGGACGTATGGTTTGACTCCGGGTCCACCCACAGCTTTGTCTTGGAAGAGCGGGACGACTTGCAGTGGCCGGCATCGCTCTATCTCGAAGGGTCGGATCAGCATCGCGGCTGGTTCCACTCAAGTCTGTTGGAGTCCTGTGGGACACGCGGGCGGGCTCCCTACGATGCCGTTCTTACCCACGGTTTCGTGTTGGCAGAAGACAAGCAAAAAATGTCGAAATCGACCGGCAACATTGTCGCGCCGCAGGAAATTATCAAGCAGTATGGCGCTGATATTCTGCGCATCTGGGTGGTGGCGTCCGATTATTCCGAAGATCTAAAAATTGGGCCCGAAATAATCAAGTATCAGGCCGATGCTTACCGGCGTCTGAGGAATACGCTGCGCTACATATTAGGCAACCTGAATGGCTACGAGGAATCCGAACGCATCGCCGTTAAAGACATGCCTGAACTCGAGCGCTGGGTATTGCACCGTCTGACTGAGATGGATGCGCTCATCCGTAACTGCATCGATGCCTATGATTTCCACTCGATGTTCACAGCACTTCACAATTTCTGCGCGGTCGATCTATCGTCATTCTATTTCGACGTTCGAAAAGACAGCCTCTATTGCGACGCGCCAGGCTCTCTGCGTCGCCGGGCCGCGCGAACAGTTCTGGACGAATTGTTTTCTTGCCTGACCGCGTGGCTGGCGCCAGTGGTTTGTTTTACGGCCGAAGAAGCCTGGCGCATACGGAACCCCGGCGACGACGAAAGCGTACATCTTCGAGTTTTCCCGGAAGTGCCGGATGACTGGCGGGATGATGCGCTCGCCGTGAAGTGGCATAAAATTCGGCAGGTACGTCGCGTCGTCACCGGCGCGCTGGAAATTGAACGTGCGGAGAAACGGATCGGTTCGAGCCTGCAGGCGGCACCTGTGGTTTTCGTCGCGGAGGAATATGCAGCCAGCCTCGAAGGAATCGATCTTGCGGAAATTTGCATTACCTCGGGTGCCACATTGACGCTCGGTGATACGACTGGAGAAGCTTTCTCTCTGGATGAAGTTCCCGGCGTGTCGGTGGTCCACGGTAATGCCGAGGGAGAGAAGTGCGAACGGTGCTGGCAGGTGCTGCCCGAAGTCGGGCGCAACAGCGATCATCCGGATATTTGTAACAGATGTGCTGAAGCGGTCTCCAACCATACCGCTGTCGCGGAATGAGGCCTATACCTTGATCCGCTTGGGGCTGCTGATCGCGGCGCTGGTGATCCTTCTGGATCAGGCGAGTAAATTCTGGATCGTGCACTATGTCATGGCACCACCCCGTATCATCGAAATCACGCCGTTTTTCAATGTCGTTATGGTTTGGAACAAAGGAGCGAGTTTCGGGTTGTTCAGCAGCCAATCGATCTGGACCCAGGCGGTTCTCGGCGGGCTTGCCGTCGCTATTTCGGTTGTTCTCGCGATCTGGCTGGCCAAAGCCCAAAATAAATGGCTGAAGGTTGCTCTCGGCCTTGTGATAGGCGGCGCATTGGGAAACGCGATCGATCGCGCGATTTATCACGCAGTCGCGGATTTTCTGGATTTTCACGCTGCAGGCTATCACTGGCCTTCCTTCAACGTGGCGGATATCGCAATAACGGTCGGTGTGATCCTGCTCTTGCTTGACGGCTTGATTACGCGCCGTGACGACAATAAATTGGCAGTCTAGGCGTTCGCAAAACAGGCTTCCGATGGTCCAGACCGTTTCAAATAGATTTTCTGTCGTTGTCCTCATGATCGGCACATTGCTGGTTGGGGCTTGCGACGGCGCTCGCGAAGCAATCGGCATCGGTAAGCAGGCGCCCGACGAATTTGCTGTCGTCACGCGCTTACCGCTGAGCATACCGCCTGATTTTGGCCTGCGCCCACCCCGTCCTGGGGCCGATCGGCCGCAAGAAGCCACGGTGACGGATTCCGTCCGCGATCTTATCATTAAAACTGCTGATCCGAAGGCGTCGGACCGCAGCGTTTCGACGGAGTCCCTTGGCGAGTCGGCCATATTGTCTAAAGCTGGCGCTACTAACCCCGATCCAAATATCCGGCGGGAAATCAATCGGGAGTCCTCTATTCTTGCCACCGAGAATGACAGTTTCGCCGACAGGCTGATTTTTTGGCAAGGTCAACCGGAACCCGGCACTATTGTCGACGCAAAAGCCGAAACGAAACGCCTGCGTGAAAATGCGGCAATTGGGGATGCCCCGACCAAAGGGCGCACACCGAAAATCGTCCGCAAGCCTAAAGGGTGGTTAGAGGGCATCTTCAACTGACCGGATTGTGAATACGGCCGGTCTCTAAACAACCTCCCGTTCGAACAATGTACAGCGCATCGTCGAGTTGGTGAGGCCAACGCACGAGTTACGTTCGGAGTTTTTTATTGTCAGTGATAACCAGATTTTGTTCGATTGCGTTACACGCCTTCTCGCTACTTACCGCATCGGCGTTTTTTGCCAACGACAGCCATGCAGTGGTGTTTTCCCCTAAATCGTTTGAACTTGATAACGGACTTCAGGTTGTTGTGATCCAAAATGATCGGGCGCCGATCGTTATGCAGATGCTCTGGTATCGTGTCGGCGCGGCCGATGAAGAGCCGGGCGAGTCCGGATTGGCTCATTTCCTGGAGCATCTTCTTTTCAAGGGCACCAAGACAACGGCCCCGGGGGAATTCTCACGGACGGTTTCGCGCATTGGCGGTCGGGATAACGCTTTTACCAGTTACGATTTCACCGCGTATTTTCAAAGGGTGGCCGCCCATGAACTCGAAACCATCATGCGGCTGGAAGCCGACCGTATGCATAATCTGGTTTTGACGGATGAGGTTGTTTTACCTGAGCGAGATGTAGTTCTCGAAGAACGCCGCTCGCGAACGGATAACAGTCCCGCTGCTCAGCTTCGAGAACAGGTTCGCCGCGCACTGTATCTGAATCATCCGTACGGCCGGCCTGTTATCGGATGGATGAGCGAAATCAGGAAACTGACGACCGAGAAGGCGCTGGCCTTCTATCGGAAACACTATTCACCGAGCAACGCCATGTTGATTATCGCCGGCGACGTCACCCTGGAGCGGGTAAAGGATCTGGCCGAAAAATACTACGGACCTATTCCTGGTCGGACGGTGCCTCAACGGGTAAGGCCCAAGGAGCCGCCCCACCGCGCAGCTCGACGTGTCGTGTTAAAGAATGCGCGCGTCAGACTCCCTGCGGTTTCCAGAACCTATCTAGCGCCAAGTTATGCGAGCGGAGAAAAGCAAAACGCCCATCCCCTGGAAGTACTGGCGCAGGTCCTTGGCGGTGGCACCACCAGCCGACTTTACCGCAAGCTCGTAGTGGAACGTGGCATTGCGTCCGGAGCAGGGGCTTGGTATCGCGGCGACGGCTTGGATTACGGGGAGTTCGGAATTTACGCCAGCCCAAAAGCCGGTGGTGATATCGCCGCCCTTGAAAAGGCACTTTTCAAAGAACTCGATGCGGCGATCGTCGAGGGTTTCAAAGCCGAGGACATCAAACGCGCAAAAAAACTCATAACCGCGCAGGCTACATATGTCCGCGACGGATTAAGGGCGGGACCGAACGCCATCGGTCAGGCCTTTACGCAGGGTCAGACGATCGCGGATGTGGAGGCTTGGCCGGAACGCATAGCGGCGGTGACGCCGGAACAGGTAATGAAGGCTGCCTGGACCGTCTTTGATGATAAAAATTCCGTGACAAGCGTATTGTTGCCGGAGGTTCGGAAATGATCGGGCGTATCGGCGCGGGAATCGCCATCTTACTTTCAGTGCTCACATTTACTTCTACCGTCCATGCGACCGAAATACGTAAAGTCGTTTCCGATAAAGGTATTGTTGCTTGGTTTGTGCCCGACCAGTCTGTACCACTGATCACCATAAACTTCGTCTTTAGGGGGGCGGGCTCGGCAACCGATCCCGATGGCAAGGAAGGGCTGGCCGAAATGAGCTCAGCATTGCTGGATGAAGGCGCAGGCGATATCGATTCCGTGGACTTTCAGCGCCGGCTGGAAGAAATTGCGGCGCAAATGTCATTCTCGGCCGGTCGTGATCATTATTCGGGGCGACTGAGAACACTTTCAGTCGAGAGAGATAAGGCCTTCGACCTTCTGAGGTTGGCGCTGACCGAGCCGCGTTTCGACGAAAAACCGGTTGAGCGGATACGCGGACAGCTCATTGCTTCTCTGCGGCAAAACGCCGAAAACCCCCAGCGAATAAGCGGTAAAACCTGGTCCGAAACCGTATTCTCTGGACATCCGTATTCCCGGCCAGCCAGCGGAACGGAACAAACCCTTGCGGCGGTTTCAAAGGTGGACCTGCAGTCCTTCGTCGAAAAGCGGTTTACGCGGCATCGCCTTGTGATCGGCGTAGTTGGGGATATCTCCGAAGCTGAGCTCAAGCAGCGGCTGGACCGGGTTTTTGGCGATCTTCCGCAAACCGGTCCTAAATTCAACATTCCCGAAGTCAGACCTTCCGGCGCCGGAAAGACCGTCGTCATACAAAAACCGATCCCGCAAAGTGTTTTGATCGTTGGGCAGGCGGGGATCAAACGTGAGGATCCCGACTGGTACGCAGCGCTACTGGTCACGCGGATATTTGGCGGTGGCGGTCTCAGTTCGCGATTATATGAGGAAGTCCGCGAGAAGCGCGGTCTGGCCTATTCCGTGTACGCCTATCTGAGCCCGATGGAGAAATCTGCGCTGATCGTCGGTGGGGTCGCTACCCAGAACAGCCGTGTAGGGGAATCCCTCGATGTCATCCAGGCCGAGTGGGACCGGTTGGGCAAAGAGGGAATCACAGACGACGAATTAAGGGACGCGAAGACCTATTCCAACGGATCATTTCCTCTCCGTCTTGCTTCCAGCCGCGGTATCGCCAGGCTCCTGGTCGGCATGCAAATATCGAAATTGGGCATCGACTACATCAAGACGCGCCCCTCGCTCATAAATGCAGTGACTTTGGACGATGCAAACAGGGTCGCCCGCCGGCTGTATGATGCGGATAAACTGACCATTGTCATTGTTGGTGAACCGGAGGGTATCTCATCGACGCGATGAACCGATCCCTGTATTGCAGGTATATGCGTCGCAGGGACTTATCCACAGCCGCAAAATAGGGGAGTTACGCGGTCTTTTCCCGACTCGCCGCCATGACCTATGGTGCTTGCTTAGCTGGTATGGGGTTGAATGTCTTTCGCACTGGATATAACGGATTGTTTTGCGTCGGAGATCGGGGATAGTGGTCTGGAAGAGGCCACTTTCGAGCAATATCTGCAGAAAACTGGCGAGTTTTTGGAAACTCTTCCTTCGCAAGTGGGGGATGGGAAGCTGCCGTTTTTGTCGTTGCCGGCAAAGCAGGATGATCTGCCCGAGATCTTCGAGACGGCTGCGCATTTCCGGGAAAATTTCGATGATGTGATCGTTTTAGGAACCGGCGGTTCATCGCTCGGCGGGAGAACCCTGAGCGCACTTGCCCCGCTTGAATATCCGAAAAGCTGCGGCGGACCACGGCTCCGTTTTGTCGACAATGTCGATCCACACAGCTTCGACCTTCTGATTGCGGCGACTGATTGGTCCCGGACCGGGGTTATCGCGATTTCGAAATCGGGATCGACCGCCGAGACGATGGCGCAGTTCGTTGTGCTGTCGAACACTCTCCGGACACACGTGACGGAAGATCGTGTTTCTGACCATGTTGCAGTGATCACGGAGCCCAAGCCCAGCCCGCTCGTCTCCATGGCGGAAAACATCGGCTGCAGGGTTTTGGACCACGATCCGCATGTTGGCGGTAGATATTCGGCGTTGTCGGTGACGGGATTACTGCCTGCGGCGATCGCGGGACTGGATATAACTGCCATAAGGGCGGGGGCTGCCCGCGTTTTCCAATCTGTGCTGGACGGGGCGACGGCTGACTTCACCCCCGCCCTAGGGGCGGCGGTTTCTGTCGGGCTCGAACGAACGAAGGGTGTAAAGACGACGGTTTTGATGCCGTATTGCGACCGGCTGGCGGAATTCGGTCTGTGGTACTGCCAGTTGTGGGCCGAAAGCCTCGGAAAATCGGGAGAGGGAACGACACCAATCCGGGCCATCGGCACCGTCGATCAGCACAGCCAGATACAGCTTTATCTCGATGGACCTGCCGATAAGATGTACACCCTGATCCTGACCGATACTGCGGGACGAGGACCAAACCTGTCGGACACGATGGCCGATATTGAGGGCTTGGCCTATCTCAGGGGGCGGACGATAGGCGATCTTCTCTCCGTCGCGGGCCGAGCTACGGCGGAGACGCTGGCAAATAACGGCCGTCCGACCCGGATTCTTCGTGTGCCAGCGGTTGACGAGGCGGCAATGGGAGCCTTGATGATGCATTTCATGCTGGAGACGGTGATCGCTGCCCATCTGATCGGGGTAGATCCGTACGACCAACCGGCTGTAGAAGAGGGAAAAACCCTGGCGCGCATATACTTGGAAACAGGTGGCTGATATGATCGTTCGCCGCCTCCCGGAAACCCTGGTCAATCGTATCGCAGCCGGCGAAGTGATCGAACGGCCTGCCGCCGCGGTTAAGGAACTAGTGGAAAACGCGATAGATGCCAGGGCGCGGCGCATAGATGTTGTCCTGGAAGATGGCGGCCGCCAATTAATCGCGGTCTCAGACGACGGATGTGGCATGTCTCCGGATGAGCTTTTTCTTGCTGTCGAGAGACACGCAACGTCTAAGCTGCCGGATGACGATCTCGTGGATATCAGGACACTGGGCTTCAGGGGGGAGGCCTTGCCCTCCATTGGCGCGGTTGCCCGTCTGACGATCACATCACGGACTGAAAATGCCAATGAGGCATCGTGTATCGATATCGATGGAGGGCGAAAAGGCGATGTACGCCCTGCCGCTCTTGGCAAGGGGACCCGTGTCGAGATCAGGGACTTGTTCTACGCGACGCCGGCACGTCTCAAATTTCTGAAAACCCCGCGCACGGAAGTCGATCATGCCGCCAACGTGATCAAGCGTTTGGCGATGGCACATCCGGAGGTCGCCTTTTCACTGTCGGATGAAGACAAGACACGTTTTCGGTTCGAACCCGCAAAGGGAAACATGGTGACCGCGCGGTTGGATCGGTTGGCCATGGTTATGGGGCGTGAATTCGCCGATAACGTAGTTGTGGTCTCCTCCGAACGGGATGATCTCACTCTGACCGGCTATGCAGGGATCCCGACGCTGAGCCGCGGTAATGCCCGGGCACAGTATTTGTTCGTAAATGGCCGGCCCGTGCAGGACAGATTGCTGATCGGTGCTGTACGAGGTGCCTATCAAGACTTTCTGGCCCGGAACAGACACCCGATGGTGGCGCTATTTCTGAGGGTGCCCAGCTCGGCTGTCGACGTAAATGTGCATCCTGCGAAAGCCGAAGTCAGGTTCCGGGATGCCGGTTTGGTCCGCGGTCTGATCGTCGGCGGTTTGCGGCGTGCGCTGGAAACAGCCGGTCATCGCGCATCGACGACTGTCTCGGAGGCAGCGCTTGGCGCCTTTCAACCTGGACACACAGGAGGCGGGGGAGGCAATTTCCGGCAGCCGGTGCTCACCCGGGATCTTCCGAGGGTCGTCAGCCCCTATCAGGCAACGCCCGCCAGCGAAGTTTTCGACGATTTCGACCGCCCGTCAGCGCGCGACACGGTGCTGGAGGAATCCGGTGGGCCGGACATCGCCGACAAATCTTATCCACTCGGTGCTGCGCGCGCACAGGTACACGAAACCTATATCGTTGCGCAGACGGACACCGGCATCGTGATCGTCGACCAGCATGCTGCACATGAACGGCTGGTGTATGAGCGTATGAAAAAAGCGCTCGCCAATGGCGGCGTAAAACGACAGGGGTTGCTGATACCCGAGGTCGTTGAACTTGAGGAAACCTCCGTCGATAAGCTGTGCGAAAAAGCCGACGAATTTGCGGAACTCGGATTGGCGATCGAGAAATTCGGACCCGGCGCCATTGTCGTTCGCGAAGCGCCCGCGTTGCTCGGCCAATCGGATGTCGCCGGATTACTGAAGGATCTCGCAGATGATTTGGAAGAATACGGCGCCGGATTGGCGCTAAAGGAACGTCTTGAAGATATCTGCTCCACCATGGCGTGCCATGGCAGTGTCAGAGCCGGCAGACGCCTGACATCTGACGAAATGAATGCCCTTTTGCGCGAAATGGAAAACACACCCCACTCTGGCCAGTGCAACCATGGCCGACCGACATATGTAGAGCTCAATCTTGCTGATATAGAACGTCTATTCGGGCGCCGCTGAACAGCTTTTCCATACTCGTCGCTGTCCAGCATAAAACCTATCGGTGGCACACAGCGCGATATGGCCGGAATTACTAGCAAAGGCTCTTAATCGTGGTGCGGCTGATGTTTGAGATAAAAAGCTGGCGTTTGTATGCGGGAGGGTCAGCCTGAGACTCCAAGTCTTAAATGCTCCGCTTAGGAAATTTAGGCTTGGTCATTCCTTACGGCGTATCGAAAAATCCTGACACGTGTCGTGCCGTATTTGCGGTCTTCCAAGAGTGATATATCGGCCGCTGGATTGATTTGTTCGTCGGAGCTGGATTCCACGACACAGATCGCGCCTTCTGCCATCCATCCGTTGACGTAGAGGCTTTGCATGGCTGCGGCGGCAATGGTTGCTTTGTAGGGTGGGTCGAGAAATATGAGATCGTGGGGCTGTGGTGAACGAACCGGTTGGAGGCAGTTGGTTCTGAGAACGTTCGATCTTTCGTGTTCTTCAAGCGCTGCGATGTTGCGGCGGCAAAGATCGATCGCCGTATTGCTGTTGTCCATAAATGTCGCCCGCCCGGCTCCCCGGCTAAGTGCTTCCAGCCCATAGGCACCGGTGCCGCAGAATGCATCGAGAACTCGTGCGCCGGAGAGGACGGAGACACCGCCTTTCCCCCAATCACGATGTTCCAGAACACTGAACAGGGATTCCCGCACGCGGTCCGATGTAGGCCGTATATCCATCCCGTCTGGGGCGATGATCTTGCGGCCTCTATGCCTGCCAGCGACGATTCTCATCCGATATCTCTATGCCGACCTGGTCCTTGAGAACCCGGCGTGGCACTTCTTCTACACTGCCACGGTCCATTTTTCCTAACTGAAACGGGCCGTATGCCGTCCTGATGAGACGGCTGACCGGATATCCAAGGTGCTCGAATACTTTGCGGATTTCCCGGTTCTTGCCTTCCCTCAATGAGACGGTGAGCCACGCATTCGACCCCTTGGAACTGTCGACGATGGTCTCTATTGCGCCGTATTTCATGCCGTCGATCACAATGCCTCTCTGGAGGGCAGCGATTTCCTTTTCGCCCGGCGTGCCGAACATGCGGACCCGATAACGCCGCAACCACCCAGTCTGAGGCAGTTCCAGGCGTCGCGCCAGGCCGCCGTCATTTGTAAGTAGAAGCAGCCCTTCGGAATCGAAATCGAGACGCCCGACCGTCATGACCCGGGGCAGGTGTTTCGGCAGGCGGTCGAAGATTGTGTACCGGCCTTCTGGATCTCGGTTGGTGCACAACAACCCCGATGGTTTGTGGTACCGCCACAGCCGGGTCGCCTGGGGTGCTGCGACAGGCTTACCGTCGACGCGAATGTCCGATGCGGCTGTCACCAAGGTTCCGGCTTCTGATATTTTCTCGCCGTCAATGGTGATACGGCCAGCAGCGATCCATCTTTCCGCTTCCCGCCGTGAGCAGACGCCGGCGCGGGAGAGACGTTTAGCAATCCGTTCGGATGAAGGGTCTGTCATTTGTGATCGGCGGCAGCTTCGGTGAACGCCTTGAAGATTTCGGTATCGGTCGGGTCTATCGAGAATTCCGGGTGCCATTGAACGCCCAGGCAAAAAGCGTATTCGGAAGATTCGATGCCTTCTATCACTCCGTCGGGCGCCACCGCATTTATCTTCACGTTTGGGCCCACGTCTTTCACCGCCTGATGGTGCGCAGAATTAATCGATAAACTGGTATTATTTGAAATGCTGTAAAGCAATGTGTCCTTCATGACCTTGGCTTCGTGGCCAGCCTTGTCCCTCGGGTTGGGTTGCTCGTGGGCAAGGGCATTTTCGATCTCGTCCGGGATGTGCTGAATCAATGTTCCGCCAAGCACGACATTGAGAAGTTGTTCACCACCGCAGATTCCCAGTACCGGCATGTTGCGCGATAACGCGCCTTCCGTCACCGCCCATTCGAAATCCGTGCGACGCGATTTTACCACAACCGACGGATGTTTCGATTGAGCGCCGAACAAAGCAGGATCTACATCGAATGCGCCACCGGTCACTACGAGACCGGATATCAGATCGAGATATTCATCCACATGGTCGAGTTCATGTGGAAGCATTATGGGCAGGCCGCCACCCGAGGCCACCGCGGAACTGTAATTTTCGCGAATGGCGTACCAGGGAAACTTCGAATAGCTGCCTGGATCCTCCGAATCGAGCGTTATTCCGATCGGTGGATGGCTCATTGGTGGTTCCTGATAACTGGCGTTGTAATCGGCCTCTTCTTTGAGCCATAGATCAGCATAATACACGTCTTTCCAGTTATCGAACCAAGACCCGGCGCGAGTATAGTGTATTGCAGAAGGCTTGCCATTGTCCGGCATTTCGTACCAACCTTACAGCCAGTTTCATCGCTTAGGGATTTTACCGATCAGGGAATCGTCCAGCCATCCGAAGCGGTGCAGGTACTTGCCGGCCTCCCTGCGCGTCAACGCCGGCGTCAGATGGGCATTCGCTTCGTGAACGCAAATGAATATCACCAGCGAAGACCGGTTTTACGTGGATAAACCGTCTGTTCCTGCCCATTCAATTTACTTTTCTCTATTGGCCGGTGGTCGTGGTGTGCACACATGACTGCAAATTGGTCGTCCACAATTCCGATGAGCTTCGATATGTCTTCCATCCAGAGGAAATCGCACTCGCAAAACAGAGCCCACCCCCCCCTATTCCACCAGAAAGGGCATGAAAAATCGTTGGTAGGCAAAATCTGTCGATGCCAAGGGGGTCCATTCCCCGAGATCACAGATCGTGCGCTCTTAACTCTCCCTACACCAAAGCAATGATGTTTAACGGGACGGAAGATCTCTTGAGCATCGAGTGACGACTCCGTAGACAGGCAGGTGTTAGCTGGACGAGGATACCGGGGGCATATTTCGAAAGCGTAAAGCAAGGGAACTCGCCGTCTGCCGCTGGCAGGCCAGTGTCGATAATCCTGTCTGCGATAAGAATCTGAAACCCGCTTTATAAGCGGACATCGAGTATGGTCAGTACCATTCCCGCAGAAACTGCCTGAAAACTAACAAAAATTTGATAGTACATTAGATCGAGAGCGGGACGCCGATTTCTATCTTGACGCCGATGTGCACGGCCCGGATGGTGCGGGGATGATGACGGTAGCGGACACAACGCATATCAATTTCATGGAGGTGGCTCTCCGGGAAGCAGCGCTGGCTGCCGAGCGGGGAGAAGTGCCCGTGGGTTGCGTTATTGTCGACAGTGTTTCCGGAGACATCGTTGCCCGAAACGGCAACCGCGTGGAGGAGCTCAGGGATCCTACCGCTCATGCGGAAATGATCGCCCTGAGAGAGACCACTAAAGCATTCGGCGAGACGCGCCTTCCGGGGTGCGATCTGTATGTTACCCTTGAACCCTGCCCAATGTGCGCGATGGCGATTTCGTTCGCGCGCATCCGCCGGCTTTATTTTGGTGCCGCCGATGTAAAGGGCGGTGGGGTGGAAAATGGCCCCCGCATATTTGACCAGTCCACTTGTCATCACCGACCGGACGTTTACGGCGGCATCGGGGAGTCCGACGCCGCCGCTTTGTTAAAATCTTTCTTTGCCGCGCGACGGTAGCCGCACTGTCGCCTGCATTTATTTTGTCTGGCTCGGGAATCCGTATTCTTCCCAGCGCGAATTGACCTTGTCCATGTCTTCTTTGTGAGGGTGTACCGTCTTTGGGTAGCGCTCGCCCTCGTACTGCTCTTCAAGGTCGAAATCTAGATTGATGGTTGCATCGATAAGTACGCGGCACCATTTACCTGTTCCGAATTTCATCGGATCGCGATCACGCAGTCGCGTTGATGGATCCAGCAAAGATCCGAAAGAGCCCGGGAAGAAAACAATATCGTCTTCCGCCGCGTTCACACGATAGGCAAATGCCCAGTCGACTGACGCGTAATCGTGTATGTCGATGTCGTCATCGAGGACCCATACGTTCTTGTAGCGAAGATGCGCCGCGTTGGAGCCCCAGATTGCGGCGGCCGCCTGCTTGGCCTGTCCACGATAGGTTTGATTCAGCTGGATCATCAGCGTGGTGCCGTTATTGGCTGCCGGGCAGTGGACATCCGTGACGCCGGGCACGCCTGCGCGTTCGAGAACATTCCACGCCACGCCTGCACGCTGAACGGAGCTGGTGATCGAATTCTCGTTCAGCATCTTCGGTAGAGTGCCTTCCAGTGTGCCGCGATGAATAGAATCGTTCCGGTATGTTACCGCGGTGACTTTGGTGACGTGCTTCGGCCCCTGATCGCCACCGAAATAGCCCGTGTATTCGCCGAATGGGCCTTCCATCTCGAATGTCTCTGGATCTGAGTCGATAAAGCCTTCGATGACCATTTCGCAATTGGCGGGAACCATCAAATCGCTGGTTTCGCACTTGATCAGTTCCACGGGCGCACCGCGAATGGCGCCCATGACCTCGTACTCCGAAACCCCTGTCGGAATCGGAGCCGATGCACAATAGGGCAGGGACGGCTCCCAGCCGTATACGTGTGCGACCGGCATCTTCATGCCACGATCAGCCCATTTCTGGAAATGCACTCCCCAGTTCTGGGCTCGCCATAAAAGAACTGGCAGTGTGTCTTTCTGGCCCAGCATGCCGCGATAAATACCGAGATTGTGCTGTCCTGTATCTGGGTCCATGGTGATGGTGGCCTGATAGGTGTTGATGTATCGGCCGCCGTCTTCCCTGTGCCAGCGCGGTACTGGAACCTTGTAGATGTCGATATCGTCTCCAGTGACGATGTTTTCTTTAACCTTGCCTTCTTTGACCTCGACCGGTTCGACCCGCTGTTGCAGAAAATGCCGCGTGGCGAGCACCAGGTCGCGCACCGGCGCGTCTTTGGGCAGGCCCAGCATCATTGCCACGCGCTTGTAGTTCGACAACCCGCCGGTGAAGACGCGGCGCGAATATACATCGTCGCCTTCGCCGTATCCTGTGATGTTGTTGAATAGAAGAGCAGGACCATTGCCTTGGCCGAAGGTTTTCCGCGCGACCGTGCCAAGCTCGCAATCCCAATCGACTTCCACGTCGATTTCCTGCAGCTCGCCTTCGTCGCGAAGGGCATCGATCCAGCCCCGCAGATCTTCGAACTGCCTTGGGACAATCTTGTTGTGCATTGAGCCTAGTTCATTGGACATCTTCTCGCTCCGTTAGTTTTGCATAGTGTGTTTCCGGCAATGTGTTCCGGAACCAACCTTATCCCCGTTTCCTCCCGGTTTTCGCTATAGCCGGGGTCTGAGTCAATCATCGGCCTTTCATGTCTCCATGCAGGAACTGCATAGATACCTAACGATCCGAGGAGAGGTGTTTTTTCCACTTTCCACTTACCTGCAGCGAGTCCCATCGATCTTCGATTGATGTCATGTCCTCATCCGATGGCCGTACCGTAGGCGGATATCGTCGTCCGTCTCGCTCCGGTTCGTAATCCAGGTTGATGGTGGCATCTGTCAAGACGCGGGACCACTTGCCTGTTCCAAACAGATGGACGTTGGCATCGCGCCGGCGAACGCTGGGGTCGAGCCCGGCGCCCCAGTTGGCTGGGTAAATGACAATATCCCCTTCGCCTGCATGAACGCGCCACGCGTGTGCCCAGTCGACGGCCTCGTAATCATGCACGTCGATATCGTCGTCGACGACGGTGACGTGCTTGTATCGGACGTGAGAAGAGGAATCCCCCCACAAAGCGGCGGCTACCTGTTTGGCCTGACCGCGATAGGTCTGTTTGATCGACACGTTCAGATTAACGGCTGCCTGTATGGGATGACCGAACACATCTACAACCCCCGGCACACCGGCATTTTCAAGCGCATTCCAGGCGACAGCCGACCGATGTATCGAACTCATGATCGGATTTTCGCCGATGCTCCCCGGGATGGCACCCTCGACGGTGCCGCGGAAGATCGGGTCATTCCGGTGCGTGATGGCTGTCACCCGGGTTGTATGCTTCTTCGAACGTTCCGGGGCGTAAAACCCGGTGAATTCTGCATAGGGTCCTTCCTCAGTGAAGGTGGATGGGTCGGTCGATATCCAGCCCTCGATGACGATTTCCGCGGCTGCAGGAACTTTAAGAGGTACCGTTTCGCAATCTACCAGATCGACCGGTTCGCCGCGGATCGCGCCCATCACGTCGTATTCGGAAATACTGCGCGGAACAGGTGCGCCGGCGGTGAAGCCCAGCGATGGCTCCCAGCCGATGACATAGGCAACCGGCATTTCGCTGCCTGATTGCTGATGTTTGGAGAAGTGGCCGCCCCAGTGCTGAGCACGCCACAGCAATACCGGAATTTCCGCCGGTCCGCCGACCATCCCGCGATAGATGCCGACATTGTGAACATCGGTATCGGGGTCTTTAGTGACGCATCCTGCATAGGTCAGAACGTAGCGGCCGCCATCAAGCCGGTTCCACTTAGGAACCGGAAATTTCAAAAGATCGATATCATCGCCGGTGAGAACGTTTTCCTTTACCGGGCCGTCCTTGACCACTCGCGGTTCGATGCGTTCCTGGAATATCGTCCGGCAAATGCGAACTAGTTCGCGTGGCGGCGTGTCTTGGGGGAGGCCGAACATCATGGCTATGCGCGAGTAACTCGCGTGGCCGCCAGTAAATATCCTCGAACACAGTGCCTCCGGTCCGTTGTAATCCTTGATGTTTGAAAAAAGAAAGGCCGGCCCGTCACCGCTCCCTTGCATCATGCGGATAATGTTTCCTAGTTCGACGTTCCAGTCGACCTCGCCTTTGATCTCTTCCAGTTCATCGGCATCACGCAGTGCTTCGATCCAGCCACGGATGTCTCCAAAGATCGCCGACCCGCGATCAATTCCCAAACTACTCATGAAGGGTTCCCCACGTTCTTTGGTTATCATTCAGGTTTAACGTCTAACCTCGTTTGACGCCAGTAGACCGGCTTTGCAATTAGGTCATGGGCATATGCGGTAAAATAAAACGGACCAGTTCATTATCTGAGTGCTGCCGGCCTGCTGATTGCGGTACTAGTCTTGATGGCGACAACGATAAAGAAATTCAGTTAGGCGGGCACACCGTTGGGAACCTAGCTGTCTTCATCGGCGGTGGTAGCGGATGGGTTGTATGGCAACACACGAAATCAGCTCTGCGTTCGTATAATGTTGATTTACGTTGGCGTTGGTGTGATAGCCTATGTGCCCACTGTCGTCGCTTTGGTGCCTGTGCTTTTTCGTTCTGCTCAATATCAGTGTTGTTTTTGGTAAAGAGCACTATTGCGAGTGTAACTTTGGTGATCGCTATCTTGCTTACAAGCGGGACACACCGCGCTGTACCTGAAGTCTCTCCGACCCACTTGACACGCCACCGGTCATCGGCAAACGATGACCGATGGTTGTTTTGTGAGGATATAGATGCTGTCGCCCCGTGAAATGATCGACGACAGGCCGGACGATAATGTGTTTCGCGTAAATCGCGCTGCCTTTACCGACGCCGCTACGTTTGATCGCGAAATTTCGGAAATTTTTGATCGCTGCTGGCTTTATATCGGCCACGCGAGCCAGGTGCCGGACCACGGCGACTACATCGCGACCCGGTTGGGATTCCACCCAGTGTTCGTCATACGCGGGAGCGATGGCGAGGTGCAGTGCTTTTACGATGCATGTAGTCATCGTGGATCGAAACTGACCAGGCGCACGTCCGGTAACGCTAGAACAATGACATGCCGGTATCACGGCTGGTGCTTTAATGCGGACGGGGACTGCACCCTGGTTCGCGGCGGAGATGAGGCCTACCGGTCCGAAGATCTGGAAAGAATGGGCACTAATCTGCGGCCGATCGAACAGTTCGGGGAGTACAAGGGGTTTCTGTTCGGGTGTCTTGATGCGGATGCTCCGTCGCTGGAGGATTTCCTGGGCGGCGCGCTTCCGTTTATCGACCTGATGGCCGATCAGGCCCCGGACGAAATGGAGGTCCTGCGCGGTGAGAGCCGTTACATCATGGAAGCGAACTGGAAACTTCAGACCGAAAATTCCACCGATGGCTATCACGTTGCAACGGTGCATCGGAACTTCGCCACCACTGTCGGATACCGCGAGACCCTAGCGACGGATGGCGGCGGCGAGATGGCGAAAACGGAGGCAAGTCGGATCCTCAGTCTCGATAAGATTGGGTCCGGCGGCTACGATGTCGGCAATGGTCATATGATCAACTGGGCGGATCGTGGAAACCCGGAAGCAGGCCCGTCATGGGCACAGCGCGGTAGGCTTTTGCAGAAATATCCGGAAGGAAAAGTGAGATGGATGCTGGAGCGCGGCCGCACGGTCACAGTGTTTCCCAATCTACTGCTGAACGACGTGGCGTCCACCTGTATCCGCGTCTGGCGGCCGCTCGGGGTCGGTTTGACCGAAATTGAGACTTGGTGTATCGCGCCCAAGGGCGAAGCACCAGAATCACGGCGCGCCCGAATCCGCAAATACGAGGATTTCTTCTTTCCCGCTAGCCTGGCCGTGCCGGACGACGTACGGGCCATGGAAGGGGCGCATACCGGATCGGAAGCGCTGAATAACGGATGGAACGATCTTGCTCTTGGATACAAGACGCTGGTGGACGGCGCGGATGCGGCCGCGCAGGAACTGGGTGTCGTGCCGCTTAACAGTAATCCGGGCCGTGAGGTGGAAACGCCGTTTTTCGCCTTCTGGCGAGAATGGGCGACGCGGCTATCCTCGTGACGATATCCGTCGAACAGGTCACCGCGCTTCTGCACCAGGAAGCCTGGTTTTTGGATCACAAACGCTGGGGCAACTGGTTGGCACTCTACGATAAGGATGCGGTTTATTGGGCGCCTGCGTTGGTGGGCGATGAGGGTTGGACGGACGATCCCGATAATGATGTTAGCCTGATGTACATGGATCGCGCAGGACTGGAAGCGCGTATATTCCGAATAGAGGGCGGAGATTCGTATGCCACTGATCCGTTACCGCATACTGCCCATCTCGTAACCAACGTTTTGATACATGATCAAACAGACGATCTGACCGAAGTGTCCGCGACGTGGATGGTGCACAGCTATACACGTGTTCGAAGCGCTACGGTGCGTGGAGGATTATACGATTACCTGCTACGGGATACTCCTGACGGACTGAAAATTGTCCGAAAGAAAATTTACATCCACGACGACCGGATCGTCGGACCGGTCGATATCTATAATATTTGACTAGCCCGACCGCATTAAGCTGCTATCGGCAGGAAACCAAGACACGTGCCGGGGCTTTCGTCGCTGATGTCAGACGGATAGCGCCGGCAATTAGGGAACACCGGCCAGTATCGCTGGCAAGCTGGCCGGTTACGGAGGCGTTTTCAAGCAGCTTCCAGCCCCGCGTAAGTCCGAATTGGTGGGCGTACCAGCCTTCGCCACACGGATTTTTGCCGTCCAAACCGCGGCCGGACTCTCCAGAATCAATCGACAGATTATCCATCGCGATGCCGTTAATGCGTATGCCCTTGCGGTTTTCGATTTCGATCAGTTTTTCGACGGCGGCTTTGCCGAAACCCGGATAGTTCAGCCCGTTGATATAGGGATGTAGGAACGGATCCCTGGGCGGATCACCCACATAAATCTTGTCTCAGCCCGAGTGAACGACGATCTAGGCCCGGTCGATGATCTTGTCGGCGACCTGTTCGATATCGGAGGCAAGGACGGTTGTACCCGTGGGTTCGCCGAAATTGGTTACGTCTGGATTCGGCGACGGTTTGCCACCGTTCTTGGCGAGTTCCTTCGTCACCCGATCGGAAATATCGATATACACGACCGGCCTGATAATATCGCCCAGCGTTTACTCCTCCACCGACCGCTTGTCCGCATTTTCCGCTTCATCGTTGTTCAAGTAGTGGTCTATCGAATCAAGATGCGCAGTGTAATGCTCGTCGAAATGAAACCACGCCCACCGAAAGAACCTCTTCCGGGTTTTGAGAGGGTCTTTGAGTTTGCGGGTCGCCTGAAACTCGAAACTGGCGACGGCCTTTGAATTTTTCATGTGTCTGGTCATGTCCGGTTTCGTTATATCGCCCCCTGTTGCAGCGAACGTCGGGATGACATGGGTCAGGTCGAAATACTTCACGCCGTCGATGGTCTTCTGGGCAGTCGCCTGAACTGAAGTCAACGCAGTCAACGCGACGCCTACCAGCGTCAGTCTGATTTCCCGTTGCATATCAATTTCCCCTTATTGGTTTCCCTGTCGTTAGTCGATTACCCGAATCTTTGGTTTCTCGGCCAGACAGCAAAGCGGGTCGAAATAAAGATATCGATATCCCGGAAATGTCGGGTCGCGCTTGGTGCGAGTTAAGCTACGTTTGCAGCGAACGGGGATAATTCCTATCCTGATACCCACAGATCACCTGCATACGGGAGGTTCGCCATGTTTCTGAAAA
>DKQG01000030.1 GCA_002471575.1 Alphaproteobacteria bacterium UBA7314 | reverse complement strand
GGAGCGCCTACTTGTTCCCCTTCGCGCGCCACCTTCCTTACCGGCCGCCATCACTATCGCGCCGGAGTTTATTCCGTCATCACCGAACGGCTTCACAAGATGCATCTTCTGAAGAGCGAAACGACCATCGCCGAAATGCTTAAGGGAAACGGCTACGCCACCGCCCACTTCGGCAAGTGGCATCTAGGTATGCCGGTAAAAAATCGCGATAACCCCACCCCGGCCGATCATGGCTTCGACTATTGGTTCGGCCTCGTCAACGGCCCGGGCCCCAGCCACAAGAATCCAACCCAGTTTCTGCGCAATGGTAAACGCGTGGGACAGATAAAAGGCTACTCCTGCCAAATCGTCGTCGATGAGGCCCTTACTTGGCTTAATGAAAAGCGCGACGCCGACGAGCCCTTCTTTCTCAATCTTTGGTTCAACGAACCCCACGCTCCGATCGCGGCGCCCGACGAGATCGTTTCCCAGTATGGCGTGCTCAACGATCAAGCCGCCATCTACAGCGGCACCATCGACAACACCGACCGGGCGATTGGACGACTCATCGCAAGACTGGAAAAACTTGGGGAGCTAGAGAACACCATCATCGTCTACGCCTCCGACAACGGCAGCTACCGACCGGAACGCAACGGAGAACTTCGCGGCCAGAAAGGATCTCAATTCGAAGGCGGGCACCGCGTCCCCGGCATCTTTTACTGGAAGGGCGGGATCCCTGGCGGACGTGTCGAGCACGAGCCCGCCGGTGTCGTCGACCTTCTTCCCACGCTTTGTGGATTGATCGGCATCAAGAAACCCGCGAAGGTCCATCTTGACGGCTCCGACCTCACGCCAATACTCGCAGGGTCTGGGAAGTTCAAGAGGCATCAGCCGCTCTTTTGGATGACTGGCGCGAACATGGTCCTTCGAATGGGTGACCACACTCTTTTTGCTTCCGGCACTGCGAAATCACCGATCGACTTCAAAGCCGCCAATCGACTCACCGAGCAAATCAAGCAAGTCCTCGGCGATGATCTCGAGAAAGTGTTGGACGGAAGGGATGTTAAGGATCTTCGTAACCGGCTGTTTAATATCGAGAGATTAGCCAATCCCGAGGCCGATCGCCTGAAGAGACAACTTCGGGACTTGTTCTACTTCAATGAAGCGTGGATCCCTGAACTCAAGAAGAGCGAGCTCGGCCGTGTCCAACAACTCTATGACCTATCGAAGGATCTCGGTCAGCAGAGCAACATCGTAAAAAACCACCCCGAACTCGTTGCCCGAATGAAAAAGAAAGCGGAGGCCATCTATGCGAGCGTCATGGCCGATGCTCCGGAATGGCTCACCTCTGAAGAATTGGCCGCAGCGAAGAAGCCCCAAGCAGACAAACCGCAACGGCCTGCCACCGGAGTACCCGACAACGATATCGCGAAGCTCCTTACCCGTATCGATAAGAACCCCGTCCCCAAGGGTTATCACGGAAGCCGCCATCAGGCTTACGTGGACAAGGTCATGGCCAGTCTCAAACCCGAACAGCGACAGCGGGTCGGCCGACTCTGGAAAGAAAAGCGCCGCCTCGATCCGGACATGCCCAATCCGGGAGCCTCTTTCGTCAGAATTCTCACCCACGTTGCCGCCGGCGCGAATAAACCCAACGTGGCGAAATGAATAGATCCATTGTCATTATGCTGCTTGTTATAGGTCTGCCTGCCCATGGACAGACTTTTAAGGCGACTGTTGCACCGTTGGTGGAGGCCTCGTGCATTGATTGCCATGATGCGAATACCGATACGCAGTTAAATTTCGAAAAACTCGGGCACGACCTCACCGATGCGGCGACCTTCCAAAAATGGGTCAAGGTGTTCGATCGCGTGCAGCGCGGCGAAATGCCCCCCAAGAACAAGCCACGTCCGGAGGCCGCGCTTCAAGCGAAAGCATTAGGTGCACTGGAAGTAGACCTAATCGCGGCCAATCGGAAAAAACAAGCTACCGAGGGCCGTGTAGCTGCACGTCGGCTGACCCGACTGGAGTTTGAATACACCCTGCAGGATATACTTGGCATAGGTGGAAACCTAAAAAGGCATTTACCACCTGAGAACGCCTCGGCCAAGTTTGCCAACGTCGCTGAGAAACAGGGAATCTCGCCTGTACATATTCGCAGCTACCTGAAGGCCGTGGACGCCGCGCTCGATGAGACCATCATGCTCGGCCCAAAGCCTCGAGAGGCAGCGCGAGTGATGGATTACCGCAACAACAGGTACAGTAGCATGTGGTTCGACCGCCCGATGCGCAACGGTGGACAGACCGTGATGCGAACCGATGACGCCTACGTTATGTTCAGCTACCGCAGTGAACCGCACGTCGCCCAATCCAACAACATGGGGTATCACTTCCCTTACCCCGGGCTCTACCGAATCACTGCCGAAGGCGCCGGCTATCAAGCCAAGACCCACATCGGCTTCGGCTTATACAAGGCCAGTGACAAGCACGGCAACACCGAGTTGATTGGCAACTTTGAAATCAAGCCCCGTGAATCCCGCAAGATTGAACTCACCCAATATTTCGAACCGGGTGAATTCTTTTTTCCC
>DKQG01000034.1:234490-263570 GCA_002471575.1 Alphaproteobacteria bacterium UBA7314 | reverse complement strand
GAACCCCTCACGAACTCTGGAAGCCCGGCAACATGTCTGAATATGCGCATAGCGGCGGTCTTCGTAACTACCGCTGCAGGGCAAGTCAAACCATTCCCTACCCCACAGTAACGGGAAAATCAGGTTTTCTTGCGCTTGTTTGGTACCCAGAGCGTTGCAGTACCGTCAATCACAACCTTTTCGCCGATCGAACAGACCGCCTCGCAGGTCACATTGTTCGTCTCGGGATCGATAGCCTTCATCGTAACACGGGTCTGAACCGTGTCGCCGATGCGCACCGGGGCTCGGAAGTTAAGGTTCTGATTGAGATACGCGCAACCCGGGCCAGGCAGTTTTGTGCCAAGGACGGATGAAATGTACCCGCAGGTCAGCATGCCGTGCGCAATACGGCCTTTGAAGACCGTCTGCTTCGCAAATTCTTCGTTTACGTGCAGCGGATTGTCGTCCCCGGAAATCTGGGAATACTGAACGATATCGGTTTCAGTGACGGTTCGGACATATACGTCGGTCATGCCGACTTCGAGATCATCGATATAATAACCGTGCAGTTCATCCATCGTGGCCACAACTGCGGCGGGCGTTATTTGTTGATCCATAATGCTTGCAAACTCCTATGCATCTCTGTGCCCGGTGCTGTTGCGCCGCAGCAATTGATGGTGCAGTGCACGATATAGCCCGGGCTCGTTAACAGCAAGCGAATCCCTCAGATCAAATTAACAGGCATGTAATCGACTCTTTAGGGCTTGTTAACCGCCGGAATTTAAAATTCGCCCCATGCGAGCCGCGTTAAACATGCTGTGTAAGGTTTCCAAAGTAAGGGAATATGCCGGACTTAAGCCGTCCGATGGGACAATTATGAGCGGCTATGTTCTTGTCAATACGACCGCGCGGACTACGCGCTTTATCTTGCAAAGAAACTATGACGCAATCGCGTCATCTGCAAAGGCAAAAAGCCGGATATTGCTGTCGTAAGTGGGTAACCGTCACATCCCTTGCCGTGCAGTATCCGGGCGCGGCATACTCTTTATTATGATAGCTCTGTTCACAGATTTCGGCGAAGTCGGGCCTTATGTTGGCCAAGTGAAAGCCGTCTTGATGCGGGAAGCGCCGGAAGTTCCTGTCATCGATTTGCTCCACGACGCGCCAATGTTCCAAGCGCGAGCCTCCTCTTACCTGCTAGCCTCGCTGATTGACGTTTTTCCGACCGATGTGGTTTTTCTTTGCGTCGTCGATCCAGGTGTCGGCGGCAGCAGGGCGCCCGCCGTGGTCGAAGCAGATGGTCGCCGATTCGTGGGACCGGACAACGGATTGTTTGAAATCCTATTGCGTCGCGCTAACAACACGTCGTTTCGTAGAATAATCTGGGAACCGGAAAACCTGTCGGCGAGTTTTCATGGGCGCGACCTGTTTGCCCCGGTCGCCGCCCACCTGGCAAAAGGCAAAGAAGTACAGTCAGAATCTCGTCCCGTCGACGAAGCGCGACGTCCCCACTGGCCCGACGAGCTGGAAGAAATCATCTATCTGGACAATTTCGGTAACGCGATGACAGGCGTTCGAGCCAAAAACATACCAATTGACGCAGAGATGGTTGTGAACGACAAGAGACTAGAGCGAGCACGAACGTTTTCAGACCTGCCTGAAGGTGTCGCGTTCTGGTACGAAAATTCATCAGGTCTTGTTGAATTTGCCGTCAATCAGGGCGACGCGAAAACAGCCCTCGGCATCGATGTCGGCAGCAGATTTTCCATCGACTCCCCCTGAGACCGGACATCGCCCCGTTTTCGATCTCGACTTCGCTCTACCTGAAACGCTCGTCCGGATGATTGCCGCATGAATCAATTGCTGGCAGATCCATTATTCGCATCGTTCGCCATCGGCGCCGTATTGCTTGCCGGCCTGTCGAAAGGCGGGTTCGGGGGCGGCGTCGGATTCGTCGGCGTTCTGGCGCTCGCGCAGGTGTCGTCGCCGATCCAGGCGGTTGCCGTAATGTTGCCGATCCTGTGCGTGATGGACCTGATGGGTTTCTGGGCATATCGCAAGGACTGGCACCGTTCGAGCATGAAGGTTCTGGGAATCGGGTGCCTGATCGGCACCGTTATCGGCATGCTGACGTTCAAATGGATGGACGATCAACTCATTCGACTGATGGTAGGCGTTATCGCCGTCGCCTTTTTCATCGATTTCTTTCGGGCCGGCGGAGAAAAAGCGGCTGCGCGAACATTTTCGGATCCGGTCGGATACGTGCTGGGTACGATTTCCGGTTTTACGAGCTTTGTAATTCATGCTGGGCTGCCGCCGGTCGCGATGTACCTGCTGCCCCAGAAGCTCGACAAGCGGGTCCATGTCGGAACGATCGTCGTTTTGTTCTTCATGGTAAATTATGCGAAAATCCTACCCTATTGGTGGCTGGGACTTTTCACAATTCCGAACCTGTCAATCTCTCTTATCCTGCTTCCCTTGGCGCCGATCGGCATGTTCATCGGAATTAAGTTCAACCACCTGATCCCACAGAAATGGTTCATGCGCGCCAGCTACACGATCCTGTTCGTCCTCGGCGCCCGTTTGCTTTACGAAGGCCTTAAGTCGTTCTTCGACTAGCGACGATCAGCTTCCCTTTTCCCGGAGCAGATCCTTAATCTCCTGCATTTCGCGTTTCAGTTCCTGAAACTCCGCGGCGCGGTCAAGATGTTCACTGTGCACGACATCGCTCATCTCAGTAACGGTTTCTTCCTTTTCTGAATCGTGAAGCGACTGCATGGAGTCGATGATAATGGCGATGAATAGGTTGAGAACCGTAAAGCTGGACAGCACGATAAAAGCCACGAAAACTATCCAGGCCCACGAATAAGCTTCCATCACAGGGCGCACGATTCCCATCGACCAGCTTTCCAGCGTCATGATCTGGAACAGCGTAAACATGGATTCGCCGATCGTGCCGAACCAATCCGAGAATGCCGATCCGAACAGCTTGGTGGTGATGACCGCGAACACATAGAACACCAGCATCAGCAACGCACCGATGGCGGCGACGCCAGGCACCGCATGCAGCAGGGCCGCAACGATCCGCCGCAAGCGCGGTACTGCGGAGACCAGCCTCAATACCCGCAGCACGCGCAAAGACCGCAAAACCGAAAGCGAATCATTGGATGGCGTCAGGGTAATCGCAACGACGATGAAGTCGAAGACTCCCCAAGGGTCGCGGAAAAACGCTGGGCCGTGAGCATAAATGCGCAGAATGATCTCAACGCAGAAAATCGCTATGACGACTTTATCGAACATCAGCAGCACCGGGCCAATATGCCCCATGATGGTCACCGACGTTTCAAAGCCCAGCGTGATCGCGTTGATCACGATGAGGGTCATCACCACTTTTTGGGAAATCGAATGATCGACTAGTCTGCGGACACGTTGTCGAATTGTTGGCGATGTGGCGGAACCGGTCGACGTCACAAGAATTCTCCCTGAGTAGAGGCGTTATTTATCGGAAACATGTGTGGGATGACAATCGATATCGGAAGTATAAGCCTATCCGGCAAGGGTCAAAATCGTACTTGACCATGTTCCCATTCCTATTTAGAACAAAATAAGAACATTTGTTCTCATACCAACAATGGAACAGACTATGCCGAGGCCTTCCGGAAGTGCCAGGAACCGCTCCCTTCCCCCTCAGAAACGGGGAAACAGGCGGACTCCAGCAAACCTAAAACGGCTAAAGGCACATATTCAACGGCTTGAAGGGTTTGACGGCACCCTGGCGGAAGCAAATCGCCAAGTGTTGCCGTTCGGTATAGACGAAATTGACGATCGCCTGCCCGGTGGCGGTTTGGCACGGGGCGCTCTGCATGAAGTTTTCGCTGCCGATTCCGGTATCGCAACCGCTTTTTGCGCACTGCTGGCAGGACGGTTGGCAAAAGATGCGGAGAACGCTTCGGTCCTGTGGTGCGAACGTCCGTGGACGCTGGACGCCGGCGCCCTCTACGGCCCGGCGCTGCTGCAGTTCGGTATCGACCCGGCACGGCTGATCCTGGTACGTGTCCGGCGTGATAACGACGCCCTGTGGGCAATGGAAGAAGGTCTGCGCTGTGGCCAGGTTGCCGCCGTGGTTGGCGAACTGGACGACATATCGCTCACCGCCAGCCGACGGCTGCAACTCGCCGCGGAAGAAACCGGCGTCACCGCCCTGTCGCTGCGTTCGAAAGTCGACAAACCACCGCCCAGCGCCGCTGCAACCCGCTGGCGACTGGATGCTGTCACACGCGAAAAAGACCAGCCCCGGGCCAACCACAATAATGATTTTCTTAACACGCCCCCAGCCCTGCCGGGGCTAGGCGCTGCACGATGGCAGGCGGAATTGTTCCGCTGCCGGGGCGGCACGTCCGCCAACTGGATGATGGAGTGGAATGATGAAACGGGTGATCTCTCTGTGGCTGCCGAAATTCGCAACCGACCGCCTGTGCAGGTTGCGGCAAGATTGGCTGGATAGCCCGCTCGGGATGATTCACGAAACCGGTGGACAGCTGCTTCTGCATGCCGTCAATCACACCGCCGAACAGGCCGGTATTCGTGCCGGTATGACGCTTGCCGATGCCTTTGCGATCCTGCCCGACCTGAAGACCAGCGAAGCCGACATACCGGCGGAGACGAAATCTCTATCCCGTCTTGCCGACTGGTGCGGCCGCTACACGCCCTGGACGGCGCCGGACGAAGAAGGATCCGGTGCCGCTTTTGCCGGCGGCGGATCGATCTGGTTAGACGTTACCGGTTGCGCCCACCTGTTCGGCGGCGAAGAAGCCCTGATGCGCGATATCATCGGCCGCCTCGACGGCCTCGGATTCACTGCTTATGCCGCCATTGCCGACACCCCGGGGGCAGCCTGGGCAGCCGCCCGTCACACCCGCTATAAGCGCCGCCGTTGGACCTCCGTTCGCAAAGGACAGGCACAGGACGTTCTTGCAATGTTTCCTGTCGCCGGACTTCGGCTGGAGCACGATACCATCTCCGGTCTTCAGACTGTCGGCCTGCGCCGGATCGGCGACCTTATGCCGATCCCGCGTGCTGCCCTTGCAGATCGTTTTGGCAGCGACGTCGCCGGTCGTCTGGATCAGGCTTTCGGCGATCGGCCCGAACCGATATCTCCGCTTGCGCCAGCCAGCCCTTGGCATGCACGCATCAGTTTTGCGGAACCGGTCGGAAGATCGGAAGACATTGCCGACGCGGTACGCAACCTTGCCCACGATCTTGCCTCCATGCTCGAAAACGACGGTCTCGGCGCCCGCCGGCTTACGCTGACCTTTTATCACCCGGATGGCGTGGTCGACCGGCTTGAGGCAGGCACCAGTCAGGCCAGCCGCAACGCCGGTCATCTTGCCCGGCTGTTTACCTCCAAACTCGACAGGATCACTGCTGCATTCGGCATCGATGCCATCACGCTGACCGCCACCACAAACGAGAAACTCTCACCGGCACAGGCCGCTCTCGACCGGCGCGACGAAAATCATAACACCGGGGTCGCCGAGTTGGCCGACCGTCTGAGCAACCGGCTTGGCAGCGAAAACGTCGTGCAACTGACCCTGCAAGAAAGCCACATTCCCGAACGCGCGATTTCGGCAACCCCCGTCACCGCGCGCCCCCGTCCGGCACCAACCGCCCCTTGGCGATCCGGCTTCCTCCCTAAAAACCAGCCGCTTCGCCGCCCCCGTCCCCTTCGGCTCCTTCACCGGCCGGAAGAGGTGGAGGCCGTGGCGCCGGTGCCGGACGACCCTCCCGTCATGTTCCGCTGGCGCAAGCAGGTGTTTCGTATCGAACATGCCGACGGCCCCGAACGGATCGCCTCCGAATGGTGGAACGACGGACTCGGTCTTTTGGAAACGGAACCGGAAAAGGAAGAAACTAACGCCGCATCCGGCGGGGCCGTACAGGATAATATTCGCGATTACTACCGCGTTGAGGACTGCCAGGGCCGCCGTTTCTGGGTCTATCGGGACGGTATCTACAGCCCCGGCACCCAACCAAATTGGTACGTCCACGGCGTGTTTGGATAATATCAGGCGGCTGCATTCAACATGATACGCAGCCGCCCATATCAAAGGGAGAACCGATATGGGAACCATTACCGTCCGCAATCTCGACGATATCGTCTTCATTACGGCGGATATCCGGTTCTGCGACGCTACACGCGATGCCGGTCTTGATAATGTTGTCCACGCGTTCTCCGCCTGAGAGACCGGCAATCCCGTCATGCCCCATTACACCGAACTAGAAGTCACCACAAATTTTTCCTTCCTGCACAGCGCCTCGCATGCGGAAGAGATCGCGAAGACGGCCGCAGCACTCAATCTTTCCGCAATCGCCGTTACGGACCGCAACACACTTGCCGGTATCGTACGTGCCCATCGTGCCGCCAAGGAAGCTGGTATAAAGCTTGTCGTTGGAGCACGACTGGACCTGCAGGACGCTCCGTCGTTACTTTCCTTCCCCACCGACCGCGACGCATATGCCCGGTTGTCGCAACTTATCACACTCGGGCGACGGCGCGCACCCAAGGGCGAATGCGAAATATACTTGGAAGACGTTTTCGCCCATTCGGGCGGTCAGCTTTTCATCTCCCTGCCGCCCGACGCTGCCAGCGAAGATTACGCGGCACATCTGCACCGCCTACGGGAAATGTTTGGTCGCGATATCTGGCTTGCCGCACGCTGCCGATATAACGGCGACGATGCCGCCCGGCTATGGGAGCTGGCGCAGTTATCGGTAAAGACCAATGTGCCGATGGTCGCCACCAACGACGTACGCATGCATGTTCCGGACCGCAAACCCTTGATGGATGCGATTACCTGCATCCGCGAACACTGCACGATCGATCAGGCGGGCTTCCGGCTTGCCGCCAATGCCGAACGGCACGTCAAACCTCCCGAAGAGATCGCCCGTCTGTTCCGTCGCCACCCGGAAGCAGTCATGCGGACCATGGAAATCGCCGACCGCTGCCGGTTTTCGCTCGACGATCTGCGGTACGAATACCCTGATGACGAAGCTCCGCCGGGCACGACCTCGCAGGAGGAACTGACACGGCTGACATGGGAAGGTGCCGAAGGCCGCTATCCAGACGGCCTGCCGGAAAAGGTGCGCAAACAGATCATCTATGAGCTGAAGCTGATCGGTGAGCTAAACTATGCCCCCTACTTTCTGACCGTTCACGATATCGTCCGTTATGCCCGATCGCAGGGCATTCTCTGCCAGGGCCGTGGCTCGGCGGCTAATTCCGCCGTCTGTTACTGCCTGGGCATCACTGCCATCGATCCTGCCCGGATTGATCTTCTGTTCGAGCGCTTCGTATCCGCCGAACGGAACGAGCCGCCAGATATCGATGTCGATTTCGAACATGAACGACGCGAAGAGGTCATCCAGTACATATACGAAAAATACGGCCGCGAACGCGCTGGACTGGCGGCAACAGTCATTCACTACCGCACCCGGATGGCCGTGCGCGAGGTCGGCAAAGTCATGGGGCTCTCCGAGGACACCATCGCCACGCTTGTCGCTACCGTCTGGGGCTGGCGTACCGAAGGCGTCAAAAGCAAGCATATCCGCGAAGCCGGGCTAGACCCCGACGACAAGCGGCTGTCGCTGGCTATCCGTCTCGCTCGCGAACTCACGGGCTTTCCCCGGCACCTGTCACAGCATGTCGGCGGTTTTGTCATCACACGCGGACCATTGTCGGACCTGGTGCCCATCGCCAATGCCGCTATGGAAGACCGGACCACAATCGAATGGGACAAGGACGACCTCGACACGCTGGGCATTCTGAAGATCGACGTGCTCGGCCTCGGCATGCTGAGCTGTATCCGCAAGGGCTTTGACCTGCTGGAACGGCATTACGGCAGAAAAATCGACCTCGCCACCGTACCGGCGGAAGATCCCACCGTGTACGACATGCTGTGCCAGGCGGATTCGGTTGGCGTCTTTCAAGTTGAGAGCCGGGCGCAGATGACCATGCTACCGCGCCTGAAACCGCGCAATTTTTACGATCTCGTGATCGAGGTGGCGATCGTCCGCCCCGGTCCGATCCAAGGCGACATGGTGCATCCCTATCTCCGTCGCCGGAACGGCGAGGAAGAAGTCGATTTCCCGTCCGAGGAACTACGCAACGTCCTGGGAAAGACTTATGGCATCCCACTATTCCAGGAACAGGCGATGAAGATCGCCATCATCGCCGGTGGCTTCACCCCCTCCGAAGCGGATCAACTACGCCGCGCCATGGCCACTTTCCGCCATACAGGAACGATCCATACTTTCAAGGAAAAACTGATCAATGGCATGGTCGCTAACGGGTACGAGGCGGATTTCGCCGAGCGCTGTTTCAACCAGATAAGGGGCTTCGGCGATTACGGTTTCCCCGAAAGCCATGCCGCCAGTTTCGCACTACTTGTCTACGTCTCTTCCTGGCTGAAGAAACATTATCCGGACGTGTTCGCGGCAGCGATCCTCAACAGTCAGCCAATGGGGTTTTATGCGCCGGCGCAACTGGTACGCGATGCCCGTGAGCACGGCGTCGAAATCCGCCCCGCCGACGTCAATTTCAGCGACTGGGACAACACGCTGGAAGCAGACGGCGACGGATACCGCTCCCTGCGGCTGGGTTTCCGTCAGATAAAGGGCTTTCCCGAAAACGATGCCATCGCGCTGACCGACGCGCGGGACCGGCCCTATCGCGATCCTGCGGATATCCAGAAACGGGCCCGGCTTTCCGATGCGGCACTGGAACGGCTGGCCAAGGCGGATGCGTATGGCTCGATGAGACTGGGACGACGGGATGCGCTCTGGGCGGTACGTGCCCTGCCGCCTGCGCCGCTACCCCTGTTCGAAGATGGCGAACACCGCAACGACCCCAATGTTTCACTACCTGCCATGGCAATCGGCGAAGAAGTCACCTACGATTATGCAAACCTACGCCTGTCGTTGAAAACCCACCCGCTAGCACTGCTGCGCGAGGAACTGACTGCCGCCCGCGTCGCACAGAACGAACGGCTGGCGCACACCACGGACGGGACGCGTGTCACCGTCGCCGGAATCGCGCTGGTCAGGCAACGCCCGGGCACCGCCAGCGGCGTCATCTTCATCACGCTGGAGGACGAAACGGCCGTCGCCAACATTGTCGTCTGGCCGAAGACGTTCGAGAGATATCGCCAGGTAGTCATGGGCGCGCGACTGATCCGGGTGACCGGCAAGCTGCAACGGGAAGGAATCGTCGTCCATGTCATTGCAGACCATCTGGAAGATCTGACTCACCGTCTGCACGCCCTGGGTGGGCCGGATTTCGAACTCGCCACGCGCCGGAAAAGCGCCGACAGCGCCTATGAAAACAATCTGGCCCGCGCTGACGAGGTCAAGAATCCATTGCCGGGTTCCCGCCGGTCTACCGCCAGGAAGATGTTTCCATCACGGGATTTTCATTAAGGCCGCAAGCCTTCAAAACTGCGTCGGCGGCATATTTTTTGGGCCACTGGTATCCCCCATGCCGTTGGCGAACATTTCATGAGGCGCAATAAAATTCGGGCTCCTAACGTTTCAGTAAGCCTGTTTAGATTGGATCGCCAGATCGACGGCATCGACCAGGCGAGCATTCAAATATCAACCAACGCGCGCCGCGCGTTTTCAGGAATATCTAACTTCGTTTTGTATAGTTTCTGAGACAGATCTCGGCCCCTTTCTTACATTGGGATATTTACAATGTAAGAAAGGGGCGGCTTTTTTGAAGGGATTAATCCGAGAAATTAGACACCCAAACCGGCCGCGTCCACGGGCACGAAATTATCGTTCGTAACACCTTCGGCATCAGCATCGAATGCAAGTTCAACCTGCACTCCGTTCGGATCGAGAAAAAATACCTGTACCAGCCTACCCCCTCCGGCGAGACATTTCCGATAGGTAACACCATGATCTGAAAGTGTTTTCTCGGTCCCTGCCAAATCCCTAGCAGATAACCCAATATGATCTAGACCATTTCCCCGACCGCTGTGCATGGTCCGGGGATCTCCCTCCGGATCGCTGAGCGACAAATGGACGATTGGAACCTCGCCACAGTAAAGCCAATACCCGTGCGACGGGAAACCTGGCCGAAAACCGATTTCTAGGCCGACCACATCGACAAAGAAATCTTTGGTTTCTTCCATATTCACGGTCCGGATATTTATATGGTTCAATTCGTTAATCGCCATGTCATCTCTCCGATAAAAATCCGCATCAACTTGCGCGGTGTCTCCTTCTCTACTAGCCTTCCCACTGAATTTTGACGACTGCCGAGCATGGAGGCAAGACAATGGGCGATCGGGTCTGGGACTCATTTCTTACGGAACGGGACAAACAGGTGTTCGACGCGGCAGGATATGCGCAGCCCGCGGGACTGGGCAAACGTCCAGCCGTTATCGTCATCGACGTAAATTATCACTTCACGGGTGATAAGGATGAGCCAATCCTCGACTCGATCAAAAAATGGCCGAATTCCTGCGGTCAAGACGCGTGGGAAGCACTCCCCCATATCAAACGTCTTCTGGATGCGGCACGGAACAAAGGCGTCCCCGTCATATATACGACGGCCGCCTTCCGTCCGGATGGATGGGACAGGGGCTCGTGGGATTGGAAGAATGCCCGAGTAGGCGACTGGCAACCCGATGCAGAAGTCAGGCAAACAAATCTGGATGGCAATACAATCAATCACGAAGTAGCACCGCAGCCGCAGGATATAGTGATTGAGAAACTGAAACCCAGCGCATTTCACGGCACACCGCTGAGTTCGTTCTTGACTAATTTCAAGGCGGATTCAGTGATCCTGGTGGGAACAACAACATCGGGCTGCGTCCGCGCCAGCGTGCTCGATGCGTTTAGCGAAAACTACCACGTCGCCCTTGCCGAAGAAGGATGCTTCGACCGGTCGCAGGCGAGCCACGCGATCAATCTTTGCGATATGAACGCCAAGTACGCGGACGTCATCAGCACCGACAGCATCATCGACTATATCGTCGGCCTGGAAGAGGGTTTGTTCGACTTGCCGAAGGGCGAATAGCGTCGTTCAGACCACCGCGATGATAAGTGACAGGATCGCTATGCCCCAGAGCGTGTAATTGCGGAACTGGGTATCGGAAGCCTTTGCGAAAAGCCGCATGCCGGTCCAGCATGCGAGCGTAAAGGGAATGAAGAGGATGCTGGCCAGCAACAAGAGTTCAAGCGTTATCAGTCCAGATATTGCAAACGACACGATTGCGCCCAGTTGAACCATTAGTCCGAACGCCAGAAAGTCGGCCCGTTGTGACGCCGCATTGCCTGGCCCGGACAGCAAGTACAGAAACACCGGCGGCCCGCCCATCGATACAGAACCGGTCACCAGTCCGCCAAGGCCGCCTACACCAACACGGATAGGCAATCCGCGCGGCCCCTGGTATCGCCAGCCCGACAGCAGCACTAGCGAAAGGACAATAGAGGTGCCGGCGACGATCCGCCTCATTAGATTCTCCTCAATGACGAACAATATCCAGGCCCCGAGGGGCGCCATGACGATTGCAGCGATCCCGACGGGCAGCATGCGTTTCCAGTTCGTATGAGGCAGCGCCCCGGGCATGACCTGAATGTTACTGACCAGGTTGAGCAGAATGATGATGGGAACACCCTCACGGGGACCGATGGTAAGCGCCAACACCGGCGCTGTAATAAAGTTCGCGCCTGCACCGCCATTAAAACCCCGGACAAGCCCGGAGGCTACGAAAGCGACGATGATGACGGCGAGTTCCCAGGCACTGATTCCGTTCGGGATCATCACTGCACTCTATAGCAACAATGTCGAAAGGCCGATGGCAAGAAGGAACAACAAGGCAATGCGCCGGTACAATTCTTCGGAGGCCTTGCCGAACATCTTTTCGCCGATCCAGGTCCCGAGCATGATCGTGGGAAGCATCGGCAGCGCGATCCAAAACGTTTTCAACGTGATCAAATCACCGAACCAATAGACAATCAGCGCCACGGTCTGTGTGAAAATGAAGTATAGGATAATGGCAGCCCGGTTTCGGGCGGCGCTCTCCGTACCGGCAAGCAAAAAAATGATAACGGCCGGTCCGCCGGCAGCAGCAACGCCGGAAATCAATCCGCCGAGCCAACCGGCAAATCCGCTAACCCAGGCCCCGATACCGCCCCGGTACCGCCAGCCCGTCAGCATCACAATAGCAAAGAAAATGACGGTGATAGAGATAGATTTTCTAACAAGTCCCTGGTCGACCACGATCAATAGCCAGGCGCCGATCAGTATGCCAATGACGCCACCGACGGAGAGAGGCACAACGGTTGGCCAGTCCACATCGCGAATGGCGCGTGGCGCCAGTTGCGCACTGGTGACCAGCATCAAGAACAGGATCGCGGGGATCGCCGCCCGAGGCCCAACAGCGACCGCGAGGACGGGCGCGATCGTCAACGCGGCCCCGAACCCTGAAAACCCACGCATCAAACCGGCAACAAACGCCGTCCCGGCGACAAGCACCGTATCGAACGCGGTCAGTTCATAGTTCGCGTTAAGCCACTCCACTATCAACCCAGGTCGATCTCGGTGCCTCTACCTTCTTCGAGAGCCAAGCGATACGCGGTTATCGCCATAGCCATTTCCGAAGAGCCGGTGCCGTTGTTGTTCTTGTGATAGGTAATTTGTTGATCTGACGTCCGGCCCGGATGGTTCCCGGTCGCAAAATCGCCCAGCTCGAAGACGTCGCCGATTTCAATCAACCCCCGATCAATGGGTCCGAATAGATCCCCCTGTTCTTCTGATACCATGGACTCTTTTAGATTGGTGACGATGATGTCGGCTTTGACGGCAGTCGCATCGTCAATTTCGCGCCTGGGCTTTTTCAAAAACCCGCCTTCGACTAGTTGCTTGTTGCTGCCAATAATACCCGTGACATGCTGACCGGCGACGAGCCGATTGCCGTCAAAGAGCTCCACATTCGTGTTGGTCGCGCAAATAACGACATCTACCCTATCCAACAACGGCTCAGGGCTATCCACCGGTTCGATCTCCAGATCGAATTTCTTCGAGTATGTCTCGGCAAAAGCCTTTCGGTTCTCCGCGCTGCGGCTAAAAACCTTAACGTGCCGTATCCCCGGCCTTTCGGTGATGAGTGCCAAAAGCTGATTGGCGGCCTGTCCACCGGAACCAAACAGACCCACGGTCGATGCATCGTTACCTACCAAATGACGGAACCCAACTCCGCTGGTAGCCGCTGTACGAAACGCCATCAGACTGGAGGGACCGATAGTCTTTTCGTCTATTTCGCCGAAAAGGACAGCGAGTAGTCGGCCGCTTGTCGAATCATGCAATACATGAACCGGGAGTTCGCGATGATCGTAGCGCTGATTGTTGCCTTCCTGCACGACCAACTCCGCACGAACCTGCGCACCCATAACGCCAAGCTGGTGAACCCCTCCGGGAAAATTGGATACGCGCACGCCAGACGGCGAGTGAACTCGACGCCGTGGCCCGTTAATGACGGGGTATTCAGTTGATTCCCGATATCCCTGTTCAACCGCATCAATCGCATCCTTCATGGATACGAGCCCCTGCAGGTCGTTGGGTTTAAGCAACAGTACGCCCATTCGATCCTTACCTCACCTCAGTAAGCATGGCCGCTGATCCACCGGCCGTCAAATTCAGACAGTCGCCTCCTGCACGTCATCACCAGACCGATTCCAACCTATGGAATATTCTGAGAGAAATTCTTCGGTACCGATCCCAAGAAAATCCGACTCATGGCGGGCGCGACAGACTGAATCACCACTAAGCGTTCTGGGGAAAACCTTGGGATACATATTTCAGGGCATTGGTCTCCGCGGGAGTCCGACGGGATCGACACCGTTGCCTCCAGCATCGAGATCGCAACAACCGCGGACGCGGTTGTGAACGTCTGAGAGATTCACGAACCCAACACACCCGGTACCTCGCTAGTGAAAACCAAGGAGACGCCTGTCCTCGGCGGAACTCGCGGCATCTCGACACTGCAGGAATTCTAGGAGAAGTATCTGAGCGAGCTTCCGCCGAGGGTGAGGGTCTGTCTGAACACCATGTTAGTTCTAATGCCCCAACGAACTACCGTAGCAACGAAAACATTTTAATTTCTGGTGCCATCGGCGAATTCCCACCCAGAAGTAGTGATCAGTGCTTGCGATTTTGCCCTGAGCCGAACTCTGAAACGGCTCATGCAATGGTCAATACCGAGCCGCCGGAATCGCCAAACCGACACCGCTGATCCCTGTACTGCGTTTTGTTAGGAGCCCTCTTTCTTAGGCTTCGCCAGGTATTCTTCGATACCGAATGTCAGCTTTTCTGAATCACCCGCCGTCAGCATGTAAGTCCAGCCCGCCGTACGTCCGTTGATTTCCCGCACCGTCTGAACCGCAGATTTTCTTTTGGCGACGTCAGTAACGCTGTCGTCAATAGTCGCCGAAAACCTGCCCCAGTACCCCGCGCCGAATTTCGCCGTCTCGATCTTTACCGTGAAGCCCTCCCAGGTGGTATAGTAGGAGACCCAAGGTTTTGCCGGCCATTTCTGCTTGTCGGCCTTCTGCACGTCATCGAACATCATCCGCCACATCACCCCGCCAAGCGGATTGGCCTCGTCGGGGTTTTTCAGCTTTCTGCCTGAAGGAATATTCTCCAGCACGAAGTTTTTGTCTTTCTCGGCCGCCTTCGAAATCGTGAACTGTGATCCATCAGGATGAATGATGATCGCCCGTTTCACCTTTTCCTGGCCATAATTAACGATCTGCCGGGACATCCAGTCGTTCGGCTCCCCTCCCAGTTCGACCTGTCCACGCGCCAACCAGGTTTCTTTCTCGTCGCTGCGCCTAATATACGTACCGGCGCCGCCGGATCCGAAAAGGTTCGGGTTGAGTTTGCCAATCACCGCTGACGCAAGCACATCGCCCTTGTCATTCTTCAACGTTACCACACGGCCTTTGGACTCGGCGCTGCTCGGCGTATCGACTTCTAGACGCTCATACCGCTCGGGATCACTTGTTTTCTTCTCGATTAGTTTGAACTGCGACAGGTTCACAATGGCTGATTTGACCTTTTCGAACTCGACCGAATAGCCTTCCTTCTGATCCATTCCCCAATTTTTGCCATCCCGCGTGATTGAGAACACCCCCTTGGCGTTTTTTATCTCGATTTTGGCAACGTCGTTGACCGCATTCTCAAGCTTTGGAAAGGCGGGCTCCGTTCCGGCGGTCAGGGAAATGGTGTCCGACTTCGACGACACCGCAACTGCTGCAGCTGCGACAGCAGCGGCTGTAATACCGGCAAAACCGCAAAAGGTTCTGGGTTTCATCTATCGATCTCCCCTGTCTCTCAGACGGCCGCCCGGCCGCGTTTCCGGTTGCGGCGAACAAACGCAACCAGCAGCGCCAGAATGGCAACGGCTGCCGGCACCGCCGCGATATTTAATACCTTCAGCCGGGCGTCAAGGCTGTCGATATCGCGCCGAAGGTTCAATTGTACCTGGCGAAGTTCTTGGCGGATTTCGAGGACCCGGGCCCGGAACTTGGCAATCTCCGCCTTCTGTTCCGGCGACAAAACGGCAGCACTCTTGGCACGTTCCCTGTTCTGCAGCTCCTGCATCTTTTTCTCAACGTCTTCGAGTTCCTTAACAAGGCTACGTTCTTTGGCGCGATATTTATCTTCCGCTTCGTTCTGGATGTTCTGAACTAGTTCGAACGGACGCGCCGACAAGCCTCGGCTCCGCAGATTTATAAGGGAACTAGTACCGGACAGATTGTCGGCTGCGTTCACAACGAAGTCGGCATTATTGGCCGTCGGAACGACCACCTGCTGTCCGAACAGATCCTGTGTCTGCACCCAGAACAGGTCTGCCATGAAGTCCGTATCAGCGACCACGATAAGATTGATCGGTTTTACCGATTCCGACAGATGTGGTTTTGGCGTCGCAGCGTCCTTCTTTTCGTCACCGTCCTTTTTTGATTCTTCTTTAGGTGGGCCATCGGGAAATGCGGATTTCACGTTTCCGCTGACCCTCGCGGCAAGGAGATAGGTTTTATTTTGCGGCTTGAATTCTTTCAAAATTTCAGCGGGCTGCGGATTGCGGCGTACGCTTTCCGCATCGAACGGGCCGGAGGCCTCTGTTGATGTAATCAATGGCTCGACCATAGTCGTCGCGCTCTCTTCGATTTCGAAATACCCCGGCGTTCCGAAGTTCACGAGGCGCAGTTGCGACGTCGTTACGTCAGACGAATTGATATTCTCCGGACCGTACGTTGTCCACGCTACGTAACGCGTGATAATCGGACGTCCAAACGAATCCACACCAGCCTGAACACGCTGCCCGGCTTTCAGGTCGCCAAGAACCTTGTCCCGGTCAAACTTGATGCCCCAAGCCTTGAACAGTTTTGGCATATGCGACCCCAACCCTGCCGGAAGACGAAGGGCTTGATTGCTGCGCGCGCCCTCTTCGGCATGCGGATCGACAAATATCATCGCCTTGCCGCCGGCCAGCACGTACTGATCGATCGCGTATTTAGACCCGTCGCTCAGCCCAAACGGATGGACGATCATCAATAAATCTACATCGTCAGTAATCTTCGGCGTCAGTCCTTGGGGGCGCACTTCGAAGAACTGCTTGAGCTGATCTATCAGAGCCCAGGCTTTGTATTTTTTGAGAGGGTCCGAGTCGACAGGAATCCCTGAGATTAAAGCGATAACCTTTTTCTTCGGATTCGCAAGATTATTGATCATCCGGGTCAAATCGTATTCTAGGAACTGTTCGCGTTGCGGCGTCAAAAACGGGATGACATCAGTATCGTCGGTCGTATTCGTGGCTGCGAGCCCGAAATAGCCAAGATCCCCTGCCTCTGTGATCGGTACACCACTTAGTCCGAAACCGACCGCGCGGTCCTCTTCCGGCGAAAAGGGTTCCGGGTCAACCAGTTCCAACTTCACCAAGTTGTTCGACAGAGCGACATAGCGTTCGAGAAGTTCCTGCACGCGCTCGCCATAGGCTGTCAGACCCGGCGTCGATTCCGTAAGTTGCCTTGTGGAAAAGAACCGTAGCGTGATTGGCTCTTTTACCGCAGCCAGGGTTTCCTTGGTGCCGTCCGACAGGGTGTAAAGAGATTTTTCGGTCAGATCGAACTGTACGCCCTTGATCGCCGTTTCGGAGAAAACATTGATGGCAAGGAAAAGGACGACCGCCAGCGCCAGAGAAATGACTCCAAGCACCCGGCTGTCTTTGATCGGTGATTTGTTTGAGCTATCTGCCATGACGATTCCTCACGATCCCTTCTTGAGATCAACGACGACGACGTTTGCAAACAAAAACACGCCGATGACGGAAGAGAGGTAGATAAAATCCCTAAGATCGAAAACGCCTTTAGTGATCGCGTCGAAATGGGTCAGGAAACTGAGAGATGCCACAAGGTCGACCACGAAAGCGCTGGCCCATCCTCGGAATGCCGACTGCACAGGTTCCAACCCGCTCATCATGAAAAGAAAACATGCCGCAGCCGAAATGACGAAGGCGATAACCTGATTGCGGGTTAGCGCCGAGACGAAACTTCCAATCGCGAGGAACGCGCCCGCCATCAGAAAGCTGCCGACATATCCCGCAAATATCACCCCATTATCCGGCGAGCCAAGATAGTTGACCGTTATCCAGATCGGAAACGTCATCAGTAAGGCAATACCGGTGAAGAACCATGCGGCAACGAATTTTCCCAACACCGCCTCTGTCGTCGATACGGGCAACGTCATCAACAGTTCGATAGTCCCGGATTTTCGTTCTTCTGCCCACAATCTCATACCGACAGCGGGGATCAAGAACACATACAGCCAGGGATGAAACGAGAAGAACGCTGCCAAGTCCGCCTGACCTCGCTGGAAAAACCCACCGAAATAAAACGTCGTCGCTCCGGCAAGCGCGAGGAAGATGACGATAAACACATAGGCGAGTGGCGTTGAAAAATAGGCGTTAAGTTCCCGCCGCGATATCGCAAGAAGAGTGCTCATCGCGCGCCTCCGTCGCTGGTAATCTGCCGGAACACATCATCTAGGCGCCCTCGTTCGACATATAGCTGCTCTACCGAGATGCCGTTTTCACGGATACGAGTATTTACCGCTTCCACGATCGTCGCGCCTTCGCGTGACATCACGGTAACCTGTGCTAGCACTCCATCGCTGTTACCGACTTCTATCCCGGAAATATCATTCATCCCGGAAAGCGCGCCACGGAGTCCCTCGATATGCTCTGGGTGAAGATGAACCGATACGGAATTGTAATAACCCGATCGACGTTCGAGATCCGTGGGCGTTCCATCAGCGATCTTCTTTCCACGCGCAATGACAATCGCCCGGCTGCAAACCGCGTCGACTTCTTCCAGCACGTGCGTCGATATAACGATCGCCTTGTCCGCAGACATCTCAGCAATCAGTTCGCGAACTTGATGCTTCTGATTGGGATCAAGACCGTCCGTCGGCTCATCAAGAATCAGCACGTCAGGGTCATGTAAAATTGCCTGCGCAAGACCCACCCGGCGCTTGAAACCCTTGGACAAGGTTCCGATTTGCTGGTTGTAAACTTCATCGAGCTGCAGCTTGGTTACCGCGTGATCAATGGCCAATCGGCGCGCTGCGCCCGAAAGACCTCGCACATTGGCGACAAAACCAAACAGGCCAGCAGGTGACATGTCTTCGTAAAGAGGCGCGCCCTCGGGCAGGTAGCCGATATGCCGTTTCACGGTGATCGGATCGCGCGTCACGTCGTTGCCGCAAACCAGCGCTGTGCCGGATGTAGGCGACAGAAAACCTGTGACCATTTTCATAGTCGTAGACTTGCCGGAACCATTTGGTCCCAAAAAGCCCAAAACCTCGCCGCTGCCCACGGAAAAGCTAACATCTTCGACGGCGGTAAACTGGCCGAACTGTTTCGTCAGGCCCTGAATTTCGAGCATTGTGCTCATGATCGTTCAAACCTCCCGGATATCCCGCTGCTGGGATGGTCGGGGTTTCCCCGAGACCGCCTTTATTAGCGGCTATAGACACATATTTGCGAGGGGTTAAAGCCCCTGACACAGTTCGTCAACAGCGGTCTTCAGATCAAATGCGTCCCGCGATGCGGACGGTATGGGGTTCCTGATTAGTTAATATCAATACCGCCGGGTCCCAAAGGGACCCGGCTTTAAGTTGGTTTGGTAGTCAGGCAGCTTTTGCGCTCTGGTCTTCGATAATCGTTCCACCCGTTCTGATATCAATCTTCCTCGGTTTCATCGCCTCCGGGATTTCGCGTACAAGATCGACCTTGAGAAGACCGTCTACAAGATCCGCGGCCTTCACCTCGACATGGTCCGCAAGCTGAAAGCGTCGCTCGAAAGCACGGCGGGCGATGCCGCGATGCAGGAACTGGTTGTCCTGCTCTTCACTGTCGCCCTTGCCGACGATCACAAGCTGTCCATCGCGGACTTCAACATCTAGATCTGCCGATCCGAATCCGGCAACCGCGAGCGTTATCTGGTAGGAGTCCTCGCTGGTCTTTTCAATATTGTAGGGTGGGTAACCGTCCGCAGCGCCATTCTTCTGAGCAGCGTCCAGAACATTCATAAGTCGGTCGAAGCCGACCGCGGAGCGGTAAAGGGGAGAAAAATCAAAAGTACGCATATCACATATCCTCCTGTGAGCAACATGTTAACGGGCCGCCGGTATGGCCGACCTCTGTATCGATATCCAACCCCTGTAAGGGCATCGGATAACGTTTATTTAGGTGCACAAAAATCGTTTTCAAGAGGTTGTAACCTATTGTTTTAGATCATATTTGCGACGTAATCCGCGATTTCGAGAGAGGACGTCACTCCCGGAGATTCAATACCGTAGAGGTTTATCAGCCCCTCGATGCCATGATCGTCCGCTCCCTGAATAACGAAGTCTTCGGCCGGCTCACCGGGCGCCTGAATTTTGGGGCGAATTCCTGAATAGCCGGGCTGGATCGCCCCGTCAGCAAGGTCCGGATAATATTTTCTGACCGCATCATAGAACTTGTCGGCGCGGGCCGGATCAACATCATAATCGATGCCGTCGATCCATTCGACGTCAGGCCCGAAACGGACCTGCCCGCCAAGGTCCACAGTTACATGAACCCCCAGGCCTGCTTTTTCCGGCACCGGATAAATGGGCCTCGTAAACGGCGGTCTCCCGGATAGAGTGTAATAATTTCCCTTACAATAAAACTTCGGCGGGATACTCGTAGACGGAAGGCCCACGATTGTGGAGGCGATCGATTGCGCCCATAAACCTCCGCAATTGATCACAAGATCGGCGGTCAGGGATATCGGGGTCGTGCCGCCGCAATCGATCCTGATACCGCTGCTAAGAACCTCTCCACCGGTCACCGGGGTGAGAAGGGCCAACATCGCACCGGCTTCCTCAGCATCTCCCTGCAGCGCAAGCATATATGAATGGCTGTCAAAAATACCGGTCGATGGAGACCAAAGGGCGCCCACGCAATATACGGCGGGCTCCATTTCGGAAACCTCTCCCGGCGTCATCCAGACCAGATCCTCCACCCCGTTTGCGGCGGCATTGCGCTTCAGACGTTCCAGTTCCGGCAACTGCTCTTCATCCGTCGCGACGATGATTTTGCCGCAGCGGTTGTAAGAAACCCCGTGGTGATCGCAAAATTCATAAAGCGCACGCTTTCCCTCAACGCAGAATTTCGCTTTCAGGCTGTCCTGCGGATAATAGATTCCGGCGTGAATGACTTCGCTGTGCCGCGAGCTCGTCTCCGAACCGATTGTGTCGGCTTTTTCCAAGACGACGACCTCGTGCCCCGCCCTAGCCAGCGCACGCGCCACCGCGAGTCCGACGACCCCCGCCCCGATGACGACGCACTCAACCCGTTCGGTCATTTTTAACCATCACCCCCGCCAACGGTGCCAAATGGTCGCTTTCGAAAGACCGTTCATCGCCCCGAAACATATTCCTCAGAAACCGATCCGATAGCAGGATCCGCGAAACGGCCCCCCGGTAGCATCGGCCGAGGCGGAGACTTTGCCGGCAAACGCGTCACTGTAGGCCGCAGAAAATCTTCGCACGATTTCTTCATCGATTTCCGGTCCGCCGCCGAACCAGAAGGGATATATCGCTGTCCAATCCACTTTCATTCCTCCCGATCAGCGGACATCGGTGTTTCATAAACGATGGCACTTCTTAGAAGTCCGCCGATAACAATCATCCGGCATAACGCGGGCAGAAACTGGGCGATCGTCTTCACGACAGCGCTTCTTATCTCCTCCGCCGGCGGCGCCATCTCGACCTTCGATACAGCCAGATTTTTAAAAATGTCATTGGCAATGGAGTCTGCTTCGTCGGATATCCGCCACGAGAGATTTTGTACGACATCCTTTTCGTGCAAAGGTCGGAGCCATTCACACAAACCAGCCAGAAAGGCGGGCCAGCGGAAGAAATGACGGAACAGAGAGGGTACGAGACTCGATTTTTCGCCTGTGCTGTATAAAGCAAGCTCTGTCATGTATTCGGATGTCTCCGGGTCCAGGTCTTCGAGGCCAGCCATAGGCAACAAATCGACCAGTGGACGGGAGCTCGCGATGTCTGCCCTGCGCATGGGCGGACACCATCCAGTCGAGAGCGATAAAGCGATAACGCGTAAGCTGAGGGCATTCATCGGATTCGCCCTGTTATAGGCATCCAGCGTTTCGATGACGGCGGAAGCCTCTGACAGTCCAAGGCCATAATCCACCAGAGAAATCGGGCGAATGCTCTGCGGGTCGGTCGACAAGTGCGTTCCGAGCCTTACCAGGGGTGCGGATCGTTGCTGATAGATGCCTTCGCTAAACCCGTCTCCGACGACTGCCCAGGCCCACTCTAGTGCTCCCGGAATGGTCGCAAGATGCCTATAGACAAGATTTACGAGGCGAACGCCCAGGGCGGCCTCAATCGACCGGTAAATTTCCGACGTGACGCCTGTTGCTTCCTTCACCGAACGTTCGGGGAGTAGGTTGGGTTTATTTTCGGCCAAGTCCTTGATTCTTAGACGAGTTAGCGGAACCGGTAATGCCGTATTAATCAATTGTCCTGCGTAACACCATACACTCGGTCGCTGTCTAATCACAGGATCGGTCCTGCGCACCTTGAAAGGAAGTTTCACATTCGATGTGCTCGTCTTGGCGAGCAAATCTAACTGGACAAGTGTGTCCTGTTGGGAAAACCCCCGTGATGTATAAAAAAGGTGCCCAGCAACTGGTGTGGGACCAGGGATCTTCTCGTACTGGTCGGAACCGACGGCTTCGAAGGCAGTTACCCGTAGGAGTTGTCTGGCAGGCTGCATCAGCAGGCGGCAATCGCGCAGGCGCTTGTTCACGACCCAAAGGTGGTGTTGATGAACGAACCCTTCGGGGCGCTGGACGCGCTTACCCGCGAGGGAACGAACGTTGAACTGCTACATATATGCGAAGAAAGCCGGAAGACGGTGCTATTCGTAACACACGACACTCAGGAAGTGGTTTTCCTGGGCAGTCGCGTCGTCGTTCTGACGTCGAGCCCTGCTCGGATGGCGGAAGATATACCCATCAACCTGCCTTACCCCCGCAAACTCGACATCAATACCCAAGAAGATTTAAGCGTCTATACGCGCCGCATATACGGTCTTCTAGGGATGGACTGACCACTACGCGACCGCATCGCGCTCTATGCCAAGATAAAGATCCCGCCCTTCATTAAGAACGGCGATCTTACGATCTGCGACGTAGCGCTTGTGATTCCACAGGCCACAATCGGGATGAATATACGTCACCCTGCCTTCACCCATGATGCTCTCCATCCGTTCGATCAGCGCGGCGATTTCATCCGGGGTTTCCGTCATCGTGCGCTTCACGTCAACGACACCCACACCCAGGCCGATTTCCGGGCGAAGTTCCCGGAACGCCACGAGCTCTTCGGCGGGGCGAAATGCGCATTCCATGACGACGTGATCCGCGTGCAGGGCGTTCAGGTAATCCATCAACTGCCCCCAAGATCCTTGCTGCGGTGATTGACCTGCGTAATTGCCAAAGCACAGATGTACTGCAGGGATACCTGGCACGGCATCGAGAATGATGTTCATCGCTGCAGCGGCCCACTCCCATTCGTCAGGGGACCCGGGCAGGTTGGCTTCGTCGATCTGAACGATATCGGCATCCATGCGGGAAACTTGTTCGGCCAGCACCTGGGCAATCGCCTCGGTAACCGTCTCGATAGATCCGTAGTGATGATCGACGAGGGTTTTCGCCAGCATGTGAGGACCCGTCAGCGTGAATTTAAAAGGCTTCTGTGCCAGCGCCATGGCGCGTCGACAGGGCATCGCCAGATTCATCGTTCCGCTGCCGATGGGGCCTTCAACCACGCCAGCCGGCAGGCGCCGCCACCCCATATCCTTCTCGGATTCGAACTGGCGGATAAGATCAAACGTCAGATCAGACCGAATACCGTCCATCGGTCTTGTGAAGTATTCGATCATGCCGTTGGTTTCCGGGTGACTGAGATCATAACGATACACCTCGCCGTCGCACACGACGTCCAGCCCTGCGGTTTCCTGCGTGTGCAGAATGACGCGGGTAGCGTCGACGATGTCCTGTTCCGAAGGTGCGTTGCCGAGCCACGCAGGCACCGGATAGGAACCAACAGTGGTGGTCTTGATGCGGGGAGAGGTATCCATGATCAAAATCCTTGCCGAAAGATCGTTTCTGTCGTAAGTAACTATTTGGTTATTTCAGCCTACGGACGCGGAGCCAAGCTGTCAAGCGATAGGATTTCAACATGCCGGTGCAAACTGCCAGCAAAAAACCAGCCAAAAAGAACCCACCGGTTCGGCGCAACCCCGACGCGTCGCGCGAACGCATACTCCGGGCGGCGACCGATATATTTGCCGCGCAGGGGTTGGACGGCGCCCGGGTCGACGAAATCGCGACGCGTGCCGGCATCAATAAACGCATGCTCTATCACTACTTCGGCAACAAGGATGATCTGTTCGCCGCGGTACTGGACGAATTGTACGAGACAATATGTACTGAAAGCGCTGCCCTCGACCTCGTGTCGGGCTCACCGCAATCCGGCCTGAGGAAGCTGGTCGATTTTGTGGTCAATTTTTATCTCGAGAATCCGCACGCGATCACGCTGTTGAACGCCGAAAACCTGCACAAAGCGAGACATCTGAAAATATCGGAACGGATCCGCGCAGTTCAGTTGCCGTTCGAGACAATGCTAAATGAATTGCTCATGCGTGGGGTCTCTGAAGGAAAATTCAGAGACGGCGTAAACGGCGCGCGTTTGTACATCTCGATCGTCGGACTGATTTACTACTATCTGTCAAACGGACATTCGCTCTCGGTATTCTTCGACCGCGATCTTTTTGACAGAACCGAAATTGCCGCATGGCGTACGCATATCCATCAGATGGTGGACCGCTTCGTTGCGGCATGAACAAAAACCAGGGGGACGAAAATGACCGAACACAGGCTAGGCATCATCATGAACGGCGTCACGGGACGCATGGGCACCAACCAGCACCTGATCCGATCCATCCTCGCCATCATGAAAGAGGGTGGCGTCAAGCTGGACAACGGCGACACCGTCATGCCCGACCCGATCCTCGTTGGGCGCAACACCGGCAAAGTGGAGACACTGGCGAAGAAACACGATGTCGTCCGATGGACCACCGACCTCGATGGCGCGATAGCCAATCCGGACGACACACTGTTTTTCGATTCTGCCAGTACGAACCTGCGCGCCGAACTTCTTCGCAAAGCGATCGACGCCGGTAAGGACATTTACTGCGAGAAACCGTCGGCGGGTACGCTGGAAGATGCGATCGATGTTTATCAGCGCGCCGAGCAAGCCGGCATTCGGCATGGCGTGGTGCAGGACAAGATATTCCTGCCGGGGCTGCAAAAAATGAAACAGCTTATGGAAGACGGCTTCTTCGGCCGACTTCTATCCGTAAAGATCGACTTCGGATACTGGGTATTCGAAGGAGACTGGAAAGAAGCGCAGCGACCGAGCTGGAACTATCGCAAGGAAGACGGCGGCGGCATCATTCTCGATATGATGCCGCATTGGCGCTATGTCCTCGACAATACCTTCGGCAGCGTCAAAAGCGTCAGCTGCCTAGGGCGCGTCAACATCGACAAACGCTGGGACGAAAACAACGAACCCTATGATGCCGACGCGGACGACGCCTCTTATGCGCTGGTCGAACTCGAAGGCGGTGCAGTCGCCCAAATATTTGCTTCCTGGTGCACGCGCGTCCGTAAGGACGACCTGGTCACATTTCATGCCGACGGAACCCACGGCGCCGCCATCGCAGGCCTTACGAAGTGCTACACGCAGGATAGGCCGGCAACGCCCTCCCCTGTTTGGAATCCGGATGAACCGCAAACTATCCCGTTCTTCGACACATGGGAGGAATACGGCGCCGACATGACGTTCGACAATGGTTTCAAGTCGGAGTGGGAGATGTTCATGCGCAGCCTCTATACCGACGAACCGTTCCATTGGAGTCTGCGCGAAGGCGCCAAGGGCGTTCAGCTGGCAGAGGCAGCCATGCAGAGCTGGCACGAACGGCGCTGGATCGACATAGACGAGGTTCCCACCTGATGCCGACGCTCTCCTTACCTACCGCCGACAGCTCGCTTGAAAAGTTTTCCACCTCGGCACCTAAGGAATTTCCGTCTCAAGCGGATCGCCCGTTCAACCGCATCGCCTATGCCGCAGCGCATGTTGTCCCGAACGCTTTGGCTGACAACGACCCGTGGTTGGATACGTCGGTGGACTGGGACCGCACCATCGCTTTCCGGCGTCATCTCTGGGGCCTCGGTATCGGCGTCGCGGAAGCAATGGACACCGCACAAAGGGGCATGGGCCTCGACTGGCCGACCTCGCTGGAACTAATCCAACGGAGCGTCGAAGCTGCACGTGACGCACCCGGCGCTGTGGTGGCCTCCGGGGCCGGCACCGACCATTTGACGCCCGACCCGACCCTGACCACGGACGACGTGATCCGCGCATACGAAGAACAGTGCGAAGCGGTCGAAGCATGTGGCGGGCGGATCATTCTGATGGCGAGCCGCGCACTCGCTACCTGCGCCAAATCGCCGGATGACTACGGAACCGTCTACGACCGAATTCTGGGGCAGGTTAAAGAACCGGTGATCGTGCACTGGCTGGGCGAAATGTTCGATCCCGCCCTGGAAGGCTATTGGGGACACACCGATCATTTCGACGCGATGGACGTATGTGTCGATGTACTACGACGCAACGCCGACAAGGTCGACGGGATAAAGATATCGCTGCTCGACAAGGACAAGGAAATAAAGCTCCGGCGCGCCCTGCCCGAGGGCGTCCGCATGTATACCGGTGACGACTTCAACTACGCCGAACTGATTGCCGGCGACAACGAAGGATTTTCAGATGCGCTACTCGGCATATTCGATGCGATTGCACCCGCCGCGTCGGCCGCGCTCGCCGCGCTTGCCGACAACCGGCCGGAAGAATTTCATGAAATCTTCGAACCGACGGTTCCATTGTCGCGGCACATTTTCAAAGCACCGACGCGGTTCTATAAAACCGGTGTCGTGTTTATGGCCTATCTGAACAGGCATCAGGATCATTTCGTAATGGTCGGCGGTCAGCAAAGCACGCGGTCAATTGTTCACCTGGCCGAAATTTTCCGGCTGGCCGACAAGGCCGGATTGCTTGGGGATCCGGAGGAGGCTGCCGCGAGGATGAGCCGGGTTCTCTCGATTCATGGCATCGGGATCTGAACATGGCGGCACCTGAACGCGAAAAACTGGCGATCAATCAGGCAACGACCATGAAACAATGGTCGCTGCGCGAAGCCGTCGAGGGATATGCCGCGAGAGACATTCGCGGGATATCCGTTTGGCGGGACAAACTGGCCGAATGCGGCGTGGAAGTGGCAGCAGAACTGTTACGCGACAACGGCATGACCGTCACGGGGCTATGTCGGGGTGGAATGTTTCCGGCGAACGATGACGCGGGGAGACAAGCCGCGCATGACGACAACCGCCGCGCCGTTGACGAAGCCGCCGCCATCGGCGCGCAGTGTCTGGTCATGGTTTGCGGCGGACTGCCGGACGGATCGAAAGACATGATCGACGCCCGAATACAGGTCGCGGACGGGCTGGAACGGATGTTGCACTATGCCCGCGAGGCCGGGGTGCCCGTTGCGATCGAACCTCTCCACCCGATGACGGCCGCGGACCGCGCCTGCGTGAACACGCTGGAGCACGCGCTGGATTTGTGTGACGCGCTCGGCGAAGGGATCGGTGTGGCGGTCGACGTTTACCATGTCTGGTGGGATCCAAAACTTGAAGACCAGATTGCCCGCGCGGCGGACCGCATTCTGGGCTTCCACGTTTGCGACTGGCTCGTTCCAACCGTCGACCTCGTCTGGGATCGCGGCATGATGGGTGACGGCGTCATAGATATTCCGCGCATTCGCGGATGGGTGGAAGCGGCGGGTTATCGAGGTTTCAACGAAATTGAGATATTCTCTGAGCGAAATTGGTGGCAACGCGACCCTGAAGAGGTCGTCGAGACCTGCATCGATCGCTATGCGGAATTCGTTTAGGAAAGAACACAATGGCAAGCGCTGAGGGGTTACAGGAAGTCGGTTATTTCGATTGCGCCGGTGGCGGCCAGGTCCGCGTTGACGGAACGACCGCCTATATCGGTCATATGGCCAATCCGTTCGGCACCAGCATCGTGGATGTCGCCGACCCGAAGAACCCGATACTCCTCTCCCATACCGGCATGCCGGACGGCACACATTCGCACAAAGTTCATGCCCAGGGCGATATCATGGTGCGGAACCATGAACTGATCGGCCCGGGCAAACCCGACGAATTTGCGACGGGCGTCGGGGTGTACAACGTATCGGACAAGTCCAACCCGCGGCTAATCTCCACGTGGGACACTATCGGCCGGGGCGTTCACCGTTTCGATTTCGACGGTCGCTATATGTATTTTTCGTCGACCGTCGAAGGATATCGTGGACCGATCATGGTTGTTATCGATCTCCAGGATCCGGAGAGCCCGGTCGAAGTCTGCCGTTGGTGGATTCCCGGCCAGTGGGAAGCCGGCGGCGAGGAATACCCGTGGGCCGACGGACCGGAACCGCGCTGCCACCATCCTCTCCGCATGGGCAACCGGCTGTATATGAGCTACTGGCATCACGGCTGTTTCATCCTCGACATCGAGGATCTCTCACAACCTAAAATGATCTCGTCGTTTAACACCGGACCGACTTTCCCGCACCCTACTCACACGGCACTTCCGTTGCCGTTCGAAATCGGGGGACATCACCACATGATTGTCGCCGACGAGGATGTCGCAAAACTTCGCCCGCACGCGCCTGCCTTCACTTGGATATTCGACATAACCGACGAAACAAATCCGATCCCGGTATCATCCTGGCAAGCCAAAGATCTGGATCCCATCGGTGAACCGCAGGGTGTTTTCACCGGATGTCACCAGCCGAGCGAAGTTGTTACCGGACCGGTGATACCGTTCGCGTGGTTTTCGAAGGGGATCAGGATGCTCGATATCTCCAATCCTCACGCACCGAGAGAAGTCGGCCATTTCGACCCCGACCCGCAGCCGGGTTGCGACCGGATCTGCGCCAATGACATAACGGTGGATGACCGTGGGCTGATATACGTCATCGACCGCCTGCGCGGGCTCCACATCGTCGAGCAAACCTGACATCGGTTGGAAAGCACATTGGCTGATCCGTTAGTTACAGCGGGACACCTCATCGATCGGCGGAAAGCAGATATACAGCACACCGGTTTTCGCCGGCTCCTGTTGAATGATAGAGTTGTAATCCATCGAGGAAAGATATCGAGGGGAAAATGTCTAATTCGACTGACGACACGGTAAAACGTGGCGCAAACCGAGAGGCCCGGCTCTCTTCGGTATACGAAAAGCTCGAAGAAAACGATCTGGCTCCCTATTGGGCTGTCGATAATGACCGTGACG
>DKQG01000034.1:102570-234096 GCA_002471575.1 Alphaproteobacteria bacterium UBA7314 | reverse complement strand
TGGAAATACTCGGATATCGAACCGCTGCTATACGAGGCCGCGGAACTCATCACCATGGACGATTCCGAACGCCGGTCGATTGTTCTCGTAAACCCCGGCCTGGCGCCCGTCAGGGCGACGGTTTCAACACTCTATACTGCCTTTCGTCTCAACGACCCGCGTGAAATCATGCCGCCGCACAGGCATTCCATTAATGCCGCCCGCATCGGTCTGACCGGCGAACAGAATTTCACAAGTGTCGAGGGCGAGCCCATAACATTCGGCCCCGGCGACGTTGTCCTGACGCCAGCCAATGCCTGGCATAATCACGGAAACCAGGGCGACGATTTTGCGGTAAACGTCAGTATCCTCGACCTTCCTCTCACTGAGGTATTGAATGCCGCAGTCTTCGAGCATGACTACAAGGAAGAAGAAAACGGCAAAATGGTGTCGCGTCGCGAACAATCGGCCCGATACACCGATGACCATTCTTACAAGACATACGGTTTTGGGGGACTTAGGCCCCGTTTTCTGGATCATCACAGAGGCACCGGTCGGCACTCGCCGATGTATGTTTACCGATGGGAACGCACGCGCGAACTGCTAGAGGGTTTCCGGGATCACGATGGTAGTCCGTGGGATGCTATTCAGGTCGAATACACAGACCCGGTAAACGGCAGAGCAGCATATCCAACGATGACCTTCCTCGGTCAACTATTGCGGCCGGGCGAGAGCACCCTGCCCCAGCAACAAAATGCCAGCCAGATCATGATCCCGTTCCACGGAAACGGTCACAGCATTGTGGGCGGCAAGCGATTTGACTGGGAACCGTTCGACGCTGTCGCCCTTCCCGGCGGCGAGTGGTACCAGCACTTCAACGGCTCGGTTTCAGAAGATGCAAACCTTTTCGTCGCCAGCGACGAGCCGACACTTAAAACGCTGGGTTTCTATCATCGCCAGGGAAAAACGGCCGACGGCGAAATTATCATGCTTAACTAGATTTTAGGGCCAGCCGGGTCGAGCATATCGATATTCCCGTCATCGAGATCAACTTCTGAAGGCGAACGTTCCTGTTCATCGGATGGCGTGACTTCGTGGTCGGAGGTTAAATTTTCGACGACGATCTCAAGCGATGCAGGGACTGCATTTGGAGCTTCCGGTTACCGATATTTCCTCGATTATGCTCTCGGACGAGGGAGATATTCTGAGCGACAACGAGGGTCCAGATCTCGATTACAATCGACTTATTCGACCGTGCAAAAGCGGGATGGGCTCGTTCTGCATAAAAAAACACGTCATTTTAGGCGTCACACTGATCGCGTTGGCAGCGCTGGCGATCATCTCGAAGTAATGAACCCTGCTTCCGCTCGGAACAGTTCTCCTTAAACTGAACGCCCCCGACGAAATGATCTCGGTGGCCAGCCGTGTGTCGGTGCTAGTGCAATACGCACCGCCGGCAGCGGACGGAACTGTCACGGCCGAAGAATTCTGGAATATTTAAATCGTGACAGCGATGATCTGCAACTGAATGTCACCCCCCGGCGAAGATGGATGCAGTTCCGAACGCCGATCCGGATATCAAATTCGGGCGGACGTTTCAGTTTGGATCAGGAGCAAACGGGGGTCGTTAGTATCCCTCGCCGACGGGCACCTTGAATCACCAACGTCGCGTAAACAATCTGTCCCGCCAAGAACGGCAAGAAGACGATCACACGCTCATCCGGGCCGTATCCGACGAGCATCAGTGCGCCGATCCCTTGCAATGCTGTCATTAGAAAATGCAAGAGGCTCACCTGCACATGGCTCCAGCCGATTCGGTGGAGAAGTTGGTAAAGATGTGCCCGGTGTGCCTTTGTAATTTCTTCGCCACGAAGTGCGCGTCGCAGCAAAGTGAAAATCGTGTCGAAAATGAAATTGAAAAACAGTAGCGGGACGACGAGGAAAGAAGTCCGCGATGCATCGATCTCGGCGGCAATGACAGCCAATGCTGCAAAGGAAAAGCCGATAAACTGGCTTCCGACATCCCCCATAAATAGGCGCGCCTTTGGAAAATTGAATAAGAGGAATCCGGCCGCACTTGCCGCCATTACATAGCAAAGTATGTAAACGAAAAATGAGCCTTCGATATAGGTGACTGCACACAGAAACGCAGCGACCGTAACCGCAACCCCGCCAGCTAGCCCATTCAATCCGTCCATGAAATTGAAAATGTTTGTCATCGCCACGACCCAGATGACCGTCAGGGGATAACCTAGCCAACCCAGATCGAACGCGCCGATAACCGGCAGGGAAACTCGGCTGAACACTATTCCGAAAACAAGAAGCATCATGGCGGCAGCCACTTGCGCGGCCAGCTTAACCTTGAACGTCTTCAATTTTCTCAAATCATCCAGAAAACCAACTGACGCAATCCCAGTCGCCGCGACCGCGAACCCGACTAGATGAAATGTAGAAAGGCGGGCTTCATCGCTGACGAACCAGACCGTGGCAAAGCCACAGACAAACGCTGCAAATATAGCTATCCCGCCGGTCGAGGGCGTTGGCTGGTCATGGCTGGAGCGATGGTTCGGTTCATCCAGAATTTCTAGACGCAGAACGACAAAGGTCGTAACGACCGACAATGCGAATAGCGCGATCGCGAACAAAATATGGAAAGCTGGTACCGTAGTCGACATGCTGCAGCATCATAGTCGATGTGCGGACCGAATCGCGTAAAACCCGGCAAAATCGGGGCGGTCCGCCGTTTGAATAATTGCTCAACCAATTCCATCAATGATTCATTTACGTTAACGAAATCTAAACCCTCTCCCGGCTTAATGAATGCCTATCAAATAGGTCGGAAGTGGGTCTGATATACGTGATCTCAAAGTGCTGAAGCAGCGCATCGAGTATGAAGAGCGTCATTTACCGGCATCACAGTCCGCAGGGGAATAGGTAAGCGCTTCCCGTTGGGTCTTTGTAAGCATTACCTTCGAAACCGTATCCATCCCCTTAAGACAGCTGGTTTTCATCACTATTTTGTTCAGGCCAATTCTGCCCTTGCTTCCCCCTCAATTTAAAACAGCTGACATGAGCTGTCGAAAGATGGCGAGCAAATCCCGGGCTATTTGAGTTCACAAACTTAACGGCAAAAAACTGCGCAGCACAGATACTTAACTGAACATCGCTCTCGCAGAGAAGCGGTAATAGCTACGCCAATATGCCGCATATCACGCAGAATTTGCCGGGCGGTGAGCACTTGCGCCCTTGCGTAGCACCGATATCATTAAGGCAGGCATTATCGGCGTCTCGGGAGTCAGAAGATGATAGAATTGGTTGACCTCAGATATGTTCATTTGGGCGCGTCCAACGCAAACGACGCGTCTAAGTGGGCGCAGGAAATATATGGGCTCGAAGAAGTTTCGAGGGAAAACGGTCGGATATACCTGCGAGGCGACGATCGCGATCACAACATTTGCTATTTTGACGGCGATCCCAAAGACAACACCGTGGGTATCGAAGTTGCAGATTACAACGCCCTAGATCAGGCAGCCAGCCACCTGGAGTCAAACGGTGTCGAAATAACCTGGGGAGACGACGAGGGTGCTGCTGTCCGGCGCTGCATGAAGTATCTCTCGTTCTCTGATCCGACCGGTAACAAATTTGATCTGGTGGTACGTCCTTTCGATTCGGGGCGACGTTATTTCCCCAGCCGGGACGCTGGTGTTCACTGGTTCAATCATATCGGTTTGAAGACAACGAACGCGCCCCGGGACGAAAATTTCTGGTGTACGTTGTTCAATTTTCAAGCGAACGACTGGATCGGAGACGCACCGCTAATGTCATTCGACAAGGTACATCACCGTTTCGCCCTGTTCCCCACCAACGAAGCAGGCGTGCAGCACATTAATTTCCAGGTCCGGGAAACGGACGATCTCATGCGGTCCTCATATTTCTTCAATGAGCGACAAATTCGTATCGTTTTCGGCCCAGGTCGCCATGCGACATCCGGAGCGCGGTTCCTCTATTTCGAAGGACCGGACGGCATGGTCTACGAATATTCCTGCGGCGTGAAAATCATCGAACCCGAGGACGAGTGGCGGCCGCGGCAGTTTCCTTTCACGCCTGAATCATTTTGCGTCTGGGGCTCCAAACCAGACATCCCGGAATTCCGGGAATAGCTCCTATGCCGGGAACGCATTTCGGGAAACTTGGGGAACCCATTGAAACAACACAAACCCGCGTCCGCATGGCGGCACGCGCGCTCGGTCGCAACGACCTTGGACACGCCTACGGGCATGTCAGCGCACGCTTGAACGAAGACAGCTTTCTGGTATGCGCAGCGAAACCAATGGGCCTTATTACGCCGGAGGACCAGGGGACGGTGGTACCCCTAGACGGACCACTTCCGGACGGGGTTCTCGGTGAAGTACGGTGCCACCAGCAGATCTATAGGCGCCGAAAGGACGTGAATGGCATAGCCCGGACATTCCTTCGAGACGTCATGACGCTATCGACATTTGAAAGGACACCGAAACCACGGATCGGATTCGCCAGTTATTTTGCTCCGCAGCCGCCGCTCTGGAACGATCCGCTTTTGCTACGAGATGACAGGATGGCCGGAGAACTGGCAGAAACGCTGGGGCAGGCCCGGGCAATCGTCATGCGGGGGAACGGCTGCATTCTGACAGGCGCGACCGTGGAGGAAGCAATCGTGATGGCGTTCTATTTGGAAGAAGCGGCGAAGACGGAACTCGCGGTAATCGCGTCGGGCCAAGAAGAAAAATCGCTGGTCTATTCGGACGCGCAAGCAGAAAGCCGCGCGGTTTCATCGGGTCAGATATTCGAGCGCATGTGGGACTTCCTCACGCACGGTGACCCGGAAGCGTAAAAATTTGATCGATCGCGTTTACTAGGGATCGAAGTCGGCTACAAATCTGTTAACGATAAATACGGGGAACGACCACGGCGGATCGTCCGAATTTTCTATTCATAATCACCGACCAGCATCGAGCGGATCATTTGGGCTGTTCTGGTCACCCGGTTCTAAAAACACCAAACATTGATTCGATTGCAGCCAAGGGCATAAGCTTCGATCGTTTTTATGTCGCAACACCTGTCTGCCAACCGAACCGATCGACACTCTTTACAGGTCGGATGCCCTCTCTGCATGGGGTACGGTCAAATGGCATCCCTTTGGACATGCGAGCAAGTACCTTCACGGAAGGGATGCGACAGTCGGGTTATGCAACCGCCCTGGTCGGTAAAAGCCACATCCAGAATATGACCAGCTTGCCTGCGATGCACACGCGGCCGGATCCAAAAGATGGATATACGTCTTTGCGGGAGCAGATACCGGAGGCTTTCGAAGCAGACGAGAAGGGCAATTACGGTCAGGAACACCCGGACACCTGGAATCCCGGCGAACCGTATAAGATCGACCTGCCGTTTTACGGCTTCGAGCATGTGGATCTCTGCACGGAACACTCTGACCATGTCGGCGGTCAATACTACGTATGGTTTAAACAAAAGCGCACAGATGCGGACGACCTTCGCGACCGTAAAAACCAGTTCGATCACGACTACATTTGTCCTCAGGCCTTCCGCACATCGATCCCGGAAGAGTATTATCCGACGACCTATATCCGGGAGAAAACGATCGAATACCTGGACCGTCACGTCTCTTCAACCGAAGACAAACCGTTCTTCCTGATGGCGTCATTCCCGGACCCGCATCATCCTTTTACACCGCCCGGCAAGTACTGGGACATGTACAAGCCGGAGGACATGAAAGTTCCGCCGAGTTTCGACTACGGCAACGTAGAGCCTCCGCCTCACGTCAAGTGGGCGCGCGACGCTAGGGAGTCCGGTGAAGCGCAGACCAATTCGCAGAATGCATTTGCGGTGAGAGAAAGAGAAATTCTTGAAGCACGCGCTCTGACCTGCGGCATGATCGCGATGATCGACGATGCGGTAGGAGATATCCTGAAAAAATTGGAAGACAGCGGGCTGGCCGACAATACAATCATCGTCTTTACCGCCGATCACGGCGATTTCCTCGGCGATCATGGGTTGATGCTTAAAGGCCCGGCGCATTTTGAAGGCGTGACCAGGATACCGTTTATCTGGTCGGAGCCGGGGGCCAAAAGTCGTGCGACAGACACACTTGCCAGCACAGTCGATATTGCCCAGACAATTCTGGATCGAGCGAAAATCGAACCCTACAACGGAATTCAGGGACGGAGCCTGGCGAATGCCATCGCCGGCGATTCCGACCCGGATGCCGTCGATACCGTTATCGTGGAAGACGACCAACAGCGGGTATATTTCGGGTATAGAAAGCCACCACGAATCCGGTCTCTAATTACCGAACGCTATCGGCTCACCGTATCCCGTGGCGAAGACTGGGGTGAATTATACGACCTGCGTAACGACCCGGACGAAATGGAAAATCTGTTCGACGATCCTGCACACGCGGATATCCGGGCACAGCTTTTCGAATGCCTTGCCAAAAAACAGATAGAGTTGGTCGATACCAGCCCAATGCCAACAATGCGGGCCTAGGCTGCCTAACAGTAGTCACGGGCGTCTTGGAAGACGTTTCCACCGGAACGGGCTTTAAGGATGTCACCCCGTTCTTGTGCGTCGATATCGTCAGACTAGCGGTTCTTGTCACGATACCGACGATTTCTCTTTTTCTACCAAGGCTTTTTTATGGCTAGCTCAGCTGGGCGCGTTTCTTTTTAAGACGCGCAGCCTGCCGCTGTCGGTCGATCACAAAGCGGACATGCTTTGCCTTGCCGACCAGATCAACACCATCATGTACTTCTGCCTCCAGCGTGATGCGCTGACCGTCAACATCGTTGATTTTCACGGAAACAGTGGACGTCATGCCCACGAGCGATGCCGCCAGATGGTCAACCGAAACATGTGCGCCGACTGTTTCCTCTCCGTCATCCAGATGTTCCTGCACAACCAATCGCGACGTCTCTTCTATATCTCGCACCATATAGGGTGTCCCGTAAACGCGAAGTTCGTCCCCCATAAAGGCAATCGTTCGTTCTTCATCGATCTCGAAAGCGCGCTGGCCCTCAATCCCTACTCGCAGGCTGTCCTTCATGAGGTCGTATGTCCATAAGTTTCGCGAATCTCGGTTTTTAGAATTTTGCCCATCGCGCTTTTCGGCAATTCATCAACGAACGCCATCTTGCGCGGGATTTTAAAGCCGCCGATCCGCCCGCGACAGTGCTCGATTATCCCGTCTTCTGTCAGTGAAACCCCTGGCCGCGGCACAATCGCAGCGAACAAAGCTTCGCCGTATTTCTCGTCGGGAACACCCACGACCGCGCATTCGTGCACATCCTCGTGCTGATAGAGCGCCGCTTCGACCTCGGACGAGTAAACATTCTCGCCGCCAGTGATAATCATGTCCTTCTTACGGTCGAGCAGGAACATAAATCCGTTATCATCCATCTTTCCGACATCACCGGTATGAAACCAACCGTTTCGGAACGCCCGTTCGTTCTCTTCCGGTCTATTGAGATAACCGACCGTCACATTCGGGCCACGGACAACTACCTCTCCCGGCTCCCCGGCAGGTACTTCGTTTCCATCCGGGTTGATAATCCGCATATCGATACCGACCAGCGGCCGGCCGGCGGCTTTTAATATCTCGTATTCACCCGTTTCGATGGCCTGCCGATGAACATCCTCATCCAGTGTCGCCAGAATCGGGGAGGTTTCGGTAAGTCCGTACCCCTGTTGGATATTGGCAGTCGGGAACGCCTCCATCGTACGTCGGATCCACTCTACCGCCATCGGCGAAGACCCGTAATACAGCCGATCCAGAGACGACAGATCGTAGGAGCCGAAATCGGGCTCCTGCAGAGTCAGAATAACCATGGTCGGTGCCATCATGGCGCAGGTAACGCCATAATCCTGAAAGGCCTTGAGAAGATTTGCAGGGGTAAAAACCGGCAGATAGGCATGCGCGGCACCAGCCTGTGTATATCCCTAACCGAGTAGATCCGCGGAATGAAACATCGGCGCGACATGAAGATACACGTCACCGGCGTTGATCTTCATCGGCGCGGTGCATTGCTGGCCGTTCGAAAAAACGTTTCGATGACTTAGACGCACCCCCTTGGACCGCCCGGTGGTCCCACCGGTGTAAAGCAGGATTGCGTCTTCTTCCTCGCCGCTTTCGTTGCCTTCGACAGGCGTTGCAGTACTGATCAAATCGTCGGACGACCGTAATTCTGTGGTCGGACCTTCGCCCGGAATACACACTGCGTCTGCGCTCCAACCAACCAGCTCTCCAGTCTTCAGCAGATCCAGAAACGCACCCTCGATAAAGAGCTTCGAAGTTTGAGCATCTTCGAGAATATACCGGATTTCCGGAGGTGCCAGCCTGTAGTTGACGGGCACTGGTACCGAGCCATTCCAGTAACCGGCATGAATGAGTTCGCAATGACGCCAAGTATTGCGGCAGATAATGCCGAACCGGTCGCCTTTTTCAATTCCGTTCTCCTGCAACACCCCGGCCAGACGTTTCACCCGGTCTAGGTGCTCCGCCCAGGTGAAACGGGCTTCTGCATCGATAATAGCTGTGTTTTCGCCGAATAAGCGTTCCGCCCTCTCCAGCGCCGAGCGCATGATCAGCATCGCTTAGGCTCCGGTCTTTTGGTGTTTTTCACAGTCTAACGTGGCAATATTCGTCCAGACAGCCTCAATCTTCCCCCGCGCCAAGATAACCGACAGCCTCGATCTCCACCGACATATCCGGATGGACCAGTTTCGACACTTCAAGCAGGGTCGAGACAGGAAAATCGCCTTCAAAGTATTCACGCCGCGCTTCCCAGACCTGTTGCCGGTCATTGATCTCGGTGAGAAAAATATTGACCTTCACGATATCCGCCATCGTGCCCCCGGCGGCCTCAATTAATGCCCTGATCTTGCCGAAAATCACTTTCGATTGCTCATAGGCGTTCTCACCGACAATAGTATTGAATTCGGAGCTTCGCGCCGTCATCCCGGCGATATAAACATGCTTTCCGACAACCAGACAGTTTGACCATGTACGTTCCGGCGGTTCGCCAGCCGCATCATCGTATACCCGCATTTTGCTCATGCCGCGTTCTCCCGTTTTGTTCTTAGCACTGTTGTCAGAAATATACCGATCGCAATCAAACCGATGCCAATCGCATGGAACATGAATAACCGTTCACCCAACAGCCAGACGGCCAAGATCACCGTATAGACGGGTATAAGGTGGATAAACAAACTGGCACGTCCCGGCCCAAGCCCCTCCACCGTATGATTCCACCAGAACAGCGCAAGGATCGATGCGAACACCGCATTGAAGCAGGTCGTCCACAGGGTTTCCCAGATAAGCGGCGTTGCTTTGTAGAAAATGTTTTCCGCAATCCAGAACGGAAAAACGACGATCGCGCCGGCGACCAGAATGCCGAATACGACATTCAGCCTGTCCAGTTCCGGCGGCACCTTTCGCATCAGAACCGCGTAAAAAGCCCAAGAAACAATAGAAATGAAAATGAACACGTCACCAATGTTCAGATCGAGGCTTAACAGAACCGAAAGATTGCCTCTGCCGACCAAGTAGATCACGCCCACCATGGATATAAAGACCCCGGCCCATTGAATTAGGGTCAACCGGTCACGGAACATCACCCAGGCAACGGCCACGATCGTCACCGGTTCCGCCGAATTGATCAGCGCGCCGTTAATGGCGGTGGTAAATTGTAGACCGACGAACAGCATTCCGTTACCGCCGATGAATAAAAGTACGCCCTGAAAGCCAATAATCTTCCAGTGTTTCAGCATCAGCGGCATCTCGGCGTGCAATGCCCGTCGACAAATCGGATACAGCAGACAGAGCGCCAGCACGCATCGCAGAAATGACATCGCCGCCGGGGGTACAGTACCCGCAACATCGCGCACGATGACGATACTCATAGCCCAGCACAGCATCGCCAGCGCCCCGGCAATCACGGGTGGCGGCGCGTAGCGGATCAGAATGTTACTCTGCGGCTGCGGTTTCAACCAAGGCCTCGTTCAACGGGTGCTCAGTGGACATTGTCCAGTAATCGTCTGTCAGGTTGCAGGTCGGCTCGCACGCCCGGATAGCCAGCATCATATCGATCGACTGCAACATCTTGTCGTTACGGTCGGTGATGTGCTCACCAAGAAATGCTTCGACATAGCCCAGTTCGTCGGCGAGCAGAATGACCTCGCGGTCCTCGTGGAGAACCTGTCGGTAATCTTTTGCAGGCGGATGAACAGGCGGGGTGAAGTAATAAAGACGCATGCTCGACTATAGCAGCGTGCAATTTATCACGATAGAACACCGGAAAGCGGAGGAGTACCACAGATGTACGCGGAACACACGCCAGTCTACACCATCGCGCAAATTGTTATCGCACTCTATTTCATCTGGATGGGAATCAAGAACATCCGCCTGTGGGACATGAATGTGCAACGGATCGCAGTACAGAATTTACCCGCCGTACCGTGCCTCCTGATCGGCTTCTCGATTCAGTTCACGGGGGCATTCCTCGTATTGTTCGATTGGCACACCAAGTATGGCGCAACCTTGCTGATCGCCTTCGTCATTCTTGCCAGCACGCTGCATCACCGGTTCTGGGAAATGAAGGATCCGATGATACGAAACTATCATTTCCTACTGATCACGAATAATGGCGCGATCGCTGCGGGATTATTGCTGCTAATTTGAGTTTATCTCGCAGGCACAATCGGCAGCTTGAGACACGATGCATTCTTCGCGTTATGCCAGAACGTATCCGTCCCGACCTTGTAATAGAGATATTGGTGGGTAAATAGGGAATCCGTCAGCGGTGAATCACCGTTGACGATTTCCAGCCGTATACGATGCCCTTTTTTGAACCTGTGCGCACAGGGCATCACTTCGATCTCATAGGTGTAGATCTCCCCCGGGTTTATCGGTTGCGGATTGCGGTGGGTGTAGAACGGCCGCATTTTTGTACTGTTCTTTTTGTCTTTTTCGCGATGCGACGCACGCATCCAGCCCTTTGAGACCACCTGCGATGCCGGCTGCAGTCCGTTTGCGCGATCCGCCTTCGATTGCGGTTGCTGATCCGACAGCTTGATGACGAAATCGGTATCGGTGTTGGTCGAGGATGCCCTCAACTCGAGCACGATCGGCCCGGTAATTTCCAGATCCTTTTCTAATGGCTCGGTGGTGAAAGTTACCACACCGCAAACTGGATCCGGCCCCTGTGGTCCGAAACCGACCGTCCCTAGTTTCCACCCGGGATGCGGGTAATCCCAGTCGGTAGAGCCGCCGTTCGCCGAGGGCTTCTTGGTGCTTAGGGTGCCGTCGTTCAGTGACGTCACGCTGCCGGATTTTTTGCCGTTCAGGTAGAAGGGTGTGTATTTCGCTTCTCTCGGCGGCCAGACGGAATCTGTCCGCCATTCGTCGCAACCGCCGACATGCAGCCGCACTTTCGGGCGCTTATTCCAACCGTTTTTCTTGCCCTTCAAATGATAATCATAGAACGGCAACAGCTCTTGTTCGTGATACCAGATGTGATCGAATTGATCGTGCGCCTCAAAGACATCCTTCGCACCGGTCACTACTAGGTGTTTTTCGGACTTCACTTTCTCGTAGCCGAGAATGTTGCCGCGAAGATGCAGCCCCATCTTTCCCCAGTGGCCTATCGACAGTACCGGCACCTCGATCTCTTCCAATCGCTCCCAGGCACAACGTTCTCTCCACCAGTCGTCATACGTCTGGTGTTTCGCCATTTCGCCCGCGATGTCGAGCGGCATGTACTGCCCGCCCGGGCCGTTGGCTGCCCGCTGCAGGTTATTCACACGTACCATCTGGTACCACCACGCCATGAAATCGCAGTAGATGCCGCCGTGATAGGCAGTGCCACGATACATATCGACGGCACCGTCATATGGGGCGATGCATTTTAGGCTGGGCGGGTTCACGATACCCATGAACCACTGCGACCAAGCATAATATGATTGCCCAAGGCCGCCGACCTTGCCCGAACACCAGTCCTGCCGCGCCACCCATTCGATGCATTCGTAAAAATCCTGCTGCTCTTCCTTGTCGAGCATATTGTAGGTGCCGCCCGACTGACCCGATCCGCGTACGTCCATGTGGACGTAGACGTAACCCTGATCGCGGACATACCATTCCACCGGCCCCACTTCGCGCCACAGAAACAACGTGGAATGCGGCAGGTCATCGGTTTCGTATTGATAAGGCGACGCCGCAAACAGGGCCGGAAATTTACCCGGCGCATCGGGCCGGTATATCCGGCAGGCAATGCGCGTCCCGTCGCGCATGGTGACGAAGACTGGTCCTTCGACCTTCATGCCGTAACGTTTCTTCTGTGCCTTCGATTTTTTAGCCATGGTCAGTCCACCCTTCTTTAGTCAGGAAAGCGTATTCGAAAGCACGCCCACACCCTCGAGTTCGATCTCGATCGTGTCTCCCGCGCTCATGAACACATGCGGATCTCGCCCAATCCCGACACCCGCGGGCGAACCGGTCGTGACCACGTCGCCGGGATGAAAACGGTACCATTGCGAGTAGTAGGAAATGATCTCAGGGAGCTTGAAGATCAGGTCATCGGTTTTGGTATCCTGCATCACTTCGCCATTGAGGCGCGTCTGCAGATGCAGGTCGTAAGGATCGGCGATTTCATCCTTGGTCACAATCACCGGACCACAGGGTGTGAAACCCGGCAGGTTCTTGCCAAGAATATTGCGCTCCCAGCCATGAATGGGACCGAAAGGCGGCTCACCCTTCTTGATATCGGGTATCCAGTCCCGGGCGGAGACGTCATTCGCGATCGTGTAACCTGCGACGTATTCCATGGCATCGGCTTCGGAAACGGCATGACATTCACGCCCGAACACGAAGCAGAACTCCCCTTCATAGTCGATCCAGTCGGGGCATTGCGGCGGCACCTTAATAGCTTTCCCCGACCCCAGCAGGGAATCCCGGGTTTTGATAAAACCTGCAGGATGTTCGGGCGGCGGCGTGTTGCTCATTTCGGCAAGATGGCGTCCGTAATTCATACCGACGGAGAAAACCATCCACGGGTTGGGTATCGGCGCAAGCAACTCGGTGTCCTCGAATTCAGTTATCGCCCCTGCACAGGCCTCAATATCGCCTTCGACGGCACCAATCATCCTTCGGATAGACTCAAGGCCTTCTTCCCCCCGTTCAAGAATCTCTCGGACGGATTTGGGTCGCCATCCATCTGACAGCAATCCTTCAGGCATGAGCGAAAGATTGAGGACATCTCCCCCTTTCAGCAGGACGCCGGGATTGCCAGCTCCCTGATCGATTGTCAGTAGCTTCATATTCGCTGTTCCTCGGTTCGTCGCGCCCGGGACGATAATGCCGGTCCCGGGCTTAACGCTATTTCTTCTTCCGTGGGTTCTTGGGTGCGTTGGCAATCTTCCAGGCTTGTCGACCAGACTATCCGGGCCGCAGTACGCTCCGACGATCTAGCCCAGATCGTAGGGTACCTGGTTCGGACCCGGAAACTTTATCTTTCCGCCATCGTCGTAATAGCGATACTGCTCGAATGTGCCCGACCGCTGGCTACGAACGATAACCGCCACTGTCTTTTCCTTGCCGGCATATTCGGAATGGATTTCCCATGGCGGCACGATATCGACATCTCCCGGCCCGCATTGCTCAGCGAAATCCTCTTCATAAAACGCTTCGCCATCGTCGTTCCTGGTTTCGTTGTAACGAACGATACGCTCGTCGCCCTGCAATAGACCATAGACGGTCCATGCCTGACCATGATCGTGAATCATTGCACGACCGCCGGGGTTTTTGATCAACCCGTTAATAACGAACCCATGGTCCGGGTCTTCATAGAACAACAGATTGTCGACCTTTTTTCCGTCAAAGCCGCCTACAGGCCAGTCTTCGGCGTGTTCTTGCAGAGCAGGGTCTTTCAGCAGATGCTGCAGTAGTTTGCGACATTTATCCCAGCGAGCGGTGTCGTCCCGACCAGTCTCGGCGCATACGCTACGCATCTTCTCGACAAACGTCTCGACAGCAGGCAGCATTTTCTCTCGTCTCATCTTCCTCTCCTTATCCACGGGCCACCATCAATCAGGCTCGGCGAGCCCTTCACGATTGCGCCCGACAAACTCTCGGCGCATCTCTTCAAGCTCCGCCAATCTTTCGGGATGGAAATCGGCATCGGGCGGTGTCTCGTGTTCCCAGTTGCCGTAATCATCCACGCCGCGCACCAACGCTGCACGCGGTTTTACGCCCGGCCGGTTGTACTTCACCCGCTGGACATGAGTGGGAATATAGTGGATCGACAAACCTATACGCCGATCGTCCGATCGGTTCGGGCCCGAACCATGCACGACGGCTTCGTGATGGATCGAAAATTCGCCGGGTTTCAACATCATCGGCACCGCGGCATCTTCGTCGACGCCGACGATGGTCTGGCCACGTGCAAGTAGGTTGTTTTCACTGGTGACATTGTCGAACGGCACGATCTCTCGGCTTTCATGACTGCCCGGGATGCCCCGGACACAACCTGATTCAAGGTTGCTGTGGGTGATCGACAACCACACCGTCAGCGTCTCCGGCGGCTCCAACCCATAATAATAGGTGTCCTGGTGCCACGAAACGAAGCGCGGGTCATGAGCGTTCTTCTGAAAGAAGCTGGAACCCCAGCACAGTAGGTTCGGGCCAATCACATCCTCGACCGCATCGAGTATCCGCGGGTGAGTAATGATATCCGACAGCCAGCGAAACGGCAGGTGCGCCTTAAAGACTAATGCCTGTTGGGCTTCGCATGCCTGTTCGGCCTCGAACGCTTCGATGCGGTTGCGCAATGACTGCGCATCAGCGTCGCTGAGAGCGCGGAACGGATGCACATATCCGTCTCGGTAGTATTTCTCAACCTGTTCGTTCGTTAATAATTTAGCCATTCATAAATTTCAGCTGTGTTGCGGGTCGTGTCAATCAGCGCGGGCTTGCCCGCTTTGACCGGTTCGATCGCTCGCAGCAACCCGCCATTGATATCTGCCGGGTCCTCGACCGATCCCTCCGCCCACCAACCCGTCGATTTAGCGGCGACGGATCGTTCTCGCCTTAGTCCGCCGGGGAAGGGTGCAAGCCCCAAAAGCTAGCGCCCGGGTTCCGTGCGATATGTTTGAAACCGAATTGCCCAATCAGATCGACGATTATGTCAGCCTGCCATCTCTGATCCGATTTTTTGATGTCACCTTCTTCCGACATCTCTCCCGCCCTCAGGAATTGTTCCGCGACCTGTTATTGGCCTAAGCTAAACAGCAAAACTGGCAAAAAATAATATGGGAGCGCACGAACGATGACGACATTAGTGACAGGTGCCGGGCTGGTCGGAACCGCTTATGCGAAAGAGGCGGCCAAGCGCGGCGAAAAAGTAGTTTTTTTGGACCCGATCCCTCGCGAAGACTATCTCGCGATGCGGCTTGGCGGGTCAGATTGGGAGCAGATCACGGACGATGTCCGCAGCCTGCCTGCCATGATCGAAGCGATTAACAAGCACAAGCCGGAGACCCTTCTTCACACGACGGGACTGATCGGCAAACGAGCCGGAAACCCAATTCATTTCGGTTACGATCTGAATATCGGTGGCATGATGTCTGTGGTCGAGGCTGTCCGACTGACCGATGTCAGGCGCGTTGTCCACCTTTCGACATTCGGGGTCTATGACTGGCGCCGGACCAGCGAGGTCGAAAAAATGGACGAGACATTCGCCCGAGGAAGCGGTGCCGCTTATTCTAATTCTAAGGCGGCACAGGAAATGATCCTAGAAGCATACCGCATTCAATGCGGGTTCGAGGCGGTGGTCCTGCGGCCCGGTAACGTTTTCGGTATGGGACATTTCTGGGGCGGGTCTGGAGGCGGCGAAAAAATTCACTCACTGATCGAAGCTGGTGTCAGCGGAAGGAAAGCGGTAATCGCCGAGGAACAGACTATGGCTTTCGAATATGTATACGCTAATGACATGGGCCGGGCGCTAGATCTCGCCACAACAGCGCAGAATTTACCAGATGGTGCTACCTACAATATTTCATGGGGGCGCGCGATCACGTTCGACGATTTGGTTGACGCCATCAAAGCCACATTGCCCACCCTCGAAATCGAGATCACACCGGGGACCCCGCCCAAAAATCGCATGACACCGCTGGATATTACCCGCGCCCGGGTCGAACTCGGCTGGGAACCGGGCTATTCGCTGGAGGAAGCACTTGCCGCATACGCCGACGAATTCCGCGCCTCGAACGGCTGACCGGCCAACGCCTTTCCGGCACCCGATCAGGACGTTCTCTACTTTTTCATAGCTGCGGCGGTATTCACCATCGAATGGATACTGCGGGCGTAGTCAAACGCGCCCTGTTCGTCCATTCGCGGCGCACTGTGAAGGTATTCTTTGAGGCCAAGAATTGCGGGACGAGGACGGCTGATCAACAGTTCGCAGAAACGGTCGACTTCGGCATCCAATTTGTCAGCATCGACAACATTGCTGACAAGGCCGTAATTGAGAGCTCGCTCGGCGTCGATGAAGTCTGTCGAATATGCCATCCACAGAATCGCGTTCCGATTCATCCGGTCATACAGCGCCGACATAACCATCGTCGGCATCACGTTATGACCGACTTCGGGGATATTGAACGTCGCAGTGTTGCTGGCGAAGGACACATCGCTGACCGCGGTAACGGCTGTCCCGAATCCCATGCAGCGTCCTTCAATAACAGTAACCACAGGTACCTGGGCGTCCTTGATCGACCGATAACATCCGAAAATCGCGTCGTATTCAGGGCGCCTGCTATAGGCCTCCGGCGACGGTGGGCCAGCGCTGTCGTCCCGGATGCGGCCGGTGCAGAAATCGGGACCCGTGCTGCGCAGCAGTACCATATCGGAGTTTTCATGCGCCGACAGGATCGCCTCCGAAAATGAACGCGCCATGCTGTCCGATACGCCGTTATCGGGCGTGCGGTTAAAGGTCGCTCGCAGGATACGTCCATCCTGCTCCAGAATGATATCGTCGCTCATAGTTCTCTCCCTGTGTCTGTTTGATTTTCTTTAATTTGTCTTTTCGTGAAGCGCCGCCTCGATATCGCGGGCGCGGATCGGCAGTTCGTTGATTTCGATATCGTATGGGCTGAGCGCGTCGTTAACGGCCGAGGCTACGGCCGCCGGTGCCCCAAGATACCCACCTTCGCCCGAGCCTTTCTGACCCAGCGATGTAATCGGTGAAGGGGTGCAGTGTTCAATATCTGTCACAGGCGGTATTTCATGCGCTGACGGCAGCAGATAATCAACGAACGTACCTGCCAGTAGCTGACCATCCTGATCATATTCGAATTTTTCATACAACGCCGCCCCGACCCCGTGGGCTACGCCGCCGATAATCATGCCGCGGACGATATCGGGGTTAATGGCGGTCCCGCAGTCATGTGCTATGAAGTAGTCGTGCAGCTTTACCTTGCCAGTATCGGGGTCGATTTCGACCAGCGGCACATGGGCCTGGAATGAAAAACACGGATACAACGGCACCTCGTTTTTTTCGTTCGGCAACTGACCTGCACCAGGAACCTGTTGCACCGAATAAGCCTGCAGTCCGAGTTCGTGCCCCGGCGGCATACGATGGAACTGTTTGTGCGCGATGTGACAGATTTGGGCCCAGGATAGTTTCCTCTCGGGCGCTCCGCGGACGCTGAACTCGCCGTCCGCGTATTCGACCTGGTCCTTCTCGATGCCGAGATCGTAGGCCGCTATGGTAATCATCTTGTCTTTGATTTCACGCGCCGCATTGGACGTCGCGGTGCCAAGGACAATGGTCATCCGGCTCGCGACCGGGCTACGCGTTGGCAGGGCTTCCAGAGAATCTCCGTGAACAACCCTGATGGTATCCGGGTCACGCTCCAGTTCTTCACCAGCTATAGTCGATACCATGGTTTCGTGCCCCTGCCCCGACGTCGTGGTACACATGACGGCGGTAATGGCACCCGTCGGTTCGACTTTTATGAGCACGGATTCCACAAAAGTCGTGATTTCCAGCTTCGGATTGAAGAGGTACTCGAAAATATTGTTCCCACCGCCAGGTTCGAGGCAAGTGGTAATACCGACCCCCGCCAGTTTGCCCTCAGCGCGCAAGGCATCCCGCCGGGCAATCAGGTCGTCCCAGTTGGATGTCTTGATCGCACTTTCGAGCACGGCGTGGAAATCGCCCGAATCGTAGAGAGATCCCGGCGGGATTTTCCACGGAAACTCGTCTTTGCGGACAAGGTTTCGAGCACGCACCTCAACTCGGTCGAGGCCAAGATATTTGGCAACGCGTTCGAGCCCGGTTTCGATCGCGAAGTTCGTCGGCGACTGCCCGAACCCACGTACAGGTACCTGACCGGTTTTATTCGACGTGACAGAGATTGCTTCGTATTCAATCGAATTGACGCGGTACGGGCCGCACAGCGCCGTCATAGGCTTTCCGAGCTGCAACGGCGCACGTCCAGGATAAGCACCTACATCGTCGAGCGCCCGAATTTTCATCGACTTGATGACCCCGTCATCATCAAACGCCATGGTAATATCGAATATCCGGTCCGGGCCATGCGCATCGCCGCCCGACATATTGTCCAGTCGATCTTCGATAAAACGCACCGGGAAACCCAGTCGTTTGGCGAGATAGCTGACCAGCACGGTGTGCTTGATTCCGCGTTTTACGCCGTAGGATCCGCCGACATCGACGTCGTTGTGGACCCGCACGTTGTTCATGGGCATCCCCAGGGCGGCGGCGATCTGGTCTTGGTACTGCGGCATCTGGATCGAGGCCCAGACATCCATAATTTCAGTAATCTCGTCCCATTTGGCGACCACGCCAAACGTTTCAATTGGCACGGTCGACGACCGGCCCCAGCGTGCCCGGTAACTGACCGCGTGGGGCATGGCTTCGAAATCTTCCTCGACGGGCCCCCATTCCCACGTCTTACGGAACAGAACATTCGAGCCATGATCCGGATGCACCAGTGGCTGATCGCCGTCGATCATTTTTTCGGAGTCAACAGCTGCGGGCAGGGATTCATAATCGACCTCAATCAATTCGGCCGCGTCTTCCGCGATATAGCGGGAATCGGCGACCACGGCCGCGACCCATTCGCCGGCATACCGGGTCATCCCCACCGCCAACGGATGCCAGATTACGTTCGGCAGGTCCAGACCGTGAAATAGCGAATTCGTCTCCGCCGCCAACTCATCGCCGGTCAGAACGTAATGCACGCCCGGCAGCGCCATTGCAGCGCTGGTATCGATGTCTAGGATATTGGCGCGGGGGTGCGGGCTCGGAAGGACCGCGACATGCTTCATACCCGGCACCTCGACATCGGCAACGAACTTGCCGCGGCCAGTAATGAACCGCCGGTCTTCCTTGGTCCGCCGTTTGCGAGAAACGTAGCGGTAATTCGGTAGTGTAGGAGCGTCGGTCATGATCTTACCCCCCGGCGGCGCTGCGCCGTCAGCTTGACCGCCTCGACAATCTGCTGATAGCCGGTGCAACGGCAGAGGTTACCGCTGATCGCTTCCCGGATATCGCCATCATCAGGGTTGGGGTTTTCCGCAAGTAACGCCTGGCTCGCCACGAGCATACCGGGCGTACAGTAGCCGCACTGCATGGCATGGCATTCCCAAAACGAGTCCTGCAAATCGCTGATTTCTCCGTCCTCGTCAGCGAGACCTTCGACGGTCGTGATCGCGTGACCGTCGGCCTGCACCGCGAACATCAGGCACGACCGCACCGGTTCACCGTCGAACATGACCGAGCACGCCCCGCAGATACCGTGTTCACATCCGACATGGGTACCTGTCAGACGGAGCACGTCCCGAAGGCAATCGACCAGCGTCATGCGGGGCGGAACAGTCACCGCGCACGCGCGCCCGTTGACGTTGAGGGTTATTTCAACTTGTTTCATTTTCGTGCCTCCGCGACGGCATCTCTGACAGCCCGTGTCACTAGCTTTGCAGCCACCCGGGCACGGTAATCTGCCGTGGCATGAACGTCGGTGTCCGGATCGATTTCATTCTCTAGCGTCCCGCACACCGCCTCGATATCGGCTGGCGTTTTACCGACCAGCGCCGCCTCGACCCCGCGAAGCTTAAGGGGCGAGGGCGAAACACCACCGGCACTCACTGCCGCCTTTATGATGGTTCCATCACCAGCAAGTTCGACTTGCGCGGCTGCGGCGACGATCGCATAATCGCACTGACGGCTGGCGGTTTCGTGGAACCCGGTACCGATAGCGCCGTCCTGCCATACGGGAATCTGTATTTCAGTAAGAATTTGGTCCGGTTCGATTTTCGTCACCATGGCTGCTTCGAAAAAGCCGTCGATAGGTATTTTGGTTTCCCCCGATTTGCTGCGCAAAACAATTGTCGCCTCAAGGGCCAACGCCGCGAGCGATATTTCCGCTGACGGATCGCCATGAACAATACTCCCGCCAACCGTTCCGCGATTGCGTGTCTGTATATGGCCGACATTCCGCACCGCTTTAGCCAACAACGGCAAACGGTTGGAGATCACATCCGAACGTTCCAGCGCCCGTTGTCGGGTGCATCCGCCAATGGCGACGTAAGTCTCTTGATCTTCGATACCGGAGAGACCCGGTACATCGTTAATATCGATCAGCATATCCGGGCGGGCCATCCGCATCGCCATCAACGGCACTAGCGTCTGTCCACCGGCAATAATCTTGCGCTCCTCATCGCCGGCATCAGCGAGAAGTCGGCACACTTCGTCGATGTCGGCTGCACGGACATAGTCGAAAGCTGCGGCTTTCATGCGATTCGTCCCTGTATTCTCAAAATTGTGTTCCTATCCGTCGAATGCCAAAGAATTGCGAGTAAGAAGAATTTATCGATATCCCTTTAGCCATGGTAGTCTAAAGCGCCGAAAACCGACGCATACAGCTATGCAAATTCCTATCGGCTTTGGGGATTTAAATGCTTTGTTCAGGAGGGAATAGAGAAACTACGGCTGTTAAGGAAAAAGCCAATGGCACAACATGCCGTATAAAATTGCCAGAGGCCGCCATCGCACCAGCCGGCCAGCACGCAGGGTCTAAGAACTGGTCGCGGCGCATGAAGCTCGTCTACTTCCTTGCTACCAGCACCTCCTACTGGGCCTTTGTGCTCGCCCCGTTCTTCCTTCTGGGCTGAGCACTAGGAGCCTGCCTGGATCAGCTCCCAGATTTTTCTGGGTGTCACAGGCATCCTGATATCGCGCACATCGTAGGGCCGTAGCGCATCCACGAAACCATTAACCAAAACCGCCAGCGCAGGCGTCGTGCCACCCTCGCCCCCTGCTTTCACGCCCAGCGGATTCGTCGGCGACGGGACCTCGTTCAACGCCGTCACGAATGACGGATATTCGTCCGCTCTCGGCATGTGATAATCCATAAAAGAGCCGGCCAGTGGCTGTCCTGACTCCGGGTCCATGGCGCAGAGCTCACCCAGCGCTTCACCCGCCCCCTGCACGATACCTCCGTGGGTCTGGCCGTCGACGATCAAAGGATTAATTGCCAGCCCTACGTCGTCCACCGTCGTATATCGAACCACGTCGTATGCACCTGACCCGGGGTCGATTTCGATTTCACAGATATGGCAACCGTTCGGAAACACTGGCGTTTCCATGATATTGTCCTCGATCACCGACAATCCGTCTGACAGATCCTCCGGCAAATCGGATCGGCCCTCCAGCGCCCGCGCGAGTTCATAGATCGGGATTTCCCGATCGGTGCCGGTTATCGCAAAAACACCATCGCGAAAGTCGATATCTGTTTCCGCGGCCTCAAAGACAAGCGCAGCCAGTTTTTTACCCTTTTGTATCAGTGCCTCCGCCGCCTTAACGATCACGGTTCCGGCCATACGCATAGAGCGGCCGCTGTGCGATCCGCCGCCTACTTTTACCACATCGGTATCGCCGACAATCACCGTAACGGTTTCGACCGACACACCCAGCCACTCGGCAGCTACCTGGGAGAAACTTGTCTCGTGCCCTTGGCCGCTTGGCTGGGTCCCGATGACGAGATCCATGTGCCCGTCGGACCTGACGTGGATTTCTGCCTGCTCACGGGGCGTGCCAATCGATGACTCCACGTAGTTAGCAAACCCCCTGCCCAGCAGTCTCCCGCGCGCTTCCGCTTCTTTCCTGCGTGCCGCGAAGCCGTCCCAGTCGGCAAGCTTCATGCACATGTCCATACTCTTCGCGTACTCGCCGCTATCGTAGGTCATCCCAACAGCGTTGGAATAGGGCATCTGTTCGGACGAAACGAGGTTCCGGCGACGCAGGTCGAGAGGATCGAGCTCTAGTTCGACCGCCGCCGTTTCGACCAGTCTTTCGATCGCGAACGTCACCTCCGGCCGCCCGGAACTGCGATAGGCATTCGTGGGCGCAGTATTGCTGAAAACTGCACGTGAGCGCAGGTACGCCACTGGTATGTCGTAGGACCCGGTGATCAGACCGGACCCCTTGCTAAGAGGCGACAGCGACACCATGCGGGAACCGACATTGGACAGGTTGTCCGCCCGCATACCAAGAAATTTTCCGTCCTTGTTCAAGGCCAAGGACACCTTAGTGACGAGGTCGCGTCCCTGATAATCGGTTAGAAAGGATTCGCTGCGCTGACAGGTCCATTTCACCGGCCGGCCGATTTTCCGCGACGCCCACCCGACCAGCGGGAACTCGACATAGAGGCGGTTTCGCGTACCGAAATTACCGCCGACATCTTTCGAGATGATCCGTACGTCATCCGCGTCCACGCCCAGCACTTCCGCTATTTCCCGCTTTTGCCGGACCGATCCACCGGATCCGGCGTAGATCGTATAGCGCCCGGTGTCCGCGTCATATTCACCCAGCGCTGCACGTGGCTCCATCGGCACGCCAGTGACGCGGTCGATGACAATCTCCATATCAACGACATGGTCGGCAGCGGTGAACGCTTCATCGGTGCCTTCGCGGTCGCCAAAGAACGTCTCCACGCAGACATTGTCTGGCACGTCGTCCCAAATCGTCGGCGCACCTTGGTCAGCCGCTTTTGCGGTATCGGTAACAGACGGTAACGGTTCGTAATCTATGAGAACGGCTTCGGCGGCGTCTTCCGCCTGCGCGCGCGTGTCGGCTACGACGATGGCCAGAGCCTCTCCGACATAGCGGGCCTTGTCCGCCGGCAATGGTATATGGTTGCCGATAAAGACATCCGATCCGCCAGGACCGTGCAGCTTCATGTCATGTTTGGTTGATGGAAGTGGGCTATGGGGAATGGGCGCCAAACTGTCTGTAATGCAATCTTCGCCAGTCAAAACTGTGAGAACGCCGGGCATCGACTTCGCAACCGAGATGTCGATGTCTTTTATGACGGCGTGCGCATACGACGACCGGACGATAGCCATAAACGCCTGACCGTCCAATGACCAATCGTCACTGAAACGGCCCTGTCCTGTCAGAAGGCGGGCATCTTCCCGGCGGCAGACCGGCTGTCCAATTTTCTGATATTCCATCGATTTTCCGCATTTCTCCTCGCCTATGGGCGGGTATGTAACCACAAGGTTCCATACGTCAGCGTATGGAAGGGGTCAAGGTTAGTCTGGTTTCCGAAATTACTCTTTAAAGCGCCGGTTGAGATGAGACACCAATCCCCCATCCGCCAACATTGCCAGCAAGTGTTCCGGCATCGGTTCACACGGATATTCGTTGCCGGTCTCTTCAACCTGCACGCAGCCATCAACCGCATTAATCGATACATGATGCCCAGAAGCTATGCGGGGCGCGGCAGCACATACCAGCGCCATTAGCCCATGGTTTATCGCATTGCGATAGAAAATTCCGCCGAACGAAGGTGCCAATACGGCTGCCACACCGTGAAAGACCAAGGATTGCGCCGCTTGTTCACGGGACGAGCCCATCCCGAAATTCTTACCCGCGCAGATAATATCGCCTGGACGAACGTTTAGGACAAAATCCGGATCGATCGTCTCAAGACAATGCGCCGCCATCACTTCCATGGGGCTTTTCATATACAATCCGGGTGCCAGAACATCCGTATCGACGTAGTCACCGTAGGCCCAGGTTCTAGCCTTTTCGATAACGCCCGTCTTTCTCACGACAGAAACTCCCGCGGATCGATAATTTCGCCGACGACTGCCGCCGCGGCGACAGTATACGGATTGCCGAGGTATACCTCTGACGAAGCAGCCCCCATGCGGCCACGAAAATTCCGTGCAGTCGACGCGATGCATACTTCACCCTCCGCGAGCACACCGGCGCCATATCCCGCACAGGCACCGCACCCCGTCGGCATCATGATCGCGCCCGCAGCAGTTAGGATCGCGAGAGTACCGTCCGCCGCGGCCGCCGCCATGTCTTTTTGCGACGCCGGTGCAACTAGTAGCCGCGATCCGCTGGCAACTTCTCTGCCACGCAGAACCTCCGCCGCCATTTGCAAATCAACCAGCTTGGCCCCGGTGCACGCACCGATATAGGCCTGATCGATTTTAGTACCGGCCGTTTCGGCGACCGCCGCCGCATTTGCAGGGCTGTGCGGCGCCGCCACTTGGGGCCCAAGGGCCGCAATATCTATACGGTGCGTTTCCCTGACTGGTGCACCCGGGTCGTTCTGCCATCGATCGATATCGCCTGGATGGGCACCTGCGTTGCGAATAAAGTCCGCGGTTATACCGTCACCGGCGATAATGCCGGTTTGGGCGCCGAGCTCCGCCGCCATATTGCAGAGCGTCATACGTTCCGGCATGGGCAAAGTAGAGACTGTGTCGCCGGCGTACTCAATTACCTGATAGTCCCCGCCATCCATGCCTAAGCGGGCACACAACGCGAGCATAATATCCTTCGCGCTGACGCCCGGCCGCATGCCGCCGGTCAACTCAATCCGGATCGTTTCAGGCACCCGGACCCAGGTCTCACCGGTTGCCAGAACGCCTGCCATATCGGTCGCGCCGATTCCGAACATGAAGCACCCGAAAGCGCCGCCCGTCGGTGAATGACTATCCCCGCCGACGACGAACATTCCCGGCTTCAGGTGACCCCGTTCGGGTAGTACCACATGGCAGATACCCTGCATGTCGTAAAAATTGGGCAGGTTCTGGTCGGACGCGAACTTACGCGTCATATTCAATATACGCGCGCTTTCAGCGTCAACTGCAGGCACATAGTGATCCGAAATCAACACGACCTTCTCCGGATTCCACACACCGATACCGAGTTTATCGAGGATCGGCTGAACCCTACGGGGGCCACCGGAATCGTGGATCATCGCCAGATCAACCTTGCATATCACGATTTCGCCGGGCGAGACCGTGTCGCGACCGGCAGCATGAGCGATGATCTTCTGGGTGAGCGTGGACGTCACGACGGTAGTTTCCCCGCAGCATGCATCGCCGCCCGCCAGCCAAACACCACTGCCGGCCCCAGCGTGGTCCCGGGACCTGGGTAGGAGCCTGACATTAAGGACCCCATATCATTGCCGCAGGCATATAGTCCGGGTATCGGCCTATCTTCCGCATCGAGTACTCGGCATTCAGGATCGGTCGATAGTCCCACGCTGCAGCCGATCTCGGCCGGCCAGACTGCCATTGCTACGTAGGGGCCGGCGCCGATCGGACCTAGACACGGATTTGGTCGATGAGACGGATCACCGTTGAACCGGTTGAGCTCTAAGTCGCCTTTTCCAAAATCCTCGTCCGTACCTGTCTCTGCAAACCGATTATGCCGAGAAACTGAATTGATCAATCCTTCGGCATCAACGCCGATCTTCACAGCGAGATCTTCCAGACTGTCAGCAACCGTGACATAACCGTCCGCAAGATATTTCGACAGGTTCCGCGTTTCAGGATGAATTGCGCCAAGTCCGTATTTCGTCACGAAACCGGTCTCGCAGATCAACCATGCCGGCATCGTGTCGGCGGTTTCGTGCGCCCGGTACATAGCTTCAACAAAATCGTGATAGGACACGGCTTCGTTCACAAAGCGGTGGCCGGCGGCGTTAACCGCAATCAGGCCCGGTTTCGCCCTGTCCATCGCCAGATGAGGATACAGCCCCTCCGATCCGTCGGCCCGTCTTGTAACCGACACCGGTGACCACAGCCCTGCCCCCTGACCCGACGTGTCGATCCCCGCACCCAGCGCGTCAGCCAGCGCGATTCCATCCCCCATATTGGAGTTAGGCGCCATCGAATAGGGTGGCGTTGGATCGGGCATGAAGGCTTCGCGGTATTTCGGATTTCGCGCGAAACCGCCGGTTGCCAGGACAACGCCCTTACGCGCCCGCACGCGCCTGAACCCGTCCGGGGTGTTCAGAATGGCGCCGGTTACGGACTCCCCTTCTTGGATGAATTCTGCAATCGGGCTTTCGAAGAGCACTGGCACGTTCAGTTTTTTCAGACTGTAGAACAGCCGAGCCACCAACGCGTTTCCCATTACCAACCGGGTACCCCGGCGAAACCGGAGACGATCCGTCAGGTACCGCAGCACGATCGACACCGAATGCCGGAGCGCGCCCAGCGACTTGTAGCGCCCGAGCAGGCCGACGATATCAGCCTTACCGACCATCATCCCACCCATCAGCATGAACTCGGGGATCGGAGGACGCACACGGTCGAAATCTTGGCCCAGCACCCTCCCGTCGAAATTCTGAGGGATGATCGCCCGACCGGCCAGTCCAGCACCCGCAAGATTATTGCGGTAGTCGGGATGCACACCACAAGGTAGGAACTTTACGTCGGTTTTTTCCTCCAGGTAGTCGATCACGTCCGGCCCGCAGCGCAGATAGGCGCGTCGGTGTTCGGACGACCTGTCGTCACCAATCATCTGATCGAGGTATTTGGCGGCATCTTCCGCGGAGTCCTCGAAACCAGTGTCTCGGTGCTGCGAATTTCCGGGTATCCACAATGTCCCGGCGGATGTCGCACCGGTGCCACCGACCTGGTCGGCCTTTTCGCATACCACCGCATCCAGACCTTCGAGTGCGGCAACGATTGCAACCGTCATCCCTGCCGGCCCGGCTCCCGCAACCAGCAGATCGGTCTCTATATCCCAGTTCTTATCAGACATCTCAAACCCCGGTACTCTCCCGACAACAATACGCTATTTGCGTTTTGTCGAACAATTCGCCGTGCGTGCTGTGGAGTGAGCGAATGATACTCAATCTGGCAGCGTTTCAATCGGGAGAAGGATTTTAGATCTCGGATTGTCGAAGGGCGCACCCTAGTGATGGGTCAACACGCGGGCTGGGGAAAAGAATTGTCGAGGGCTTACACAGTAGAGCAGGCCCTCCGCCGTCTGCGGCCGCAACAAAGATGACGCAGAGGCGACTCCCCCCCCGACGTCCCCGGTCATACCGTTTCTCACCGTCTCCAATCGTAAATCGCCAAAGATTTCTTGGATCGCGCCGCGGCCGGGCCCTGCAAACACTCGATGTTCTCCAATAGAGAGGCATGCGATCAATCGTTCGGTGGCTTTTTCGAGCGCGCGGCAAACGAAAACGCCCGATTCCACATATGAAATCAGGGGCTTACTTGGGGGCGATCGGGGGCTCGAACCCCGGACCCGCTGATTAAGGGTCAGCTGCTCTACCAACTGAGCTAATCGCCCTCGGCGGCGCGAGGAGTCGCAGAGCGACCGGGCATTGTCGATAGGATTGGTATTCGACCACAACCGGGAACAATGCAAAAAGCACCGTCATCCGTCTCCGCCGCCTGTCCGGGATATCTTTACATCTCGGTGAACGTAAACGTTGATCATAAACCCGATGCCGATCATCAGGGTCAGCATCGCGTTCCCGCCATAGGAAATCAGTGGCAGCGGCACGCCCACGACAGGAATCAGACCCATCACCATCGCAATATTGATGAAAACGTAGAGAAACAACATCGATGTAAGGCCCAAGGCCAAGAGCCGACCAAAGTGAGTGCGTGACCGCAATCCAATAGCGAAACCGTAAATCATGATTAGGATGTAAAGACCGAGAAGCAACAGTCCGCCGGCCATACCGAATTCCTCGGCCATCATGGTAAAGATGAAGTCGGTTTGTTTTTCGGGCAGAAAGTTCAGATGGCTTTGCGAACCCTGCATAAAGCCTTTGCCGAACAATCCGCCGGAGCCGAGGGCAATCTTGGACTGTAGGATATGATACCCGGCGCCAAGAGGATCGCTCTCCGGGTCGAGGAAGGTCAGGATACGTCTCTGCTGGTATGTGCGAAGTGTGCTCCAGACGATTGGCACGGCGGCCCCGGCGGCCGCGAGTACCAGTCCGAATTTCCACAAACGGACCCCCGCCACGAAAAAGACCGCGCCGCCAATCATGATCAGGAACAATGCCGTTCCCAGGTCAGGTTGTTTCAGTACCAATGCGGATGGCAGCGCGATCAGCACAAGCGGCACGAACAAATATGGTATCCGGCGCACGTCCTCCGAAGATACACCATGAAAATAGCGAGCGAGTGCAAGCGTCAACCCGACCTTCATCAATTCGGAGGGCTGCAACGTTATGACGCCCAAATTGATCCAGCGCTGCGCCCCCATCCCAATGGAACCGACCACCTCGACCGCAGCGAGCAGCGCCAGCAGGGCGGCATAAAGGAGGTAAGAATAACGCCACCATAAACGGATATCGACCAGCGCGACCGTGATCAGAATGACCAGGCCGACCGCATAGCGGGCGATCTGGCGCGTTGCCCAGGGGTTCCACGAACCGTTTGCCGCCGAATACAGCATCGCCACTCCGATCGCGGCAGTCGCCGTAACGATCAGAATAAGACCCCAGTTGATTTGGAGCATCTTGTGGCCGAGGCTTAACCGCTGGGGAGATACAAACCCGCGCATTCCGCTCAGGCCTCCTTGCTCTTTGTTTTGCGGCGCATATCAGGGGGCGCTTCGCGGTTGGCAGGGTCGGCTTTCTGCGTCGCCAGCAGCAGATCCCGGGCAATGGGCGCTGCGACCTTGGAACCATCCCCCCCATGCTCGACAACTACAGCCGCCGCATAGCGAGGGTTGTCAGAGGGTGCATATCCAACGAACAACGCATGATCTCGCTCACGCCACGGCCGCCGGTGATTTTTCAAAACCCGCGTTTCGCGTTCGGCCTTGCTGATACGACGCACCTGCGCCGTGCCGGTCTTGCCGGACATTTCCATGCCCTCTTCGGAAATCCGTACCGAATAAGCTGTGCCACCCCGTTCATTGGTGACTTGTTTCATTCCCTCGCATACTATGTCCAGAGAACGGCGGGAAACTTCGAGAGGTTTGAAATCGGGTGTGCTTCCCTGACCCGAGACCTCCGGAGACCGGACAAGACGGGGTTTGACCGCTATTCCCCCGTTGGCCAACCTCGACGTCATAACGGCAAGTTGCAGCGGAGTGGTCAGGATAAAGCCCTGACCAATGCCGGAGATCAACGTTTCGCCCGGCTGCCAGGGCGTGCCGATGAGGGCTTTCTTCCAGGCGCGAGTGGGGACCACGCCACCCTTTTCAGAGGGCAGATCGACACCGGTTTTATTTCCTAATCCGAATTTTTCCGCCATTGCGGCGATCCGGTCCACGCCAACCCGCTTTGCAATGTCATAGAAATAGACGTCGCATGAGTTCTTGTGTGCATCGTACATATCCTGCGCACCATGCCCATGCTTCTTCCAGCAATGGAACCGAGCGTTACCCAGTTGGGTGAACCCTCGACAAAACACTTTGTGTTTCGGGCCGATCAGTTTAGCTTCCAGCGCCGCCAACGCGACGACCATTTTGAACGTCGATCCGGGTGCATACAGTCCTGAGATCGCTTTGTTGATCAATGGCGTATGCGGGTCGTTCACGAGACGGCGCCACGAACGCGAAGACATTCCAGTCACGAATTGATTAGGGTCGAAGCCTGGAGCGGAGGAAAGCACCAAAACATCGCCATTGTGTATATCCATTACAACTGCCGCCGCGCTTCTCTCCTGCTTGAGGCGATCAGCCGCCAGTTTTTGCAGGTCTAGGTCGATAGTCAGTCGCAGATCGTCTCCGGGCTGGCCGTCCTGACGTGATAGCTCCCGTATAACGCGTCCTACCGCATTTACCTCCACCTGACTGTTTCCGGCCCTCCCGCGAAGATTACGATCAAACACGCGCTCGACGCCGTTTTTGCCGATCTTGAAACCCGGCAGTTCGAGCAGTGGATCGCCGGTCACCTCTTTTTCCGAAACCGCCGCGACATAGCCGAGAACATGCGAGAAATCGTGAGAAAACGGATATTGTCGGCTCTGACCAACCTCAATGGACAGGCCGGGAAGATCCGGCGCATTGACCTCGATCCGTGATACATCTTCCCATTGTAAATTTTCGCGAACAGTGACGGGAACAAAACCGCGACGCCGACGGACCTGCCGCAGAATGCGCTGACGCTCGTGATCGCCCAGCGAAATGATCTTTGAGAGCGAATCTAGGATTGCATCGAGGTCCTGAACCTGCTCGGCCACCAAAGATACTCGGTAATTTTCCTTGTTAACAGCCAAGGGCCGTCCGTACCGATCCAGAATACGGCCTCGAAGCGGCGGCAGCAGACGAAGGTTTATCCGGTTCTCTTCCGCCAGCGTGGTGTATTTATCGGACTCGACGACCTGTAGCTGGTACATCCTGCTTGCAAGCAAACCGAGTAGTGCCAGCTTGCCGCCACCAAGCATCGCTACCCTGCGAGAAAAAAGCTTATAGCGGCCGATATCTCTATACATCAGTATCTATGGGACGCAGAATTGCATGCTGAACTCGGGCCAGGAACCAAGCCATGAACGGGAACGCGCCGATCGTCAGCAACGTTTGGAACAACACGGCAACCGGGCTGATAAAGGTCATGTTTAACACACAGACGACTGTCCATGACAGTACCGCAGCGACAACTGCAACCAGCGAGAAGCTCCACCAGATCACCCCGAACGCCTTGCCATGAAAAAAGGTCCGCTGGGAGACAATCGCCCAATTCACAAGCAACAGGGTCAACGCATGCAGACCGATGGGCGAACCCACCAGAATATCTTGCCACAGACCCAGGGCAAATGCTGCGACAACGGGAAACAAATCAGGTCGGTAAATCGCCCAGTAAAAGACTGTCACTAGCCCCACTTCCACCGCAATCTGTCCGTATCCGGGGACATAGACGGGCAACGCCGACAACATGACAAGAATGATGCTCACAACAAAGGGACCCATCAGTCTCACCGATCGATCCAAGCGCTGCATAGCAGTATTGATCATTTCATCCGCGATGGCCTAGCGGTCGAAGGAACAATCTGACCGGCAACCTCGCCAGGAAATTCGGTAATGATGCGGACGTATTCAAGCTGATCAAAATCGGTGAACGGCTTTACACGGATGACACCGTCTTCAACGCTGGAGATCCTTCCTATTGGCAACCCTGCAGGAAAGACACCACCGTGACCCGACGTCACGATGCGATCACCCAGAGTAAAAAGGGCATTGGGAGGCGGGAAAGCAAGTTTCGGCGCGGGGCTGTTGTCACCGGAGAGGATTGCGCGGACCCGCCTCTTTTCACTGACGACGGGAACTCGTGAGTTCAGATCGGTAATCAGAAGGATGCGGGCGGATTGGTGACCAGCCTCGGTGACCCGGCCAACAAGACCCTCGCCGCTGATGACGGCATCTCCTCGGGCGATACCGCTGGCAACGCCACCGTTAATCAGCACGGAACGCACAAATACGCCTCCGGAATCACCGATTACGCGTGCGGCTGAAAAGGAAGTGCCACGCTCTGGAACAAAATTCAGAATTTTGCGCAGGGTCGAATTTTCTGCAGCCAAGGCAAGCGCCGCATTATGCCATTCAAGCAGTCGTGCATTCTGTTCGCGTAGACTTTCATTCTCTTCGTATACGCTGAAGAAATTTTCGACCCGGTCGATACCGGCAGAGACCGTTGAAATCGGTCGCGCCAACCCGTCCATAATCGGCGCAACGATATCGACGACGCCTGATCGCAAACGCTCAACGGCAACGATTTCCGCCTTGCCCAACAACATTATCGCGAAGGTCGACAGGATCAGAAACAGCAAAGCAAACCTGTTCAGCAGCGCCTTTATAGGCACTGTGACCTTCGCAACCGATGCAGCGCGATGCTTCACTCAAATCCCCCAATACGGGCTTTATCCGGTTTTCCGGGCCATTCCCTAGAATAGGCCGTATTCCGTCAACAAATCGTAGGTATTAACGTCACCCTTAGTACATAGTGGTGAGAACATTCCTTAACGTCCTCATTTCTGCTAGGCAACGGCCGGTGCCCAGAGCAACGCAGGACAACGGCTCTTCCGCAAGCGTGACTGGCAGACCGGTGGCATGGCGCAGCACTAGGTCAATATTACCGAGAAGCGCGCCGCCGCCGGTCATCACGATTCCCTTGTCGACGATATCCGCCGCCAGCTCCGGCGCCGTATGTTCCAGCGCGACTTTCACCGCTTCGATAATCGCGCTGACCGGTTCGGCCAAGCTTTCGGCAATCTGGCGTTCGCTGATGACGAGTTCCTTCGGCACGCCGTTCATCAGATCGCGGCCTTTGATTTCCATTAAGCCGCCGTCTCCGTCGGGCGGCACGCAGGCGGAACCGATTTCCTTCTTGATCCGCTCGGCACTGCCTTCACCAACCAGCAGGTTATTATTGCGGCGGATATAGGCGATGATCGCCTCGTCCATCTTGTCGCCGCCGACGCGCACGGACCGCGAATACACGATTCCTCCCAACGACAACACCGCTACCTCGGTTGTGCCGCCACCGATATCGACCACCATCGAACCGGTCGGTTCTGTAACCGGAAGTCCGGCCCCGATCGCCGCGGCCATCGGTTCCTCGATCAAGAACACCCGGCGCGCGCCAGCGCTTTCAGCCGATTCCTGAATCGCTCTTCGTTCAACCGCCGTCGATCCCGACGGCACACATACGATAACCTGAGGCGCTGAAAAACCGCGCCGGTTATGCACCTTGCGAATGAAATGCTTGATCATTTCCTCAGCGATTTCGAAGTCCGCGATCACGCCATCGCGCAACGGCCGAATAGCTTCGATGTTGCCAGGGGTTCGGCCGAGCATCATCTTTGCCTCATCACCAACCGCAAGTACCTGCTTGCGCCCCTTCACCGACGCGGTCGCAACAACCGACGGCTCATTTAAGACAATGCCGCGACCGTTGACGTAGACAAGTGTGTTGGCAGTACCAAGGTCGATCGCCATATCGGCAGATAGCATTCCGAGCAATTTAGAGAACATGAAACCTCGCTTAGTTCATCGTTCAATCATTCGACCCGTCACCGGCGGCGTTATTTCCGGCCCCGCCAATGACGAATCCTGTTTCAGGCGCTTAAAGCGCTGGGTGCCGTTTTTTCCCGCTTCACCAGCATTTTGTTGAGCGCATTTATGTAGGCGCGGGCGGATGCAACAAGTGTGTCGGTATCGGCTCCCTGCCCGTTTACCGTCTTACCACCCTCTTCCAACCTGATCGTTACCTCCGCCTGCGCATCGGTGCCTTCCGTCACCGCGTGCACTTGGTAGAGTTGCAGTCTGGCGCTACAGCCCGTCAGTTCCTTGATGGCGTTGAAGGTTGCGTCGACCGGACCGTCACCGGTCGATTTAGTCTTACGCTCTTTGTCGTCCACTTCCATTGTCAACTCGGCGGTCTGCGGCCCTACCGACCCACAAACGACCTGCAGGGAAACGAACCGCATGCGGTCATTAACGCGCACGATCTCGTCGTCAACTAGCGTGACGATGTCCTCGTCGAAGACTTCGCGCTTCTTGTCCGCCAGTGCCTTGAAACGACGGAAGGCATCCTGGAAAGCGTTATCGCCGAGGTCGTAGCCCAATTCGCTCAGTTTTTCCTTGAACGCAGCCCGGCCTGACAACTTCCCAAGCACCAGCTTTGATTCATTTAACCCAACAGACTCGGGCGTCATGATCTCGTAGGTGTTGGCGTTCTTCAGCATTCCGTCCTGATGGATGCCGGACTCATGGGCGAAAGCGTTAGCGCCGACGATGGCCTTGTTGGGCTGGACGGTGAAGCCGGTGACCGTTGACACCAGGCGCGAAGCCTTGGTGATCATCTCGGTGTTCACGTTTGTTGTGAACGGCATCGCATCCTGCCGGGTGCGCAAGGCCATCACGATTTCTTCCAGCGCCGCGTTGCCAGCCCGTTCGCCGAGCCCGTTGATTGTGCATTCAACCTGACGCGCACCAGCCTCGACGCCGGCTAACGAATTTGCGACTGCCAGCCCCAGATCGTTATGACAGTGAGTTGAGAACACCGCCTTGTCGCTGTTGGGCACCCGTTCAATAAGCATCCGGATCAGGCCGCCGAATTCCTCCGGCACCGAATAGCCGACCGTGTCGGGTAGGTTTATGCAGGTTGCACCCGCGTTGATCGCCGCTTCAACGCAGCGGCAAAGGAAATCGTGCTCCGTCCGCGTGCCGTCTTCCGGCGACCAGTCGACATCGTCAGTAAAATTGCGCGCGTGGCTGACGCTTTCGACGACGTGCTGATAGACCTCATCCGGCTCCATCTGAAGCTTGTATTTCATATGCAATGGGCTGGTTGCGATAAACGTGTGGATACGCGGCCGTGCAGCAGGTTTCAGGGCGTCCGCGGCACGTTCGATATCGCCGCGCCCGGACCGGGCGAGGCCACACACGGTAGAGTTCTTCACCAGTTTCGCGATCTCGTTAACCGCCTCGAAGTCGCCGTTCGATGCGATTGGAAATCCAGCCTCGATGACGTCTACGCCCATTTCCTCCAGGGCTTCTGCGATGCGGCACTTTTCGTCGAGATTCATAGACGCACCCGGCGACTGCTCGCCATCACGCAAGGTGGTGTCGAAAATTATTACTTTGTTTGAATCGGTGTCGACGCTCATTGGAGAGTTCCTCGTGTCTCTTCGTTTCTGACTTAGGCGGTTAGACGTTCGTCCCCTGAATCAAGCTGTGTTTTCACAGTTTTATTCAGGGGCACCTAAGTCGGAGAGCCCCATCACCAACGGTAATTAGCAGCGCAAGCACATCGGACGCACTCGCATACACCGCACTGCGGAACGGGTCCACAGTCGGAGTATCCTGAAAAGTGCTGCTTCTTGCCGTCACCATTGCCATCGCTCGATAAAAAGCGGTTCCGGATCATCGTTTTTGCGCACCGAGGCACCGGGTAGCCCCGTCTGTGCATCACAATCGTTAACATTCGAGGTTAACTTTTTATTATTACGCTGTTTTTACCGGCGAGTGCAACGATTTTGTGGGCCGATTCCAGAGGTTTTTGACCGGGTCCGCCATATGCGAACCCGGTTACCGGGAATCAGTTCTTGGTCTTGTCGACTAAAGCCCCTTCCTTGATCCACGGCATCATATCGCGCAGCTTGGCGCCAATTTCCTCGATACCATGCTCCTCGCCGTGCCGACGCATCGCTTTGAAACTCGGTTGGCCAGCCTTATTTTCAAGCACCCAGTCGCGGGTGAACTTGCCCGTCTGGATTTCTCGCAGCACATCGCGCATGCGATCCTTTACCGAATCGTCGATCAGGCGGGGGCCGCTGACAAGATCGCCGTATTCCGCGGTATTCGAGATCGAGTACCGCATATTGGCTATACCCCCCTCGTAAATTAGGTCGACGATCAGCTTAACCTCGTGGAGGCACTCGAAATAGGCCATTTCCGGTGCGTAGCCCGCTTCAACCAGCGTCTCGTACCCGGCGGTGATCAGCGATGTCAGGCCGCCGCACAATACGGCCTGTTCGCCGAACAGATCGGTTTCGCATTCCTCGCGGAAAGTTGTCTCGATAATACCCGATCGACCGCCGCCAATGGCCGACGCATAAGAAAGGCCGATTTCGAGTGCATTGCCGGATGCATCCTGTGCAACGGCAATCAGGCACGGCACGCCGCCGCCACTGACAAACTCGGACCGGACGGTATGGCCGGGGCCTTTGGGCGCAACCATAAATACATCGAGATCCGGACGTGGTTCGATCAGTCGGAAATGAACCGACAGACCATGCGCGAACGCCAGGGCAGCGCCTTCTTTCAGATTGTCTCGTAATTCGTCGACATACAGGTCCGCTTGCAATTCATCGGGCGCCAGGATCATGGTCACATCAGCCCAGGCGGCCGCATCTGCCGGCGTCATGACCTTTAACCCGGCGTTCTCCGCCTTGGGAATGCTGGCCGATCCCTCTCGGAGGCCAACGACGACTTCCGTCACGCCGGAGTCTTTTAGGTTGTTAGCGTGGGCATGGCCCTGACTGCCGTAACCGATGATCGCGACTTTCTTGTCCTTGATCAGATTAACGTCTGCATCCCGGTCGTAATAAACTCTCATCGTTCTACCTTTCCACGTAGAAATTCTTCGTTAGCTGCAAGCTGTGGCGCGCTTTCTAAAGCTCCGACTTGCCGCGCGCAATAGCCACCACACCCGTTCGTGAAACATCGACCAGGCCAAGCGGTTCCATCAGATCGACAAACGCATTCAGCTTCTCCGTCGCACCGGAGATTTCGAACACGAAAGATTCATTCGTGCTATCGATCGCCCGTGCTCGGAAGATATCCGCGATCCGCAGCGCCTCGACCCGTTTATTGCCCTTGCCGGCAACTTTGACCAGTGCCAGCTCGCGTTCGACGCTGGCACCCTCGGTCGTCAGATCGACAACCCGGTGAACCGGGACAAGACGATCAAGCTGGGCCTTGATCTGTTCGATGATCATTGGCGTCCCGGATGTCACGATCGTGATCCGGCTGATCCCTTCATCGGCGTCGGTTTCCGCGACCGTAAGGCTTTCGATGTTATAGCCCCGACCGGAAAATAGCCCGATAACACGGGCTAGCACGCCCGCTTCGTTGTCCACCAATACCGCGATGGTATGCCGTTCTATCGTATCGTCCACGACCACGTTTTCCGCTCCGTCATCCTGAGTTACACCTGCGCCATTTCCGGACGCGCTAGACCAGCACCATGCCTTCTTCAGAGACAGGTTTTGATGCCTCGTCTTCCGGGCCGAGCAGCATCTCGTTGTGTGCAGCGCCCGACGGAATCATAGGGAAACAGTTTTCCGTCTGATCGACCCAGATATCGGCGATCACAGGCCGGTCAATCTCGATCATTTCCTGGATCACGTCATCGACCTCGTCGGGCCTCTTGGCCCGCAGCCCCACCCATTGGCATGCTTCCGCGAGCTTAACCAGGTCCGGCAACGCATCGGTATAACTTTCCGCGTAGCGGCCGCCGTGCAGCAGTTCCTGCCACTGACGGACCATGCCCATATACTGGTTGTTAGTAATGAAGACCTTCACCGGCGCTCGGTACTGAATCGCGGTCGACATTTCCTGCATATTCATCAGGAATGATGCCTCGCCGGAAATATCGACTACCAACGACTCGGGATGCGCCACCTGGACGCCAATCGCAGAGGGCAGTCCATATCCCATCGTCCCCAAGCCACCGGACGTCATCCACCGATTAGGCTCATTGAACTTATAGAACTGCGCCGCCCACATCTGATGCTGACCTACTTCCGTCGTGATGTAACAGTCCATGTCCTTGGTATTCTCGTAAAGGCGCTCGATCGCGAATTGCGGCTTGATGACCGAACCGGACTGATCGTATTTCAGACAATCCATGCTACGCCAATCGTTGATCTGGCTCCACCAAGCCTTCATTGCTCTCGCATTAGTCTTAAACTCCTTGTCTTTCCAGACCCGTAGCATCTGGTCGAGCACGCTACCGACATCGCCGACAATCGGAAGATCAACTGCGACGTTCTTGTTAATGGAGGATGGATCGATATCGATGTGGATTTTTTCCGAATTGGGCGCGAAAGCGTCCAGCCGGCCGGTAATCCGATCATCAAAGCGAGCACCGACTGCAACAATCAGGTCTGCATCGTGCATCGCAAGATTTGCTTCATAGGTGCCGTGCATCCCCAGCATACCGAGAAATTGCTTATCGGTTGCGGGATATGCGCCAAGCCCCATCAGAGTGAGGGTGATGGGTGCGCCGGTCAGCTTCACCAAACGGCCGAGCTGCTTGCTCGCCTTAGGGCCGGAGTTGATAACGCCGCCACCGCAATAAAAAAGCGGCTTTTTAGCCGATGCGATCATCGAAACCGCTTTTTCGATTTCGGATTTCCCGGCCTTCATGGTCGGTTGATAGGTACGATGCTCGACCTGAGAGAAATCCTCGTACTGGCCGAGACCCATCAGTATGTCCTTAGGCAGGTCGATGACGACCGGGCCAGGCCGGCCGCTGCGTGCCACGTAAAATGCTTCATGCATAACGCGCGGCAGATCCTCCATCCGCTTAACCAGGTAGTTGTGCTTGGTGCAAGGCCGCGTGATCCCTGTCGTGTCCGCTTCCTGGAAGGCGTCATTGCCGATCAGATGTGTCGGAACCTGACCGGTCAGGCAAACAATCGGAATACTGTCCATCAAAGCATCGGTCAGCCCGGTAACGGCGTTGGTTGCGCCGGGACCAGACGTGACTAGAACTACACCGACCTTTCCGGTGGACCGGGCGTAACCTTCCGCCATGTGCACAGCACCGCCTTCCTGACGAACGAGAACGTGCCGAAGCTGATTCTGCTGAAATATCGCATCGTAAATAGGTAGCACAGCACCGCCGGGATAACCGAATACGGTGTCGACACCCTCATTCAACAACGCCTGAATAATAATCTCGGAGCCGTTCATACTCTTACCAGCCATCGCTGTTCCCCCTCGTCTATCGTTAAATACGGACGGGTTTCGAAAGACTGCGCTAAGGAAAAATCGGTCCACGGGCCGGACCTGTCGCATCCCCGAACGTATTTCGCAAGGCACAATCAGAGCGAAGCGGGAAACTATCCCCGGTATTCTAGGGGGTCAACAGAAAATTACTAATTTCTGGAAAGGTTTTACCAATTGTTTTTTGCGATAATTTCATATTGATGGTAATTTCCGAAATAATCTGATTCCGAAACCACGTTGTTTGACGTTTGGCATAGCGCCGAGTATCGCGCTTGCACAGTTCTGTCATGCGATCGCGGTCGATTGTGCCCTCGATAAATTCGCTGATAGGTAGCACGCCAACAGCCTTCAACAACGGAAAATCAGGTTGGGGATCGGTGGCGAGAAACAGCTCGACCTCTTCTACCGCGCCGGCGCCGATCATTCTCTCGACCCGGGCATCGATTGCATTGTAAAGATCATCACGCGGCGGAGCAGTCACGATCGTCAGGAAACGCAGGTCACCCGGCGCGGATACAGGCTCGCCGGTCTGCCAGTCGGAAAGCGTCCTGCCGGTATGCTGGAATACTTCGAGCGCCCGAACGATGCGCTGGCCGTCAGCCGGGTTCAGTCGCAACGCCATTTCCTGATCGACCGCGGCAAGGTCGCCGTGAAGCGTGCTAGGTCCGTCGGTTTCAAGCCGGCGGTTCAACCTGGTGCGAATATCGGGCGGAATATCTGGAATTTCGTGAAAACCAGTCATCAGCGCCCGCAGGTACAGTCCGGTGCCGCCGACCAGGATCGGAAGCTTTCCCGAGGTGTGACATGCAGCGATGACATCGAGCGCGTCCTTGCGCCAAGTTCCTGCCGAGCTGCGTTCGCCACGACCAAGAATGCCGTAGAGATGATGGGGAACGGTCGCCTCGTCACGGGCATCCGGGCGGGCGGTCACCAGTTTCAGATCGCTGTAGACCTGCATAGAATCCGCATTGACGATCTCACCGTCAAACGCCCGAGCTATCTGGAGCGCCAGCCCGGATTTGCCGCTCGCCGTCGGCCCACCGACGACAATGACCGGTTTCCCGGTCAACCCTTCGAGATATTGAGCGCGACAAAGCGTTGCACGCCGCCACTCTCGATAAGAACCAGGATGGTATTCAGCTTTGCCCTCTTCGCCTGTTTGATCTTTTTCAGAACCTGATCGGGTGTCGTCACGACCTGCTGATCAGGGCCGATCTTACGAATGATGGCGCCTGCGGGTATCCGTTTTTCGGCTGCGGGGCCTTCGGGCGTTATCTTCGTCACCACGACGCCTTTCATCGTGTCTTCGAGCTTGAACTGTTCGCGTAACACCGGAGTAAGAGTTGAGAGCGCCATTCCCAGCTCATCCACTACCACAACCGGTGCCGGTTTATGCTTGTGATCCGGTGTCGTTGCCGCAAGTTTCGCATCGTCTTCAGGAAATTCACCAAGTGTCACCGACAGACGGACACGTTTACCATTGCGCCAAACTTCGACGCCGACCGCTTTACCGATCGATGTTTCAGCAACGATCCTTGGCAACCGGCGCATTTCGCCGACGATTTTGTTATCGAATTTGAGAATGACGTCACCAACCTTGATTTTGTACTTCTCGGCAGGTCCTTCTTTGGTGAGAGACGCCACCAGTGCACCAGTCGCTTTTTCAAGACCGAGGCTCTGCGCTATTTCATCTGTAACCGTCTGGATGCGCACACCGAGCCAGCCGCGCCGCGCCTTTCCAAATTTCTGTAGCTGTTCGATAATCGGACGCGCCAGGTTGGCGGGGATAGCGAACCCGATACCGACGCTGCCACCGGACGGTGAGAAAATCGCCGTGTTGATGCCAATGACCTCACCCTTCAGGTTGAACATCGGGCCGCCGGAATTACCTCGGTTGATGGAAGCGTCTGTCTGAATGAAATCGTCGTAAGGGCCAGAATTTATGTCGCGCTGACGGGCCGACACGATGCCGGCAGTCACGGTGCCGCCGAGACCGAACGGATTGCCGATCGCCACCACCCAGTCGCCGACGCGGGTTACACCTGAATCACCGAACGGCACCGCGGGTAGTGGCGATTTGGGCTCTACTTTTAAAAGCGCGAGATCGGTTTTCGGGTCTCGGCCGATCAGTCTCGCTTTGAGTTTCGAGTCATCATGCAACGTCACCGTAATTTCGTCTGCTTCGGCAATAACATGATTGTTAGTGACCACGTATCCGTTCTTGCTGATAATGAACCCGGAACCCAGCGACATGGCGCGTCGCTGTGGCGATTCGCGCTGCTGGCGATCGAAAAATTCCTTGAAAAAATCCTGGAATGGCGACCCCTCCGGGAACTTCGGCAGCTGCGGTCTGCCCTTCTCGGTCTTCTGCTGCACCTGGGTTGTCGAAATATTCACGACGGACGGCAGCAGACGTTCTGCCAAGTCTGCAAAGCTGTCTGGTGCTCCTCGCGCATGAGCCGGCGCTGAACCGAATGTCAGCCCGGCGGTTAAGACCACCAATACCGGAATAATTCGGGATGCAAGCGTCACGTCACTTCTCCTGTCACTCTTGTCGCGATTGGGCGATGACAACACGTCGCCGATGCCGATTTACGCCGTGGGACGGCAATCGACTATAAGTTTTATACTCAGTTTTTTACCAGCCAGATTATCCCGACCCCCACAGTCGCCGCCAGCAGGCCGGCGCTGCGAAGCGATGATGCAGGAACACGTTCGATATGGAGCGCCATCTTTCGCATCCCATCCGGAAACAGAGCGTAAAGGCCTCCCTCCAGCACCAGTATCAGCGCTATCGCGACGATCAGTTCGTCAGGCATCTCGCTGCCAACCCCTTCAGGCTATTTGTCGATACTCGACTTGGCGCGGCTACTGTCTCCCGGCAGGTCGTTGAAAAACCGGAAGAACTCGCTATCTGGAGACAGAACCATAGTCGTGCCGTCCGTTAGCGCCGCACCATAGGCCTCCATGGACCGGTAGAACGCGAAGAACTCCGGGTCCTGACCGAAGGCCGAATTAAGAATCACCGTCTGCTGGCCTTCGCCTTCACCACGCAATATCTGCGCTTTCCGTTGGGCTTCGGCGAGAATAACCGTTCGTTCGCGTTCGGCCTCCGCCTGAATCCGTGCTTTGATCTCGGCGCCCTCGGCGCGTAGCTTCGCTGCCTGGGCGACACGCTGCGAGCGCATCCGGTTGTAAACCGATTCACTAGTCGTCGGCGGCAGATCGGTCCGGCCGATCCGGACATCGACCACTACAATGCCGAAATCCTTGGCCTGACGTTTCAACTCGGTGGTGATCCGGCTCATCACATTGTCGCGCTTGCTGGAGAGCATGTCCGCAAGAAGAACTCGACCGACCTCGGCTCTAACCGCCGAATTCAGAATGCGGCCAAAAATGTCGATGAAGTTGATTTCGGTATCGGCACGCAGCTTGAACCGCAACGGTGAAACAATGCGGTAGCGAACGAAGGCATCGACGTTAATTCGCTTCTGGTCGGCGAGGATAATTTCCTGCGCCGGGGGGTCGAGGCTAAGGATACGCTTGTCATAGTACGTCGCCGTCCGCCACGGCAGCTTCGCGTGGAGGCCGGGCCGGGGTTCTTCGTGCCGCGGCTGCCCGAATTCCAGAATGAGGGCCTGCTGGGTCTGGTGCACTGTGTAAAGCGAGCTGAAGGCAACAATCCCGCCAATGATGACGACGACGCCCAGGACAATGAGTCTCAGATTTGTCATTGGGTTGCTCCCTGCGAACGTTTCTTAAGCTCGGGCAGCGGTAGATAAGGTACCACACCGGCACCGCCCTGCCCTTTGTCGACGATAACCTTTTCAGACTTGCTCAGAACATCCTGCATCCGTTCCAAGTACAATCGGCGCGTCGTGACGTCCTTGCCGGTTTTGTAGGCGTCGTAGACCGACAGGAACCGCTTGGCTTCACCGTCCGCTTCCTTGATCAAGCGCTCGCGGTAGGCGGCGGCCTGCTCAAGCTGGCGCGACGCCTCACCCTTTGCCTTCGGCACGATGTCGTTTCGGTATGCTTCGGCTTCGTTCTGCTGGCGCTCCTTGTCCTGACGGGCGCGCTGAACGTCGTTAAAGGCGTCGATGACTTTCTGCGGCGGATCGACTTTCTGCATCTTGACGTCAGCGATAAACACGCCGGCCTTGTAATCGTCCATTATCCGCTGCAGCACGTCGCGGGTTTTGGCTTCCACCTCGGTTCGCTTGGTCGCCAGCACTTCTTCGAGCGGCGTCTGACCGACAATTTCACGGATCGAACTTTCTGCGGCCAATTTTACGGTCGTCTGAGGGTCCCGAATGTTGAACAGGAAGTTCGGTGCATTCTTGATACGCCACTGAACAACGAAGTCGATATCGATGATGTTCTGATCACCGGTCAGCATCAAGCTTTCCTCGGCGACATCGCGGACATTGTCGTTGCGTCCAACCGAGCCGAGAGACCGGAAACCGATGTTTGTCTGGTTAGTTTTCTCGACGTTGGGCTTCTGAACGGAGCCGATCGGCCACGGCGCCCAAAAATTCAGGCCCGGCTGAGTGGTGTTAACGTAACGGCCGAAAAGAAGTTCGATACCGTTTTCACCCGGCTGCACACGGTATAGCCCGCTGAGCAGCCAGACGGTAATAACAAGAAGTAGAGCGATAATAACTCCACGTGCACTGCCGAAACCGCCGGGCAGAATGTTTTTCACCCGGTCCTGGCCTTTGCGGATCAGGTCCTCGATGTCGGGCTGTCCGCCTGAACCGCCGCCGCTTCCACCGCCGGACGGCTTGCCGCCCCAGGGTCCTTGTCCGCCGCCGTTACCGCCGCCTCCCCAAGGGCCGCCTCCGCCCCCGCCTTGCTGTTTCCATGGCATGACTCTAATTCCTATCTATGAGAGTTATTGCGGACATTATGAACGTTCGAACGTTACTGAAAGCTGATTTCGTGTGGACGGGGCCTTTTTACCCGACCGCGCGCCTTATATGATAGCTAGCCCGTGTGTGCAATGCGGGTCTTTTCTTATATGTTGTCGATATTGTGACCCCGCCGGAGAAGTCAAGCATGGCGCACCCCACCGAATGCGAAATTCAAACAGCCTTAAGTGGCATAAATCTACCCGACTCCGACCAAAATATTGTTGATTCCGGCGTCATAAATAACCTCGTGGTAAAGGACGGACACGTCCAATTTGCACTGGAAATCGATCCGGCAGACGCGGAAAAGATGGAACCCGTCCGCAAAGCCGCCGAAGATGCCGTAAAATCGTTAGGCGGAATTCTGTCCGTCACAGCCGTGATGACGGCTCATCGCGAAGCACAACCCGAACCGCAGCAGCAGCCACAAAAAAGCCAGGAACCGCAACAACAGCAAAAGGAACTGCTCCCGCAGGTCGGTGCGATTGTCGCTGTCGCCTCTGGCAAGGGCGGGGTCGGAAAATCAACCACCGCCGCTAACCTCGCCGTCGCGTTTCGCCAGATGGGCCTGCGCACCGCCATGCTGGATGCCGACATCTACGGCCCCTCGCTGCCGACTATGATGGGTATCACCGGCCGGCCATCATCACCCGACGGGAAAACGATCATCCCGATGGAAGCGCACGGCGTGACGTGCATGTCGATCGGTTTCCTCGTGCCTCAGGACACGGCCATGATCTGGCGCGGCCCGATGGTGATGGGTGCGCTGGAACAGATGATGGGCGATGTGGACTGGGGCCCGCAAGATGTTCTCGTTGTCGACATGCCGCCGGGCACCGGCGACGCCCAGCTAACGATGGCGCAGAGGGTTCCGCTGGCTGGCGCGGTCATCGTGTCGACCCCTCAGGATCTATCCCTGATCGATGCCAAGAAAGGACTCAACATGTTCCGCAAAGTGGACGTGCCGGTTCTTGGGATCGTCGAAAACATGAGTTACTTCCTTTGTCCGAACTGCGGCGAGCGGTCCGATATCTTTGCCCACGGCGGGGCCGCGCAGGCCGCCACCCAGATTGGGGTCGACTTTCTGGGCGAGATTCCGCTGGAAATGGCCATCAGGGAAGGCGGCGACAACGGCACGCCGATAGTGGCAGCTGACCCCGAAGGGGATTATTCGAGAGCGTACCGCGCCATCGCGGAATCGGTATGGGCCAAAGTAGGCAGCAGCGCATCGCAAACCCCGACTCCAAATATTTCCTTCGAATAGACGAAAGCACACGGGATATGAGTTCCGCCGACATACCGTTCCGCAAGGAAATGGCATATGAATATGGCACCGCTCAAGGCGTCGCGTCGGGCGTGCGTCGCATTGTCGCCGAAAACCCCAGTGCCTTCACCCATGTCGGCACCAACACCTACATCGTCGGCGAGGGCGAGGTCGCGGTGATCGATCCCGGACCGATGATCGAGCAGCATGTCGAAAACATCAAAGACGCTCTGGCCGGTGAGACGGTAACCCACATAGTTGTCACCCACACCCATATGGACCATTCGCCGGCATCCAATTGGCTGAAACAGCTGGTGGACGCACCCATCGTTGGTACCTATCCCAGCCCTCTGAACGGCGGCCAGACAGTGGAGGCGCATCAGGAGGATTTCGCGCCCGACGAGGAGATCGCGAATGGCGACATCATTGCCGGCCCGGGATGGACGCTGGAAGCGGTTCATACGCCCGGGCACATGTCGAACCATCATTGTTTCGCGCTAAAAGAGAACAATCTGCTGTTTTCGGGAGATCACGTGATGGGTTGGAACACCACCATCGTGTCGCCGCCCGACGGCAATATGCGGGAATACCTGGACAGCCTGCGGGTGTGCCTCGCCCGCGACGAGGATCTCTATCTACCTGGTCATGGCCCTGAAATTACCAACACCAAACCCTTCGTCCAGGCCTATTTGAACCATCGGCTGATGCGCGAGGCACAGATCGCAAAATTTCTGGATGAAGGTGCAGACACGATCCCAGAACTAGTGCGCCGGATCTACACGCATTTGCCGGAGAAAATGCATGGCGCGGCAGCACGTTCGGTACAAGCGCATATGGAACACATGGTTGGAACCAACCGCGCCATCTGCGACGGGCCGGTAACAGCCAGTTCCGTCTTCGTGCCGGGACCGGCATCAGCGTAAGTAACTTCGTATCGGCGACGTTCTAACGGATTGCCGCTTTCCGGAAGGTCTCAGAATGACGGGGACCGCACATGCATCCCCGACGTGGCTATCGGTTGTCGCGCTGGCGGTAGCGGAAGTATGTGGGGTAAACGTGTAGTACGTCTCGGCGGCAATTCTCTCTGACACAGCGCGGGAAGCAGGAATTCGGACACTGCGTTAGGCAACACTGTCCGCCAGCGTTCAGGAGGTTTTAGTCATGGGCGCCTTGCTCTGAGCGATTATCGGATTGTCTGACCGCTTCGATCCACGCAGGTCGCGCTATCGCTCGACCTCCCGGGCGAGATCATGGATCGAATAGTGTTAGTTGTCCGACATCAAACACTGCGACCTATTTGACGACCAGAGAAGCATAAAATGGAGCTCGCCGATGGGCGAAAACTAGGGGTGGATTTCGATCCGGGTGCCGTCGGAAACCATCTGCCAGATTTCGTCCATTTCCCGGTTGGTCAGCGCAATGCAGCCCTGCGTCCAGTCCAGCTTCGGATGACCAACGTCCTTAGCGCTCCAATTGGTTGGCAGACCGTGGATCATGATCTGGCCGCCGGGGTCGACGCCAAGCTGGGCAGCGCGGGCCCGATCACGCTCATTCGGATACGAGATATGCAGAGCTCTATAAAACTTCGATCGATCTGAGTCGATCCGGTAGTCGATAGTGTAACTGCCTTCCGGCGTTTTCGCGTCCCCTTGACGTGACTTATGGCCCTCGGGATACCGGCCCAGCGCCACGCGATAAACTTTTAGCACCCGGTCACCGCGCATCAGCACCAGCCGGCGCTCGCCCTTCAGCACCACCACGCGATCAGCCTTGAACGGCGTCAACATGGCGACGTCGCCGGAACCGGCCTGCAAAGGCCCGCCGAGCGTCAGCGTCAAAATTAAAACAAGTGCTGAAAGCAGCTGCAATTTCCGTCCCCGTGTCCGGTTCATCAATTCCGGAAAACAGATTTAAACCAGAAGGTTAACGGTTGGCAAACACGGAGAAAAAGAGGTCCGACAATTCACACAGTTGTGACACGGTCGAGAACCAGGAACGAGTAATCGAAATCGTCTTGCTTGCCCGCTTCATGCCGTTCACGCGAAGTTTCGATCCAGCCGGAAGATAAACCCGCCGGAAACGACACGTCGCCGATGACCTCAGCGTGCACTTCAGTCAGATAAATCCGATCCGCAATCGAAAGAGCCTCCTCGTACAAGGCAGCACCGCCGATAATAAATGTCTCGTCGCCGCCGAGCGATTTCGCTCCTTCAACGGCCTCTTCCAGCGAATAAAAGACCTCGACCCCATCCGCCGTGAAATCCGCATTTCGGGTAATGACGAGATTCAATCGGCCGGGCAAAGGCCGGCCGATTGAATCGTATGTCTTGCGTCCCATGACGATGGGTTTGCCCATCGTCACTGCCTTGAAATATCGAAGGTCGCCGGACAACTTCCACGGCAGTTCTCCATCGCGGCCAATGATGCCGTTTTCCGCGACGGCGACGATCAGTGAAACTCGCAAATCGTCAGACCGCGACGGCGGCCGGGATATGCGGGTGGAAGCGATACCCATCCAGGGTGAAATCGTCGTAGGTAAATCCGAATATATCGTCAACCGCGGAATTCAGCGACATCCTTGGCAGCAGATATGGATCGCGCAGCAACTGCTGGTCGGCCTGCTCGATATGATTGGCGTAAAGATGCGCATCGCCCAGTGTGTGAACGAAATCGCCTGGCTGCAGCCCTGTCGCCTGCGCGATCATCAGCGTCAGCAGCGCGTAAGACGCGATGTTGAACGGCACGCCGAGAAATATATCAGCGCTGCGCTGATATAGTTGACACGACAGTTTTCCGTCGGCGACATAGAACTGAAACAGGCAATGACATGGGGGCAGCGCCATGTTTTCGATCTGCGGCACGTTCCAGGCGCTGACGATCAGGCGCCGCGAATCCGGATTGGTCCTGATCTGATCGACCACATTCGAAATCTGGTCGACCGTGGTGCCGTCACCGACACCCCAGGACCGCCACTGGGCGCCATACACCGGGCCTAGATCGCCATCTTCGTCCGCCCATTCGTCCCAGATCGATACTCCATGATCGTTCAGATAGGCGATATTGGTATCGCCCTTCAGGAACCATAAAAGTTCGTGGATAACCGATTTGGTATGGATCTTCTTGGTCGTAACCAGCGGAAAACCCTCCGCCAGATCGAAGCGCATCTGGTGCCCGAACACGCTGTACGTGCCGGTTCCTGTGCGGTCTTGCTTGCGCGCGCCGTTGTGGCGAACGCGGCGCATGAGTTCGAGATATTGCTGCATGTCCCCTGATTCTGCCTGATTTGCCCTGTTTCCGCTTTTGGAGGTTCACTTTAATTTAAGGCCGAATCACCCTATGTTAATAGCGCCGGCTTGCCGGCTATGGCGATAAACGGCTTGTGTAATAAGCACAGTGGACCCGGGGGCAGTACCCGGCGCCTCCACCAAATTTCCGTTTTCGCCGGTATCCTGCGGGATCCGGCGCACGGTATGGGGGCGAAATAGGATCGACACGTGTCTAAAGACAGGTTTTTTGCCCGGTATGGTACCGCCGTTAGCGGGCCGTTTTTACAAGTGCCAATGATAACGATTTGGCCCTCGCTGCCTAATTATTAGGTAAGCGCGGTTCGGAGGGACGCCGGGCAACAGAAGTCCCTCCACTTAGGCTCTTTTTAAAACTCTATCGGTGACGGCCCGCTCCGCCTCCCGATGCCCCACAACGGGGCCCTAGTGGAGGCTTGAGAGGGGAGACGGCCGGAGTGGTGCTGCGTCGACGGAAAATACACGTTCGGCTTGCGGTTTCGTCCAGCATGCCATAAGAGTTCCGCCGCCATGTCGGAAGATTTGATGGATTATCAGGCTCTGGTAGAGCGGGCGATGAAGGGTGTCGTGCGCAGTGTCCTGCTGCGGGTCGCTGAAGACGGTCTACCTGGTGAGCACCATCTATACATTACATTCCGGACCGAACACGAAGGCGTGAAAATCGCAGACCGTCTCATTGCGAAATATCCCGATGAAATGACCATCGTTCTTCAGTACCAGTTCTGGGGCCTGGAGATTTCGGAAAACGCCTTTGAAATTACACTCAGTTTCTCGGGCAAAAACGAACGTTTGTTAATCCCGTTCGATGCCGTCGTCGGTTTTGCCGACCCATCCGTCAACTTCGGGCTCCAATTCAAACCTACGATGGGTGACGAGCTGACTGATGCCATGGACCCTCAGTATTTGGACCCAGCGGAAGACATCATAGATCGCACATCGGGTGACGACAGCGGCCAGCCGGGAGAAGACGATGATCAGGATAGTGGCGACCAAAAGACCGGCGAAGTCGTCGCTCTCGACGCGTTCCGTAAAAAGAAAATTTGATACCCTACCAACAGACCCAAAGCGGAGCCTGAACAATGGCTGACAACACTTTTCACGAGATGTTTCCGCTCGGCAAAGACACCACCGAGTATCGCAAGCTGACATCTGAGTTCGTATCGACCGCTGAGTTCGATGGTGAAGAAGTGCTTGTCGTCGATCCAGAAGGCATCAAATTGCTGACTGCCGAGGCGTTTGGCGACATTGCCCATTATTTGCGGCCCAGCCACCTGCAGCAGCTTTCGAATATCCTCGAAGACGACGAAGCGTCCGACAATGACCGGTTCGTTGCCCTGGATTTGCTTAAGAACGCCAATATCGCATCCGGCGGTATCCTGCCGATGTGCCAAGACACCGGCACTGCCATCGTGATGGGCAAGAAAGGCCAAAACGTCTGGGTGAAAGGCAACGATGAAGCCGCGATTTCCGATGGCGTGCTAAAGACCTATCAGGAGCGAAATCTGCGCTACTCAAACGTCTCACCACTGTCGATGTTTCAGGAAGTGAATACCGGCAACAACCTGCCCGCACAGGTGGACGTCTATTCGACGGCCGGCGATGCCTACAAGTTCCTGTTCATCGCCAAGGGCGGAGGATCGGCGAACAAGACGTTCCTTTATCAGCAAACGCCCGCAGTTCTGAATGAAGAGAAAATGGTTGCTTTTCTGGACGAAAAAATCCGGACCCTGGGGACAGCTGCCTGCCCTCCGTATCACCTTGCGGTAGTTATTGGCGGCACTTCCGCCGAGTTGAACCTAAAAACGGTCAAACTCGCCAGTACGCGATACCTGGACAACCTGCCAACCCACGGCAACGAATTTGGTCAGGCGTTCCGCGACCTTGAGATGGAAGGAAAAATTCTCGAGTTAACGCGCAAAATGGGAATTGGCGCGCAGTTCGGTGGCAAATACTTTTGTCACGACGTACGCGTCGTAAGGCTCCCGCGCCACGGCGCCAGCGTACCCATCGGGCTTGGCGTGTCGTGCTCCGCAGACCGTCAGGCGCTGGGTAAGATTACTAAGGACGGCATTTTCATCGAACAACTGGAAATGAACCCGGCCAAGTATATGCCGGAAATCGAAACCGGCGACCTTCCAGAAAAGGTCGTCGAGATAGACCTGACTAAACCCATGGACGATATCCGCGAAATTCTAAGCGGCTGCATGGTCAAAACGCGCCTGTCTCTGACGGGTCCGATGATCGTCGCCCGCGACGCAGCGCACGCAAAGATCAAGGAACGCCTGGACGCGGGCGAGCGCATGCCGGACCATTTCCGAAATCATGCGATCTACTATGCCGGTCCCGCTAAGACGCCGGACGGATACGCTTCCGGTTCTTTCGGCCCAACAACTGCCGGGCGCATGGATTCCTACGTTGCGGAATTCCAGGCGAAGGGCGGTTCCCACGTGATGTTGGCGAAAGGTAATCGTTCGAAACAGGTTACCGATGCCTGCAAAGAGCATGGCGGGTTCTATCTCGGTTCCATCGGCGGCCCGGCCGCTCGCCTGGCGCAGGACTGCATCAAGAAAGTCGAATGCGTTGAATATCCGGAACTTGGGATGGAGGCGATTTGGCGGATCGAGGTGGAGGACTTCCCCGCCTTCATCGTTGTTGACGACAAAGGTAACGACTTCTTCGCAAATATCTGATCTCCACCGATGGCGGTGTTGCCGGACCTTATCGAACCCGGACTGACGACGATGTTCTGCGGGTCAGCAGCGAGTTCCGCATCTGCGCGCGTGGGTGCGTATTATGCCGGTCCGGGCAACCGTTTCTGGACGGTCTTGCATGAATCTGGCCTCACCCCGCATCTCTTTGCGCCCGCGGAATTTCAGGAATTGTTGTCGTTAGGGATCGGCCTGACCGATCTTGCCAAACATGAAGCCGGCATGGACGTCGGGCTGTCATCGGCGGCATATAATGCAGATGCCCTGCATGCCAAAGTGGAAGCTGCTGCCCCGGCGATTCTGGCTTTTACCGGTAAACGCCCGGCAGGGCTGTTTCTGCTGAAAACACTGGGCATGAGCATAACGGATTACGGCGAACAGCCTGTTCGTCTCGGAGGCACAAGAATATTCGTCCTTCCTTCCCCTTCCGGAGCGGCGCGGCGTTGGTGGTCGGCCGAACCGTGGCATACACTGGCGGCCAGACATCGTGAACTTCGGGAAGTCACATGAAATTCTGCGTATTCGGTGCCGGCGCTGTCGGCGGATTTGTCGGCGGCATGGTCGCGCAAGGACACGCCGACGTATCCCTCGTTGCCCGCGGCGAGCATCTGTCGTCACTTCAGGCCAATGGGCTGAAGGTAATCACCCAAGACAACGAATTCGTCGTCGACGTCCCTGCAACCGACACTCCCGGCGATCTGGGTATTCAGGACGTCATTTTTCTGTCCGCCAAAGCCCATTCGCTGACCGTCGCCGCGGACGCTATGAAACCATTGATCGGCCCCGACACCGTAGTCGTCTCGGCGCAGAACGGGATACCCTTCTGGTACTTTTATGCCCATGGCGGCGAACTGGAAGGACACACATTGCAAACGGTCGACCCAGGCGCCCGGATAGCGAGCGCCATCGGCAATCAGCGCGTCATCGGATGCGTGATCACGTCCAGCAATATTGTCGAAGCGCCAGGCGTAGTACGAAATATTGGAAATCGGGTTTTTGCGCTGGGCGAACCAGACGGGACGCAGTCGGGCCGTCTTTCCGAAATTGCGGCTCTGCTTGAAACGGCGGGCCTTTCCGCGCCGACCGGCGGCGACATCCGCAGCGAAGTCTGGATCAAGATGTGGGGTAACGTTTCGTTCAGTCCAATGGCAGTTTTGACCATGTCAAAACTGGGCCCGTTGGTGAAAGGCGAGGACCTGCAGTCGCTCGGCATTGCTATCATGGAAGAGGTCCAGGGTGTCGGTGAAGCGCTGGGTGTTGAATTCACTGCCACCATCGCCGAACGTCTGGAAGGAACCCGCCGGGTTGCGGGCCACAAGACATCCATCCTTCAGGACTTGGAGGCGGGCCGACCTATGGAAGTCGACGGTATAACCGGTGCCGTCGTCGAACTGGGACGCATACTCGGTGTCAAGACCCCGATGATCGACCTAGTATATGCCCTGATGCGCCAGCGCGCACGTGAAGCAGGTCTGTATCCCGAAATCGGTATCGACCCACTTGCGAATTAAAAGCGCCGCTCCCGTTCTCTCTCTGTCTTTTTAGAAGGAGTTAACCAAACCGGGTTTTTGATGTTCCGGTGTTTTATATCGATGATAGAAATCGGGGGATGAGGCATTGGAACGCCAAAGCATCGAATAGAGAGAAGAAAACAGCGCCTTAATGCTGAAGATAGGCGCCGCCCTTTCAAGTTCTATTCGACCTCGAAAACCCCTTCGACCTCGATCGCGACGCCGAACGGCATCGAGGCTGCGCCAATCGCCGTTCGGGAATGGCGACCAGAATCGCCAAAAAGCTCTATAAACAGCTCGGAAGCGCCGTTCAGGCAGGCTGACACATCTGTGAAATCCGGATCGACATTGATGTAGCCTTTGATACGTACAATCTCCCTCACATTGTCGAGATCCCCGACAGCTTCGTTGATGCAGGCCAGCACCATCAGCGCGCTGTCCCGCGCCGCTGCCTGTCCCTGCTCCAGCGAATACTCCCGGCCGACTTTGCCAATCCAAGAAATCTCGCCGTTCACCCTAGGTACCTGGCCGGATACAAACAACAGATTGCCGCTTCGCTTCCAATTAAGAATCTTGGCAACCTTGGGGCTCGCGGTTTCAGGCAGCGCCAGGCCCATGCCTTTCAGCTTGTGCTCGACGACTCCAGCCATAATTACCTCCCGCGGGGATTATCGTAAAATTGGGCAATATCATACAGTAAGGCCCAATGTCGATCGACAGAGCCACCCGAGACGACCTCACCGCCCGCCTCACGCTGATTGCCTTGTAACAGGGCGCCGCATGTTCGGCGGATACGGTGGCATCGTTGACAGGGGGACGTTCTGCCTGATCGCGTAGGACGACCCCTTCTTCAAAGTTGACGATGGAAATTGCGACGACTACGAAGCGGCAGGTCCTGGCACTTTGACGTTTGAATAGAAATCCAAGCTGATCGAAATGTCGTACCGGCAGATAGTTTAAGTGGTTTCTTGGTGGCGATCGTGGGCGGAGCACGTGGGCCGATACCGCCCACAAAGCAGCTAGGCGCGCGAAAAAGCAAAAGTGACAGGCGAATGGACAAATCGAAACACCGCGTTGAGGCTGACAGTGTCGGGGGTATCCACGTGCCCGCCGAAAATTTTTTGGTACGCCCAGATCCAACGTCTTTACAAGCCGGGTTCGACTATTGGGTCCGTCCGGAAAAGGTGGCTGGCCCCACTTCCACAGAAGGCGAATAGTAGCAATATGCTTCGAAAAAGATCCGTCACGATTTCAGGTCACCGGACCAGCATCTCGCTTGAAGACGAGTTTTGGGCCGAATTAGTCCATATCGCTAAACAAAACCACACTTCACTCAATGCAATGATCGCAGCGATCGACGGAGATCGTGAGACCAACCTGTCGTCTGCGATCAGATTGTTTGTTCTGGCCAACCTCAGAGCCGCCGCAGGCAGATAAAGTTTATCGCCCCAACCCCCTGAAAATATTCTTGATCAATTCCTGTGTAGGATCCAAGTTCCTGTGTTGCTGCTGACTTTGGGAACGCGACCCTGAACTGGGGTTCGATCTTGAGTCGACACCCGGCAGGACCTTTTTCAGCAAACCGCCGATCCCCCGCGTGATCGAGTCTTTTGTCAGTTCATCGAAATTGAAGCGGGCGTTCGGTTGATCGGGCGGACCGGTCAGAGTGACTCTCAAATTGGGTATTTCCCGCACTTTTCGCGGCCGAATATCCGCAATCATTTTCATGTCCCACCCCGGCAAATTGACGGTACCCGCTGCGGAAATATCGCCACCGTCGGACATGAGCAGGGCATCTCGGGTCGACACCACGCCGTTGGCAATCTGGATAGTTCCCTCAAGGGATGAAAACTTGGTGGTCCTCGTCTTTCCGATCGAAGCAATCGCGGCAGGCATAAGATTCAGCAAATTCGCCAGGTCCGCGCCTCTCAATACCCGGGTCAGCGCACGCAGATCAAACCCGCGCACGACACCGTCAGTTACCGTGAGCTGACCATTCCCGTTCAAACGGCGGATCATGTCGTACTGGCTTTGGCCCCTCGATCTGATTGTAAGATCGTGTGAAAGGTTGCCGGCTTCGACGTCAAAAGATTCACCGGCAAAAAATGCGTTATCGACGCGGGCATTCACAACCTTGATCGTCGACTGTACATCCGGAGTTTTACGCATATCCATACGGGCCTTCATCTCGAAACTTCCTTCAAACATCTTGCCGGTAATCTGTCGTATATCGAGAATTCTGTTCTTGAGGGTGGCAAGAATTTTTGGCTGGTTTACGCGGTAGCTTTTGTAAAGCAGGGCATCCGCGCCAAGATCTATATCCGCATCGACTAGACCGAGGGCGCCCGTATCGATCGTTTCGCGTGACCACCGACTGCCGGGTTGGGAAGCAGGCTGCCTGCCTGCAGCCGATTGACCTGTTGCCGATTTACTCGGCCGGGACAGCTGGGACGACGCTTCGAGATAATCGCTCAGCGTGATTACCGAGGATTTTAAGGCTAGCTTCACAGCCGGTCTGGGCGATTTTTCGACATAAGTACCGCTACCGGAAATCATGGTCGGCCCGACATTGCCGGTCAGATTGCGGATCGACAGATCACGGTCGGTTCCTTGCAATTTGGCGGTCAGTTTGAGCGATCCGAGGCGGCGCTTCGACGGCGTATATCCAGGGTCGAACATGCGGACGAACTTGACGAAATCCGGTTGGTTCAGATCGACGCCGAGATCCAGCCGTGGCGTTGTCAGCAATGCATTCACCTTGCCTGCTATTTTCAGCGATCCTCCATTCATGCCAGTCGTTGCCGCCACGTCTAGAGCGGTCATATTGCCCTTCACGTTCGCCTTAACAGTCAGGGGACCCGCCCTCGGACCGGGGCGGCCGTCGGAAAACAGTGCTGCGAGGCGCGCCATTTCAGGATGTCGGCTATCGAGCGAGATATCGAATAACGGTGTTCCGGGCAGGTCGTCGATACTGCCTGTCAGTCGGGTCCGGGCCTCGGCAAGCTGTAGATCGGCGTCGAGCGTAACCCGCTCGGCGGTAACCTTCGTCTTCGCGGTCAGGCGCATCTTTCCGAGTCTGCGGGGCGATACCGAGCTTTCAATCCCGGCGACGCGGAGCAAACCCGTCAGGTTGTTGGACGCAGCCGATACCGTACCGTTAAACCGCGGGATTCCCTCCTGTCCGGATACCGTTCCGGCCAACCGTATGCTGGTGCCGGCGAGATTGCGTATACTAGCGTCACTTAAGGTCAGCTTGCCATTCAAGAGGCTGCCATCGACGCGGACACCGCGGATCGCCGTCTTTTGGTAGTTTACGTTTTCGATCCGTAGCTGCAGATTTGCGTCGAATTCGTTTAGCGCCGCTAACGGACCCGGTGACGACAGCTCTGCCGTCACGGGCGCGGCTACTTCACCCTCATTTGGCTGCGCGACGCCTCCCGCCCCGGGTTTCTGTGCGTTGGCGGGCTTAATCTGATAATCATCGATATTCAGTTGGTCGATGCTAACGCTTGCGCCAAATGCCGGACGTTCTCGTAACGCGACAGTCATCCCGCCGCTCATCCGCGAGGCATCCAGCTGCCCCTCAATATTCGTAATCTGAACCTGCCGGGCCGTGCCGACCATGTCCGACGAAAAGGCAAAACGGCGGAGCCTGTCGGCGGGAAGACCGGCAATATCCATCTCGAGCCATCGCAACACTGACCGGAGGCTGGCTGTCTGGAACGAAGTTTTACCTTTAAACATCATGACGCCCTGTGGCGCTGTTATACGGCCGGACGCGTTCACCCGGCTCGACCCAGGCAATGTCGCCGTGAATGTGTTGAGGATCAGCGCACCGTCGACCAGTCCTGCCTGCACCCGGATATCACGAACGCTGCCCTTCCGTAAAATCGCTTGGGATATATCGAGCGCGAAATTGACCTGAACATTGTTCGGCAGACCACCAGACAGCGTTTTCTCGTCTGCCACTGCCTTCGAACCATCAGCCGGTGTGGTGGCGCCGGGTCCGGAAACGGAAGCCGGCGCCGCAGGTGCAGACGGTTTTGCCGCCACCGTCAGCCACTCGTCCACATTAACGGTTTTGGATCGCAAAGATGCATCAACCTGCACCGGCCCATCAAGACGGACTTTCACGTCGCCTTCTATCTTGGATTGCCCAAGAGAAATCCCGATATCGTTGACGTTCACATGATCGACGCTGCCTTTGATCAACGCGGCGACCGAAAACCGCTGGCCCAAGATCGCGGGTGCTTGTTGGGCTGACAACGCCCCGACAAGCGCTCCGAGATTGTCACCCCTGCCGTCCAGCGTCGCGCTAAGAACCGGCTCCGTTTCAATATCTGTAACATTTCCTTTCAGATTGATCCGGGTCAGGGTTTGAGGTGTCCCGAAAGCGATATCGAAGGGTACCGCGCTTTTCTCCGCGAACCTCCCGACACGACCTTCGATCGTCAGAGACACACCCATCATCCGAACCCCACCTTTGACGGTGAACGGGCCCTGCAGAGAACCGGCCAACAGATCGGCCTCCAGATTTTCCAGTCGCTGAACCGTTCCGGCGGCGGCATCGCGATAGACGACAGTGCCCTGCTCAATCCGCAAGCGATCGAGGCTGAACGCCTGCGGGTCGGATTTGCCGCTTTCACTAGGCCCGGCTTCTTTAGTTCCGGACCCCGCACCGGCTTTTACCGGCGGTGAGACCTCCCAGTTACCGGAACCATCGGCCCTTTTTTCCAGTTCGATCACGGGTTCGATCAGTTCGACGCTGGCAACTTCGACACTGCCGGTCAGCAATGGCAGCAGTTTCACGCTTGCCCGGAACTCCTTGAGCGTTGCCATGTGCGGAGCCGTACTGCCCGAGACATTGGCAAAACGGACATCCGAAACACGCACATGCGGTGTCGGCAGAATGCCGAGTTCCAGATCGCCGGCGATTTCCAGCGTCCTGCCCGTTGCTTTCTGGGCCTCCGCGGCAATCTCGGCCTTGTAGGAATTCCAGTTGACCAGACTGGGAACAATCAACGCAGCGGCAACAAGTAATACGACAAACCCGCCAAAGCCGTAGGCAGCCTTTTTCATCCGATCCTCCGTGACGAGCGTGCGCCGTGCTTGGTTTTCGCACGCTGGATAGTTGGGTATTGTTTAAAGATAGTGATTGTATATTGCGGTTTGAAGGACGCAGTTGAATGGCGGATGTCGTAAATTTGAACCAGTTCCGCAAAAAACGCAGGCGCCACGAAAAGGAAAAGCGCGCAGCGGAGAACCGCGTCAGGTTCGGCCGTACCAAGTCTGAAAAGGAAACGGCGCAGAAAACGGAGACCGATCGTATTCGCAAACTGGATGGCAAGAAGCGGGAAACGCCCCCGCATCGCTGATTGCAGTTTCCGTAGCTGGTTACAGCCGCACGATCTTCCCTGGGTTCATAAGGTTCAGGGGATCGATCGACTGTTTCAGACCGCGCATTACGTCTATCGCCGTCTCGCCGTGTTCCTCGACTAACTTGTCGATCTTACCGTAACCGACGCCATGTTCGCCGGTACACGTGCCGTCCATTGACAGCGCCCGGCTGACCAGCCGTTCGTTTAGCGCCACGGCCCGGGCAACTTCGTCCCCGTCATCGGGGTTCAGCACCATGTCGACATGAAAATTTCCGTCGCCGACATGGCCGACAATAGGTGCGAGCAGGCCGGATTCTTCGATGTCCTTCCGCGTCTCCGCAATGCATTCGCCGAGGCGTGATATAGGTACGCAGACATCGGTAGGCCACGCCTTCGCACCCGGGCGTAGCTGCATATTCGCGTAATGCGCGTCGTGCCGCGCCTGCCATAGCTTCGAGCGATCCTCCGCCTTGCTGGCCCAGGCGAAATCGGCCCCGCCAAAATCGTCGCTGATGGTTTTGACGCTTTCGATCTGTTCGGCAACTCCGGCCTCGGTGCCATGAAATTCGAAGAACAGCGTGGGCCATTCCGCATATCCCAAACCGGCGAACTTGTTTAGCGCCTGCATCTGAACCTCGTCGATCAGCTCGATCCGGGCGATCGGTACACCGGACTGGATGGTCAGAATGACCGTGTTGACCGCATCGTCGACGGTCGGATAGGTGCAGATCGCCGATGAAATCATTTCCGGTATGCCGTAAAGCCGGAGCGTGATGTCTGTGATGACGCCAAGCGTGCCCTCGGAACCGACGAACATACGGGTAAGATCGTAACCGGCGGACGACTTCCGCGCCCGCTTGCCTGTGCGGATGTATTTCCCGTCCGGCAGCACCACTCCCAGCGACAGGACGTTTTCGCGCATCGTGCCGTAACGCACGGCGTTGGTCCCCGATGCCCGCGTCGCCGACATGCCGCCGATTGTCGCGTCCGCGCCGGGATCGATGGGAAAGAACAGGCCCGTATCGCGCAGGTGCTTATTCAGTTGTTTGCGCGTCACGCCGGCTTCGACAGTGACGTCGAGATCAGCGGCGTTGACCCGAAAGACCGAATTCAACTGCCCAAGATCGATACTGACACCGCCCTGCAGTGCCGCGATGTGGCCTTCAAGCGACGTGCCGACCCCGAACGGTATAATCGGAGTGCGGTGTCCGGCACAGATCCGGACGATTTCCTGCACCTCCTCACGGGTTTGGGGGAACACCACGGCATCGGGCGCTTTCGGCGCGTGATAGGATTCGTCGGTCCCGTGACGGTCCCGGATCGTGTCATTGGTGGTCAGCCGATCTCCAAACCGCTGCCGCAGGATATCGACCGCCGTCCCGATCTGGCCCGCGTCGCCATCCATCCTTCAGACCTTCCCGCTGTCCGACTCGAGATCGGAGACAAACATGTACCCCGGCGCATGGGTGACCGCGATCCGAGGTTTGGCATTGCGGATGGCTTCCTGCGGGGTGACGCCACAGGCCCAGAACACCGGCACCTCACCGTCCTCGATGGTGACCGGCTCGCCATATTCGGGCGCGTTAATGTCACGGATGCCGAGCGCGTCCGGACTCCCGATCTGGATCGGCCCGCCATGAGCCATCGGATACTTTTCGGTCACGTCGGCGGCGCGCTGCGCATCCTCCGGTGTATAGGGCCGCATGCTGACGACGAAGGGACCGGTGAATTTGCCAGCGCCTTCGGTCGATTTTGTGGTGCGGAACATCGGCACGATGCCGGTTTCCTTGATGTGACGCGGCTCCAGCCCGGCGGCGATCAGCGCCTCTTCGGCAGTGAAGGAACAGCCGAGCAGAAAGGTCACGAAATCGTCCTCCCACACGTCTGAAATATCGGTGACGTCACCTACCGGTTCGCCGTCGCGAAAAACACGATAACGCGACAGATCGGTGCGGATATCGGCACCCGGCGCACAATTTTTCGGCTCGGGGTCGCCGGGATCGAGAATTTCCAGCACCGGGCACGGCTTTGGGTTTTTTTTGCAGAACTGCCTGAATTCTGCCGCATCGGCGGCAGGCAGGATAACCATATTGGCCTGCACATAGCCCTGTGCGTGGCCGGATGTCGGGCCGTCATAGTCGCCTGTGCGGCAGGCGGCCCGCAGATCGGTGGGTTTTTCATAGAACGTCATGGCGTACCATAACCGCCTCCGCCGGGCGTCTCGATCACGTACACATCGCCATCATACACTTCCGTCGAATCCGTGCCGCCCTGTTCTGTCACGGATCCGTCGAGGCGTTCAACGTAGTTGTGTCCGAGCTTGCCTTCACCGCCGCCGTTCATGCCGTAGGGCGGGATGATGCGGTGTCCCGACAGCATCGATGCCGTCATCTGTTCGCGGAATTTTAACCGGCGGGTGACGCCGTCGCCGCCCCGGTGTTTGCCCGTCCCGCCGGACCCGCGCCGGATCGAGAACGAGTCCAGGATGACAGGGAAGCGCCATTCAAGGATTTCCGGGTCGGTCAGCCGGGTGTTGGTCATGTGCGTGTGAACCGCATCGGTGCCGTCGAAGCCGGCCCCCGCTCCGGCGCCGCCGCAGATGGTTTCGTAGTACTGGTAGTTGGCGTTGCCGAATGTGAAGTTGTTCATCGTGCCCTGCGACGCACCCATCAGCCTAAGCGCGCCCAAGATGGTATCCGTAATCGCCTGCGAGGTCTCCACGTTCCCCGCGACCACGGCGGCGGGATACTTGGGTCGCAGCATGCAGTCTTCGGGCACCACAATGTTGAGCGGCTTGAGACAGCCGGCATTGAGCGGAATATCGTCGTCGACCATCAACCGGAATGTATACAACACCGCCGCGACCGCGACCGCGTGGGTGATGTTGAAGTTGTTGTCCTGCTGCGGCGACGTGCCGGTAAAATCAACAGTGGCTGATCGCGTTTCCGGGTGGACCGTAATAGCCACCTTAACCCGGGCACCGAAATCCATCTCGTATTCGTATTCGCCGTCGGACAAATTCTGGATGACGCGGCGGACCGTTTCTTCGGCGTTGTCCTGGACGTGCTTCATATAGGCCAGCACGACATCGAGGCCGAAGTGATCGACCATCTTTCGCAGTTCCTGCACGCCCTTTTCGTTGGCCGCGATCTGGGCTTTCAGGTCGCCTAGATTGTGGTGGAAATTGCGCGTCGGGTAGGGTGCGGTCGTGAACAGTTCTTGCAGTTCCTTTTCACGGAGCCGCCCCTGATCGACCAGCTGGAAGTTGTCGATCAGAACGCCTTCCTCGTCGATGTGCCGGGAATCCGGTGGCATCGAACCAGGCGTCTTGCCGCCGATCTCCGCATGGTGCCCGCGCGACGCGACGTAGAACAGGATGTCGTTACCGTCACGGTCGAACACCGGCGTCATCACGGTGACGTCCGGCAGATGCGTGCCGCCGTTATAGGGGGCGTTGAGGACGAACACGTCGCCCGGTTTTACGCCTTCGCCGCGTTCGCGGACGATGGTCTGCACGCTCTCGCTCATCGAGCCGAGATGCACCGGGATATGCGGTGCGTTCGCGACCAGTTGGCCGTCGTTGTCGAAGATGGCGCAGGAGAAATCGAGCCGTTCCTTGATATTCACGGAATACGACGTGTTCTGCAGCACAACGCCCATCTGTTCGGCGATCGACATAAACAGATTATTGAACACTTCCAGCATCACCGGATCGGCTTCGGTGCCGATGGCGTGCTCGGACTGGCGCTCCTCGACGCGGTTAATCACCATGTGATTGCGCACCGTGATTTCGGCCTGCCAGCCCGGCTCGATGACCGTTGTGGCATTGGAGTCGATGATCACGGCAGGACCATTCACCTTTTCGCTGGGCGACAGGGTATCGCGGTCGTAGACCGGTGCCGAGCGGGTAGCGCCGGCAGCATACATATTAGCATGTCCGAGCGGCTGTGCCGGCTCGGCATCGGGGTCGAGATCGAGTTCCTCGTCGGCCACGTCCTGGCCGCCGCCGACCACTTCGACCGTGATCGCCTCGACGACATTGCCTTTTTCCGGCGCAATGAAGCCGAATTGCTGCATATGCGCATCTTCGAAAGTCTCAAGCATCTCCGCTCTTGATCCGAAATCCACGACCAGCGCCGTATCGGTGCCCTCGTAGCGTAGATGCGCCTTGGCAATCACCGATATTTCCGATGCCTCGACCCCCTGGGATTCCATTTCCCGGGCACCGTCGGCGGACAAATCGTCGACTGCCGCATTCAGATCGTCGACCAACGCGTCGTCGAGCGCCCTTTCGACCGCGCGTTCGCGGATGATACGCTGCTCGGCGAGGCCCATGCCATACGCCGACAGCACGCCGGCAAAGGGGTGCACGAACACCCGTGTCATACCCAGTGCGTCGGCGACCAGACAGGCATGCTGTCCACCCGCCCCGCCGAAGCAATTAAGCGTATAGTCGGTAACGTCATAGCCTCGCTGGACGGAAATCTGCTTAATGGCATTAGCCATGTTGTCGACGGCGATTTTGAGAAAACCGCCGGCGACTTCGACCGGCGAGCGCCTGTCACCCGTAGCGGTCTCGATTTCGGCGGCCAGCGCCTCGAATTTTTCGCGCACCACGGCATCGTCCAGCGGCTCGTCCGCGTTGGGGCCAAAGACACTAGGAAAAAACTCCGCCTGGATCTTGCCGAGCATTACGTTGGCGTCGGTGACGCAGAGCGGCCCGCCGCGCCGGTAACACGCGGGCCCAGGATTGGCGCCCGCGGAATCCGGCCCGACCCGATAACGCGAGCCATCAAAGTGCAGGATCGACCCCCCACCCGCAGCGACGGTATGGATGTTCATCATCGGCGCGCGCATACGCACGCCCGCAACCAAGGTTTCGAAGGCGCGTTCGTACTCGCCGTCGTAATGCGCCACGTCGGTAGACGTGCCTCCCATGTCGAAACCGATGATCTTGCTGTAGCCTGCCATTTGCGCCGTTTGCGCCGCGCCGACGATACCGCCCGCGGGCCCGGAAAGAATCGAATCCTTCCCCTGAAAAAACCGTGCATCCGCCAGCCCGCCGTTGGATTGCATGAACATCAGCCGGGCATCGCCTGTCTGGGCGGCGATCAGATCGACATAGCGCCGCAGGATGGGCGACACATAGGCGTCGACGACGGTTGTGTCGCCACGACCGACAAATTTCATCAGCGGGCTGACTTCGTGCGAGACCGAAACCTGGGTGAATCCGATCTCTCGCGCGATGGCCGCGACGTCGGCCTCGTGATCGTGATACCGGTAGCCGTGCATGAAACAGATCGCGATCGACCGGAGACCGTCGTCATAGGCCGTCTGCAGTGAGGCGCGCGCTCCGTCCGCATCCAGCGGCGTCAGCACATCGCCCTCGGCAGTCAGCCGCTCGTCGATCTCGACCACGGATTCGTAAAGCAGCTCAGGCAGTTCGATCCGGCGGGCAAAGATGTTGGGCCGGTTCTGGTATCCGATCCGCAACTGATCGGCAAAGCCGCGCGTCACGGCCAAAACCGTCCGCTCGCCCTTGCGTTCGAGCAGCGCGTTGGTTGCGACCGTGGTACCCATCTTGACCGCCTCGATCACGCCCTCGGGAAGCGGCGCATCACCGTCGACTCCCAGCGTTTCGCGGATACCCTGCAGCGCGGCATCCTTGTAGCGTTCGGGATTTTCGGAGAGCAGCTTGTGGGTCGACAGCCTGCCATCCGGCGCACGGATGACGAAATCGGTAAACGTTCCGCCCCGGTCGATCCAGAATTGCCACTTGTCCGTCGTCACGCTGCCCTCGGCCACGCGCTGTCTCCTTGGTCTGTGTTTATCGTCTGTCGTCTGTACCCGCGCCGGGTACTTACATTTTCAGTAGGCGTTCCGCATTGCCGTGCAGGACCTTCTTCTTGTCATCCGGGCTAAGCGAAATCTGCTCCATCCACTCCGTACCTTGGATGTTTGGCGCAAACGGATAATCGACCGAGAACATGATGCGATCGATGCCCATTTCCATCATCGAGCATTGCATCGCGGGATCGGAAAAATTGCCCGACGTTGTAATGTGGAAATGGTTGCAGAATTTTTCGCGGAATGGGTAGTCGCTGTCCCGGCCCAGCGAATCGCTGATCCGCCACAACAGAAAAGGCAGCCCCTCGCCGAGATGGCCGAGGACGATCTGCAGTTTCGGATATTCGTCAAACACCTCGCTCAGCACCATGCGGATACCGGCTGTCGCCGTCTCGACGGTGAACCCCCAAGCAGCCGTCAACAGCGACGGATATTTCGGCAGGTAATCGGCATAATACGCCTTCACCACATCCTGATGCGGTACGGCGGGATGTATATAGATCGGCACATCAAGCGCCTCGGCGCGTTCGAAGATGGGCCAGAATTTTTTCTGGTCGATGAACTCGCCGTTAGTCAGGCCATGGATCATCCCACCCTTGAACCCATAATCCTTAACGGTGCGTTCCAGCTCGTCAGCCGCGGCCTCGGGCGCCGGCGACGGAATAGTCGCAAACCCGGCGAACCGGCCCGGATGGCGCTGACAGGTCTCGTACAGCCGGTCATTGGCGGCAATTGCCAGCTTAGTGGCTTTTTCCCCATCGAAACGCTGAACCCCCGGCGCCCCTTGTGACAGGACCTGTACGTCGATACCCGAAGCGTCCATGTCCTTAATGCGAAGATCGTAAAGATCGTCCATTTTCTTACGGATAGGCGTGCCCGCAAATCCGGTCTTGTCGTCAAATTCAGCGACGATTTCCGGATCGAAGTAATGCTCCTCAATCGCGATGATTCTGTTGCCGCTCTTGCTCGCCATGATTTTCTCCCTGCGGGTCTGTCTGTTTTGTCGAGCAGACTATATCCGGCGCGGTTCCGCGTGTCAGCCAATCGCCCGCGACCGATTGACGTTGCCTTGTGTGAACGATTTCAAAGACAGGCAGAACCGTTTGCCGCATTGTGACCGAACGTACGAAATGATAGCGTCTGATCAGAGTTTCGGTGGGTTAGCCGCGCCGGTCGCACGGACATCCTGTCGCCATATTTTGGCACTAAGGCACACTTATCGGGATCAGTTTTCGGGGCGAATACGCATGGCGCTTCTGGGTAAGATTATCGGCGGTATCGGCGGCTTCGTCGTAGGAGGGCCGCTGGGTGCGCTGGTCGGTGCGGCGGCAGGTCATGCCGTGGACCGTCTCCGCGGATCCGACGAAGATGCCAGCGACGCCACCCGTCAGACCGCCTTCACCATCGCCGTCATCGCCCTTGGCGCCAAAATGGCCAAGGCTGACGGACAGGTTACGCCCGACGAAGTTCAGGCGTTCCGCCAAATCCTCGACGTGCCGGAAGAAGAACTGAAAAACGTCGGTCGCGTGTTCGACGTTGCGCGCAAGGATGCCCGCGGGTTCGAACCCTACGCCAAACAGGTCGCAAAAATGTTCGCTGACCGGCCGGCGGTTCTGGAAGAACTGCTCGACGCCCTGTTTCATATCGCCAAGGCCGACCGCATTATGCATCCCCAAGAAGAGGAATTCCTAGAAGAGGTCGCCAAGATCTTTGGGTTCGACAAAGCCAAATTTTCCCGTATTCGTGCCGGGCATCTGGGCGCAGATGCGTCCGATCCCTATGCCATCCTGGGGGTGCCGCACAATGCCGACGACGATACCGTGCGCGCCGCCTGGCGGACCCTGATCAAGGAAAACCATCCCGACAGGTTGATCGCCGACGGCATGCCACAGGATTTTATCGACGTCGCCACCGCCAAGATGGCGACCATCAACGATGCCTGGTCTGAAATTCAGAAACAACGCGTACTGAAGTAGTCCGCGCCGCGCCTCTCAGACTGCCGATCGGCGGCGCAGAAGAGAGAATGCACCGGCCCCGAACAGAATAGCGATGCCGGGTGCCGGAACGGAAACGACTGCGTTGCGCACCAGCCAATAACCGTATGCCTCCGCAGCAATAAAGGTCGCAAAATTGTCCGGAAACCCGTCCGCGGTCTCAAAGTCGGGAGCGGGGCTGACATTGCTCACGGTCAGCACCAACCCGGCCACCCCCTGTAGCGCCGGATCCACGCCGGTCCTGGTATCGTTGAAGCTGCCGAATATAACAACCTAGACGAGATCGCCGGACTGGTTCGACAACGTCTGCCCGAACAGCTGGATGGCCTGAAACATATCCGGCGACGCGGGGGAAACGTCGTGCCCATCCGAGAATCCGGCATTGACGAACAACGTGTAAACTTCAGCAAAGTTGGCTTGCTGCCAGCCGGCAAAGTCGCCGCCGGCACTGAACTAGCCAGACACATAGTCGAATGACCGGTTTATCGACTCCGTCAGATCGAGCCATTCCAGACCAGTACCGGTATCCAGCGTCATCGACCCGTTATCGATCAAGATCGCCTGTGCAGGCGAGAATGAGAGAAACACGGCCGCACCCGCGACGGAAAAGATGCGGAGAGTGGTTGAAAAGAGATTGTTGGACACGCAGTAATTGTTTTAATTCTGGGATAAAGACACCGCGCTAACCGCGATGGTCGCCCTCCGATAAGGCGAGCAAAATCCGTTCCACACAATCGGCCGTGAAAACTGTCAGTATTACGGGAACTTGAAGTCCGGAAAAGGCAGACCGTGAAGAAAACTGACGATTTGGCTGGCCCACCCGTGGGCCTATAGTGTCGACACATCGTCGCATAATCGAAAGCACGCCGAATGTTCAACGAAGGAGACATTGTCCGCAACGTATCTGCCGATATCGTCGGCGTCGTCGTCGAGGTGGATGGTGAGACGGTCTATTTGGAGCAGGGAAACGGGGTCGAAGTCGATTTTCCCGCTTCCGCGCTGGTGCTCGAAAAAGCGTTTCAGGATAAGCACGACCATTCGCTGCGCGAAGACTCGGAAAGTCACGTGAACGATCCAATCTACAATGCCGTCATCGCCAACATGTATCCGGCAGTCCTGGAAATCGGCCAGGCGGCTCATCAGGCAATCCCGCCGGTGCCCGGTGTGGAACCCAAACCCTGGGAAGGCCTCAGCGCGCTTCAGAAACTTAACGCGGTTTCCAGCGCGACGGACGTGCCTATCGCCGACTGGATCGAGGCCAACCGAACCGGTGCGAAACCCACCCTTGCGCAGTTACAACTGTCGGTCCTCGCCTACCGGAAATCCTGAAATCACCGGTCGTTCGCGTTCAGGCGCCGCAGCAATTCTTGAACTTCCTAGCGGATCCGCAGGGACACGGATCGTTGCGCCGAACCTTGATCGGATCGGGAACAATGGCTCCCGTTTGTATTTCTCCGACGACGTAGACCCACACGCCGTCTTCGCGCCGAAACACGGAATTTTCCCGGTGCACCCGGATCAATCCCTCCGCGAGGTATGTCGCGGCGAATTCCACCTTGCCCGTGTCATCCATCGCGCTTACGCAAGACGCCCCCAGAACCTGAAGCGACAGCCACTTCACCATTTCGGCACCACGTTCCGCTCCGCCGCGATCGAACGTTTCACGCATTTCGCTGGCGCAGGTGCGTTCAATGTAATCCAGCCTGCCCGATGCGAATGCCGTAAAGCGTGATCGCATCAGCGCCTCCGCGGTCGGCGCGGCAGCGTTGCCCGCAATGTAAGGGCCGCAGCATTCGTCATAACTGTTTCCCGAAACGCAGGGACAGTCGGTCATGCCGAGCTCTTGCCGGAAGGGGCATCGAAGACGCGGTGGAAGTCCCTGTCCCGCAATTCCCGTTTCAGCACCTTGCCGAAATGGCTGCGTGGCAGCTCGTCCACGAAGGCTATTTTCTTGGGCACCTTGAATGCCGACATTTCTACACGTCCCCACGAAAAAAGTAGCACGGCGAGCTCGGAATCGTCCGGGGCGTCAGCCTCCGGAACGGCAACCAGCAGGATCGCCTCGCCCCAACGCTCGTCCTCGACGCCGATCGCGGCACAATCGCGGATATGGGGATGCCCGATATAAGTTGTCTCGACCTCGACCGATGGCACGCTTTCCCCACCCGTCTTGACCACGTCTTTCGACCGATCGACGAGAGTGATACGACCCTCGGCGTCCATCGCACCGATATCACCGGTGAAACACCAGTGCAGTCCCTCCGGGTCGCCCTGCCGGGGGCGCCACGTGACGGCAGCAGCCTCCGGACTCCGGTGATAGCCCAGTGCGGTATTAAAATTACGCATCGCTACATTGCCAGGCATCCCGCGCGCAACAGAACGGTCGTCATCATCCAGGATGAGAACACGGGTATCGAGGTGCGGTTCGCCGATCGCGGCCGGCTGGTCGAGAAATTCACCGGGACCCTGTGTCGCGAGGTTCAGACTCTCGCTCAGCCCTGCGGCCGCGAAGATATCGGCGGCGGGAAACAGTTCCGCTAGCTTCCGCCGCAGTGCCAGAGGCGTCGGCGCGGCCGTCGTCACCACTGTGCGCGGTGCCTCCAGCGGCACGCCATCCCAGGCATCGTACAAGGGGTTGATCACCGCAGGGACCAGCGGCAGGTACTCGATACCGCGCGTCCGAACTACGTCCAGATAGGCGACCGGATCGAACGAATTACTGGCAGGGAATACGACTGTACCGGCGCGGGCGAAAATCGTGAACATGCCCCATTCCATGCCGGCGACGTGGTATCCGGGAAGGATTGTCAAGGTTTGCCATCCGCGCCCAATACCGTATTCCGCGACATCCGCCAGCACGGTAATCACCGACCCGCCCTGGCTATGCAGCACCCCTTTGCTTTTCCCTGTGGTGCCGCCCGTCATCACCAGCCGGTAAGGATCGTCCAGCGACGTGACGGCAGGAAGTGAGGCGGGATCTTCCACCGCCAGGAGAGATTCGTAATCTTCCCAGCCGGACGGGGTGACGTCTCCGAAGGAAATTCGAAATTCCACACCGATATCTTCGAACCGGTCCGCGAATTCCGTATCCGCGAGTGCTGTGCGACAACCATGATCGTTTACGTATTCAGCGACCTCGCCCGCGATCAATCGAACGTTCAGGGGGGCAACTATGGCACCGATGCGGGCACAGGCAAAGACTGTTTCGACCAACGCGTGCTCGTTGCGCAGCATGAAAGCGACCATGTCACCACGGCGAACCCCCTGGCGGATCAGGGCACGACCAAGCCGGTTGATCCGTGCGTCAAGTTCGACATAGTTGAGTGTCCGCCGATTCAGCAGATCGTCGATCGCGATCCGGTCGGGATGCAACTCCGCGGCACGGCTGACAAAGTGGCTGATCCCCATTCTCTGCCGTTCGGGATTTTTCAGTTGTTCGGACAAACGTCCCCACTCCAATGACCATCCGATTTCGGGATTATCGGGATATTCTGTCCCGATGCCAACGACGGCAAAGCAAAAAAAACGGTGATCCCAGTACGCCGGGCCACCGTTCTCGTCAGCTGCCGAAGGTGGGTTTCATACAGCCCGATTGCGCCAGTATTGGAAAGGCGCAACCAAGCAGCATCGCACCTAGTAGACCAGCAGCAACTGCGCTGAAGCACTCATTTCCCGACTTGTTCCCCGACTTTTTCATCGTGTCATCCCAACATTTTCACGTCGATTTTTTGTCGAGAAAGCATGTGCAATATCCCTGCCTAGTAGCAATATTCAACGGACTCCGGGAAAAAATGTCTCGGATTGTTGCAATCGATGGGCCTGTGAGAATTACCGACGCTTCCGGATATCATTGTCGTCTGGGTTAATTCGCCGTTTGACATTACCCGTCCTCACTCCGACTCTTCGCTACCATGAACCCCTCCCACATGCTGCTTGCGGTGCTGGTAATGGCGGTCTGGGCATCCAATATCGTCGCGGCCCGGATCGCGGCAGCCGAAATTCCGGGCTGGACGCTCATCACGGTCCGAATGGCGGTTATCGCGATCACCCTGATCCCGTTCGTCAGCTATCCGCGCGGCCACATGGGAAAACTGTTCGGCCTGTCGGTCACCATGGGCACACTTCATTTCGGCCTGATGTTCGTCGCCATCGAAAACATTCAAGTCGGCACCGCCGCGCTGATCATCCAGACATCGGTCCCATTCGCGCTACTGCTGGCACTGATCTTCTTCCGCGAAACGTTCGGCTGGCGCCGGGCAGCCGGTATCATAATCTGTTTCGTCGGCGTCACCATGCTGGTGGGCGAACCGCGGGTGTTGGACAACCTGCCCTACGCCGGTATGGCACTGATCTCTGCACTGGCGTTTGGTGCCGCCAATCTGCAGCTGCGGGCTCTCGGCGATGTCAGCGTCTTCGCAATCAACGGATGGATGGCAGTGTTTGCCATTCCGCAGATGGCACTTATGGCGGTTCTGTTCGAATCCGGACAGATCGACGCGGTGGTAGGCGCCGGCACCGAAACCTGGGTCGCCATCCTGCATATGGGAATTATCGTCAGCATCGTCGGGCACGGGCTGTGGTACCGGTTGGTGCCTAAATACCGGACCAATCAGACGATGCCGTTTACGCTGCTGATCCCGGTTTTAGGCGTCAGCTTCGGGATCGTGCTGCTTGGCGAAACGCTGACTTGGCTTATCTTTGCCGGTGGCCTTGTGACCCTTGCCGGCGTCGCTATCATTATATTCCGGAAATCGGAATCCGCGACAGTGGAAACACCGCCCGCAAAGGAAGGATGACGTGAACATCCAGGACTGCCCATCGCCCAATCTCAGCGACCGATCGGTTGACGGCGCGATTGACATGGTCGTGCTGCACTACACCGGCATGCAGTCCGCCCGCGCCGCCCTTGAGCGCATGTGCGACCCGGCGGCGGAGGTCAGCGCCCACTACATGGTGGATGAGGACGGCGGGGTGTTCAGGCTGGTGTTGGAGGACAAAAGTGCCTGGCATGCGGGGGTAAGTTACTGGCGGGGCGCAACCGACATCAACGACCGGTCGGTCGGCATCGAGATTGTGAATCCGGGGCACGAGTTCGGCTACCGCCCGTTTACGGCACCGCAGATGGCTGCGGTCAGGTCGCTGCTCGGTGATATCGTCGCGCGTCACGGCATCGCGCCAGCCCGGGTCGTCGGACATTCGGATATCGCCCCGGCACGGAAACAGGACCCTGGTGAGTTATTTGACTGGCAGGAACTGGCGCGACAGGGCCTGGCGATCTGGCCCCGTTCAGCCACCGACCCTGTCGAACCCGCGGACGTGCCCGACATGCTGACCGCGATTGGCTACGACCCCAGCGCGCTACTGGACGATGTCGTCACCGCCTTCCAGCGCCACTTCGTACCGCACGCTGTCAGCGGCGAAGCGGATCTCCGCACGCGGTCGATGATCGCTGCCGTCGCCGCCATAAAAAGTTGACCTGAAACCCGTTTGGCCCGACTGTGCCGCCGGTCCAGACGGTCGGATGGCCGCCTCCCGGCAACGGGGAAACCCGCCGGGGGGAGGAAAGTCCGGGCTCCACGGGAACACGGTGCCGGTTAACGGCCGGCGGGGGTAACCCCAGGGAAAGTGCCACAGAGAGAAGACCGCCGCCTCTTCGGACGCGGCAAGGGTGAAAGGGTGCGGTAAGAGCGCACCGCATCGGCGGTAACGTCGATGGCAAGGTAAACCCCACCGGGAGCAAGACCGAATAGGGACGGCACGCGGGCGCAAGCCCGCAGGCGGGTTTCCGCGCCGCTGTCCGGGTAGGTCGCGACGAGGCGCCCGGCAACGGGCGCCCCAGATGAATGGCCATCCATCGCCGTTGCTTAGGCGCGGCGGGGACAGAACCCGGCTTACAGACCGTCTGGACCTCTACCGTATGAAAGGTCGGGTTTGGTGAAACTTACAAAATTAGTGGCTTTAACGAGTCTTCTGCAGCAGCCGACTGTTCCAACGAAATTTCTTGCCCTCCACACACCCGGAAAATCCTCTACGTTCCAGATCTTTCGAAACTGGGAATAAAAATTGCAGTTAAACCGATTGATCTTGAGACGTCATTTGTAGCGGGCCTAATGGGATTCTGGCATTACCAAGATCTTAATGATGCAAAAGTGAGAGCCCGCCAACATGCGGGAATCTCGACCAAATGCGTATCTCGTTCTGGGTTCCGCTACAATGCCCCAGCCCTTGGCCGATACCAGTGTGAACACGTGTCGCCCACATTCAAGTTTCACCGCGCGTAGACGTTTATCGGCGATTGCAGTGCTCACATAGCCCGCCCTAAACACTGCAAATAGGGGTCAAAAAGCGACCTCATAAGTTAATAACAGGGCTACGCCGCAGGTCGGTCGATTCGATAATCTTGCGCGTTTGGCGAAAAAGAACATAAGAAGAACATAATATCACCACAATTGAAGATGATGGTTCTTTACCAGTTGTCTTGGGATCGATTCGGCAGATGTTGGGACCGCCAAATCTTGAGGTAAGCGAATGCTATTAACACCCTGTTCTTAAGCGTTTCTTTACTATAAATGGCGTTGATTTCCATAAATACCCATGATATACCATGATGTCCCAAAATATATTTCGGGACGATGGTTTATGCCGGTTCGCCGGCGCAACTGGACAGGAAAGCCGGATCGTCCCGTGACATCATTTATTTCGACATACGAAAATAAGGTCGACAAAAAAGGTCGCGTTTCGGTCCCTGCCGCTTATCGAGCGGCGCTGGGAAGCGATATATATCAGGGAGTTATAGCCTACCCATCGCTGACCGGACCGGCTATCGAGGGCTTCGGTCGCGGCGCACTGGAAGAACTGAACCGCCGCCGTTTCGATCTGTCACTGGACGGCGGCGATTTCACGCAGGCGCTTGTCGGCCGCTCTGATGACGGGCTGGTCGAAACGATCATGTCGCTGGCGAGCGAGATGCCGTTCGACGGCGAAGGCCGAATCATCCTACCCACCCGGCTGGCGGAACACGCAGGCATCACTGACCGAGCCACTTTCGTCGGCCGCGGCACCCGGTTCCAAATCTGGTCTCCGAAAGAACACTCGAAACAGCAAATGGCGGAGGTCGCTGCGCTGCGTGCGAAGCTGACCGGCGGAGATGCTCCATGACGAAGGCGAGCCCCGCCTTCTCCCACGATCCAGTCCTGATCGACGAAGTGATCGGCGCGCTTCGACCCCGCGACGGCGGGGCCTATATCGATGGTACGTTCGGTGCCGGAGGTTATACCCGCGCAATTCTTGAGGCTGCAGATTGCCGCGTCTGGGCCGTTGATCGCGATCCCAGTGCCGTCAGCAGTGCTGCAGCTCTGGTCGATGAATACGCCGGTCGCCTGACCGTAATCGAAGGCAGGTTCGGGGACATGGCCCGCATCTTGGCCGAAAGCGGCGTCGCCGTCGTCGATGGCATCGCCCTTGATCTTGGTGTTTCGTCGATGCAGCTGGACGACGCCAAAAGGGGGTTCAGTTTCCGAAACGACGGACCGCTCGACATGCGCCAGGAGCAGTATGGCCGCTCCGCCGCTGATGTGGTTAACGAGATCGAGGAAAGCGTCCTCGCCGATATTATCTATCAGTACGGCGAGGAACGGCAGGCTCGGCGAATCGCGCGTGCCATCGTCGCTGCCCGGGCTGAAGGCCCGTTGACCCGGACGATGGAACTGGCGGAAATCGTTCGCAACACCTATCGCGGCGGGCGCAATACCAAAACCGATCCGGCGACAAAGACTTTCCAGGCCATCCGCATTCACGTCAACGACGAACTTGGCGAGCTTGAGCGCGGCCTCGAAGCCGCCGAAATCCTGCTGGCGCCGGGTGGGCGATTGGCCATCGTTTCCTTCCATTCCCTAGAAGACCGGATCGTTAAAGAGTTCCTGCGTGCCCATTCGAACGGTCAGCCGGCAGGCTCTCGGCATCTGCCCGCTGCCGATACAAACACAGCGGATCCTGTCTTCCGCCTGATCAAGTTTGGCGCCATTAAACCAAGCCACGAAGAAGAGAAACGCAATCCGCGATCGCGGTCGGCCAGGCTGCGCGTCGCCGAACGTACGGATGCCCCTGCCACCAAATCTGTTGGGGGGCTCTGAAGCTATGCGCAGATCGACAATCCTCTGGTCGGTGCTTTGTATTGCAGTCGTGATCGGGTTGTTCGTAGTGAAACATCGCGTGCAGGACCTTGAAGACCGGCTACAAGCGCTGAACGCGGAAATTCTATCCGATCGAGATGCGACCCAGGTACTCGAAGCGGAATGGAGCTACCTGAACCAGCCGGCACGGCTGGAAGCGCTGAGCCGAAAGCTGCTTGGGATGGAATCACCGTCGGCCGGCCAGACCCTGACGCTGGACGAGTTCCGCCTGCAGGCGGCACCCGACGAAGAGACAGGCACCGCCATCGCCGATATCTCATCGAAGAGAAAATCGGTGCAGAAACCCGAGACAGAAGCGGTGTCAGAGATCGCCGCGAAAATCAGGTCGGGCAAGCCGGACATCAATGACTGGCTGAAACCTATTCTCGCTAAGATGAAGAAGGCACAATGACTGAACGCCGCGTCAGCCCGCCAGAAAAAATCCGCATCGAGGGCGATCGCAAGACCGCCATCGAAACGGGACGAAACCGCCTAATGGTCGCCGGCGCTTTGTTTGCCGCAGCGTTTTTAGTAATCAGCACCCGCGTGGTGGATGTGTCGATCTTTTCGAGCGAAGCGGAACCGCGTTATTCGCGCAGCATCACCAAAACCGAAAAATATACCGGACGTGCAGACATCGTGGACCGCAACGGTGTTCTTGTGGCAACCAGCGTGAACACGGCATCGCTTTACGCCAATCCGCGGCTTGTGCTCGACCCCGAACAGGCGGCGCTAAAACTGTCCCGCGCCCTGCCAGACATCAATGTCGAAGCAATTGAACGCAAATTGCGTTCCGACCGCGGTTTCGTATGGTTGCGCCGCCATCTTACCCCGCGTCAGCAATATGCGGTCAACAGGCTCGGCATCCCGGCGCTGAATTTCCAGCGCGAGGCTCGGCGCATGTATCCACTGGGCCCACTGGCATCGCATGTGCTGGGATTCACCGATATCGATAACAAGGGTCTGGCCGGTATCGAGCGCTATTTCGACAAGGAGCTGCGCAGTCGCCAGCACAACATGGCCCTTTCGGTCGATATCCGGGTTCAGCACGTGTTGGAACACGAACTCTCGATCGCCATGGAAAAATTCGGTGCAATCGGCGCAGCCGGCCTAGTGATGGACGTGGAGACCGCCGAAATCCTCGGCATGGCGTCTCTGCCGGATTTCGATCCGAACCAGCCGGGCGCTATCGATAACGAAGTCCGCTTCAACCGGACGACCCAGGGTGTCTACGAGATGGGTTCGACATTCAAGATATTCACCACCGCGATGGCTTTTGACGCAGGCACCGCGACCATGCGCAGCGGATACGACGCCACTGACCCGATCCGGGTCGCCCGCTTCGTGATCCGGGACTACCACGCCAAAAAGCGCTGGCTCTCCGTCCCTGAGATTTTCATGTACTCGTCCAATATCGGCTCCGTGAAGATGGCGCTCGACGTCGGCATTAAGGATCACCGGAAGTTCTTAACACAACTCGGCATGCTGAAACCGGTCCGTGTCGAACTATCCGAAACCGGTTCGCCCCTGTCACCCAGCCAGTGGCGCGAAATCAACTCCATGACGATTTCGTTTGGTCACGGTCTTGCGGTTAGCCCGCTGCATCTAGTTGCGGGCGTATCGGCAATCGTCAACGGCGGTATATACCGCACTCCCACGCTGATCCGGCGCGATGCCCGCGAGACGGTTGTCGGCAAGCGCGTGATCTCCGAACAGACATCTTTGAATATGCGCCGCCTAATGCGGCTGGTCGTCGAGAACGGCACCGGCCGCAAGGCATCGGCGCCTGGTTACCTGGTGGGCGGCAAAACCGGGACCGCCGAAAAAGTATCGGGACGCGGCTACAAGAATAAGGCCTTGATCTCGTCCTTCATCGCCGCCTTCCCCATGCACAAGCCCAAATACGTCGTCCTTGCCATGCTAGACGAGGCAAAAGGCACCAAGGAAACCTTAGGATATGCTACAGGCGGTTGGGTTGCCGCGCCGGTGATCGGCGCCGTGGTCCGACGTATTGCCCCAGTCCTGGGTTTGCGACCGATCAAAACCCAAGATGCGGCGCACGAGGCGCTGTCCGTGAAGATTTCCGAAAAATCCGGGCGGGGGCGGCGGGTTGCGGCTAATTGATCTGACAGCGGGAGATAAAATACAGGTGACCCTGAAAGCCGACATAGGCGATTTGGAGATTACGGGACTAACAGCGGATTCCCGCGCTGTGAAACCCGGGTTCCTGTTCGCGGCGCTGCCGGGGTCCAACGTGGACGGACGTAGCTTTATAACGGCGGCCATTGATAATGGCGCCGCAGCGGTCTTGGCCCCCGAAGATACAAATATTCCAGAAGGTACCCCACTAATCGCCGTGTCGGATGCCCGGGCCACCCTCGCCCATATGGCTGCCGCGTTTTACGCTGACCAGCCGCATACGATCGCCGCCGTCACCGGCACCAATGGTAAAACCTCGGTGGCACACTTCACACGCCAGATATGGACGGCGCTTGGCAACGGCGCCGCGAGTCTCGGTACACTGGGCCTGCAGATGCCTGACGGGTCGATGAAGCCCCGCCTGACTACTCCTGACCCCATCACTCTGCATACCGATCTTGCAGAACTATCCCGTCAGGGTATCACCCATGCCGTGCTGGAAGCATCCAGCCACGGCCTCGACCAGCGACGGATGGACGGCGTCCGTTTGAAAGCAGCGGCCTTCACCAACCTTTCCCGCGACCATTTCGATTATCACGGCACGATAGAGTGTTATTTGGCGGCCAAGGCACGGCTGTTTGCGGACCTGCCCGACAACGGAATCGCAGTGCTGAACGCCGATGTTCCGGAATACGAAGCGCTTGCAGACATGGTGCAGGGCCGGGTGCTTACATACGGCCGCAACGGCACGGACCTTATCTTTCGCGATGCCACGCCCACCCACCGGGGCACGCACGTCGTGCTGACGATCGCCGGACGCGATATCGCCCTAGACCTACCCATCGCCGGCGCTTTCCAAGTATATAACGTCCTATGCGCCGCCGGCCTTGCGATCGCGTGCGGTGCCGAGGCAGAGGCCGTCACAAAGTGCTTCGACACCCTCCAGGGCGTACCAGGCCGGATGCAGCTTGCCGGCACGGTGTCGGGAGGCAGCGTCTATATTGACTACGCCCACACGCCGGACGCGCTGGAAAACGTCCTTTCAGCGCTGCGTCCGCATACTCAGGGCCGCCTGATTGCGGTTATCGGCTGCGGTGGCGAGCGGGATCTCGGAAAGCGCCCGCTAATTGGCGAAATATCGGCCAGACTTGCAGATACGACGATCGTAACCGACGACAATCCGCGGTCCGAAGACGCATCGATGATCCGCGCCGAGATCCTCAACGCCGCGCCGGAAGCCGTCGAAATCGGTGACCGTGCTGCGGCGATTTCAACGGCCGTATCCGACATCGGCGATGGCGACGTCGTCGTCATTGCCGGCAAAGGCCATGAAACCGGGCAGGTCGTGGGTGACGAAACCCTACCCTTCGACGATCTCCTGGTCGCCCGAAGAGCCATCGACACCATCGAAGGGCGGTCGTAATGACAACCCCGCTATGGACATCCCGCGACGCAGCCACCGCCACCGGCGGCACGGCGACTATAGACTGGTCCGCGACCGGTATTTCGATCGACACGCGATCTCTGGAAAAAGGGGATCTTTTTATTGCTCTGGCAGGCCCCAATTTCAACGGTCACGATTTTGTCGACGCCGCATTCCAAGCAGGCGCCGCGGCCGCACTGGTTGCTCGGAAAGAGTCATTGAAGGAACGGCCCGGACTAGTCTCAGACGACACCCTAGAAGCAATGAGAGCACTTGGCGCGGCTGCCCGCGCTCGCACAGGTGCAAAGATTGCTGCCATTACCGGCAGCGTCGGAAAAACCGGCACTAAGGAAGCACTGGCTCATATTCTCTGCGCGCAGGGGCTGACCGGATACAGTAAAAACAGCCTCAACAATCACTTGGGCGTACCGCTTTCTGCTGCCCGTCTGCCGGCCAGCGCCGCATTCGGCGTCTTCGAAATCGGAATGAATCATGCGGGCGAAATCACGCCGCTGGTCAGCCTCGTCCGGCCACACGTTGCCGTCGTCACAGCAATCGCCTCTGCGCACCGCGAATTCTTCGACACTGTTGAAGATATAGCGCGTGCCAAGGGAGAGATTTTTTCCGGTATCGATGGCGGCACCGCGATCATCAACCGCGATACGGAGTTCTTCCCGCTTTTATCCGGCATGGCGCAGGACGCCGGCGCCGGTGCAGTCGTCTCGTTCGGCCGGCACGAAGACTCCGACATGCGCCTGATCGAATGTCGTTCTGATGTGACCGGTAATGCCATCGAAGCCCGTTGGCGCGGCGACGCGCTCTCCTATCATGTGGAACAGCCGGGTGTTCACTGGGCATCCAACAGCTTGGCCGTTCTCGCTGCAGCCGACGCGATGGGTGCAAATCTTGAAAAGGCCGCCGCCGATCTCGCGACTATACCGGCGCTGCGGGGCCGCGGTGCGGTAGATGTAATTCCATGGGGCGAAGGTACAATCCGATTGATCGACGATTCCTATAATGCCAGTCCCGAGTCGATGAGCGCCGCGCTGAAGACGTTGGGACACATGCAGCCCGAAGGCGGCCGACGCGTAGCAATCATCGGCGATATGCTGGAACTGGGAGACACCTCCCGGACGGCCCATGCGGAGCTTAAAGACCATATTGAAAAGAACGACGTCGATACCGTGTATTTAGCCGGCACCGAAATGAACGCGCTTGCCGAGGTGCTGGACTCAGACCGTGTCGCTGCAACGGCAGAAACCGCGGAGGCCCTGTTGCCAGCCGTTCTTTCCGGTCTGCGGACGGGGGACGTGATCACCGTCAAAGCATCCAACGGAACCGGACTGGGCCGCATCGTCGCAGCCCTGACTGACCCCGAAACCTCTATCCGCGCCACGAACGGCGACTGAGACAGGAGACCGTAAAGCATGCTCTACAATCTTCTGTTCCCACTGGCCGACGATATCAGCGTGTTCAACCTGTTCCGATATATCACGCTGAGGACGGGCGGTGCGACGGTCACGGCGCTGTTCGTCAGCTTCGTTCTCGGCCCGATGGTAATCCGCTGGCTGAAAAGCAAACAGGCGGAAGGCCAACCCATCCGCGAAGACGGCCCCCCGTCGCACCTCATAACCAAGAAGGGTACGCCCACCATGGGCGGCGTGCTGATCCTGTTCGCGCTAGGGATCGCAACTCTGCTTTGGGCCGACCTGACCAATGAATATGTCTGGGCAGTGCTGCTGGTAACGATAGGCTTCGGCGCGATCGGCTTCATTGACGATTACAAAAAACTGACCAAACGTTCCAGCGACGGGCTATCCGGGCGGGTAAAACTGGTCCTGCAGATTATCATCGGCGGCGCAGCGACGATCTGGATCACGGCGATCTCGGAGCCCCAACTCTCGAACGGCCTCGCCATTCCTTTCGTGAAGGATTTCCTTGTTCCGCTGGGCTGGTTCTTCTTGCCATGGGCTATCATCGTGATGGTGGGCGCGTCGAATGCCGTCAATCTGACAGACGGTCTTGATGGCCTCGCCATCATGCCGGCGTTGATCGCCGCCGCATGTTTCGCCCTGATCGCATATGTCGCCGGCAATTTCGTGTTTTCGAACTACCTACAAATCCATTTCGTGCGCGGCTCCGGCGAACTTGCCGTGTTCTGCGGCGCCCTCGTGGGCGCCGGGCTCGGTTTCCTGTGGTTCAATGCACCGCCCGCCATGGTGTTCATGGGCGATACGGGCTCGCTCGCCATCGGCGGCGCACTTGGCGCAGTCAGCGTCGTCACCAAGCACGAAATCGTCCTCGCCATCATCGGCGGGCTATTCGTGCTGGAAACGGTGTCCGTGATCGTTCAGGTCGCGTCCTTCAAAATCACCGGCAAGCGCATATTCCGAATGGCGCCGCTGCATCATCATTTCGAACAGAAAGGCTGGGCCGAATCGACTATCGTGATCCGGTTCTGGATCATCGCGTCGATCCTCGCGCTCGCCGGCTTGGCAACCCTGAAGCTGAGGTAGGCCCGAAACCGATGATCCCTGTAATATCCCGCGACTCCCAGCATATTGCCGTGTTTGGGCTCGGTGCGTCAGGCCGGGCGACGGCGCATGCGCTGACCGCGGGCGGCGGCACCGTGACAGCGTGGGACGACAATGTGGAGTCGCGTAAAGAAGCGACCAACGAAAATATCGTCCTCGCCGACCCGGTCACGCTCGACTGGTCCAGACAGGATGCTTTGATCCTCAGCCCTGGCGTGCCGCTGACACACCCTCAGCCCCATCCCGCAGCGCGGGCAGCCTTGGCCGCCGGCAAACCGGTTATAGGTGACATAGAACTACTGTTCGAAAATGTCGGCGATGCCAAGCTAATCGGCATCACCGGCACAAACGGCAAATCGACCACATCGGCGTTAATACAGCACGTTCTGCAAGTTGCGGGTCTGCCGGTGCAGATCGGAGGCAATTTCGGCCCGCCAGTACTGGGGCTGGATCCCATCAGCTCAGACGATACGGTCGTCCTCGAGCTCTCTTCATATCAACTCGACCTGATTGAGAACGCGGCTTTCGATGTCGCCGTCTTCCTGAACCTGACTCCAGACCATCTGGACCGTCACGGAGATATGGACGGTTACGCAACAGCAAAAAAACGAATATTCCGCAACACCCGGGGCGAGCGGCAGATGGCGGTCATCGGGGTCGACGACGACCACGGCGCCGCCATCGCCGCCGAACTCTCCGGTTGGCCGGGGTGGATCGTAATCCCGATTTCTACAGGACAATTCCTAGAAAACGGCGTATCCGTCATTGACGGCTCGCTATCCGACCAAGACCGACGGGGCTGCGACGTTTCAGGTATCGACACACTTCGCGGTCAGCACAACTGGCAGAATGCAGCTGCGGCCTGGTCCGTCGCACGGGCGCTGGACATCGACCCGGAGGTGATCGCACAGGCATTCCTGACCTTCAGAGGGTTACCACACCGGCTAGAGAGCATCGCCACAATCGCCGGCATCCAGTTCATCAACGACTCGAAGGCGACCAACGGCGAAGCCGCCTCACAGGCTCTGTCTTCGTTCGACGATATTTACTGGATCGCCGGCGGTATCGCCAAGGAAGACAGCCTGTCACCTGCACTGCAATGTCTGGATCGGGTACGGCACGTTTATCTCATCGGTGAAGCCTCCCGGGAATTCGAAGCCGAGCTAACAAAGCACGGCGTTGCCTCGACGGTGTCCGGCGATCTCGCCGCGGCGCTCCGAGATGCGACGGCGGATGCATCGGCTGACGGACTGCCAGCGCCGGTGGTGCTGCTGTCGCCGGCTTGTGCATCGTTCGATCAGTACCTCAATTTTGCGAGGCGAGGCGATCACTTCCGCGAAATCGTCATGAGATCGGTCGGGGAGAACGCGTCATGAACGTCTTTGCCCGTTCCGACACGTCGGTGCTTGGCCGCTGGTGGTGGACGGTCGACCGCTGGACGCTTACCGCGGTCGGCGCCCTGATCGCGTTCGGCATCATCATGGCGCTCGCCGCAAGCCCGGCCGTCGCAGAGCGCATCGGTCTGGATTATTTCTATTTCGCGCGGCGCCAGCTTATTTATCTCCCGGTCGCGCTCGTCCTGATGATAGGTGCATCGCTGCTCTCTCCCACAGGGGTTTTTCGGGCGGCGATAGTCACTCTTACAATATTTTCTCTTCTTGTTGTCGCGACGTTCGTCATAGGGACAGAAGTCAAAGGAGCGCGACGCTGGATTGGTCTCGGCCCGATCTCCGTCCAGCCATCAGAATTTTTAAAACCCGCTTTCGCGGTGGTAGCCGCCTGGTTGTTCGCATCGGCACGGACTGGTGACATAAAGCACGGCAATCTGATATCCATTGCCTCATTCGGCACTATTGTCGGTCTCCTGCTTCTGCAGCCCGATGTCGGGATGTCCGTCGTAATATCGGTGGTTTGGTCTGCCCAATTCTTTCTGGCCGGGCTTCCGCTCTACTGGGCGGTCCTGCTCATCGTCGGTGGTGCGGCTGCACTGGCTGCTGCCTATTTCACGCTGCATCACGTCGCCAGCCGCATCGACCGGTTTCTAGATCCTTCTTCGGGCGACAGCTACCAGGTCGATCGTTCACTGGAAGCTTTTATCAATGGCGGTCTTTTCGGGCGCGGCCCGGGCGAAGGCACCGTCAAGGAAGTACTGCCTGACGCGCATTCCGACTTCGTATTTGCCGTCGCGGGCGAAGAATTCGGTCTATTCGTCTGTCTGATCATTGTCGGCCTGTTCGCCTTTATTGTCCTGCGCGGGTTTGCCCGGGCGCTGCAGGAGACAGATCTCTTCATCTTGCTGGCAACGGCGGGTTTGTTGGTCCAGTTCGGGTTGCAGGCCGTGATCAATATGGGTTCCACCCTACGGCTTATTCCAACTAAGGGAATGACACTGCCGTTTGTTTCCTATGGCGGTTCATCCCTGATCGCGATGGGGCTTTGTATTGGCTTCCTGCTGGCGCTGACCCGCAAGCGCGTAGGTGCGGAGTCACAGCGATGACCAACAATCGGCATATCATGCTCGCCGCCGGTGGTACGGGCGGGCACATATTCCCTGCGATCGCAGTCGCCGAAGCGTTGATCTCGCGAGGCTACACTGTATCGCTGATTACCGACGCGCGCGGCATGGATCTCGGCAGCGTAATGCCGGAAGTCGCCGTGCATCGAATCAGCGCATCGGGTATCGGTGGTGGGTTCGTTGCGAAGGCTAAAGCAGTGTTGTCAATCGGTATCGGCGTAGCTCAGGCGTGCCGCCTATTCCGGAGGTTCCGTCCTCGTTGCATCGTAGGGTTCGGCGGTTATCCGTCGGTGCCAACCATGCTTGCCGCTATCATCCGCAGTCTGCCTACCGTTATTCACGAACAAAACGCGGTGCTCGGCCGTGCTAACCATCTGGTAGCCGGTCGGGTGTCGATGATCGCCACATCCTTCGCCGAAACCGAAGGCGTTTCACCTGAAAACGCGGTCAAGGTCGTCATGACTGGGAATCCTGTGCGTCAGCCCTTTACGGAAATTCGCAATCGCCCCTATCCGCCAGTGGGGCCCAACGGTGAAGGCATAAAAATCCTGATACTCGGCGGTAGCCTGGGCGCAAAGATCTTCAGCGACGTGGTGCCGCGGGCCATCGCAGATATGCCTGAAGCCCTACGCCGGCGGTTCGCCATCGTTCAGCAGTGCCGGGCAGAGGATTTGGATCGTGTCCGGGAAACATACGACAGCGTCGGCATATCACCAGAGCTTGCGACATTCTTTGACGATGTTCCGGATCGCATGGCCGCAGCCCACATCGTGATTACGCGGGCAGGCGCCTCGACTATCGCAGAACTGGCCGAAATGGGTCGACCGGCGATCCTGGTACCCTACCCGCACGCGCTGGACGACCACCAAACGGCGAACGCCAAGTCCATCGACGATCACGAAGCAGGCTGGTTAATGCCGCAGGACGGATTCACTCCTGAATCGCTTACCATCAGGTTGGAGGGTTTCGTCAACCTGACCAATACGCTGACTAATGCCGCCAAGGCGGCAAAGTCGTTGGGCGGACGCAACGCCGCCGAAGCGGTTGCGGACCAAGTCGAGCGGCTGAGCGGCACGCGCCCAAATGGCGGTGCCGGACCAGCCAGCGACCGTGTAAGGGAGATCGCGGCATGAAGTCGCTTCCTCTCAGCATCGGCACCATTCATTTCGTCGGCATCGGCGGCATCGGGATGAGCGGCATCGCGGAAATCCTGCACAATCTCAATTACGCAGTTCAGGGCAGCGACATCGCTGACGGCGCAAACGTCAGACGGCTTCGCGATCTGGGCATCAATATCTCTATCGGGCATCGCGGCGAAAACTTGGGCAACGCCGAAGTCGTGGTAATCTCTTCCGCAGTCAAACCAGATAACCCGGAGGTTGTCGAGGCGCGGTTGCGACTGATCCCCGTGGTGCCGCGGGCCGAGATGCTGGCGGAAATCATGCGGCTCAAATGGGGCATTGCCGTTGCCGGCACCCATGGCAAGACGACGACGACATCCATTGTTGCCTCGGTCCTCGATGCCGGACAATTTGATCCAACGGTCATCAATGGCGGCATCATCAACGCTTACGGCACCAACGCCAGGCTCGGCAGCGGCGAATGGATCGTGGTCGAGGCCGACGAATCCGACGGCACGTTCACGAAACTGCCTGCGACCATCGCTGTAGTCACAAATATCGATCCGGAACACCTCGATCACTACGGCGATTTCGACACGCTGAAAGCTGCTTTCGCCAAATTCGTCCAAAACATCCCGTTCTACGGATTTGCGACAATGTGTATCGACGACGTGGAGGTGCAGGCGCTTATCCCGCAGGTGGCGGACCGCCGAATCGTCACGTACGGGCTGAGTCCCCAGGCTGACATACGGGCAATAGATATCTCGGCCGATCCAGCGGGATCGAGCTTTACAGTCGTCATTTCCGACCGGGTGACCGCAATAACCAGCGAACTCGGCAATTTCACCATGCCGATGGTCGGCGATCACAATATCCGCAATACGCTAGCCGCGATCGCCATCGCCTGTGAAATCGGTATCGAAACGGATGTCATCCGCCGCGCACTCGCTGATTTCAGTGGCGTAAAGCGGCGTTTTACTCGCACAGGTGTCGTAAACGACGTCACGGTAATCGACGATTACGGTCACCACCCGGTGGAAATTTCAGCGGTGCTGGCCGCTGCCCGTACCAGTACCACGCGCAATGTTATCGCAGTCGTCCAGCCGCATCGGTACACACGTCTGCGCGACCTGTTCGGTGAATTCTGCACTTGTTTCAACGATGCAGACACAGTCATCGTCACCGACATATACTCCGCCGGAGAACCGCCGTTAGACGGATACGATCGGGATGCGCTGATAGAAGGATTACGTAGCCGAGGACACCGGGATGTATTGGCGCTGGAGACCCCGGAAGCGCTACCGGGCCTGATCGCCCAGCTGGCGGAGCCAGAAGATTTCGTCGTCTGTCTCGGCGCAGGGAACATCACGGCCTGGGCCAACGACCTACCGGGTGCATTATCGGTACTATGGAACGTCGGAAATACCGCCGCTTCATCCGGGGAAGGCGCCTAATGCTGGCTAATGCCCTGCCCCGCAAGATCAACAGAATGCCCGCGGTACGTGGCGAGATAACGGAAAACGCCTCGCTGGATGGGATAAGCTGGTTCAGAACGGGCGGCGCAGCAGAAATTCTGTTCCGGCCTTCGGATATCGACGACCTTCGCGTATTTCTTCAGGGCATCGATGCCGGTATCGACGTGACGGTGTTGGGCCTGGGTTCTAACGTGCTGATCCTCGACGGCGGCGTACCAGGCGTGGTCATCCATCTCGGTAAAAATTTCAGCGATATATCGTTCGATGGCAACGACGTGATAGCTGAAGCCGGTGCGCTGGATGTCGCAGTATCCCGCGCCTGCCGCAACAAATCTCTGGCGGGCCTGGAATTCCTGAACGGCATCCCGGGCACCATCGGCGGAGCACTGCGCATGAACGCAGGTGCCTACGGACGAGAGATTTCAGACGTCCTCGTATCTGCGCAGGCCCTGGATCGTGCGGGGCGTATTCACAACCTCTCCCACGCAGAGTTTGGGTTTAACTATCGCCACAGTATCGTGAACGAGGATTGGATATTCGTGTCCGCGCGGCTGCGTGGTATGCTGGACGATCAGGCCGATATCGATGCCCGGATGACGAAAATAATCGGCGACCGAAAATCATCCCAACCGATCCAGAAGCGGACGGGGGGCTCAACCTTCAAAAACCCGGCTGACTCAAAGGCCTGGGAATTGATCGATGCAGCCGGTTGCCGCGGTCTTGTCATCGGCGACGCGATGGTGTCGGAACAGCATTGCAACTTCCTAATCAATCGCGGCAATGCGTCGGCCCACGATCTCGAGTCCCTGGGCGAAGAAGTGCGTCGCCGGGTCAGGGAACATTCTGGCGTCGATCTAAAGTGGGAGATCAGACGAATCGGTACCCCGGCGGAGGGTGCGTCATGAATGCATCCGTAGCAGTTCTTGCCGGTGGCTGGTCGAGCGAACGCGAAGTCTCGCTGATGGGCAGCGACAAAATCACTGCGGCACTTCGGGAGGCTGGTTACGATGTGCGCGAAATCGATGTGAGACGCGACCTCCCTGCGCTGGTCGAAGCGCTCACCCCGCCACCAGATGTCGTCTACAACGCCCTGCACGGGCCCTATGGCGAAGACGGCTGCATTCAAGGCATTCTGGAATGCTTGGGAGTTCGCTACACCCACTCCGGCGTCCTGGCTTCGGCCCTGGCAATGGACAAACCCGTGGCCAAACACCTTTTCAAGACGGCGGGTATTCCATGTCCGGACCACAGGATCGTGACCCGAACGGAATTCGACTCGGGGAACCGCATCGAGCTGCCTTACGTCATTAAACCCCTCAATGAAGGCTCCAGCATTGGCGTGCGCATCATCCGGACCGAGGAAGATGTCGCTGCTTTGGGGGGGAACGAAATCTGGACCTATGGCAGCCGCATGATGCTCGAAAGCTTTATTGACGGTCGCGAAATCACGGTGTCGGTCATGGGTGAGGAAGCGCTCGGCGTGACCGAGATACGCGCCTTCGAGGGCTTCTACGACTATGAAGCCAAGTACACCGAGGGGCGGGCGGAACATCTGGTTCCCGCGCCGATCCACGCAGATGCCTACGCGGCTGCAATGGATTATGCGGTACGCGCGCACAAAGCACTGGGGTGCCGCGGCATCTCGCGCGCTGACTTTGTGTACGACGATCATGCCGGAGAGCCAGGCGATCTTTTTCTTCTCGAAGTCAACACTCAGCCCGGCATGACGCCGCTGTCGCTCGTTCCCGAGCAGGCCGCCTATGCAGGGATCGAATTCGGCGAACTTGTTCGCTGGATGGTGGAGAACGCATTATGCGATGGATAAATCTGAAGCAGGAAAAGCCAACGAAAGGCAAGCGCGCCAAATCCGTGCGCAAACGCCCGATGCCGCCGTGGACGCGCCGGTCGCTGCGCGCGCTAGGCGTCACAGCGATATTTGCACTCGCGCTGGGCGGCCCGGCATGGCTCTGGCAGTCGGGATGGGTCGGCAACGCAATGCATTCCGCTTGGCAATCGGCGGCAACCCATATGGGTGATGCGGGCCTGCGGGTGGATCAAATTCTGCTGCAGGGACGCCGGCACGAATCTCCGGACCGCATCACCCGGGTACTGAACATCGAACGAGGTGATCCGTTACTGGCGGTCGACCTGAAATATACTCGTGAACGGCTAGAAACCCTGCCCTGGATTCGGGCGGCCAGCATTGAACGGCAGTTTCCGAATACCATTCGCGTGAAAATTCTCGAACGCCGCCCCATGGCGCTCTGGCAGCGCGAAAACAAACTGGTGCTCGTTGACGACGAAGGCACCATCATTACCTCCCGCAACCTGGAAAGGTTTCGCGATCTCCTTGTTGTCGTCGGTAAGGATGCGCCGGCGCACGCTAACGCATTGATGACGATCCTTGCCCGTGAGCCGGAGCTGAAGCAGCGTGTCAATGCAGCCGTCCGTGTCGGCGACCGCCGATGGAATATCCGCATGGACAATGGCGTGGATGTACGCTTGCCGGAGAATGATCCGGAAGCGGCCTGGCGTCGTTTCGCGCGGCTGGAACGGGAACACAAACTACTCAAACAGGACCTGTTGTCGATCGACCTGCGGATACCGGACCAGCTTATCGTCCGGACCCGCGCGGACCGCACCGGCAGCAATCGCAAGGTCAGTCATCGCAAGGGAAAGAATACATAATGATATTTGACCTTAATGCAGGCCGGTATCGAGGGGCTGTCTGAGGATGGCGAAACTCCGGACCGGAATCATTGCAGCACTGGACGTCGGAAGCGCAAAAATATGCTGTTTAATCGCACACATGAACGCCGAAGGCGGGATACGCGTGATCGGCGTCGCACAACAGGCGTCTGCCGGCGTGCGCAACGGGTCCGTGATCGATATGGAAGCCACGCAGAATGCCATCCTCACCGCAATAAGTGCCGCGGAAGAGCTTGCCGGTGAACGCATCGACCGGATTTTCGTCAACCTTTCCGGAGGCGCGATCTATTCGCATATTCAAGAAATCGAAGTATCGATTGCCGGGCACCCAATCGCAGCGACAGATATCCAGCGCGCTCGGGAACGCAACTTCCAGATCGAACAGCCGGAAGACCGCGACCTGATTCATTGCCTGCCGGTAGGGTACTCGATCGACGGCAATCGCGGTATCCGCGATCCGCGCGGCATGTTCGGCGAACAGCTTGGTGTCAGCTTCCATCGTATCAATGCCGCGCCCGGTCCGGTTCGCAATCTTAAGAACTGTGTTGCACGCTGTCACCTCGATATCGAGGAAGTCGTCGTTTCACCCTACGCCAGCGGCCTTTCCTGTCTGGTTGAAGACGAGAAAGACCTCGGTGTCACACTGGTCGATATGGGTGGTGGCACCACGACGATCGCCGTTTTCTACGATGGGCAGGTGGTTTTTGCAGATTCCATACCGGTAGGCGGCGGACACGTGACGAACGATGTCGCGCGCGGGCTATCGACACCTGTGGTGCATGCCGAACGGATGAAGATACTTTATGGCAGCGCTGTTCCATCCCAATCAGACGACAATGAAATAATTGACGTTCCTCTGGTCGGCGAAGACGATCACAACCAACCCAATCATGTGCCACGCTCCATACTGACCGGCATCATCCGGCCGCGCATCGAGGAAACATTCGAGTTGGTCCGGGAACGGATGGAAATCAGCAGCGCCGACCGCGTATCGGGACGTCGCCTGGTTCTTACCGGCGGTGCCTCGCAGCTGCACGGCGTGCCCGAACTAGCGGGCATGGTTCTTGAAAAGCAGGTCCGTATCGGCCGGCCACTCCGCATCAGCGGGTTGGCAGAGGCAACCAGCGGGCCCGCTTTTTCGACCTGCGCTGGCCTTCTGCGATACGGCGTGGAGAAGTACGCTGGCACCATCGAAGACGCCCCCGCGAACGAAAATGCACCGGTCAGCCGGATCGCCCGGATAGGCCAGTGGCTGAAGGAGAGTTTCTGATCTCATTACCAACGCATGACCCCGCAACTTTCAACCTAACCCGCAACGATCCTGCGGCAACACCGACCCGGGTGGATCGGCACCACCCGTTCTGTCCCTTCCCTGGCTAGGAGGCCTCAATGACCATCAATCTCACCGTTCCCGAACCTCAGGACCATCTGAAACCGCGGATTACCGTAATCGGCGTCGGCGGCGCCGGCGGTAACGCTGTCAACAACATGATCTCATCGCAACTTGAAGGCGTCGACTTCGTGGTAGCGAATACCGATGCTCAGGCACTGGCACAGACCCTGGCCGACAGGCCAATCCAGCTTGGACCAGGTATTACGCATGGTCTTGGCGCCGGGTCGCGCCCGGACATCGGCCGCGCGGCGGCGGAAGAAGCCATGGACGAATTGATGGAAGCACTGAGTGCAGCTCACATGGTATTTATCACGGCCGGCATGGGCGGCGGCACCGGAACTGGTGCAGCTCCTGTAATTGCCCGGTTAGCGCGCGAACACGGCATCCTGACCGTAGGTGTCGTGACCAAACCTTTTCAGTTCGAAGGCATCAACCGGATGCGCATCGCAGAGGCTGGCATCGAAGAAATGCAGCAGTATGTCGATACGCTGATCGTAATCCCGAACCAAAACCTGTTCCGGATCGCCAACGAAAAGACGACGTTTGCAGATGCCTTCACCATGGCGGACGAAGTCCTCCATTCAGGCGTTCGCGGGGTCACCGACCTTATGGTCGTTCCCGGGCTGATCAACCTGGATTTTGCCGATATTCGCGCCGTGATGAGCGAAATGGGCAAAGCCATGATGGGAACCGGTGAAGGCGATGGCGAAGAACGGGCACGCCTGGCGGCCGAAGCCGCGATCTCCAACCCGCTGCTCGACGACGTGTCGATGAAAGGCGCGCGTGGCGTGCTGATCAATATCACCGGCGGCCCGGACATGACGCTGTTCGAAGTCGATGAGGCAGCTAACCGGATCGGCGAGGAAGTTGATGCCGATGCCAATATCATCTTCGGGTCCACCATGGACTCGACGCTTGAAGGAAAAATGCGCGTATCGGTTGTCGCTACCGGAATCGACGCCCAGGCCGAGTTCCAGCCCCGGCCGGTCCTGAAGGTTTATTCTCAACCGCAAAAACTGGTTCGGGCCAAAGAAACCGAGATGCCGGACCAAGAAACGACAGCGCTACCTGCAACCGCGGAAACAGTGGATGAGCCAATTGCCGAAAAGAAGGCGACGACCCCGATCCCGACACCTGCGGCACGGGGGGAGATCTCTGCAGAGCCGTCAAAACCGGCTGTTGAAACCAGCCCACCCACGCCGGAACCTGTTGAGAAACCGACGATGGAAACGGTTATTGAAGCGGAACAGCCCGCCAAACTGGGTGTTGGGGAAACGCCGGAGCCTGTGACTGAGGCACCCGCCGCGCCTGATACCGAAGAACCTGCTGAAATCGTTCCAGCGGCCGCAATAGCGCCAGAACCGAAGGCCCCCACACCGCCGGAACCGATTCTGGTGGCCAAAAATGACGCCTTCATCCCGCCGCCGCCGGTCGATCCCAAAAGCCCCCCGGAAGCGGTGTCCGGCGCAGACCCCTTTAAAGAAGCGGATTTGCTGAATGGTAGCCAGAAAGACGATTCGCGCCGCCGTGGCGGAAATCTGTTTCAGCGGATCACCCGTACCGGTAAAACTCCCACCCATGAACCGCCGACAGTAATATCCGAGGCGAAAACCGCCCACGCACCTACCAAACCGGTGCCTGTTGCAGAAAATTTGCAGAAAACCGCGCTTCAGCAAAGCCGTTTGGCGGGCGTAGACCCTGAAGACCGAGTTCAAACGTCTCAGGCAGAAGACGATTTGCTGGAAATTCCGGCATTTCTCCGCCGCCAGGCCAACTAACTGGCATCAACCCTGCAGAGTCCGTAACATTCTGTAACATTTGTTGATTTGAGTTTCTCGGGGGGTGTTTGGTAGAAATCTCCCGAGGACTTAAATCTGTTGCGGCGGTTATTAAAGATAAATCCGGCCTCGTCAGGCAATGATGCCGTCGCCGGAATGCCCGCAGCAGAAGCAGGTCTCAGGGGGCCACAGAGTAAAGATCGCTGGTGTGATTAAACAAAAAACATTGAAGACCGAAATCGGCTGCACGGGCATTGCTCTGCATTCGGGCTGCAAAACCGCCATGACGCTGAAACCGGCAGAAGAAAATTTCGGCATTCGTATATGCCGGACTGACCTGTTCAACGGCGCCCGCGAAATCGTCGTCAACTGGCAGAACGTTGTCGATACCCGTCTCGCAACCACGGTCGGCAATGATCACGGTGCAACGGTGAGTACGATTGAACATCTGATGGCCGCGCTAGCGGGCTGCGAGATCGACAATGTTTTGATCGAGGTCGACGGCCCCGAAATTCCCATCATGGATGGCAGCGCGGCACCTTTCGTTTTCCTGATCGAATCTGCCGGGTTGGCCAAACAGTCAGCCGCACGGACCGCGATCAAGATTTTGAAAACCGTCACGGTGGATGATGGCACCCGTGCTATGACGGTTTCACCGTCTGACGAATTCAGCCTCGATTTCGAGATCGATTTCGGCTCTTCGGCGATTGACTGTCAAGAACGCGTATTTGAGCGCACCGGCGAAAATTTCAAATCCGATATATCCCGTGCGCGGACATTCGGATTCGAGCACGAAGTCGATGCCCTGCGCGACGCAGGTCTCGCTTTAGGCGGCTCTCTCGATAATGCAGTCGTCATCAGCGGTGACAAGGTGCTCAACAAGGACGGCCTGCGCTACGATGACGAATTCGTCCGTCACAAGATTTTGGATTGCGTTGGCGACCTGTATCTTGCCGGTGGCCCGGTTATAGGTGCCGTTCAGGCCAGCCGGTCGGGACATGCCATGAACAATGAGCTCCTGCGCGCTTTGTTCGCGGACGATGACGCCTGGAAACGCGTGGATGCGCAGCCGAGCAACAGCGGAATCGGATCTTTGCAGGCAACGGCTGCCGTCGCCTGAATTGACGGCCAATTGATCGAATGAAGGCGCCTCCGGGCGCCTTTTTTCGTACCAACAGCCATTCGTCCTCACTACATTTATAGCAACAATGATGGTATAACGCTGCTGGATGAGAATATAGGAAATAGGGATGTCGATCATCCGTATACGACATTTAGCGATCGGGGCAGCGATCTGTCTCGTGGTTGCTGCCTGCGGCATCGACGAAGAGGTATATGTCGAGCGAAAGGTGGATTTTTTATACAACACGGCCGTCAATTCGCTTGAAGCCCGAGAGTTCAAGGATGCAGCCAGGAAATTCGAAGAAGTCGAACGACAGCACCCCTATTCGGTCTGGGCGATCAAAGCCAAATTGATGGCCGCCTACTCGAACTATCAGGCCAACGAATACGACGAAGCCATAATCGGCCTTGATCGCTATATCCGCCTGCATCCGGGCAACAGGGACATTCCCTATGCCTATTATCTGAAGGCGTTATCATTTTACGAACGTATCTCGGATGTCGCGCGCGACCAAAAGATAACAGAACAGGCACTAGACGCACTCACAGAAGTCGTTCGACGCTTCCCGGAGTCGAAATATGCCCGTGACGCCGAGTTAAAAATCGATCTAGCTCGCGACCACCTTGCAAGCAAACAGATGGAAATCGGCCGCTACTATCACGAACGCGGGCACTATTTAGCGGCGATCAACAGGTTCCGGCGGGTGATAGATAACTATCAGACCACCACACACGTTCCGGAAGCTTTGCACCGCCTGGTCGAAGCCTATACCGCTCTTGGCGTTATAGATGAGGCGCGAAAAGTCGCCGCCGTGCTGGGACACAATTATCCCGGCAGTGATTGGTATCTAGATACTTACGCGGTGGCCACCGGATCAGACCTGCGCGAAAAGGTCGAAGAAAAGGGACTCTTCGGCCGCACATGGGACTGGTTGTTTTAAGCCGCGATGCTGGCGACGCTTTCCATTCGGAATTTCGTCCTGATCGACAGCTTAGATATCGACTTCAGTAGCGGACTATGCGTTCTGACCGGCGAAACCGGTGCTGGAAAATCCATCCTTCTGGACGCGCTTAGTCTGGCGATCGGCGCGCGTGCCGACGCTTCACAGGTTCGAGGTGGTATAGAGAGCGGGAACAGGGCAAGCATTGCCGCAACCTTCGAATTGCTCCCGGGAAATACAGTTCTCGGGAAGCTCGAAGAGCACGATATCGACCTGCCGATGGACGGCGACCCCCTAATACTCCGACGTACGGTGACTGCCGACGGACGCAGCCGTGCCTATATCAACGATCAACCCATCAGCGTCGGCACCCTGCGGAACATCGGCGAATCCCTGATAGAGATCGAAGGACAATTTGCCAGCCACGGGCTACTTGATCCGGCAAACCATCGGGACGCGCTGGACGCCTTCGGCCGACATGGAGGACTTATTCAAAAAACCGTCACATCATGGTCAGAGTTGAAATCGGCAGAAAAAGCATTGGCGGAAGCACGCAACGAAATCGACAAGATAGCCGCTGAGGGCGACTTCTTGCGTCACGTCCATGCGGAGCTAGACGAATTCGACCTAAAGGAAGGCGAAGAAGCTTCGCTGACCGAGGCCCGATCTCTGATGATGAATGCGGAAAAGATTGCCGCCGCAATCAACCACTCTCTCGATATACTGTCGGGCAACAAAGGGTTTCAGCAAGTCTTATCGAAATCGCTCAGAGCCCTAGAACGCGCCAACGAACAGGCCTCCGGCATGCTCAAACCTGCGCTGGAAGCGATGGAGCGTACAGGTGACGAGGCGGCTGTAGCGTCCGATCTTTTGATCGATGCCTTGCGGTCAACCGATCAGGACCCCGCGCAACTGGAACGGGTCGACGAACGGTTATTCGGTTTACGGGCGCTGGCGAGAAAACACGGTACCAACGTAGATTCTCTGGCCGCCCTGCGGGACGGGTTTGCCTCCAAGCTCGAACGGCTCGACGACGCCGACCGCGATCTTTCCCGCCTAGAGGCCGAAGCTCGAGAGGCGCAAGCTTGCTTCGATACTATTGCGCAGGAACTTCATAATGCCCGGGTTTCCGCCGCGGAGGCACTCGGGTCGGCGATAAACGCCGAACTGCCCCATTTGCGCCTGGAAAAAGCATCGTTCGTCCCGAGTATCGAGGAACTGGCTCGGACCGGCTGGTCGAGCCATGGTATCGACCGGGTCACATTCGAGGTTTCTACCAACCCCGGACAGCCTGCAGGCCCGATCAACAAGGTCGCATCTGGCGGAGAACTAGCTCGGCTGCTGCTCGCCCTGAAAGTGGCTCTGTCTACCTCCAACCGGGTCACGACGCTGGTGTTTGACGAGGTCGATGCGGGTGTCGGCGGCGCGACTGCAGCTTCGGTTGCTGAACGCCTATCACGGTTGTCGGAAGGTGTGCAAGTGCTGGTCGTTACGCACTCGCCCCAGGTTGCCGCGCGCGGAAGCAAGCATTTTCACGTTAGTAAATCGATCGCGGTATCCACGGAAGGCAGTAATACAACCACCGCTGTGATGGAATTGTCCGATGAAGAACGGCGTGAGGAAATCGCCCGCATGCTGGCCGGCGCGAAAATCACCGAAGAAGCCCGTGCGGCCGCCGACAGCCTGATTGCGGAAATGGCACAATGAAGACCGATATCTCGAAATTGACCGAGCCCGAAGTGGCCGCGGAATTGCAACTGTTGGCGATCGAAATCGCTGCCCACGACACCCGCTACTATCAGGAAGATGCCCCGACGGTCACCGACGCCGAATACGATGCGCTGCGTCGCCGTAACCAGGTGCTGGAAACGGCATTTCCCCACCTCGTTCTTGAAGACAGTCCCAGCAAATGGGTCGGTGCCGCTCCAGCGGCTGGTTTTGGCAAAATCGAGCATGCCGTTCCAATGCTATCGCTCGGAAACGCCTTCGATGAAGACGACATCCGTGAGTTTTTTGCTCGCATCCGCCGGTTTCTGAATCTTGCCGAAGACGATCAGGTCACCCTCGTTGGCGAACCCAAAATCGATGGCCTCTCCATTTCCCTGCGCTATGAAGAAGGGAAATTCGTTCAGGCGGCAACACGGGGCGATGGACGGGTTGGCGAGAACGTGACAACCAATGCAAGGACCATTGAAGAAATCCCTGACAGACTGTCCAGCGATTTCCCCGCCGTACTGGAAATCCGCGGCGAGATCTATATGAGCCATGTCGATTTCGCTGCACTGAACGAAACACGCAAAGCTTCGGAAGCACAGGTGTTTGCAAACCCGCGCAATGCGGCTGCGGGTTCACTCCGCCAGCTCGATCCCTCGATCACGGCCCAACGGCCGTTGCGCTTTTTCGGCTACAGCTGGGGCGAGATCAGCGAACCTCCTGCAGATAATCAATGGGATTTTCTGCAGAGGCTCAAAAGCTGGGGCTTTCCCATCAACCCGGAAACCAGACGCTGCGACACGCCGGAAGACATCATGGCACTGCATGCGGGTATTGGCGCGAAACGGGCGTTGCTGGGCTACGATATCGACGGCGTTGTCTATAAGGTCGACAGACTCGACTGGCAGAACCGGCTCGGCTTCATCAGTCGCGCACCGCGTTGGGCGATCGCTCACAAATTCCCGGCGGAGAAAGCCCTAACGGTCCTGAAGGAAATTGATATTCAAGTTGGGCGTACCGGCGCCCTGACACCGGTGGCACGGCTGGAGCCCGTCACGGTAGGTGGTGTCGTGGTCTCCAACGCGACGCTACACAACGAGGACTATATAATCGAAAGAGACATCCACATTGGCGACACCGTCACGATTCAGCGGGCCGGGGACGTCATCCCGCAGGTGCTGGACGTTATCGCCGACAAGCGGCCAGAAGACGCGCGACCCTACAAGATACCGGACCATTGCCCCGAATGCGACAGCCTAGCGGTGCGCGAAGTGGGCGAGGCCGTGCGGCGCTGCACCGCCGGGCTGATCTGTCCGGCGCAGCGGCTGGAACGCCTCAAACATTTCGTCAGCCGTCAGGCGTTGGATATCGACGGATTGGGCGGCAAGCATATTGAAGCATTCGAGAACGACGGGCTGATTGATGGACCGGGCGACATCTTCCGTCTGCGAGATCATGCTGGCGTTCTGCGCGGCCGAGAAGGCTGGGGCGACAAATCCGTCGACAACCTGCTGGACGCTATCGAGGAACGGCGCAGTATCGGTCTCGACCGACTGATCTATGCGCTCGGCATTCGGCAGGTGGGTGAAACCACGGCCCGCCTGCTGGCGCGCACCTACGGATCCTACGACGCTTGGCGAAGGGCAATGGAACAAGTCAGCCTCGAACGCAACAACAATGCTGAGGAACGAAAAAACCCCGACCTGATTGGCGACGCCTATGCCGAGTTGTGCAATATCGACACCATCGGCATGACGGTGGCAGACGAGCTTGCGGGATTTTTCAATGCGGATAACGTCGAAAACCGCCGCATGCTGGACGATCTGGGTGCCGAACTGAATGTAGAAGACATGGCGCCGCCCGAGACCACCGATTCCACCCTCACCGGCAAAACAGTCGTCTTCACCGGCACCCTAGAAACCATGACCCGCTCAGAAGCCAAGGTGAAAGCCGAGTCCCTCGGAGCTAAGGTGTCGGGATCGGTATCGAAAAAGACTGACTACGTCATTGTGGGTGCTGACGCAGGATCAAAAGCGAAAAAAGCTGCCGATTTTGGCATTACCGTCCTTTCAGAAGAAAACTGGCAGGACATGATCGGCGGGGCCACCTGAATGTCCGCACGGGAACTCTATTTCATCTCCGGCTCGCCGCCCTGCTGGTCAGTGATGCTCGCCCTGGCGGTCAAGGGGCTGCGCTACACGCGTCGCCGTCTCAGCAACTCGGCGGGCGATCAGAAAACGCCCGCATACCGCAAGATCAATCCGCGCGGACACGTGCCCGTGCTGGTTGACGACGACACGGTCGTGACAGAAACCCTCGCCGTCCTGTCCTACATCGATGCGAGCCACCCGGATCCGCCATTGTTCGGCAGGACCCCGATGGAAACCGCGCGTGTCTGGCAAACGATCAGCGAATGCGACGGGCACTTCCGGGGGCCTGTCGGCGATATTTCCCGGCCATTATTCCGTAACAAGGTGGCGGAATTCGAGGACCAGATCGCCGGCGCCGCCACCAAGGTGCACGACGAACTTGTGGTATTGAACGAACGTTTGTCAGCTTCAGAATGGCTAGCAGGTACGGAGGTCAGCGCGGCCGATCTGATCGTGTTTCCGGTGCTGATGCAGTTGACTCGCGCCGCCAGCCAGGAAAATGCCGCTGCACTCGATCTGGCCATCACCCCGCTGGATGCGCATTACCCTATGCTGGCCGCCTGGCAGACGCGGATGTGGGCCCTACCGGGCTTCGAGACCGCCTACCCGCCGCACTGGAAGCCCTAGGTGGCCTAACCCCGAAAAACTAGGAAGGGTAGCAGATGCCTAGGGGTTTTCTGATCAGCCAAAACGCGGCGATCGCGCAGTTTGTGCGCGTCACCGGGGCGGAGATCGCGGAGGAGAAGAGAATACGGTTACACCTCTGCCGTCGCCTCTTCCAGCCACGCCTGCACTTCGTCCGTTAACAAGGGCGACAGCGTATCCCGCACACGCGCATGATAGGCGTTCAGCCAGTCGCGTTCGTGCTCGCTCAATAGATCCGCATCGATCAGCGCGCGGTCGATGGGCGCTAAGGTGATGGTCTCGAAATCCATCATCTTTCGCTCCTCGCCTGCTAGAGAACTTCCGGCCTCTCTCACGACCAATAAGTTTTCAATGCGGATGCCGTAGGCGCCTTGCTTGTAATAGCCGGGCTCGTTCGACAGGATCATGCCGGGTTCCATGGGCACTCCACCGCCCAGCTTGGAGATTCGCTGCGGTCCCTCGTGAACGCCAAGATGGACGCCGACGCCGTGGCCAGTGCCGTGATCGTAATCCAGCCCCGCCTCCCATAGCGACAGTCTTGCCAGCGCGTCGATCTGGCTGCCATGGGTGCCTGCCGGAAACCGTGCGGTCGCGACAGCGATATGACCTTTCAGAACCCGTGTAAACCTCTCCCGCGCCTCAGACGGCGCGCCATCGCCGTCTTCGATAAAAACGGTCCGGGTGACATCGGTCGTTCCGTCCAGATACTGGGCACCGGAGTCGACAAGGTATACGTCCCCCGGCGCCAACCCGCGGTCAGTTTCTGGTGTTACCCGGTAATGCACGATCGCACCGTTGGGTCCACTGCCAGAGATAGTCTCAAAGCTTAACCCGCGGAATCGATCGTCGGGTGTCCTGAACGCGCGGAGACTTTCGGCTGCCGACATCTCTGTTAATTCTCCTTTGGGGGCTTCCACAGCCAGCCAGGCTAGAAAAGACGTCAAGGCAGCACCGTCGCGGATATGCGCGTTGCGCGTTCCGTCAATCTCGGCCGGGTTCTTTTTCGCTTTGGGTAGCGTGCAGGGATCGCTGGCAGAGACGATGTTAGCTCCCGCTTCCGAAAGCTGAATGCGCACGGCCTCCGCTATTGTCGCAGTATCGACGCGGACGGTTTTGCCGGCTTTGCCCAATGCCGCCAGCCCCGCCAAGAACTCCGCCGGATCGCGCACGGCAACGGCAGTACTCAGATCTTTCCGTGTTGCGGTCAGAATTTTTCGACGGTCAACATACCAGTCGACTTTCTCGGTCCGGTGAACAATCGCGTAAGAGAGCGCCAGAGGTGTATTGGCGACATCGGACCCCCTGATATTCAGGAACCAGGCTATGGAGTCTGGGGCACTGAGGATTGCGGCGTCGGCACCGCTTGCCGTCAGCACATCGGCAATCTGACGTGATTTATCCGCCGAACCCTTACCGGCGAACTCTTCCGGGTAGACCATTATAGGCCCCAACGGCGGCGGCGGCTGGTCCAGCCAGACGGCGTCGACCGGATTGGCATCTACAGGCACCAACTCAGCCCCCACCGCCTTGCAAGCAAGGCGCAGGCTGTCGATTCCTTCCGGCGTATGTACCCAAGGATCGAAACCGATTTTTCCGCCCTTCGGCACATTCGCCAGCAACCATTTGTCGGGCGGCGACTGGGTAAGGTGTTCCGGAACGAACGACACGGTGTCGACTTGGTCTCGCACCTGAAGCGTGTACCGACCATCGACGAAGATCGCAGCCCTGTCCATCAGTACAATCGCCATGCCGGCCGAGCCGCCAAAGCCTGTCAGCCACGCCAGACGCTGCGACCGGGCGGCGATAAATTCCCCCTGATGTTCGTCCGACAGCGGTACGAGAAATCCCTTCAGATTCTTTCCCGCGAGTTCTGCCCGCAGGGACGCCAAACGGTCGGATGGCGCCGGCACGCTCCCAAGACCCGCCGTCTGTTGTCTACGCAGATCATCGATCCGGTGCGCCGCCTCTTCCGGCGCGATGCCGGGGAATAGCTCAGCCAGTACGTCTCCGGCACCGTCGATATCGGTCGCGAAAGCGGACGCAGCGACGCCTTCAATCAGGTTGGTATCGATCTTTCCATCCTCCCGGGAAAACCGCGTCATGTGCAGACGGCAGGCCTTAACCTTCCGTATCTCCAATGATAATACCGAGGCGATAAGATTGCGAATGTCCCCTGACATGCCGCAGTTTGCCGACGTGGTAGAGAAATATCGTTGTAATCAGGGTAAGCGAGTAATGAACATTAGAGATCTCATTCTTGTAGCGGCCGCCTTTATTGCTGCCACCCTCTCTCCCGCAATCCCATAAAACCTATCGCCCGCCGACAGGAAATTCGGCGACTGAGCCGTCACCTTCCGCCAGTCAAAGAACGATGCGCTCCAGCGCGGCGTATTGTTTGAGAACATTGTCCTGCGCCAGAGTGGCAAGCGCATCTTAGACGTTTCCATCGCCCGTCCAGCCACGGAAAAAACTTATTTCGCCGCAGTAACCGTGCCGCTCGGCAGATTGCTGCTGGCGGGATTAACGCTATAGGTTGACGCGAGGGAACTCGTCCGTTTTCAGCCACGCCTATCCAACGTGAATGGTTGCCGGGGCCAGTTACCAGTCAGCGAAGATGTCCGCCCCATATTTTAGATGGTTAGAATGGCCGCGTGATTTTTCGACAGCCCAACGGTCGGCCGCTGCGCGTCGAATTCTCGCTTGAGAGACTCGGCGACGGATTTGTCGAGCTGGAAAAGAACTAGATTCGACTGAGTGTCAGTGTTGCCCAGTCGTCCATTTCGATCCGTTCGGTCAATCTGAGCCCGTTTTCGGCATACGACGCCGCAACCTCTTCCGCCTGGTCCAGCAGTATGCCGGACAACACGATGCGACCGGTGACTGCAAGCGCGCCCGCGATATCAACTGACAGAGCAATCAAGGGATTGGCGACGATATTCGCGACAATCAGATCGTAGGGGGCTTTTTCCTGAAGCCCGGGAAGGTCCAAACCTTCCGCCAGATGAAAATCAATCATCTCGCCGACACCGTTCAGTTTGGCGTTCTCAGCAGCCACATCGACCGCGATCGGATCGTTGTCACTGGCGGTCACAACATTGCCAAGGCGCTTAGCGAGCGCAATGGCCAGAATACCGCTGCCGGTGCCGATATCCAGCGGATTGGACGGCGCGTGATCTGCACAAACTGATTCGATGGATTGTAGGCAGCTCCTAGTGGTTTCGTGATTGCCAGTGCCGAATGCCTGCCCAGCATCGATCTGGATTGCTATGGCCCCATCAGGCGGTGGCTCCGTCACATGGGATCCGTACACGCAGTAGGACCCGACATGAATGGGTGCAAGCGCACGTTCAACTTCCGCAACCCAGTCTCTTTCGATCACCGGCGAAACGTCGACTTCTGGCAACGTCATGTCCGCCTTCGCCGCGGCTGCGCTCAACCGCGCGATTAGATTCGCCCGGTCGGGTTCCCCCGCTGTGTAGGCCGTAACGCGCCAACCGGGCGTTCCGATAATCTCAAAACTGGATAGTCCGATCGCAATATCTTCTAACGCCGCTTCGATCGGTTCGACCGAGGATTTGGCAAGCAGTGCGATATCAATCTGCCAGATATCGCCGAACGCTCCCCCTTCGGCGGTCATGCCGGTTCCACGAAGCTTTCGAGAACTTTCTTGGTACCCGCTTTCTCGAAGTCGATTTCGAGCTTGCCGCCATCATTGGAGACCACGGTGCCGTAGCCAAATTTCTGATGGAATATCCGCACCCCGATGGCAATCGAGTTTACCGTAGACACCTCACCTCCGAACGGCGCCCGCGACGCGCTTCCCTTATTGTCGCGCATACGCCAAAAACCTGGTCCACGGCCCGCACCGCCATTTCCGCAGTTTTCTTCGAGCACCTCCAGACCGGGTTCCGCCACCCCACCATGCAAACCGGCTTCCATTTGATGTTCGACAAGATCTTCCGGCAGTTCGTCGATGAACCGGGACGGCGCGCAGGCGAGCCACTGGTTGTAGACCCGGCGGCTGGAGGCATGGCATATCCACACTCGGCGTCTGGCTCGCGTAAGTCCGACATAGGCCAGCCGGCGTTCCTCTTCGAGCGCGGCACCGCCACCATCATCGACAGAGCGGCGGTTGGGAAACACCTCTTCTTCCCATCCCGGCAAAAACACGTTGTTGAATTCCAGCCCTTTCGCTGCATGAAGAGTCATCAGGCTGACCATCTCGCCGGCCGTGTTGTTGTCGCGGTCCATCACCAGACTGATGTGTTCCAGAAATCCACCAAGCGATTCAAATTCATTAAGCGCGGAAACGAGTTCCTTCAGGTTTTCAAGCCGCCCCGGCGCATCCGCCGAATTGCTTGTCATCCACATGCCGGTATAACCGGATTCGTCGAGCACGGCCTCGGCAAGCTCGATATGGTCAACCGCTTGCGCCTGAGCGCGCCAGCGGGCGAAATCCTCGATGATCCGACGCAATGACGACCGTGCCTGCGGTTTCAGTTCGTCCGTCTCGATCAGCTGAAGCGCCGATTCATGCAGCGATATCCCCAGCGCCCGCGCGTGCCCGTGCATCGCCTGAAGTGTGGCAGTTCCCAGACCACGCCTCGGCGTATTGATAATGCGCTCCAACGCCAGATCGTCATTGGGTTGGGCAATCACCCGCAGATAGGCGATTGCATCGCGAATTTCGGCCCGTTCGTAAAAGCGTGGACCGCCCACGACACGGTACGGCACGCCAAGCGTGATCAAGCGTTCCTCGAACTCGCGCATCTGAAAACTGGCCCGAACCAGAATTGCAATTTCGTTCGGAGACTCGCCGTCCCGTTGCAGGTTTTCAATCTCGTCGCCGACTAACCGGGCCTCGGACTCGCCGTCCCACACAGCGTGGACCCGGATCGGTTCGCCACCCTCTGCTTCGGTCCACAGCGTCTTCCCAAGCCGACCCTGATTGACGGCGATCAAATGCGACGCGGCGCTCAGTATCTGTTGGGTAGACCGGTAGTTCTGTTCCAACCGGATCACCTTCGCACCGGGAAAATCCTTTTCAAACCGCAGAATGTTACCGACCTCTGCACCCCGCCAGCTGTAAATTGACTGGTCGTCATCGCCGACACAGCAGATATTTTTGCGACCCTGCGCCAGCAGACGCAGCCACAAATACTGCGACACGTTTGAATCCTGGTACTCGTCGACCAAGATGTAATGAAACTGGCGCTGATACTCCTCCAGCACTTCGGGACGCGTCGTGAATACAGTCAGGCAGTGCAAAAGCAAGTCGCCGAAATCGGCAGCATTCAGGATGACCAGCCGATCCTGATATATTTTGTATAACTCGCCGATGCGGCCGTCCGCTATGTCACCCGCTTCGGCGACGCTGACCTTATCGGGCGTCAGTCCGCGGTCCTTGAAGCGTTCGATAGCGGCATGCACTGCCCGAGCGGGCCAGCGTTTATCGTCGATTTCTTCGGCCTCTATGATCTGCTTAATTAACCGGATCTGGTCATCCTGATCGAGGATGGTGAAATTCGACTTTAGTCCCACGACCTCCACATGACGGCGCAGAATACGCGCCGCAATCGCGTGGAAGGTCCCGATCCACAGCCCTTCTGTGGCGCCGCCGATCATGCCGGCAACCCGATCTCGCATCTCGCGAGCCGCCTTATTGGTAAATGTGACGGCCAATATCTGGTTCGGCCAGGCGCGCCGGGTCATCAGAATATGACCGATACGGGTGGTCAGCACCCTTGTTTTCCCGGTTCCAGCGCCAGCCAATACCAGCAGCGGACCGTCGACGCTCTCGACCGCATCGCACTGCGGGTCGTTTAGACCGTTCAGATAAGGCTGCGCCGGACGTGCGCCGGCCTCCGGTTGGGGCAAGGAGTGGTTGTTCATGGGACGATTATATCAGTCTGGCGGCATCGTTTGGCGACGAATGGCACAAAATCCGAATCGAATACCGGAACGGTCACAAAGTCCGGAGCAGGTGCGGCCCAGTTTGGTCAGGAAAGCGTCGACGAATAGGGTTTATCCCAACATGTGGGGAATGGGGTCATGAAAAGATTTTGCGTCATCGGTATGGTTTTGTTGGTGATTTGTCTTGCGGCTCCCCCGGCGTCGGCACCACAGAATGCGGGAGGAAATTTCGAAGCGATTGTGAGAGTTACCGACAGCTCCCGGCGAAGCAAGGATCGCGGGCACGTTTGGCACCACATCGGAGGGCACCGGCGTCTTACCAGACAGCATGGACCTGATCGTAACCGTGGGCTACGTCATCTTCGATATTCATCCTGTGAAAATTGAAAGCGCCGATGGCAAAAAATACCCGTCGAAATTGTTGCATATGATCACGATACGGGCTTCAACCTGTCGCGGTCCGCAAGCCCGCAGCGTCAAACCTCTGGAACTCGGTAATTCAAAACATCTAGCGCCAAAGCAACCGTTGCTCGTCGTGGCTCAGGCGGTACGGCAAACGCTATTGGGGCCTTCGAATAGAGCAGCGACGGCATTTCGACACGCGATTTGAATGTCGACCAATCCACCCGGGATTGACCGGCGCCACCTTTCTATAATTCGCCCCGTTCTTCCCGCCGTGCTTCGAGTAGCGCGCGGTTGTATACAAACATCACATCGATTTCGTGGATAAAACCAACCAATTTCATGGAGTCGCGGTTTTCGACCACCGCAACATGTTCCTCGCCGGTGTCCTGCATCATCTTTAGCGCGTGATCCAGGCTCGCCTCCGCCTCCAGAACCGGCGGATGCAGGCGCGCGACGTCGCGGGCGTTCACCACATCGTCGATGGAATGATCGAATGCCCCGTCGGCAAGATCTTCCAGGGTGATGGTACCGGTCAACGCGCCGTTTTCATCAACGACGAACAGCTCGCCGTGCGGTGCAGTCAGCAGTTTCTCGCGGACACCGTTGATGTTTAGTTCCTGCATCACAGGCGTGTACTTGAGGCTCATGACGTTTTCTACCTTGGTCATCGCCATCAGGCCGGTTTCGCGGCCGCCGCGGACATTGATCCCGCGCCGTTCCAGCTGCCAGGTAAAAAAGGAATTTCCACGTACCTGCTGGGTAATGACCGATGCAATTACCACGGCCACCATCACGGCGATTGTAAGTGCATAGTCGGCTGTCAGTTCGAACACGATCAGAATGGTCGAAATAGGTGCTCCGAGGACGGCGCCAGAAACCGCGCCAAGACCGACTAGCGTGTACGCCGAATGCCCTGAAGATAGCTCCGGGAAGATCTGGGTGGCTATCATACCGAACGCTCCACCGACCATCGCCCCCATGAACATAGACGGCGCGAATACGCCGCCTCCAAATCCTGCGCCAACACTGATTGCCGTCGCAGCGACCTTTGCCGCCAGCAGCGCAATCAGTATGGCAAGTTCATACCTACCGTTCAGCGCCTTATCGGTTGCTTCGTAGCCGACCCCCATAACTTCCGGGAACGCCAGCGCAATTACACCTACGCAGAAGCCGCCCGCCATCGTCTTTAAGTATGGGACGATGGGTATCTTGGCGGCGATGTCGCTCGCCACGGCGACTGACCGCAGGAAAATGATCGCCGTCAGAGCGCAGACCACGCCCAGCAGTGCAAAAGCGGGAAATTCCCAAAATGAAACCAGGGACTGGTCGGGCACGATAAAGGCCGGAAAATCGCCGAAATAGACCCGAGAAATAATCGTCCCGATCACCCCGGCGATCACGATCGGCGCAAAGGCGCTGAGCGCATAGTGCCCGATCACGACTTCCAGTGCGAAAAACACCCCGGCAATAGGCGCGTTGAACGAGGCTGCGACCGCAGAGGCCACCCCGCATCCCAGAAGCGTCACGGCTTGGGAACGGCTGAGCCGTAATTTGGTCGCCACGAACGACGACAAAGTCGCACCCAAATGCACAACCGGACCTTCACGACCAACCGAAGCACCGACCCCGATCGACGCGGCGCTAACCGCCGCGGCGCCAAGTCCAGCCCTCAGTGAGATCGCTCCCGATCGGAGCGCTACCGACTCCATGACATCGGCCACACCGCGTCCGCGCTTACCCGGCATGAAGTAGTAAACGAACAGACCGATCAGCAGGCCGCCGATCGTCGGTACCGTTACCACCTGCCAGCCTGGCAAGTTCTGAATGACATTCGTCGAATTTTCGAGAGAAGCGCCGAACGTGGCAGTTTGAATGAGGACCACGGTTTCGCGAAACAACACGGCACCGAAAGCGGCAGCGGCACCTGTCACCGTCGCCAGAATAATCATGATGAGCTGCTTGTTGCGGACGAACCGGCGCACCGGCTCCAGCAGCGTCTGGCTAGTCACGCCCGTACTCCCCGCGCAGCCCCTCGGCCGCACCAGAAATAACAGAATGGACTCAAAAGCTTGAAGACCATCGTTCTACATTTATCCTGTCCCGGCGGGCGGGAAAAGACATATTTCGCGACATAACGTCTATTTGCGGACGATGCTAATGGTGCGGCCGACCTGTTCAGGACGGGGCAGATCCTTATGTACCGCGAACAATTCCGCGGCCTTAGCCTGAATATGGTCAGGCATGGGCACGACCTTGCGCTCATCCAGATCGACATGCACGGCCATGATTTCCGTAGTCGCGGACAGAAACCCCCGGCCCGCGTGATACATCCGGTGGAAGTAGTGGAGCCGTTTTTCATCGAAGTCGAGAAGCTGCGTCGTTACGCGGACCTCGTCGCCTTCATAGACTTCCGCGAGGTAGTTCGTATGGGTTTCGACCGCGAAGGTCGAGCAACCGGCACTGAGACGATAGTCTTTGTCCAATCCCAGTTCTGCATGGAACCTGTCCGTTCCGTGATCGAAGATCAGGATGTAGTAGGACATGTTAAGGTGGTTGTTATAGTCGCACCAATCCGGCCGCACGGCTTCCCGCCAGATTTCCGGCAGGCCGTCATTCACGGTCATTTCTTCAGGGACTTCCGTGCCTGCGCCAGAATGTCAAGCGCCTTGAACGCATCCTCGATTAGCGGAAACGTCGGCACGCCGCGCGGTTCGAGGAACGCTTTCGCCTCCTCGTTGCAGGCATGATCGCCGCTGAAAGAGATATAGATGGGCTTTTTGGGGTGTTTCTTCGCCAACTCGGGAATGAAATCGAGTGACGGCATGCCAAGTTCCCTGGTCAGAATCATGATCGAAACCACGGCATCGACGTTGGGATCCGTTAGCACCGCCTCCATTGCCTCGCGATAAGCGAACTCCATTCCGTGGACTGTCGCGCTAGGAAAGATATCCACCGGATTGCTGAGCCGGATGAATGGCGGACTGATTTCTCTCAGCCGATCCATCGTCCTTGGCATCAGATCCGGGAAACTCAGGTTAAAGCGCTGTCGGCATAGATCGCTGATATGAACAATAAAGGCACCCGACGGCGATACGAATCCAACGCGATTGCCTGCCGGCACGGGCATCGGGGCGACCGCCTTCGCAGCAAGAAACAGATGCGAAAACTCGTCGATCCGGACAACGCCCGCCTGACGCAAAGCTCCATCGAGAATCCGATCGTCAGATCCCATTGACGCGGTATGCGACAATGCCGCCTTGGCACCGTCGGCGGTTGCACCGCCTTTCAAGACAATCACCGGTTTTTTGGGTGTCACCTGTTTAGCGATTTCAATGAATTCGCGGGGACGGCGAAGGCTCTCTAGATAGAAAAAAATCGCCTTCGTATGTCTGTCGGTGGCGAGAAATTCGAACACGTCGGTTTCATCTATGTCGACTGTGTTGCCGAGCCCAATGCAACGGGCGACGCCATAGTTTTCCGCCGACATAATGTGCTTCATCATCGCTCCGGTGAAATTGCCGGTTTGCGCTACATACGAAATGCCGCCACGCGGTATCTCGCCCAGCGGAAAGAAGCTCGAAGTAAAATCCGCCGGCGTGGAGATATGGCCAGCCGTATTGGGACCAAGGACACGTACTCCGGTCTCCCGGGAGGCCTGCGCCAGTTCTTGCTGCAAATCTTCACCGGCATGATCGACCTCTGCGAAGCCACCAGCCACCAGTACGATCGAGCCGATATTCCGCGCCGCGCAATCGCGCACCGCTTGTGGCGTTGCCTGCGCCGGCAGGATTACAATCGCAAGATCGATGCCACTCGGCAGATCCTTGATCGTTTTGAAAACCCTAAGACCGAGCAGTTTACCACCGCGCGGATTGACCGGGTGAATGTCACCCTTGTAGCCGTTGGCACGCATGTTTTCGATAACCACCCGCCCCGGTCGGCCCTTGTTCGCGGAGGCGCCGATAACGGCGACGCTACGCGGAGCGAAAAAGCGTTTGAGGTCTTTTTGGGCCATTAATTGCTCCCCGCAGGCTTGAGAATAACCAAACCGTCGACCGCGATCGGACGCGACCCGGCAACGATAAGCGGATTGATGTCGATCTCCGCGATATCAGGATTCTCGGCCGCGGCCCTGCCAACCGCAACGATCGCATGGGCCAGTAGCGCCCGGTCGACCCGCGCCATGCCGCGGACGGAACCGAGGATTTTCGCGGCACGGATTTCAGTCATCATCTCGCGGGCATCGGACAGTTTCAGCGGTGCCAGCCGAAAGACGACATCCTCCAAGACTTCGGTAAAAATACCTCCGAGACCAAACACGACCGACGGGCCGAACTGTTCGTCGCGCGTCATGCCGATCATCAGTTCTCGGTCGCCCTTGACCATTTCCTGCACCAGGAATCCGCCGGAAAAATCAGCGCCGGCTCGGGCTTTCAGGGTCCTGAATCCGTCGGCGACCTCTTTCCCCGATCCCAGCCCCACCATGACCAGACCGGCCTCGGTCTTGTGCAGCAGATCGTGGGCGCATCCTTTCAGAACCACCGGATAGCCAAGCCTGTCGGCCGCCGCGCGGGCATCTTTTGCGGAATGAACCAGCCGTTCCCGCGTGACGGGAACGCCATAGGCAGCAAGCAGCCGCTTGCTGTCGTATTCGGAGAGCGCGCCGTGACCGGCCTTTACGGACCGGGCGACCAGACGCTGCGCAGCGTCGATTTTCACCGTGGACTCCTTTGCTTATGAGCGTTCGTACCCCAGAACAGGCGCCAGCCACCGCTCCGCGGTCGTGACGTCCATTCGCTTACGCTCTGCATAGTCGGCCACCTGATCTTTGGCAATCTTGCCAGTACCGAAATAGCGGCTTGCCGGGTGGGCGATGTAGTATCCGGACACCGCCGCCGTTGGCAGCATCGCATAGCTTTCCGTCAGTTCGATCCCGGCAGCGTTTGTCGCATCAAGCAGCGCGAAAAGACCTTCTTTCTCGGTGTGATCCGGGCAGGCCGGATAGCCTGGCGCCGGGCGAATGCCGTGATAGGCCTCCTTGATCAACGCTTCGTTGTCATACGCTTCGTCCGCGGCGTAGCCCCAGAATTCCTTGCGCACGCGTTCGTGCAGTCTTTCGGCAAACGCCTCGGCAAGCCGGTCGGCCAGTGCCTTCAACAGGATGGAGTTGTAGTCGTCATGCGCTGCCTCAAAACGCGCGACATGTTCCTCGATGCCGATCCCAGCCGTGACCGCGAAGGCGCCGATATAGTCCTGAATGCCCGTCTCCGCCGGCGCAACGAAATCCGCGAGCGCGAAATTGGGCTGCCCGCCGCGCTTCGCTATCTGCTGACGGATGGTGTGGAAATTCGACGCGATGTCAGTGCGGGAATCGTCAGCGTAGATATGGATGGTTTCGGCACCGTCGGAATTTGCGGGAAACAGACCGAACACGCCGCGCGCCGACAGCCATTTTTCCTCGATGATGCGATCGAGCATTCGTTCCGCATCGTCCAGCAGACCGCGCGCGGTATCGCCGACCGTGCCGTCATCGAGAATGTTCGGATAGGTGCCAATCAGTTCCCACGTTCGAAAGAAAGGCGTCCAGTCGATGCGGTCGCGCAGTTCCTCCAGCGGATAATCGTCCAGCCCGTGCAACCCCGGCATCGCGGGCGGCGTCGGCCGCCAGTCGGGCCAGTGAATCTTGACCCCGTTTTCGCGCGCCTCGGTCAGGCTGACCGCCCGGGAAGCAGAGTCCTTTGCGCCGTGACGGCGGCGTGCGTCCTCGTTCTCGGCGCGGACTTTGGCAACGTAGTCTTCATGCTGATTGTCGCTCAACAGGCTCGACGCAACGCCGACGCCGCGCGACGCATCCAGAACATGCACGGTCGGGCCGGAATAGGCGGGCTCGATCCGCACGGCGGTATGGATTTTCGAGGTCGTCGCACCGCCGATCAACAGTGGTATGTCGAAGCCTTCGCGTTCCATTTCCGCCGCGACGTGGACCATTTCGTCGAGCGACGGCGTGATCAGGCCGCTGAGACCGACGATATCGACCTTTTCCTCGCGTGCGGTTTCCAGAATTTTCTGCGCCGGCACCATTACGCCGAGATCGATGACGTCGTAGTTGTTGCACTGCAGGACCACGCCGACGATATTCTTGCCGATATCGTGCACGTCGCCTTTTACCGTGGCGAGCAGGATTTTTCCCTTGGCCTTGTCGACGTCGCCTTCGCGCTTGTCTTCTTCGATGAACGGAATCAGATAGGCGACTGCCTGCTTCATCACGCGCGCGCTCTTGACCACCTGCGGCAGAAACATTTTCCCCGCGCCGAACAGGTCGCCGACGACATTCATGCCGTCCATCAGCGGGCCTTCGATCACCTCGAGCGGACGATCGGCTGCAAGCCGCGCCTCCTCGGTATCTTCGAGAATGAAATCGGACATGCCGTTGACCAGCGCATGGGTCAGCCTGGTGCCGACGGGCGCTTCGCGCCAAGACAGATCCTCCGTCTTTTCCTTTTTCTCGCCCTGGAAGGATTCCGCGGCATCGACAAGCCGCTCGGTGGCATCATCGCGGCGATTGAGGATCACATCCTCGACCAGCTCGCGGAAATCGGCCGGGATGTCGTCGTACAACGCCAGCTGACCGGCATTCACGATCGCCATATCCATGCCGGCGCGGATGGCGTGATAGAGGAACACCGAGTGCATCGCCTCGCGCACCGGATTATTGCCCCGGAACGAGAACGAGATGTTGCTCAGCCCGCCGGACACCATCGCGTGCGGAAGGTCGGCCTTGATCCGCGCCGTCGCCCCGATGAAATCCTGTGCGTAGTTATTGTGCTCCTCGATCCCCGTTGCCACGGCGAAGATGTTGGGATCGAAGATGATGTCTTCCGGCCTGAACCCGGCCTCGTCCACCAGCAACTCATAAGATCTGGTGCAGATTTCGACTTTGCGGTCGGCGGTATCTGCCTGGCCCTGTTCGTCGAACGCCATGACGACGACGGCGGCGCCGTACCAGCGGATGCGCTTCGCATGTTCAAGAAACTCTTCGACGCCTTCCTTAATGCTGATGGAATTGACCACGCCCTTGCCCTGGACGCAGCGCAGCCCGGCTTCGATGACCGACCACTTGGAAGAGTCGATCATCACCGGAACGCGGGAAATATCCGGCTCGGCGGCCAGCAGGTTGAGATACTTGACCATGGCCGCCTCGGAATCGATCAGGCCTTCGTCCATGTTGATGTCGATGATCTGCGCGCCGTTTGCGACCTGCTGGCGGGCGACATCGAGCGCGGTGTCGAAATCGCCTTCCTTAATGAGCTTCGCGAAGCGGGCAGAACCGGTGACATTCGTCCGTTCGCCGACGTTCACAAACAGGGAATCAGGACCGATATTCAGCGGTTCCAGACCGCTGAGACGGCACCGCACCTCGATCTCCGGCACCGGACGCGGCGGGTGAACGGTCACGTTTTCGACCAGCATACGGGTATGGTCGGGCGTCGTGCCGCAGCAACCGCCGACCAGGTTGACGAACCCACTTTCCGCAAACTCCCCAAGGATTTCCTGCATTTCCTCCGGTGTCTGGTCGTATTCGCCGAATGCGTTCGGCAGCCCGGCATTCGGGTGACAGGAAACAAATGTATCCGCTATCCGGGACAATTCCTGCAGATACGGACGCAGCTCCTTGGCTCCCAGCGAACAGTTCAGACCGATCATTAGCGGTTCGGCATGTGCGACGGAATTCAAGAAAGCCTCCGTCGTCTGGCCGGTCAGGGTGCGGCCGCTGGCATCGGTGATCGCGCCCGAAATAAAGATCGGCAGATTGATGCCTTCGCCATCGAGATACTGCTTGATTGCGAAAATAGCCGCCTTGGCGTTCAGGGTATCGAATACCGTCTCGATCAGCAGGATATCGGCGCCACCGTCGACAAGCCCCGCCACGGACTCGGTATAAACATCCACCAATTGTTCAAAAGTGGTGTTCCTGAACCCCGGATCGTTGACGTCCGGCGAGATAGAGGACGTTCGATTAGTCGGACCCAGAACACCGGCCACAAAACGCGGCTTGTCAGGCGTGTCGGCACTGATATCGTCGGCCACGCGCCGGGCGATACGCGCTCCTTCGTAGTTCAAGGCGTAAACATGGTCTTCCATACCGTAATCAGCCATGGCGATCGCGGTGGAATTGAAGGTGTTGGTTTCCAGAATATCGACGCCCGAGTCCAGAAACCTGCAGTGAATTTCCTCGATCACATCGGGCCGGGTCAGCGTCAGCAGGTCGTTATTGCCTTTTTGGGGAAACGCGTGGTCGACGAACCGATCACCCCGATAGTCGGCCTCTTCCAGCTTGTAAGCCTGTATCATTGTGCCCATTGCGCCGTCGATGACGAGGATTCGGTCTTGCAGCAGCCGGCGCAGTTCTCCAGTGCGATCGGGCTGACGTTGCTGCGCAAAACCCGCGCCCGCAGCGCCTGATCTGTCGGGTGCTTCGCGAAGCAAGACGCGTGTACGAGAGTTCATGCTGCGCTTCCCTGGGGACGCACGCCAAGGATGTGGCAGATCGCAAAGGAGAGGTCGGCCCTGTTCAGGGTATAGAAATGAAACGCTTCGACGCCTTCTGAGTGAAGCAGGCGGCACTGTTCCGCCGTCGCCGTAGCGGCAACCAACCGACGGGTTTCTGGGTCGTCGTCGAGACCGTCGAAAAGCTGTTCCATCCAGTCGGGCACCTTAGTGCCGCACATCGCACTGAACTTCAACACCTGGGCGAAATTAGTCACCGGCAAAATGCCGGGAACGATTTCGACGTCGATGCCCGATTTGCGAGCCCGATCGAGGAAATCAAGATAGATGCCGACATCGAAAAAGTACTGCGTGATCGCCCGGGTTGCACCCGCGTCCAGCTTGCGTTTCAGATTGTCCAGATCGTCGGACGAGCTGGTGGCCTCGGGGTGCGTTTCAGGGTATGCCGCAACGCTGATCTCGAAATCGGCTACGTCCCGAAGACCTCTCACCAAGTCTGCTGCGTAGCCGTACCCCCCGGGGTGCGGGCTATAGGGCTCGTTGTCCGGCGGGTCGCCTCGAAGCGCGACGATATGACGTATCCCCGCTTCCCAATATGCCTCAGCGACTGCGTTGACTTCCTCTTGGGTAGCTCCAACGCAGGTAAGGTGCGCCGCCGCCGACAGTGAAGTCTCGGTGTTGATCCGGTTTACCGTGCTGTGGGTGCGCTCGCGCGTGCTGCCACCGGCCCCATAAGTGACGGAGACAAACCGGGGCGAGAGCGGCTCCAGTCGCTGAACCGACTTCCACAACGTTTCAGCCATTTTTTCAGTTTTTGGCGGAAAGAACTCGAAGGAGACCTCCAAATCTTTCCCATCCGATATCGGCGCCGGCAAGGATTTGAGTGAATGACGCTCGGTCATGAACGATATGCCTCTTTTTCGGTCGCCGGAGAGCACGCTATCGCAACATCCGACCCCTCTGCCGTTCGCTTTTCGCCGATCCAGATTTTGACGGTCAGCGGCTCTCCAGGAAGTGATTCGATACGGGACAATTCTAGGTCGGCAGCGGCCAGCAGGTCCTGAATTTCAATATCGGAAAAGCCTAGACGGCGATGCGCATGTGAGTCGCGAAGTCCCTCCATCTCATGCGGTGCAAAATCCACGATCACCAGTCGCCCGCCGGGCGCCATTACGCGTTCCGCTTCCTGAATGACGGTCACCGGGTCGTCGGCATAGTGCAGCACGAGATGCAGCGTCGCGATATCGAAATCCGCATCGTCCACGGGCAACTTGTACATGTCACCATGGCGCACCTGACATTCGCGCAGGCCGGCCCCATCGAGACGGGTTCGAGCGAGAGACAGCATCTCGTGAGAGAGATCGATACCAACACCTCGTCCCATCGTGCGGCCGAAGACTTCCAGGATGCGGCCCGTACCGGTACCGATATCAATTATGCTTTGATCTCGCGTCCGCGGAACCAAAGAGAGCATTTTGTCTTCAACCTCGGCTTCATCGACATGAAACGACCGGAGCCGGTCCCATTCGGCAGCGTTTTCGCGAAAATAGGCATCGGCGGCTGTCTGCCGGGTTTGCCTTACCTCGGCAAGGCGCTGCATATCCCGCAGGAACTGGGGGTCGTTCTCTGGGATTCGAGCGAGTATGGAGTCGACCAAACCGCCACCGCCCATTTGGGCGCTGTCAGCGCGGCGATAAAAAACCCAGGTACCCTCTCGAAAACGATGCAGCAACCCCGCATCGCACAACAGTTTAAGATGGCGAGAGACCCTGGGCTGGCTTTGCCCGAGGACATGGGTGAGTTCGGTGACAGTCAATTCGCTATAGGCGCAGATTGCCAGGATGCGGAGCCGGGTCTCTTCGGCGGCGGCTTTGAGCTGAATGAGAAGATTCTGCATCAGATGCACCGGGTTTTTTCATCAATTTTTATTTAATATGGATATAAATATATCCATATATTAGTATAACAGAAAACAAACCCGGGCGCAATCTGTGCGAATTGTTAAAAAACACTCCTTTCAAACAGTTAGACCGGACCCGCGATGAACACGACTCAGACAACTAACCTTCAATCGGGTTATTTCTTCGAAATTGCAAGCCTATTGTCGTCCTGCTTGAGGGGCCAAAACCTGTGTCGCCATGAGGGATTAAGCGTGTCTTCACATCGGCGAAATAGGATTTTCTTAGGCATCTCGGGAGGGTCGAGGTTGTGACGCTAGTCACGTCGTAAAAAATTGTATCGAGTCGGAATTTGGCATAGGGTCCGTCGATCCGCAGTCACACTTATCGACGAGAAGTGTTAAGTGTTCGAATTGATTGAAGAGGCGTTTTGTCGTGAACGTATCAAGTAAATTCAAACGCCGGGTGCCGGGCACTCTGATACCACTGGCTTTTGCCGGCTTGCTTTTGGCAGGGTGTGCTGCGGCTCCGCCTCCGGAGGATAAGGAAGCAGTTGCCGCATTCAAAGAAGCCAACGATCCATACGAACCCTTTAATCGTGCGATGCTCGATTTCAACCTGGCGCTGGACAAGGCGATCCTGCGGCCAGTGACATCAGTGTATCTGGAGGTCGTTCCCGATCCGCTGCAAACAAACGTTCACAACTTCCTGCAGAATCTGCGCGGTCCCGTTATATTCGCGAACGATCTCTTTCAGGGCGAGCTCGATCGGGCTGGCACGGCCTTGCTGCGCTTCACGATGAATTCCACCTTCGGTATTCTTGGGATCAATGATTTCGCGGCTGAGGTCGGTATCGAGAAACACGATGAAGATTTCGGTCAAACCCTCGCCATCTGGGAAGTCGAATCCGGCCCCTACCTGGTGCTGCCCATTTTCGGACCCTCCAGCCCGCGCGACGGGGTCGGCCTGCTTGCAGATACGTTGATCGATCCCTTCACCTGGTTAACGCCGCTTGAGTACAGGATAGGCAGAAGTTTCGGAACCGCCGTCGACAAGCGCGCCCGAAATTTTGATCAAATCAACGATCTGGAAAAGAACTCTCTCGACTTTTATTCGGCCGTCCGCAGCCTCTATCGCCAGAAACGCCGTGACGAGATTCGCAATGGCGCGCTGCCCACCAACAATCCTGTACCGGGCAGCCTGTCAGGGGTACCGGACGGAAAATTCGGTGACCAGCAGAGCAAAGTCACGCCCACCGAGAGGTAGCATGCTTCGCAGTTCTTTTATGGTGCTCGGCGCCATCGCCCTTATTGTTCTCGTTTACGGGGCGCCGGTTAACGCGGCGGCGAGAGACGCCGAGGGCTTTATCCGAGATACGGGCAACAAGGCCTTTGCCTCATTGAGCGAAGAGGGCATTTCCAAGGTCGAACGCACGAAACGTTTCAAAGAGCTTTTAGAAGAAGCCTTCGACCTACCGCGCATCGCGCGCTTTACGCTGGGTCGCTACTGGCGAGTGGCAACCGACACAGAAAAGCGAGAATACATCGGCCTCTTCGAGAAATTCATTATCCAAGCCTATACCAAACGCTTCCAGGACCTCAGCGGCAAGAAATTCCATGTTTTGCAATCGCGCGACGTGTCGGCGACACGGGCCCTTGTGCTGACAGAAATCGTCATCCCCAACCAGCCTGCCATCAAAATCAACTGGCGCGTCCGCTCGAAAGACGACAAACACAAGATTACCGATGTTATGGTCGAAGGCATCAGCATGAGCGTCACTCAGCGTGACGAGTTCGTGTCGGTTATCCGTCAGACCGGTGGCAAGGTTGCGGGCCTGATTAAGGCCTTGCGCAAAAAAACGTCTTCTAACTAAATTCTGCTCTACATCAGCTGCGTACCAGCGGCTTGTACTTGATGCGACGCGGATTCGCCGCGTCATCACCCAATCGCCGCTTGCGGTCTTCCTCGTAATCATCGTAATTGCCTTCAAACCAGGTGACCTGGCTGTCACCCTCGAAGGCTATAATGTGCGTGCAAATGCGGTCGAGAAACCACCGGTCATGGCTTATGACCATCACACAGCCCGCAAAATTCAACAGCGCGTCTTCCAGTGCGCGCAGGGTATCGACATCCAGGTCGTTGGTCGGTTCGTCGAGCAACAGCACGTTAGCCTGGGATTTCAGCATCTTCGCCAGATGCACTCTGTTACGTTCGCCCCCCGACAGCTGGCCGACCTTCTTCTGCTGATCCGGCCCCCGGAAATTAAAGGCTCCACAATATGCCCGGCTCTGCATCTGCTTGTCGCCGAGATGGACGATATCCTCGCCGTTGGAGATTTCCTCCCAAACGGTCTTGTCGTCGGCCAGCGCATCACGACTCTGGTCGACATATCCCAGTTCAACGGTATCGCCGAGACGCAACGTTCCGAAATCGGGCTTTTCCTCGCCCGTGATCATGCGGAAAAGTGTCGTCTTACCGGCACCGTTGGCGCCGATGATGCCGACAATGGCGCCGGGCGGAATCTTGAAGTCGAGACCTTCGATCAACAACCGGTCCTCGAACCCCTTGTTCAGTCCCCTAGCCTCGATAACCAGATCGCCCAGCCGTGGTCCGGGTGGAATGATGATCTGGGCCGAGTCCGGCGTTCGGTCCTTGGCCTCCGCGAGCAACGTCTCGTAGGCTGTGATACGTGCCTGGTTTTTGGCCTGCCGCGCCCGAGGAGAAGCCTGTATCCATTCGCGTTCGCGTGCCACGGTTTTCTGACGCGCTTTCTCGGCTTTTTCCTCGAGGGCAAGTCGCTTCTGCTTCTGTTCCAGCCAGCCGGAATAGTTCCCTTCAAACGGAATGCCACGCCCACGGTCTAGTTCCAGTATCCAGCCCGCGACGTTGTCGAGGAAATACCTGTCATGGGTGACCGCCACGACGGTACCCTCGTAATCTTCTAGGTGGTGTTCCAGCCACGCGACGGACTCGGCGTCCAGATGGTTGGTCGGTTCGTCAAGTAACAGCAGGTCGGGCTGACGTAGCAGTAGCCGACACAGCGCGACCCTGCGGCGCTCCCCGCCCGAAAGCTTGCTGACATCTGTATCCTTGGGCGGGCAACGCAGCGCGTCCATGGCAATTTCCAGCTTTCGCTCCAGATCCCAGCCACCGGCAGCATCGATCTTTTCCTGCAGCTCGCCCTGTTTCTCTATCAGGGTGGTCATTTCGTCCTCATCCATCGGTTCAGCGAACTTAGCGCTGATCTCTTCGAATTCCTGGAGCAATGCGTGGGTTTCGGCCATCCCCTCGAGCACGTTGCCGTAGACATCCTTGTCGGGATTGAGATCCGGTTCCTGCTTGAAGATACCGACCTCGGCCGCCTCTGCCGCCGAGGCATCGCCGTTGAATTCCGTGTCCTCGCCCGCCATGATTTTCATCAGGGTCGATTTACCGGCACCGTTAACACCCAGTACGCCGATCTTGGCCCCCGGCAGAAAGGCGAGTGTTACATCCTTTAGAACCTCGCGGCCTCCCGGGAAATTCTTTGTGAGGTTCCGCATGGTGTAGACATACTGGTAGGACGCCATGGCGCTGGGGTCTCCTGAGGGTGTATTCGGAATTGCGCGCCCTTGTTAACTCCCCTCGTCGCGGTTTTCCAGTGCTGGTTTACTCTCTTCTCCCCGCCTAAAATACGGCGATGCCCCGTCCCGATCCTGTGACTGTCCAAATCGTGCGAAACCGCGTATCCAGCCTAATGGAGGAAATGGATTACCGGTTCTACCGGTCAGGCTATTCTACCATCGTCCGGGAATCCCGCGATTTCAGTTGCGTCGTCACCGACCGACAGGGACGGCTGGCAGTCGCGCCGCCGATGTTTTTTCACGGACCAGTCTATTTTCACATGATCCAGCGGATACTGGAATTGTACGGCGAAGACGGCCTGGACGACGGCGATACGCTGGTCTGTAACCATCCATACGAGGGAAATCTGCCGCATGTGCCGGACATGGCACTGGTAACACCGGTATTTCGGGATGGCTCACTGGTCGCCTTCACAGCATCCATTGCGCATAAGGCGGATATGGGCGGCGCCGTTCCCGGCAGCACCTGGGGCCAAGCGACCGAACTGTTCCACGAGGGGTTGCTGCTGCCGCCGGTCAAGATCGTCGAGGCCGGTATACCCAAATTAGACCTTGAGCGGCTGATCGCTAGCAATTCACGCGCAGCCGATCTGGTACTGGGCGACATGCATGCACAGATTGGCGTCACCGGTATCGGTCGGGACGGTATCCAGCGGTTGTGTGACCGGTTCGGTGCCGCCACCTTCGTCACCGCCATGGATGCCGTGATCGCTGCGTCCGACCGTCGATTCCACACCGCCATAGAGGGCCTTCCGAATGGCGAGTATGAATCGGAAGGATTTCTGGACGGCGACGGTGTGGGGCCGGAACCAGTTAAGCTCCGGGTTCGTATCGGTGTAGAAGGCGGACGAGTTCATTGCGATTTCAGCGGGTCGGCGCCGCAGACCCGCGGGCCTGCCAACCTGCGTCTGGCCATGGTCGAAGCCTGCGTATTCTACAGCCTCATCGGCTTTCTCGACCCGTCGATTCCCTATTCAGATGCAGCCCGTGACGTGGTGTCGTTCAAGTTCGGCGCGCGGACCATCCTTAACCCAGAACCGCCGGCACCGTGTTCTTCTTATATGAAAACCTGCCACAAACTGGTTGATGTGATCCTTCAGGCGCTCGATCCGTTCGTACCAGGACGTGCCATCGCCAATGCGGGTGGTAGCGGGGGTAGCATCGTCGTCGCCTGGGAAAAAGCAGGTCCCAAGCGCGGCAATCAGTACGAAATATTCGGTTCCGCATACGGTGCGGGGAAAGACCATGACGGCGCGACGGGGGTGACAACACATCTCGCCAATCTCTATGCAACACCGCTGGAAATCATCGAATCCGAGTTCCCCTGCCGCATAACCCGTTACGAACCAGTGCCCGACAGCGGTGGCGCTGGGCAATCCCGCGGCGGGCTCGCCTTTCGTCGCGACTACGAACTGCTGGATAATGCCAGCGTTGTCTATCGATCAGACCGCGCCCGGATCGCCCCCAGCGGGCTCGCGGGCGGACACAGCGGAGCCCATAGCCGGTTCTTGTTGTCACCGGATACACCGCAGGAAAAGCAATACCCGTCGTCATTCCGCGAGACCTTTCCTCCTGGCACCCGGTTCAGCCTGCAGACCGCGGGCGGCGGCGGCTACGGCGCGCCGTCGGAACGCAATCCGGCCGCGCTGGTATCGGATGTAGCGGAAGGGTATGTAACACTGGAAGCCGCACGGAAAATTTACAACGCCGACATCTGAGGACACCCTATGAAGATTGAACTCTTCTATTCCCCCGTAACCTGCGCGATGGCTCCCTACATAAACCTGACGGAGGCCGGCGCCGATTTCGAAGTGCATGCCCTGAACTTCCGCGCAGGCGAACATCTGTCTCCCGAGTACCGCAAGATCAACCCGAAGCACAAAGTGCCGATGCTGCTTGTCGACGGTGAACGTCTGACTGAAACCGCAGCCCTCCACCTCTGGATGGCCAGAACATTCCCAGACGCGAAACTGATGCCTGACGATGCTTGGGGACAGGCGCAGGCGATCTCGCTTTTGTCGTGGGTGTCGGGCGGCATTCACCCCTATCTTAGCCGTATCAACGCTCCACCGAAGGTCTGCGACGTGGACGGCACCGCCGACAACGTCATCGAACTCGCCACCGAATACCTATACGAGACCTTCGGGATGGCCGACGAAATCCTCGACGGCAGCGACTACCTTATGGGCGATTACACGGCCCCTGATGCCTATATGTTCTGGGCCATCCGGCGGTACACCCAGTTCAAGCTGAACCTGGACCGTTTCCCCAACGTCGCAGTATATTTCGATCGTATGCAGACGCGCGACAGCGTGAAGAAGCTACTGACATTTGAGCGGGACACGATCGAGGAGTTCAAACGGGCGGCCTGACCACATACGCGGGCCCACACTTTGACCACCATCCCAATTCAGCGTAATTTTGGGGATACATAGGCACCGATCGGTTAATAGAAATCTCCCGAAAAACAGGGCGCGATAGGGATACGGAGGATACACATCATGTCAGAATACATGCTGAGCATCGAGGGCAAGGTCGTCATCGTCACAGGGGGGGGCAAAGGCATCGGGCGAGTTTATTGCCGTGAACTGGCCAAGGCTGGTTGCAAGGTTGTGGCCGCCGACATCGACGATGCCGCCAATGCCGACACAGTTGCCGAAATCCGGGATGCAGGCGGCGACGCGATTGCCGCAACGACGGATGTTTCCGACGAAACGGCCACTCAGGAAATGGCGGTGAAGACGGTGGAGGCATTCGGGCGTATTGATGGGCTGGTCAACAATGCATCTCTGATGAGCGTGCTGGAACGCCGCGACTGGCACCTTATCCCGGTCGATGAGTGGGACCGGGTACAGGAGGTTAACATGCGTGGCGTATTTTTATGCTCTAAAGCGGTCTACCCGCAGATGAGGGAAAACGGCGGCGGCGCGATTATAAATATCTCGTCCGGCCGGTTCTGGAACGGCACTCCCAACAGACTGCATTACTCGACCTCCAAGGCCGGCGTCATCGGACTGACCCGGTCGCTGGCTCGCGAAATCGGACCGGACAACATCACCGTCAACGCGATCACGCCCGGCTTTACCCTGTCCGACACACAGGTATCCTCGTCGGGCGATTACGCCAAGAACAACGCCCCGCCGTCCGACCGCTGCATTCAGCGGCATCAGTATCCGGAGGATCTCTGCGGTGTGGTGATGTTCCTTTTGTCGCCGGGCGCCAGCTTTATTTCCGGGCAGACGCTGAATGTCGATGGCGGGCAGCACATGCACTGACGCGAGCCGAATGGAGCGCCGCGTGTGACACACCCATCACCCCCCCGTTTCTCTAATATCGGCGTAGACACCGGTGGTACGTTTACCGATCTCGTCATGATCGATGAGAACGGTGTTATCCGCACAAACAAAGTTCTCTCCACGCCGAACGCGCCCGAGCAAGGCGTGTTCGACGTATTGTCGCGAGCAGCCACCGCACTCAACACCTCGGTCCCCGAAATCCTGTCCCAAACCGGTGTGTTCGCTCATGGCACCACGGTCTCGACCAATGCGTTAATCACTCGGCGAGGGGCAAAAGTCGGGGTCCTTTTCACCGCCGGCTTCGAGGACACGCTGGCCATCGGGCGCGGCCCAATCAGTCGTGTCGGCGGTCTGCCGCAAAGCCAGGCAATGGATTTCCTTCACACCGAACCGCCGGCGCCGCTGGTCCCGCGCGACATGGTCCGAGGCTTGCCGGAACGGATCGACGCGGCGGGTCAGATCGTCATCCCGCTTAACCGTATTTCGGCACGCGCAGGTATCGAAGAATTGATTGAAGCTGGAGCCGAAAGCCTTGCCGTATGCCTGCTATGGGCATTCCGAAACCCGGAACACGAAAAGCAGATAGCCACACTGATCGGGGAAGTTGCGCCCCGGATGCCGGTCAGCCTGTCGCACGAAATCGCGCCCCGCATGGGGGAATTCGAACGCGCAGTCACGACCGTCGTCAACGCTTATATCGGGCCAGTCACCGAGAAATACATCCGCGATCTCGATACCGGGCTGACCGCCGACGGGCTGGCGCATCCGGTGCAGGTTGTCACTTCGACCGGCGGCGCCGCGCGCGCCGCGGATATGGGCCGCCGGGCAGTGTCGGTGGTCAATTCCGGTCCGGTCGCGGGGCTGGTCGCCGCGCGTTTTCTCGGCGATAAGCTGGGACACGACAAAATCATCACAGCGGACATGGGGGGCACCAGCTTCGATGTCGGACTGATCGACGGCGACACGCTAGAAGAAGACCCGCAGCCATTTCTCGATCAGGGCCTGCCGGTCAGCCTCCCGGCGGTCAAGCTGGTCACCATCGGCGCCGGCGGCGGCAGCATCGCCTGGACCGACGGGTACCGTCTTCAGGTCGGGCCGCAAAGCGCGGGCGCTGATCCCGGCCCCGCCGCCTATGACCACGGCGGCAGGGAACCGACCGTAACGGACGCCCTTGTCGTCAGCGGGTTCATCGACCCTGAAAACTTCTTCGGTGGCAATTACCGGCTGGATGCAGACCTCGCGGCGCGCGCGGTCAACGACCGGATCGCGAAACCGCTCAACATGAAGCTGCACGACGCGGCTGCGGGTATCCTTGACATCGTCAACGCAAGGATGGCGAATCTCATACGGAAGGTGTCCATCGAAAGCGGCCATGATCCGGCGGAATTCGCCCTGTATGCCTATGGCGGCGCCACCGGCGCGCATTGCGCCGACTTCGCCCGGCAGCTCGGTATCGGTCAGCTGATACTGCCTTATGCCGGCCCAGTGTTTTCCGCCCTCGGCGTCGCGATCGCGAATATAAGCTACAGCCATTCGCGCTCCGAGCCAGTCGCGCTGGGACGCGACGCCCTACCGGTCATCAACCGCAATTTCGCCGAGCTGGGAGGACTGGCGCGCGCCGACATGACGGATGCTGGCTTCGATGCCGGATCGTGCCAGTACCGCCACCGGATAGAACTGCGCTACCAGGGTCAGATGAACGAGGTCACGCTGGACTGGCCGCGCAGTAATCTGGAGACCGAAGACCTCGAAAAACTGCAGCGCGATTTCGAAATCCATTACGAACGCCGGTTCGGGTCGGGTACGACGCGCGCCGGCACGCCGATGGAGCTCATAAGTTTCCGGGTGGAAGCGACGCGCCCAACGACCCGGCCCGTCCTGGCAGCTGTCGATTCCGCCTATTCCACCCCCGATGCGACTTCGACGAGGCAGGTCTATCTGCGGGAAACCGGCTTTGTCGACTGCGCGATCGTCGATTTTCGCACGATTGCGCCGGGCGCGGCGATCGCCGGTCCTGCAATCGTCGAACGCGATACCACGACCGTCTGGATTCCACCGGGCTGCAGCGCCGAAATGGACGATTTTGGCAACATCTCGATCGGGCTGGGGGCAGCGCCATGACCGACCCCGTAACCTTCGAAATCGTCAAACACCGGTTGTGGCAGATCAATGACGAACAGGGCATCGCAATCAAGACCATTTCCGCTTCTCCGATCGTAGTGGAGGGCAACGACTTCAATGTGGGACTGTTTACGCGCGATGCCGAGCTGGTCACGGCGGGTATTGGCAGTCTGGTTCACGTTACGACGATGGGCGATGCGCTCTCCTCCATCATCGACGGCGGGGAGAGTATCGAGGACGGCGATATCTTCATGACCAACGACCCATTTCTGGGCGCGCTGCACCAGAACGACGTTGTCGTCGCAAGCCCTCTGTTCCGTAACGGAGACATATTTATGTGGATCGGCAATGTGCTGCACCATCCGGATGTCGGCGGCTGCGATGCCGGCAGCTTCTGCATCAACGCGCGCACCCTGGAAGACGACCCGCCGCGGTTTTTCATGAAAATTGTCGATCGCGGCGAGGTAGTGGTCGAGAACGAGCAGGCCTTCGTCAACAATTCGCGCCTGCCCGACGCGGTGGCGCTGGATCTCCGGGCGCAGATCGGCGCCATTAATGTTACGCGCGACCGGCTGAACGACTTGTTGGACGAGCGCGGCGAGGGTCTTGTCGCCGACGTCATGAGCCGATCGATCGACCTCGCAGAACGCCAGGTTCGGGATTTCGTCCACCGCCTGCCCGACGGAGAATGGACGGGCGAAGCCTATATGGACGGCGTACGCGTCGGCGACGAACGCATCTGCCGCGTCGCGCTGAAGCTGATCTGCGAAGGCGACACGCTGCGCTTCGACTACACCGGCACGTCCGTTCAGGTAGACGCCGCGGTGAACAGCACCCTGCCCGCCACCGTCGCCGGGTCCGCGGTGCCGCTGTACAGTTTTCTCTGCCAGGGCGACATCGACTGGAACGACGGGCTCAAACGCTGCATCGAGGTCGTCGCCCCGGAAGGCAGCGTCGTGAATGCGGCCTACCCCGCACCGGTCAGCATCTCCACCGTCGGGTTCCGCTGGCTGGTCACGGTCGCCGCCACCCAGGCAGTTGCAAACATGTTCAACGCGTCCGACGAATTTCGCGACCGCACCTGCCCGTCGTGGAATTCCTCAAGCAATTGCAACAACCTGTTCGCTGAATTACCGGACGGACGCCGGACCGGCGGGCTGCTGTCGGACCATCGTGGTTCCGGCGCGGCGGGCCGCTCCTTCGCCGACGGGTTTCATCACGCGGGCACGGTGACGTCGTATGCCGGAAGCATGGGCAACATCGAGGGTGCGGAATGGAAATTCCCGATCCGCTATCTCTATCGACGGCGGATGACAGATTCGGCGGGCGCCGGAAAATTTCGCGGCGGCGCTACCAGCGAAGTGGCGCTGACGCCGCATGGCGTCGATGAAATCGCGCTCAAGCTGACGAATACTGCTGGCACGGAACAGACCAACGCGCACGGCATCGACGGTGGCTATCCCGGCGCAGGATCGCAGTCCGCCGTCGTCCGCGAAGCCGACCCCGCCGTACTGAAGCAAAATACCGGCAAAGCACCGGACATTCGGGCGCTAGGCGGCACACTGCACTGGCTACCGTCCAAAGCAGACGAGGTAATCCGCAAAGGCGATGTATACGGCTTCTGGGCGGCCGGCGGCGGCGGCTTTGGCGATCCGCTGGACCGGACACCGACCCGCATCGGTGACGATATCGCCGCCGGAACTGTTTCACGCGGCGAAGCGGAGCGGCTTTATGGCGTCGTGATCGATAACGCGGGTAATGTGGACGACTCCGACACGGCCGCACGGAGACGCGCGATCCGCAAAGCGCGCAAACGCTGGGCGGAAACCAAAGAAACGCGAACCGGCGCGCCCTGCGCCACCTGCGGCAGCACCGAAGGCTTTGGTCTCGTTAGGCGGCCGCTCAGGCATGCCGGTCCGTTGATCGCGCTCCGCTATGGAGGCGACGGACCAAATTTCGAGATCGAGGAAACCATCTGCCGCGGCTGCGGCGCGCTGGCGGATGTGCGCGAAGTAATGAAAGCAGGACACGAACCCGCATAAGCAGGAGGAGTTTCCCAGGTCGCAGAGATCAAAACAGTGGGCGTGATCGGAGCGCTGGGGGTCGACACGGAAACGCTGCGCGAAGCACTCCTCGATTCCAGCGCGCGCAACTGGTCGATGGAAATCCGCGCCGGAACCTGGTAGTTGCCCTGGGCGGAAAAAGACATGTCGATAGAAGCCGATACGGCGCGGATCAGCCTGCCGCTTTGCGGCTCGTTCAAGGAAGTGATAAAAGGCGTCAGGAACAATCTCAGCCGGGGAATGCTGCGGAAACGGCAATGTTCCGCACCATGCTGGCCAAAATCGGGAACGAATTCATGGCTACCAAAACATGGTCCGTCTATCTATCAGGCGAAATCCATTCCGACTGGCGCGACCGCATCCGGGAAGGCGTTTCCAAAGCGAAATTGCCCGTAGATTTCTATAGCCCGGTGACCGATCACGATTCCAGCGACAATTGCGGCGTTGAGATCCTCGGCATGGAAGGCAATGATTTCTGGAAGGACCACAAGGGCGCGCAGATAAACGCCATCCGCACCCGCACGCTGATCGAGCAGTCCGACGTGGTCGTCGTGCGCTTCGGCGACAAATATAAGCAGTGGAATGCGGCGTTCGACGCCGGCTTTGCGGCCGCACTGGGCAAACCCGTCATCACGCTGCATGACGAGGGGCATACCCATGCCCTTAAGGAAGTGGACGCGTGTGCACTGGCGGTCGCCCAGACGCCGGAGCAGGTAGTGCGCATACTGGATTACGTTATCGAAGGGAGACTTTAGAACATGAGCGTCAGAAGAATTGTCACCGGCCACGACGAAAACGGTAAGGCCATTGTCATCGCGGACGGAGAAAGCCCCAACATCCTGCGGCCTGACAACCGTCCGGGCGTGGAAATCAACAATCTCTGGGTGCTCGACGAAGCGCCCTCGAGGCCGCTGGGGCCGGAAGAGTCCGTCGATCGCCAGATCGGCCTGCTGCCGCCGAAGAACGGCTCGGTCTTCCGGGTGATCAAGTTTCCGCCCGAGAAAGACTGGATCGACAATGTCGACCCCGAAGCGGCCAAGGCAAGCTTCGCGTCCATTGGCGCGGAAGGCGCGTCCGACCAAGACGCCCCGCCGCACCCGTTGATGCATAAGACCGAAACCGTCGATTTCGCCCTGTGTGTGTCGGGCGAGATCTACCTCGTCCTCGACGACTCCGAAGTCTTGATGAAGCCCGGCGACACGTGCGTCCAACGCGGCACCAACCATGCCTGGTCTAACCGCTCAGACCAAGACTGTTACATGATGTTCGTACTGGTGGACGGCACATTCGAATAAAAAGCACCGCCACCCGGGACCAGAAGACACCGGTTTACGCCCGTAAGATTTGTCGCAAAGACGCTTTTAGCGTTGGCCGTAAAGGGTGACAAGGTTCGTTTTCAAGAGAGAATTTCTGTCGCTTTCCATGATATGTTTTTTATCTGGGAAAAACGTCATCGGTCATCTCAACACGATCCTCAAAAATGAATTGACCGCGATCAATCTGTATTTCCTGCGAGCGCCGAGTATTCGAAACTGCGCGTCCCGATCACCAAGTCGATTACCGTTCTGGATCCGTCCAGCGCAGATGAACCATTGGACTTGCGGGTGATCGCGACAAAGCCTACCTACAAATCGAGCGCGCTGAGCCGGCTAATGCGGACCTCTTCCCTGCAAAATGACGCCTTTGTTCGGACGACCCGTGGTCGAGATACTAAAGTTTCACCGCGCGTTTCAGCTTGTAGACACAGCTTCTACCCACAAAGATGTGAGAAATTTGAGTGCCGATTCAGTCGACGGGATGCGTTTGGCCGCAAGCCCCGGGTCGGACAGGAATGCGATTGTCTCAGATTGTAGAGACTCTAACTTGTTCCGAATTGCAAGGCCACTGCCACGGACCACGCTCTGCGAAAAGGTGTGTCAAGTGAACCCTCGACCCGCAAATAACCTAAATCCCGGAGGCCGCGGGATGATGTGATCCATGCATTATTTTGATACGTAAGATACATACTATTCAGTCAGTATTTGGCCAACAACCAGTGAGCGGCAGGCTTCAAGCCCGGAAAAACCCCATCGGCGACAGCAACCCGACCAACTCTTGTCTGAGAGCTTGGTGCCACCCACCCTTGGCCTCTTCCAGTGACCACGAGCGGACGAAGTGCATGACTTATACGAGCGACAACTTGGGCAAGGTAATCGAACTCGGGCCAATAACGGACATTCTAGCGCGCCCGCTCACAGAATTAGACTTAGGCAGCTTGATCGACCACTTCCAGCGTATGAACGAAGTAGACCGTTACACGCGTTTCTTCTCAGCGGTTTCCGATGACGGAATCCGGAACATCGTGGACGGGTTTGACTGGTCACGCATGATTGCTGTAGGAGCCTTCAAGAATAATCTACTTTTAGGAGTCGCAGAGCTTGGATGGGAATCCGGCCAAACACCCGCCCGCTCGGAGCTCGCCATGTCGGTTGACCGTGAATATCGGAACGTCGGTCTTGCAAGTTGGCTGATAAAGGACACCTTCCGTATGGGGCAAGATCGGGGCGTCCGAGAGATTTACGCATCGTGGTTAGGCGGAAATGATCCCGTGGGTCGAATAATGAACAGGCTAAACGCACGCATGAGCGTAGATCGGTCCGTATGTAGGGCGGATATCGCACTGGATCCGTCATTCGTTGGAGCAACGGAGCTGGACGCAGGGAGCTAGGCCCCCGTCCCCAATTGACACAGGCTAAGACCGGACCAGAGTATTTTGGTCCGTACGATCGAACGTTTTTCGATAGTGCTTCGCTGGCGTGGTCTGTTCGTATGCCGGCTTGCTCGGCAGCTGCCGGAGGGCGTACCCGCGATCAGCCCGGCAGCTCGCCCATCGGCGACAAAGGCTAGGGGTGTGACACCAGGTTCGAAATCGATCTTAAGGTATTCCAAGGGCGTGCCAAACTATAGACTGGGACATACCCTGACGGGCATTGAAAGGCGCGATGTATCGATGATACAGATTACCGATCTGCCGGCGAATAAGAGCTTTGTTTTACGTAATGCAACCGTACCTGTCTGCTTAGTAGATAATCCACCAGCGGATCTGCCGCTAAACAGCGACGGTCTTGCGAAACTTGATATACGCGTTGACGGTGGCCACATCGCGTCGATCGCGTCACCGGGTCGACCAGAACGAGATATTACATCATTCGATCTTTCGGAAGGCATGGTCTGGCCGTGCTTTGCCGATGTTCACACCCATATCGACAAGGGCCACATCTGGCCGCGCAAACAAAATCCGGATGGGACCCGCCCGGGGGCCTTGTCTTCCACAGGCGCGGACCGCACGGAGAACTGGACCGCGGATGATCTGCGATCCCGGATGGAATTTTCTTTGCGCTGCGCCTACGCCCACGGCACAGCCGCCATCCGCACACATCTAGATTCTACCGCCCCGCAGCACAAAATTTCCTGGCCGGTCTTTGCCGCGCTACGGGATGCCTGGAAGGGCCGCATCACCCTGCAAGGCGTTTGCCTGGAACCGATCTGGGGCTACGCCGATCGAGCCTTCGGAACCGAAATCGCCGATATGATGGTTGAATACGGCGGCATTCTCGGAGCCGTGCTCAACATCCAGAATGACACCGACAATCTGCTAGATTTCGTGATCGGGCTTGCCCTTGACCGGGACTTGGAACTCGATTTTCACGTCGATGAGATGGGCGATCCCGACGCCAAATCCTTTGATAACATCTGCGAAGCCCTCATCCGGAACCGTTATGACCGACCAGTCAATGTGGGGCATTGCTGCAGCCTCGCTATCCGGTCTCAAGACGAGGTGAACCGAGCACTGGATCTGGCGGCAGAGGCCAACCTGCGGGTAACGAGCCTGCCCATGTGTAACCTGTTCCTACAGGGCCGCCAGTTCGAAGCCAATGGCAACGACCGGCGGTCACAAACGCCGCGGTGGCGGGGCGTGACCATTCTGCACGAATTGAAAGCCCGCGGCATCCCGGTTGCCATCGCCAGCGACAATACGCGCGACCCCTTTTACGCCTATGGCGACCTGGACGCCGTGGAAGTTTTCAGCCAGGCGGTCAGGATCGCCCAGCTCGATTACCCGTTCGGGGACTGGCCAATGGCGATTACCCGGACACCGGCGGAAACGATGGGGTTGTCGGATGTCGGCCGGCTGAAAGCGGGCGGTCCCGCCGATATGGTAATATTCCGAGCGCGCAGCTACAGCGAACTGATCCCGCGTCCCCAATCCGACCGGATAGTTTTGCGCAGCGGCAAGGCCATCGACACAATGCCACCCGACTATCGGGAGCTGGACGACATCCTGGCACGCCAACAGGCTTAGAAACACGGATATCAAAGGATGAACGACATCGTCCCCGACACCATCGAAAAAGCACTGTCGGTCAATCTGAACCCACTGAAATACGGCACTGTCGTAGAGATCAGCGCGGGCTGCTAGACATCTATTTGTTTTCAGCCTGAAAGATGGCCGGGTATTCCGAGTCCCGCGCACGCGTTAGAATTCGGCAGCCACATGGAGAAAACAATATGGCAATGATCGAATATCCCGTTCCGTATGAATACGGGGGCAAGCAGTACGAGGGACGGATCGTCTACGACGACAGCGTCTCCGGAAAACGCCCGGCAATCTATATGCAGCCAGACTGGCTGGGCGTTTGTTCGCACACGATTGAAATGGCCGTAGATGCGGGACAATCCGACTATGTCGTCCTGCTGGTCGACATGTACGGCAAAGACTATGGCGGCATGGAAAAGACCAACGAGGAACTCGGCAGGGTTGCTCGCGGTAACCGGTCGAATATTGAATTCATTCTGGGCTGCGGCGCGGCGGCGGGCGAATCCCTGACAGCTGAAGCAGAAAAGATGGGATTGATCGATAGGTCTAAAATTGGCGCCGTCGGCTATTGCATGGGCGGAGGGTATTTGACCGAACTGATCCGCGCTGGCGCTCCCTATAAAGGTTCGGTCTTCATTCACGTGACGCTGCCGATGACGGTCGCGCCCAACCGGCCGTCCAACATCGCCGGCCGCGTCCTGACTATTCACGGTACCGACGACGTCGTCACACCGGTGCCCCAATTGGATGTCTTTCAGGCAGAAATGACGGCAAACGGCGTTGATTGGCAGACAATGTTGTTTGGCGGTGCGCCCCACGGTTTCTGCGTGCGCGACGCCAACGACCAACTGCAACGGTTCGATCAAAAACTGTGCGATCAAACCTATCGCCTGATGCGGGATTTTTTCAACGAGACGCTCTAGTTTTTATGCCGCTACCCCGGTGTCATGTCGGCGCTGCGGAATGGGTTGCTCTTACGATCCTTTAGCAACCGAAAACGAAACCTGGCTGCAAATGATAATTGACGCCAGTGCGGATTATTTCTGCGGGCGGGTTCGCCGCTGCTGCTCGCAAACAGCTAAAGGACAAGAACAATGATTTCCGCAAGCAAATCCTACGGCTATTCACTGGCGGGATTGAAGGCCAGGACGATAAAATCCTTATTAGAGGCTCTAAAAAATCCCAAGCCACTAACATTGTAGAGTCAGCAAAGCCAGGCACTGGTCGGGTGCCCGGCTTTGTATCGAATTGGTGGGCCCGGAGGGACTCGAACCCCCGACAACTCCGTTATGAGCGGAGCGTTCTAACCAGCTGAACTACAGGCCCTGTCGGTGTGGAAACTCGGAGGGCAAGCTGCCATCAGTTGGCAGCTTGCGCAAGATGGATTTGGACATAAACCCAAACCGGCTGGATTGTCAGTTCAGAACTAGGACGGCCTGCATTGACCGCCTCAGGGTCGCCATACGGCCAACCCGAAGTGCAAAGACGCCCGCGGATCAAGACCGGGGCAGACTCCGCGGCTCTAAGTATCCAGAAAACTCCGTAACATCCGGCTCCGGCTCGGATGCTTTAACTTCCGTAGCGCTTTCGCCTCGATCTGGCGGATGCGTTCGCGGGTGACGCTGAACTGCTGGCCCACTTCTTCGAGGGTGTGGTCGGTGTTCATGCCGATGCCGAAGCGCATGCGCAGCACGCGTTCCTCGCGCGGGGTCAGGCTGGCGAGCACGCGGGTGGTGGTTTCTCGCAGATTGCCCTGGATCGCGGCGTCCAGCGGCTGTACGGCGTTCTTGTCCTCGATGAAATC
>DKQG01000034.1:101967-102240 GCA_002471575.1 Alphaproteobacteria bacterium UBA7314 | reverse complement strand
GATGAAATCGCCGAGATGGCTGTCTTCCTCGTCGCCGATCGGGGTCTCCAAGCTGATTGGCTCCTTCGCGATCTTGAGCACCTTGCGGACCTTTTCCAGAGGCATGCCGAGGCGCACGGCAAGTTCCTCCGGCGTCGGCTCGCGGCCGATTTCATGGAGGATCTGGCGAGACGTGCGCACTAGCTTGTTGATGGTCTCGATCATGTGCACCGGGATACGGATGGTGCGCGCCTGGTCGGCGATCGAGCGCGTGATCGCCTGGCGGATCCACCA
>DKQG01000034.1:100022-101645 GCA_002471575.1 Alphaproteobacteria bacterium UBA7314 | reverse complement strand
GCGGATCCACCAGGTGGCATAGGTTGAGAACTTGTAGCCGCGGCGGTATTCAAACTTATCGACCGCCTTCATCAGGCCGATATTTCCTTCTTGGATAAGGTCGAGGAACTGGAGGCCGCGGTTGGTGTATTTCTTGGCGATGGAAATCACGAGGCGGAGGTTCGCTTCAACCATTTCCTTCTTGGCGCGAGACGCTTCACGCTCTCCGCGCTGCACCTCGTTGGTCAGCCGGCGGAATTCGTCAACTGGCATCTCAGTCTCTTCCGACAGGACGGAGATCTGGTCGCGCAAATCCTTGATTTCGTCGCGATATCGCTGGACGAAGGGCTTCCATCCCTTGCCCGACAGCCTCGAGACACGGTTGAGCCATTTCGGATCGGTCTCGGAGCCGAGATACTGCTCAAGGAAATCGGCGCGCGCCACCTTGGAGCGGGTCGCCATGCGCAGCAGCCGCCCCTCAAGCGACAGCAGCGTCTTGTTGTAAGTGTAAAGTTCTTGCACCAGCTGTTCGATGCGGAAATTGTTAATCCGCACGTTCTTAACGTAGCCGACCAGCTCGTTGTGCAGCTTGGCGAGGTTCTTTTCTGACACCGCGCCAAAGCTACCATTTCCCCGCTCGGCCTCTTTCCGCTTGGCGCGCAGTTTGGCAACCTTAGGCCAGGTCTTATCGATCTTGTCGAGATTGCGCAGCACCTTCGGCGTCAGCGACTCTTCCATCGCCGACAGCGATACGCTCACCGCGTCGTCATCGTCCTCGTCCTCGTCGGGTTCTCCCTCGGCCTCGCCGGTGGGGGCACCGGTACGGGGCGGGTTGGCGGTGCCGTTTTCGTTGGCGGCCGCCGGTTTGGGGTTGTCGATGCCGTAGGCGGCGTCGAGGTCGATGACGTCGCGCAGCAGCATTTCTTCGTTCTTCAGCGCCTGACGCCACGATAGGATAGCGCGGAAGGTCAGCGGGGATTCGCTGATCGCGGCGATCATCTTTTCGCGCCCCGCCTCGATCCGCTTGGCGATAGCGATTTCGCCCTCACGCGACAGCAGTTCGACCGAACCCATTTCGCGCAGATACATGCGCACGGGGTCGTCGGTGCGTCCCAGGTCCTGATTGTCATCGTTCGCGGCCTTACCGGTGGAGGCGGGCTTAGGGTCGCCGTCGTCTGCATCGTCGGCGTCGTCGGCCTCTTCGTTTTCAACCAAATTGATCCCCAGCTCGGACAGCTGGGTCATGGTGTCTTCGATCTGTTCGGACGACACATCGTCCGGTGGCAGGGCCTTGTTCAGATCGTCATAGGTTACGTAACCGCGTTCCTTGCCGCTTTCGATCAACTTCTTGACCGACGCATCGACGGAGTCGATGACCGGCGCATCGTTGGAATCCTCAGCATTCGCATTGTCGTGGGATTTATCGGCGGCCTTTTCGGATTTGAGGCCTTTCGAAGTCTTGGCACCGGCGGCGGTCTGCCTGCCGGACGCGTTCTTCTCAGCGGGTCTTACCGAGCGGTTGACCTTGGCGGCAGGTTTTTTGGCGGCGGTCTTTGCCGGGGATTTCGAGGCAGCGGCCTTCTTGGAGGCCGGTTTGGCAGCCGTCTTTCTCGCGGCCGGTTTGGCGGCCGATTTAGTAGCCGT
>DKQG01000034.1:10777-99650 GCA_002471575.1 Alphaproteobacteria bacterium UBA7314 | reverse complement strand
TTTAGTAGCCGTCTTTTTCGCGGCCGGTTTGGCGGCAGTCTTCGTCGCGGGCTTTTTCTTCGCCGCGGGCTGCTTCTTGGTTTCTGTTTCCTTGATCTTGGTCGCCATAAGACGTTCGTCCCCCAGTTTACCTCGCACCTACCCAACTGGGGCGGGCGCGAACTCTAATATCAGCGAACTCTAATATCAAATGTCTTTCCGCCCCCCACCGTCTCGGTGGACGGATGCGTTTTTCCATTTGCTATCCCGAATACCGCGACGATTCCGTTTCGGAACTCCGAAATCCGGGTCCATCCAGCTTCAGTTTTTCAAACCGTTGCCAATTCTCGTCTGTCGGGTCGTTTATATAATACTGCCTTGCCTCTTCCAGGTCCGCTCGCCGCGCCGGCTCAAGCTGCCGCGACAAAACTTCTAGGAAACCCGTCCGTACTTCTCCATCAGGTGCATCAGCGCGGGCAAACCCCGCGTGAATGTAGACTTCCGATGACAACACAGACTGCAAAATTTCGCCGTTCCCTTGGTTAGACAACTGGTTCTTCAAGCCGGTTGAGTCAAGTTCTTCCGCGAGGGCGTGAACCTTTAAGATTTCCTGCCGCAGCTTGTCAAGCAAAGGATCGGAAACATTAATCATTGCTAAATCTTCGTCGAAAGTTTCCAACAGACCGGGATGGTTGATCACGCAGGCCAGTAGGGCCTGTTCAAGCCGCCGTTTTAGGACCTCCGGACCGGTCCGAGGCCCCGAAAATCGGGCATTTTGGGGACTGTTTCCCCAAGGATTTCCGCCGCTTGCACCACCGAAACTGCCATTGTGTCCGCCGCGCCCCCGGCCTGATCCGCCGCGGTGCGCGTTAACCATGTCCTTTAATTTCTGGCGGAACAGTTTCCGGTACTGGAACTGGACCTTGCGGTCGGCGATGGACAGCGCGCGGTCCTCGAGGCGTTTTTCCAGCCCAGCGATGCGTTCGGGCGTGTCGATGTCGCGGCCCTCGGCCTCCAGCGACCATACCATGGCAGCCAGCGGAGCAGCCTTGTCTATCAGCGCATTGATAGCGGCAGGGCCCTGTGCCGACACCAAACTGTCTGGATCCTCTCCCTCCGGCAGCGTGACAAAGCGCAGCGATTTTTCCGGCGCCAGCAGCGGCAGCGCCCGTTCCGCCGCGCGGCCCGCCGCCCGCAGGCCCGCCTTGTCACCGTCGAAGCAGAGCACCGGCTCATCCGCCAGCTTCCACAGCTGCGCGATATGGCTCTCGGTCAGCGCGGTGCCGAGCGGCGCGACCGTCTCATTCAGTCCCGCCTGGGCAAGCACGATGACGTCCACATAGCCCTCGGTAACGATCACACGTCCGGAGTCGTAGGCGGCCTTGCGCGCCGTATCGAGGCCAAACAGCGTGCGCCGCTTGTCGAACAGCGGCGTGTCGGGGGAATTGAGATATTTGGGCTCGCCGTCGCCCATGGTGCGCCCGCCGAAGGCGATCGGCCTGCCCCTGCCGTCGCGGATCGGAAAGATCACCCGGTCGCGGAAAAAATCGTAGGGAGAGCGGCCGTCGTCGGGCCGGCGCATCAGTCCGGCCTCCAGCATCATCGCTTCAGGCATCTCGTTTGACACGATCGCGGTCTTCAGCGAATTCCTTGCGGGCGCGAAACCCAGCCGGAAGCGGCGAATCGTCTCGTCCGTCAGTCCGCGACCGCGCAGATATTCAAGCCCCTGCCGCCCGGCTTCGCCCCACAGGGTGCTCTCAAAGAACAAGCACGCCGCCTCGACAACGTCGACCAATTCCGCCCGGCGCTGTTCCCGTTCCCGCTCCTGCGGCGTCGAGGCCGGCACTTCCAGGCCCGCCTCCGCCGCAAGTCGCTCTACCGCATCGGGGAATGATAACCCGTCATTTTCGATAAGATAGGAAATGACATCACCATGGGCGCCACACCCGAAGCAGTGGTAGAAGTTCTTATCATCTGATACGGTAAAGGAGGGTGTCTTTTCATTGTGAAAGGGGCAAAGGCCAGTGTATTCGCGGCCCTTGCGGGTCAGCTTCACGGATCGCCCGATGATGTCGGACAATGTGAGCCGAGCGCGGATTTCATCAAGAAACTGGGGCGGGAATGCCATCAAGCTCTTCCTATAGGGTACCGGTCCGCGGAGAGCCCCGACAGCCCCGCAACCGGTATTTAACAGGCTTTGCGTCAGCCCGCCAGACGGGCCTTAAGCACCGCCCCGGCCTTGCCGAAATCCATCTGCCCAGCATAGCGTTCGCGCAGCGCGCCCATCGCTTTACCCATGTCTTTGATCGAAGCGGCGCCGGTGGCGTCGACCACCTGGTCGATCGCGGCCTCCATCTCGGCATCGTCGAGCTGGCGCGGCATGAAACCCTGGATGACCTCGATTTCCTGCGCCTCACGCTCGGCAAGTTCGTCACGATTACCCTTTGTATACATCTCGATCGAATCGTGGCGCTGGCGGACCATGGTCTGCAGTACCTGCAGGATCTCCTCGTCCGAGATGCCATCGTCCACGCCCTTGGAGCGTGCCGCGATATCACGGTCCTTGATCGCCGCCTGGATCAGCCGCAGAGTCGAGACGGCGACCTGCTTCTTTTCCTTCATCGACGTTTTGAGGGCGTCGCTGAGCTGGTCTCTGATCATGGAGTCCTGTCCACAGTGCTGGAAAGCGCGAGACATTAGCCTAAAACGCCCGTAGGGGCAAACGCCTTCCAAACTCACAAGATTCTGATAAACAACGATATTTTAAAAAACGTCCCGGTTGACGAGTCTGCTGCGACGGTCTATCAAACCTCAGAATTTCGCCGTTTCCGCGCCCACGCGGTTGTAGATTTTCTCGAACCGCCGACGTGACACCCGACCATGGCCGACACCTCCTCCGCCACCGCAGAGTTCCCCGCCGCCGCGCCCAGCGGTGCGACCGGCGCGCTGGTTCTGGCCGACGGCTCGGTGGTGTGGGGCCGCGGCATCGGCGCCCGCGGCGCGATCGTCGGGGAGGTCTGTTTCAACACTTCGATCACCGGCTACCAGGAAATCCTGACGGACCCGTCCTATGCTGGCCAGATCATCACCTTCACGTTCCCGCACGTGGGTAACGTTGGCGCCAATCCGGAAGACAGCGAAACTACGACGCCGGCGGCGCGCGGGCTGATCCTCCGCGCCGAAATCACCCACCCGAGTAACTGGCGCGCGGCGCAGCATCTGGATGCCTGGCTGAAGAGCCACAACCTCGTCGGCATCGCAGGGGTCGACACGCGCCGCCTGACCCGCCTGATTCGTGATTCCGGCGCGCCAACAGGCGTGATCTGCAATGCCGAGACAGGGGACGGCGCCAACGACATCCCAGGCGCGGCCGCCGACTTCGCGGGCGACCTCGCCTTCCCCGGCCTTCTGGAAACGGCAAAATCCTGGCCAGGCCTCGAAGGTATGGACCTCGCGAAGGAGGTCACCTGCCGCCAGACATACGACTGGGACGAAACCCTTTGGGCGCTGCGCGATGGCTACGGCGCACAGACGGCGCCGCAGCGCCACGTGGTGGCGATGGATTTCGGCGCCAAGCACAACATCCTCCGCTGCCTCGCCGACGCGGGCTGCAAGGTGACGGTGGTGCCCGCCACCGCCAGCGCCGAAGACGTGCTGCGCCACAAACCAGACGGTATTTTCCTCTCTAACGGGCCGGGTGACCCGGCGGCGACCGGCGAATATGCAGTGCCGGTGATCCGCCAACTGATCAAATTCGGCGTACCGATGTTCGGCATCTGCCTCGGCCATCAGCTGCTCAGCCTCGCGCTCGGCGCCGGCACTAAGAAAATGCATCTCGGCCACCGCGGCGCCAACCACCCAGTAAAGGACCTTGCTACAGGCCAAGTGGAGATCACTAGCCAGAACCACGGCTTCGTCGTCGACGAGGCGACCCTGCCCGACGGCGTGGAAGTGAGCCACGTGTCCCTGTTCGACGGCAGCCTGGAAGGCATTCGCTGTAGTGACGGTCGTCCTGTCTTCTCGGTCCAGTACCACCCCGAGGCCAGCCCCGGCCCACAGGATAGCCATTACCTTTTCGGCCGGTTCATGGAGATGATCGACCGGGACTGAGGCGAGGCCGGGCAACTAGTCGCTGTCCTGCGGGGTGATAGCTCCCTAACCCATCGTACCCGGCAGCCGCAGCACGATCTCCCGCCAGGCCAGCAGCACGACGACGGTGAGAACGTCGGCGACGAAGAACGGGCCGATTACGCAAAAGAGCGCAACGTGTTCTAACGGCCCATCGGCCAGAACCAGGCGATCCAGCATCCGCTGGCGATTTCTTGGTCTGAGCTGAATGCCGCCTGGCTCACGGCCATGAAAGCATCTTGGCTCTGCGACAAAAGAAATCCCTGCGGGGTGGAGGCTAATACGGCGAAATACCTGGCCGCCGAGGCTGGGTTCGATGCCTGTAAGGCCGCCACCGCCGCCCGAGGCGTTATGGGATACGCCAAGGAATTTCACGTCGAATGCCTGCTGCGCAAGGTGATGGTGCCGTATCTGGCGCCGGTCTCTCAACAGCTGGTGCTGAATTTCATCGCCGAATGCGCCCTTGGCCTGCCGAAATCCTGATGAAGTCGGGTCAGTTCCGTTCCGGGCGCATTTGGAACAGGTGCTTCAGCCGGGGACGCAGTATCAGGAACAGGCGATAGATGCCTTCAAGCATGATCGAGAACGGCCAGTAGGACAGGACTCGGCCCAGCATCGAGAATGCCGGCAGCGCCCTCCACAGGGCCGAAAAAGCAGCGCCACCGGAAAAGGCCCGCCCTGACCTGTCGATCACATGAAAACGCCCCAACGCGTCATCCCGCGGCAAGCCGGGCGCTACCGTATCTCCGCGCACTGCGTCGGCGTCGACCCACGCGATCCGGTCCGCACCGCGGCAGGTACGATACATACCGATCTCACGCGCGCAGATCGGGCAGCCGCCATCATAATACACGGTCAGCCGGGGCCGCTCATCATCAGGTACGTTGGAATTCACCATGGCACGGAATTACCGGTGTAGTCGAAAAACCCACCGGAATTCGCGGGCGCTAGACGGTCGAGGACCGACAGACATGCCTCAGCCGCAGCGTCGGGGGTTTGCACATCGAGTCCGGTTTTCTGAAACGGTCCGGACAGAGGCGAGTCCACCGTGCCCGGATGGTAGGCGACACAGACTGCCTCCGGGCGACGACGTCTCAGTTCGATTGACGCGGTGCGGACCAATTGATTAAGCGCCGCCTTCGACGCGCGGTAGCTATACCATCCACCGAGTCGGTTGTCGGTAATGCTGCCGACACGGGCGGACAGCGTGCAGAACACCGCTTTGCCTTCTTCGGCGAGGAGCGGCAGAAAATGTTTCATCAGGAGCGCTGGTCCGATGGCATTGACCGCGAGCGCCTCGGCCATGTGCCTGCTGTCTATCTCTGCCAGTGACTTTTCGGGATAGACGCCACCGCCGTGCAGAAAGCCGGTGGCGTCAATCACCAGCCGGACAGGCTGAGCCAACATACCGACTGCCGCCGCGGCAGCAGCAATCGCGGAGTCCGACGTGATCTCAATCAGTGGTTCCTCAGCCCGGGAAAATCCGATAGTCTGGTTGATCCGTTTGTCGTCTTCCAGGCGCAGATGCAAAGCCGATCCTATCGCCCCTGCAGCCCCGATTACGACGGCACAGCCTTCCTCTGGGAATGAAGAGAGTTTCGTCGGCTTCGAACCGGACGTGTTTTTCATCACCGCAATTAACCGTCGCCGTCGGTACTTTTCGGCGGATGTTTCTCCGGCGACTTAGACTCAGAATTGGACAGGAGAAGATGACCTTGCGATTCAGATCGCGCAAAGGCTATGTCGGTAATCAATATGACGACAGCTATGCCGACATGTAAGATCAACAGTTCCCCCCAACGACGACGAGAGCCCATGCGAAGACAGACGATGGTGGTCCACATGACGTAAAACACCACCATCGGTTCTAGTCGTTGAACCTTAAGCGGCGTGCTCCGCGGACTCTCGTTCTCGTTCATAACGAGGTCGTTTGTTCCCGGCTTATTTATGGACAACTATTTTCGTTACCTTGATATGGGTGGCCCGATCAGAGTTGAAAAGGGTCGTTAGATCAAAACAATTAAAATCCAGCTGTTTTTGGGATTTACGATTGGTTCACCGCCCTGGATCATTCTGCAGTCAAATCTCCCGCGGTGTCACGCTCGAACTCGACCTCGGCAAGAAGGGGCGGACGTATGGCTTCGAGATCGACGCCGCGCGCGGCGCCAGATGGACGCCGAACCGGACAACGGCAGGCGCTGCTTCATCGCCGCCGCAGACCTGACCACCCGGGCGGGCACAGTCATGCAGCAGGATCTGACACTATCGACGACACTGGGCAACGCCGACGTGGAACGCAACTGCCACCAGTACGGCGAAGGCATGGGTGTGGCATCCGCCGAGGAACGCGCAGCGTTCGCGGTCGGGCTTCGGGATATGATGTCCCACTCCCCTCTTGCCTCAGCGCCCGAGTCGTGAGAAACACGTCCCGGTCCAATCTAACAATTGAGCCGCCCGTTTTGAATCGCCCATCCGCCTATCCGGTACCGTCCGGTGGGCGCCGGAAGCCGACCGAACCGTATGCCCAAACGCGCAGATATCGATAGCATCCTGATCATTGGCGCCGGGCCGATCGTCATCGGACAAGCCTGCGAATTCGATTATTCCGGCACCCAGGCCTGCAAGGCGCTGAAGGACGAAGGCTATCGCGTCATCCTGGTCAATTCGAACCCAGCGACGATCATGACCGATCCGGAATTCGCCGACGCCACCTATGTGGAACCCGTCACGCCGGAGCTGGTCGCCAAGATCATCGAGAAAGAGAAACCCGACGCTATCCTGCCCACAATGGGCGGGCAGACCGGTCTGAACACGGCGCTATCGCTGGCCAAGATGGGCGTGCTGGACGCCCACGGGGTGGAACTGATCGGGGCCAGGCGAGAGTCGATCGACAAGGCCGAGGACCGCGAGCTGTTCCAAGAGGCAATGACCAAGATCGGGCTGGAGAGCGCGCGCGGTCGCATCGCCCATTCGATGGACGAAGCCTGGGAAGTACTGGAGGAAACCGGCCTGCCCGCGATTATCCGCCCGTCCTTCACGCTTGGCGGCACCGGAGGCGGCGTCGCCTACAACCGCGAAGAATTCGAAGATATCGTCCGCCGCGGCATCGACGCGTCTCCGACTTCGGAAGTGTTGGTCGAGGAATCGATCATCGGTTGGAAGGAATACGAGATGGAAGTCGTCCGCGACCACGCGGACAACTGCATCATCATCTGTTCGATCGAAAACGTCGATCCAATGGGCGTCCATACCGGCGATTCCATCACCGTGGCCCCAGCGCTGACGCTGACCGATAAGGAATACCAGATCATGCGCAACGCCTCGATCGCGGTGCTGCGCGAGATCGGCGTAGACACCGGCGGCTCGAACGTGCAGTTCGCGGTCAACCCGCGCGACGGACGGCTGATTATCATCGAAATGAACCCACGCGTGTCGCGGTCATCAGCCCTGGCATCCAAGGCGACGGGCTTTCCCATCGCCAAGATCGCGGCCAAGCTCGCCGTTGGGTACACGCTGGACGAGCTCGACAACGATATCACCGGCGTCACCCCGGCCTCCTTCGAACCGACGATCGATTACGTTGTCACCAAGGTCCCACGTTTCACCTTCGAAAAATTCCCCGGGACCGAGCCGACGCTGAGCACGCAGATGAAGTCGGTCGGCGAGGCCATGTCGATTGGCCGCACGTTTCAGGAATCGGTGCAAAAGGCCATGCGGTCAATGGAAACGGGGCTGAGCGGGCTGAACGAGGTGGCGATCCCGGGTGCGATCTCGGAAGACGAGGGCACGGAAGGCGAAATCGACGAGGGCGCGATCCTTGGCGCCTTGAACATCCCCAATGTCAACCGCATCCTGGTTGTCGCTCAGGCTTTACGCCACGGTCTCGGTGTCGATGCGATCCATCAGGCATCCGGTTTCGACCCCTGGTTCATCGCCCAGCTAGAGGGCATCGTGGACGTTGAGAGAGATATTCGAGGAAATGGCCTTCCAAGCGAGACCCGCGCGCTGCACGGCTTGAAGGCGATGGGCTTTTCTGACGAACGGCTGGCCGAGCTTGCCGGCGTGCCAATGGCGGATGTTACCGCCAAGCGGATCGAGCTTTCGGTTCGCCCGGTCTACAAGCGCATAGATACTTGCGCCGCCGAATTCGCGTCGCAGACGCCGTACATGTATTCGACATACGAGAATGCGGGCTTCGGCCCGGCCGAATGCGAGGCCGAACCGTCGGACCGCAGGAAGGTGATGATCCTCGGAGGTGGGCCGAACCGCATCGGTCAGGGGATCGAGTTTGACTACTGCTGCGTACACGCGGTCTATGCGCTGGACGAAGCCGGCTACGAGACAATCATGGTCAACTGCAATCCGGAAACTGTGTCGACCGATTACGACACCTCGGACCGGTTATATTTCGAGCCGTTGACCGCCGAAGATGTGACAGAAATCGTGCGCAAGGAAGAGGAAACCGGCGAGGTCATCGGCTTGATCCTTCAATACGGCGGCCAGACGCCGCTGAAGCTCGCAGCCGATCTCGAAGCCGCGGGCGTGCCAATTCTCGGCACCACCCCCGACGCCATCGACCTGGCGGAGGACCGGGAGAGGTTCCAGGCGCTTCTGCGGCAACTGGATCTTCGGCAGCCGGCCAACGGGATCGCCCGAACCGGCGATGAAGCGGTAAGCGTCGCCACCGAAATCGGATACCCAGTGGTGATCCGCCCGTCCTACGTCCTGGGTGGTCGGGCAATGGAAATTGTCCACGATGAAGCAGGGCTGACCCACTACATCACCAACGCGGTGCGGGTATCGGGCGACAACCCGGTGCTGATCGATCGCTATTTGCGCGATGCGATCGAGGTTGATGTCGATGCCATCCGCGACGTCGCCGACGACGTGCATATTGCGGGTATCATGGAACACATCGAGGAAGCGGGCATTCATTCCGGCGATTCAGCCTGCTCGCTACCGCCCTATTCCCTGCCCGATTCCATTCTGGGCGAACTACGCCGCCAGACGGCGAAACTCGCCCGGGGATTGGGCGTCGTGGGTCTAATGAACGTCCAATACGCCATCAAAGACGACACGGTCTATATTCTGGAGGTCAACCCGCGCGCCAGCCGTACGGTTCCCTTCGTCGCCAAAGCGACCGGCGTGCCTATCGCAAAGATCGCAGCCCGCGCTATGGCAGGCGAGAAGCTGGTCGATCTGTTGAAGACCTACCCGGCCGAAACTACCGGCGATCATATCGCGGTCAAGGAAGCCGTGTTCCCTTTCGCCAAGTTCCCCGGCGTCGACATCATTCTAGGTCCGGAAATGAAATCAACCGGCGAAGTTATGGGCATCGATACCGATTTCGGGCTTGCCTTCGCCAAATCCCAGCTCGGCAGCGGCACTTCGGTTCCACAGGACGGTACCGTGTTCATTTCCGTCCGCGACCGCGACAAGGACGCAATGGTCGACCTCGGCCGCAGGCTGAAGGCCATGGGTTTTTCTCTCGTCGCCACGGGGGGCACCGCGGAGGCCCTTAATGCGGCGGGCGTAGAGACCGAACTAGTCAAGAAAGTGCACGAAGGGCGACCCCACATCGTCGATTCGATGATATCCGGTAACGTCCAACTGGTGTTCAACACCACCGAAGGGGCGAAGGCGATTGCCGACTCCTACGAGCTCCGCCGGTCAGCTCTGGTGCGGAAAATACCCTACTATACTACCGTGGCAGGCGCGAAAGCCGCTGTGGAAGCTATTTCGGCGATGCGTGCCGGTGGACTTGAAGTTGCGCCGCTGCAGTCTTATTTTACATAATCTATTTTAGCAGCAACCTGATCCAGACACCGCAGACGTCGTTCTCTAAAACGTCTGTCTGCGGGTTACGGTCTTTTTGTGCAAAGGACACAGGACGATGGAAAAAGCACCGATGACTCTTCAGGGCTTCACCGACCTTGAAACGGAGCTGAAACGCCTGAAAGCGACTGAACGCCCTGACGTGATTAAAGCCATCGCGGCCGCTCGCGAACACGGCGATCTCTCGGAAAACGCCGAGTATCACGCCGCGCGCGAGCGGCAGGCCTTTATCGAAGGCCGCGTCGGTGTCATTGAGGATTTGTTGAGCCGCGCCGAAGTGATTGACGTCTCAGCGATCAAGGGCAAGGCCATCAAGTTCGGGGCCACCGTGAAGGTCGAGGACGAGGACACCGACGAGAAATCGGCCTATCAGATCGTCGGAGAGCACGAAGCAGACATCAAAGCCGGCAAGCTGTCAGTTACCTCGCCCATGGCCCGCGCTATGATCGGCAAAACCGTGGGCGACTCCGTCGAGGTCACGACGCCCGGCGGCACCAAGTCTTACGAAATCATGGGCGTGCGATACAAATAGCAGGCACACCGCCCCAACTAATCGATTAGAAACGAGAGTCTGGCAGCTGATGTTCCCGTGAACGACTGTGCTCGGAGACAAGACCTGCTGACACGATCCAAACAGACCAAGGAACTTCCTTAGCCCGCATTAATGCACGAGGCCGATTGCCCAAATCGCCGCGCGCTTTTCAAAAACGTCGCCTCCGAGACGATACTGGCAGGATCGGCATCTTTGGAGATGCCCGCTAAACCAGCGTCGCCTCGGTGGCTTCCTTAACCTCATCCTCTAACACCCCGTCAGCCAGTTCTACTAGATTCAGCCCGCCGTCGACCACGTCGAAAACCCCGAGGTTGGTGATTATGCGGTCGACGACCGAACGACCTGTCAGCGGCAACGTGCATTCCTTCAGCAGCTTAGAGCTGCCATCCTTCGACGTGTGATCCATTACAACAATCACCCGGCCGACGCCGGCGACGAGATCCATCGCACCGCCCATGCCCTTGACCAATTTACCCGGAATCATCCAGTTCGCCAGATCGCCGTTTTCGGCGACTTCCATCGCGCCGAGGATCGCCATATTGATCTTACCACCGCGGATCATCGCGAAGGACTGGTCGCTGCCGAAATAGGACGTTCGGCCCATCTCGGTTACGGTCTGCTTACCGGCATTAATTACGTCGGCGTCGATTTCGTTCTCCTTCGGGAACGGGCCGATGCCAAGCATACCGTTTTCCGACTGCAGCGTAACGTCGACGCCGTCCGGAATGTAGTTGCTAACCAGCGTCGGAATACCGATGCCAAGATTGACGTACCATCCGTCCTGCAGCTCCTGCGCAGCCCGTTCGGCCATCTGGTTACGGTCCCACATATTAATGCCTCCTCTTAGTCGGTATCTCTTGTGCGAGCCCGCTCCCCTTCCCGGTCACCGCCCGTATTTCTCTATGGGGGGTTGATCTCTATGGATGGCTGGGAGGGGCAGAGGGCCAGTGCGTCTGAACGTCTGCGTATGAAACTAAGCCGCGCGCAAGGTGCGCTGTTCGATGCGCTTCTCATGCTCGCCCTGGATGATCCGGTGCACGTAGATGCCCGGCGTGTGAATAAGATCGGGATCGAGCGACCCGGTGGTCACGATTTCTTCGACCTCGGCGATGCAGATCTTGCCGCAGGTCGCGGCCGGCGGATTGAAGTTCCGCGCGGTCTTTCGATAAATCAGGTTGCCCTGTTCGTCACCTTTCCAGGCCTTCACGATGGCAAGATCCGCGACGAGTCCACGTTCAAGGATGTAGGTTTCGCCGTCAAAATCCTTTTCTTCTTTACCCTCTGCGATCACCGTGCCAACGCCGGTTTTGGTGTAGAAGCCTGGAATTCCCGCCCCGCCGGCACGCATACGTTCCGCCAGCGTGCCTTGCGGATTGAATTCCAGTTCCAGCTCCCCGGCCAGAAACTGGCGCATGAATTCGGCGTTCTCTCCTACGTAGGACGACACCATTTTTTTGACCTGCTTAGTCGCTAGAAGCAGTCCGAGCCCGAAGTCGTCAACCCCGGCATTGTTGGATGCAACTGTCAGACTCTTGGTACCGGCATCACGGATCGCCGCGATCAGCAGTTCCGGTATGCCGCACAGACCGAAGCCGCCCGCAGCGATGGTCATGCCATCGTGTAGGGCGCCCTCCAGCGCTTCCGCGGCGGAGCCGTAAACCTTATTCATGCTGGATATCCCTATTTCGTAGATTCTCAGATCCGGCCCCTAGTTTGTTTAAGCCGGTTCAGTCGAAGTTTCGCCTATTGGCGCGTTCTGGCCAAGGCCCAACGCACAAGAAAAAGCCCGGTGCAAAAGCACCGGGCAAGTTTAACAGGGAGGCTTCACGTCTGGGAGACGTAGGATAACCGGGAGTCGAAATCAAAAGATCCAGATTCTCGGGAACCCTCGGCTGGGAGACCCAGCGCTGACGGATGATCTCTGTCGATCTACCGCCATCATCAAAAAAATAGATCTCACTTAAGCGAATTTGAATTGCCCGTTTGGAAAATCAGCTATGCAAAATCCGCATAACCGCAATGAGTTGAACCTAAAAGGTTATTTGCGTCTGGCGCTGATACTGCGGAGGAGGAAATCCCGGAACGCGACGATCCGTTGAGAGTGTCGCAGTTCTTCCGGATACACGAGATAGACGTCGAATTTCGGTCCTTCCAATTCCGGCATGATGGGCACAAGGTCATGGGCAAGCTGCCCCATATAATCCGGCAGGGATGCGATACCAAGACCACTTGCCGCCGCGCGGAACATTGCATAGATGTTATTTACTCGCAGAACGGGCTCCCGCACATCGTCTTCATCTCGGCCGGCCGCCATCAGCCAATTGATATCGGTGAACGGCTGATGGAAAGAACCGTCATAGGCAATGATCTGATGCGAATCGAGATCGCCGACACCGCGCGGCGTGCCATAATCTTTCAGATAAACCGGCGACGCGAACACGCGGTGATGCATTGCCAATAGTGGCCGTCGTACCAGATCACCTTGGGTCGGCGGCGTCATGCGGATGGCAACGTCGGCCTCGCCCATGCTAAGATCTAGCTCATCCTCGGCGACGATCAGTGTTACCTGGATATCGGGATAATGTTCTATAAATTCCTTCAGCCGCTCGGTCAGCCAAATCGACCCGAACGCTACTGTGGTCGTGATACGCAACGGGCCTTGCGGCTTGTCCCGGGACTCAGATACCAGCGACTCCGCGATCGCCACCTTGGCGAACACATCCTTTGCTGTTGCATACAACGTTTCGCCGGTTTCCGTTAGTTTCAAACCACGCGCATGGCGATGAAACAACGGCACGTTGAGGCTTTGTTCCAACGATGAAACCTGCCGACTGACCGACGATTGCGACAGGTTCAGAATTTCACCCGCGTGGGTGAAACTGCCGGCCTCGGCGACGGCATGAAATACCCTCAGCTTATCCCAATCCATAACCCGACGTCCGGTTTCAGCCTATTCTGCCGCTTGCGCTGCGCCGCTTTCGAGCTCGGCAATGAATTTTTCCGCCTCCAGCGCCGCCATGCAGCCCGTGCCAGCGGCCGTTACCGCCTGTCGATATGTCTTGTCCTGCACATCGCCCGCCGCGAAAACGCCCTCGACGCTGGTGCGCGTTGAATCAGGGGCCGTGGTGATATAGCCCTCGTCGTCCATATCGACCTTGCCCTTGAACAACTTGGTCGCAGGGTCGTGGCCTATAGCAATAAATAAGCCATGGACCGGCAGGTCCGATACGGTGTCGGTTTTGACATTGCGTAGTTTCAGACCCGTCACGCCCAGAGGATCGTCATCGCCAACCACTTCTTCCACAACCGTGTCCCAGATCACCTCGATCTGATCATGGACCATCAGACGGTCGGAGAGGATTTTCTCCGACCTCAGGGAGTCGCGGCGATGGATCAGGGTCACTTTGGTCGCATGGTTGGTCAGGTATAGCGCCTCCTCAACCGCGGTATTACCGCCGCCGACCACCGCGACTTCTTTTTCGCGATAGAAAAAGCCGTCACAGGTCGCGCAGGCGGATACGCCAAAGCCTTGAAACTTCTGTTCCGTTTCCAGTCCCAGCCAACGCGCCTGCGCGCCGGTCGAAATGATGATCGAGTCCGCCGAGTATGTGTCGCCAGAATCCCCCCTACAAACAAACGGCCGTTGCGTGAAATTGACGTCGACGATCAGGTCATTGATCATCCTGGTGCCGACATGTTCCGCCTGGGCATGCATCTGCTCCATCAGCCATGGCCCTTGAATCACGTCGGCGAAGCCGGGATAATTTTCAACATCGGTGGTGATACTCATCTGGCCGCCAACCTCCATGCCGGTGATCAGCGTCGGCGCCAGTGAGGCGCGTGCGGTATAAACCGCCGCCGTATAGCCTGCGGGACCGGAACCGATGATGAGTACTTTTGAATGATTCGTTTCGGCCATTTGGCGTTCCTGTGGATGTTGTGTCATCTATTTTACAATTTCTAGGACGCGGCGCGCGCTGAGGCAAATCCGGCGTAACGACGCATGACTTCCTCAGCGACGTATTCCGTGTCGCACAACGCATCGTAAGTCCACCTGTCGAGCGTCCCGTCGAATATCCGCGTCATGCCCTGGTCCCGCAGACAGGCATGAAAACGGTCGAATTTGCCGGATCCGCCCTCCAGTTCAGCCACGTAGACGGGTTTGCCTGTGGAACAAGCATCCGACACCATTGAAACCGAATCGGCGGTTACCACGATCGCGTCCGCCAGCGCTAACAGGCCCAGATACGGGTTGTCGCCCTGCCCGTCCCAGAACCAGCAGGCCGTCCCTGCAAGACCACCGCGCAGACGGGCCTCGTTTTCTTTGCCGGTGCGCCGCGACGCGGTGATGGCGAGACCCGCGCCGTAGTCGCCGGATAGGCGTTGGAGACCTTCGGCGAGATCCGTCATCGCCCGATCGGTCATTCTGTATTTTCCGTTAGAACCGCCAACCAGCACGGCAACCAACGGCCGCGGCAGAATCGCCAAAGTGTCCGCGAAATGCTCGCCAGCGTCGGTCAGGGCAGCTTCCGTGATGCCTGTCAGAGCGCCAGATGTCTGGATCACATTCCCACCAGTCAGCCCGTCGTGACGTGGCGCTGCGATAACGTCGAACCGGTCTCGGCGGGCGACCGGGTCCTGCACCTGGACCAAGAATGTCTGCCCTGCACTGGCCCGTTTAATGGCCAGCGCCGGGGCCACTGTTTGCCGCCCGGCCGCAATCACCAGGTTTGGCCATGGCGGCTGTAACTGGCTGCCATCCGGATAGGCGGCACGCAAGGGATTAAACCACAACTGGGGCGGTAGCTTAGACCATGGAAACCCGGGACTTAAACGCTTCACAACCGGTTCAACGCCCAGTACCGATGCGAGTCCTAGGCACTGGTTTTTATGTCCTGCCTTGCTATCCGTCAGAACCCAGACATTTGCAGTGGACAAGCCGGTCATTCCGCCCCTCTCGTGTCGCAGGTTTGAAATATAATTATCATTCTTTAGAATATAATTTCGCATTATCGGACAGGCGGGCAATCCGCGCATTGAAATAAGCGGAATTTCGAGCAATGGCCAGACTCAAACTCGACAAGATCGACCTTAAAATTCTACGCAACCTGCAGGACAACGGGCGCATGACCAATGTCGACCTGGCGAAGAATGCAGGGATATCGCCACCGCCTTGCCTGCGCCGTGTGCGGATGCTGGAAGACACCGGCTGCATTCGCGGCTATCACGCCGATATCGATACTGAAGCGCTGGGCTTCGGCGTCACGGTGTTCGCAAATGTCGGGCTGCACAGTCAAGCAGAAGCCGATCTGGTTGCATTCGAGGAAAGGGTCTCGCAGTGGCCGGAAGTGCGCGAATGCCACATGCTAGCGGGAGAAACCGATTTTCTACTGAAGATCGTCGCCTCGGACTGGGACGCCTATCAGAAATTCCTGACGACCAATCTGACCCCGGCCCCGAATGTAAGTGTCGTTAAATCGGCGCTCGGCATCCGCACGTCGAAACGCGCTTTCGGCGTGCCGATCGATTTAGACGCTGAAAGCGACTGACCGGTCCGGCCAGCATCGCGATCAGGCTGTGTCTGCAGGGCGGAACCCCATCGCGACACCGTTGATGCAGTGACGCTTGCCGGTCGGCGCCGGGCCGTCGTCGAACAAATGACCGAGGTGGCCGCCACAGCGACGGCAATGCACCTCGATACGGGACATTAAAAGCTTGTAGTCGGTTTTGGTGCCGACGGCGTTGGGCAGCGCCTCAAAAAAACTGGGCCAACCGGTGCCGCTGTTGAACTTGGCACTGGACGAATACAGAGGCCGATCGCAACCGGCGCAGATGTAGGTGCCGGCGCGCTTCTCGTGAAGCAGCATGCTGGTATACGGCCGTTCGGTCGCTTCATGCCTCAGCACCGCGTACGCGTCTTCGCTCAGGCGTTCGCGCCATTCTGCGTCGCTCAGCATGAATTCGAACGTTTCCGCCCCGGTTTCCTCACTAGCGGGACATAACGCGGCGAACGCCAGCACGCCGCCCCCTGCGGCAAGAGAAAACAGAAAGGTCCGTCTCTTCATCATTATCTTCAGGATATAGGCAAACTGCCAGTTTACGCAATTCACACCCCTTTGAGGGGGGTGGAGGGGGCGAAAGGCCGGCAACAGTTCCCCGAAGTGGAATTTCCAGCCTTATACCGCCATATTACACCCTATGAGCACCGTTATCACCGACCGCCCGTCCCTGCCTGAACCTGATGACAGCACGCCGTTTGAAATCGTGTCGGATTTCACGCCAGCAGGCGATCAGCCGAAGGCCATAGCCGAACTGTTAGAGGGGATCTCCGCGCACGAGAAGGATCAGGTCCTGCTGGGGGTCACCGGGTCGGGCAAGACCTTCACCATGGCACATGTCATCCGGGAGATCGGACGGCCGACCATCGTGTTAGCGCCGAACAAGACGCTGGCAGCTCAGCTCTACGGCGAGATGAAGTCGTTTTTCCCGAATAATTCGGTCGAATATTTCGTTTCCTATTACGATTACTACCAGCCAGAAGCGTACGTCCCGCGCTCCGACACCTATATTGAGAAGGACGCGTCGATCAACGAACAGATCGACCGCATGCGCCACGCTGCGACGCGGGCGCTCCTCGAGCGGCGAGATGTCGTCATCGTCGCCAGTGTATCTTGCATCTACGGTATAGGCAGCCTCGAATCATATCAGTCGATGACCATTCCGCTGAAAGTCGGCGACACCGCGGTGATCGCCGATCTACTGCAGCGCTTCGTTGCCCTGCAATACCGGCGCAACGACCAGAATTTCATTCGCGGCGCATTTCGGGTACGCGGCGACAGCGTCGAGATTTTCCCGGCCCATTACGAAGACCGTGCCTGGCGGCTGTCTTTCTTCGGCGACGAGATCGAGGAAATCCACGAATTCGATCCTCTGACAGGCGAGCGTGTTGCCAAGCTGGATCAGGTAACGGTCTATGCGAATTCGCACTACGTCACGCCCCGCCCAACCGTGCAGCAGGCCATAAACCTGATCAAATTGGAACTGAAAGGCCGCCTGGCCGAGCTTGAAGCCAACAACAAGCTGCTGGAGGCACAGAGGCTAGAACAACGCACTAATTTCGACCTCGAGATGCTGGAAACCACCGGGCATTGTTCCGGGATTGAGAATTATTCCCGTTTCCTAACCGGTCGGGCGCCCGGCGAACCGCCTCCGACCCTGTTCGAATATATTCCCGACGACGCGCTGCTGATAGTCGACGAGTCCCACGTCACCGTACCGCAGATCGGCGGCATGTTCAAAGGTGACTTCAATCGGAAATCAACGCTGGCGGAATTCGGCTTCCGCCTTCCGTCCTGCGTCGACAACCGACCGCTGAAGTTCGAGGAGTGGGAAGCAATGCGGCCACAGACGGTCTATGTGTCCGCGACGCCGGGCCCATGGGAAATGGACCGTACCGGCGGCATCTTCGTCGAACAGATCATCCGCCCGACGGGGCTGATCGATCCGGTCTGCATCGTCCGACCGGTAGTAAACCAGGTCGACGATCTGCTGCACGAATGCAAGGAGGGCGCGAAGAAAGGCCACCGCACGCTGGTCACCACCCTGACCAAGCGCATGGCGGAAGACCTGACCGAATACATGCAGGAAGCGGGCATTCGGGTACGATATCTGCATTCCGACATCGACACGCTGGAACGGATAGAGATCATCCGCGATCTGCGTCTGGGCGCGTTCGACGTATTGGTCGGCATCAACCTGCTACGCGAGGGGCTCGACATACCGGAATGCGCACTAGTCGCCGTACTCGACGCCGACAAGGAGGGCTTTCTGCGCTCGCGCACGTCACTGGTGCAGACCATCGGCCGCGCCGCTCGCAACGTAGACGGCCGCGTCATTCTTTACGCTGATAATATGACCGATTCGCTGCAATACGCGATCGACGAGACCAACCGGCGGCGGGAAAAGCAGCAGAACTACAATGTCGCCAACGGCATAACGCCAGAAAGCGTAATAAAGGAAATTTCCGACATTCTGGAGAGTGTCTATTCGCAGGACTCGTTTACGGTCGAGACCGGCGACGAAGACACAGTGAATCTGGTCGGCCACAACCTACAGGCCTATCTGAAAGATCTCGACGAGCGCATGCGCGAAGCGGCCGCCAATCTAGAGTTCGAGGAAGCCGCGCGCCTACGCGACGAAATCCACCGCCTCGAACACGTAGAGTTAGGGGTACCGACCGGCCCCCGCCGCCTGCAGGCCCGGATCGACGCTGCCAAGCGTACGGGGCGGAACAGGAAACCAGGGAAATCACGAAAGAGCGGCAAGCCGAGACGGTAAACCCTCTTACCTGCTCCTGCCGGATTTGACCGCTTCTTCATCCACTGGGACCGTCGGCAGGGTGACATAGGAAAGCAGGGCTCAGTCCTCAGCCCGGTGGTCGCGGACGATCTGGCGGATTTGTTCGTCGGGGGTGCTGCAATCTCGCAGCACTGCCCCGCCAAGAAGGATGCTGAGCTCGCAGGATCCGTTGACAATGCCACTTGCGCTAGCTTCGGTCAGGCAGAGCTTATGGGCTTTGTCGCGGGCGCGCAGGTAAATGTTCAGGTTCGAGAACCTCGCGTGCAGCAGGTTGACCACCCGTGCGGCCGCGGTCGACGTTTCCACGGAAAACCCGACCGCCCGTGCAGTCAATGCGATAACAACGGAGGTAACGACGACCTTTGCGGTGCCGACACCGAAGATACGGTCGCGAATCAGTTTCCATCGGTCGACGTCGAGTTCGAGGACCATGGTGAACAAAAGGAATACCACGCCTAGCGCGGCGATTTTATGAACCTGCTTGGAATCGCTGATCAGATCGAAGACCGCCAGCCAATAATAACGCCGGCAGCCAGGTAACCGGGCATCAGGCTGGATCGCAGTCGCTGGAAAATTGGCGCAACGGCAACCACCGCAACCAAAAAGATCAGCGTTTCGGCAAAAAATGACGCCTCCTGCATGGCCACCTTTAGGTCCCGAGACACCCCAGGGAGCACCCATAGTAACATTCGCCAATCAGTGCATCCCGGGCAGAGTCTCAGATACATCGGAACGGGTCGTCACGCGTTGATCTTCGGGTAACCGTGATATGTGGAATTATAGGGGTTTAACACTATATGGAAGATGACTTTGAAACCGTCAGAGCCGCCCAGCCGTTTGGCACGCAGCAAGAGCGCATGTTACCAAGCAGGTTCTTTCGGTTCTTTGCCCATGTCGCGATTTGCTCATTTTGCCTGCTGAATGACTTATTTTCTTATCATTGCTGGGTTTGCGCTGCTGCTTTTCGGCGGCGAGGCGGTCGTTCGGGGTTCTGTCGCCCTGGCACAGCGGCTGGGTGTATCGCCTTTGATAGTCGGATTGACGATCGTAGGCTTTGGCACTTCGCTTCCAGAAATGGTCGTTAGCGTGAATGCGGCGCTAGTCGGGTCGCCCGGCCTAGCCGTGGGCAACGTGATTGGCAGCAACATTGCGAACCTTTTGCTTATTCTCGGCGTCGCGGCGCTAATCGCGCCGTTTTCAGTACGGCCCGCCACCGCGCGGCGGGATGCTCTAGCCATGAGCGCCGTGACCCTTGTCTATGTAGGACTGGGCATGACCGGCTATATCGTTTTCTGGCACGGCCTCTTAATGCTTACAGTTCTTCTGTCCTACATCGGATTTACCGTCTGGCACGACAACAATGGCAACGACGCCGCGGCCGAGATGCACCGCGAAGAAGCTGAAGAAATGAGTATCATCCACCTACGGACGATTAACATATGCGGCATCACCGTTACCGGGTTGTTTGCGGTTGTGGTCGGTGCCGAATTGCTGGTGAACGGCGCGACCAACCTGGCCATCGCCTTCGGCGTGCCGGAAGAGGTGATCGGGCTGACCATTGTCGCCATCGGCACGTCCCTCCCCGAACTGGCAACATCGATCGTTGCCGCGTATCGGGGACACTCGGATGTGTGCGTGGGCAACGTTCTCGGCAGCAACGTCTTCAACTTGTTCGGCATTACGGGCGTGACAGCGCTATTCGTTCCGCTGCCGTTCTCGGACAAAATCGCCAACATCGATTTATGGATATTGCTGGCGGCGACCGCCATCATTCTGCCATTCCTTTTGAGCGGCCGAACACTGACACGGATTGTGGGTCTGGTGTTCGTCGGTGGCTACGTGGCTTTTGTAGGAGCACAGTTCACCGGAATCGCGGGCTCCATGCCGTGAGCCATGCCGACTTGAACCGACAAACGGCTTGGAGCATCTTTCTCGCATGACGTCCAAACCCAAAGGCAACGTCCTTATCACCGGCGCAGCACAGCGGATCGGCCGCGGGATCGCGATCGCGCTTGCGGCAGATGGCTGGACCGTGGGGATACATTATTTCCAATCTCCGGACCGGGCGGAGGCGTTGTGCGAAGAGTTAAACTCCAGCGGAGCAAACGCGTATACGGCGGGTGCCGATCTCAGCGACGAGACCTCGATCGGGAAACTTATGGACCGGGCAGCGGCATACGAACCAGTAACATGCCTAGTCAACAACGCTTCGGTTTTCGAACGTGACGAACTGGAAACGGTGACCCGAGACTCATGGGACATTCATATGGCGGTAAATCTGTGGGCGCCGCTGCGATTGTCTCAGGCCTTTGCGACCACCCTGCCTGACGGAGTCCCCGGCAATATTGTAAACATCGTTGACCAACGAGTCGAAAATATCCCGCCGGGTTTCTTATCTTACACTGTCAGCAAAGCCGGGCTCTGGGCGCTGACGCAAAGCCTGGCTTTGTCGTTGGCACCCTCTATCCGTGTCAACGCGATCGGACCGGGTCCGGTTTTGCCGAGCCCCCGGCAAAGTGCGGAACAGTTCGCCCGACAGGCCGCAAGGATGCCGCTGGGCCAGGCTGCGCCGGTCACGGAAATTGCCGACGGAGTGCTCTATATACTCTCGGCGACGTCTATGACGGGTCAGTTGATCGCGCTGGACGGCGGTCAACACCTGGGTTGGGATTTCCCGGATCCAGAGGCTCCCCCAGTACTGGAATAGAAAGCGAGCACGATGTCAGCCAATCCTGTCTCAACGCATCCCGCAGCGACACCCTCTCCAAAAGCGAGGCGCATCTTTATCAACGACCTGGTGCTGGACTGTCTGATAGGCGTGCACCGGCACGAAAGAGATGGAACCCAGCGCATTCGGATCAACCTGGATTTGGCGGTTCTGGAGTCTCCGAACCCCATCGAGGACCGGCTTTCGAACGTCTTGTGCTACGAGAACGTGATCGTGAAGGTCCGGGAACTAGCAACGGCCGGACACGTGAACCTTGTCGAGACGCTTGCAGAACGACTCGCCAATCTCTGCCTTAGCGAACCCGGCGTACAATCCGTGAAAGTGCGGGTAGAAAAGCTGGATGTCTTTGCCGATGCGGCCAGCGTCGGCATAGAGATCTCACGTACGACCCGATCTCACCATTAAGAAACAGAGATCATATCTTTTCGTGCTGTCCTGTTTGAGCCTGTACACACGGTATACCTAGGACAGGAATCAAATGAATTTTTCTTTTTTTAAATATAATTTTATAGTTATTACTTTTCTGTATTTTTAATTTCAATTGTTCCAATGGTTTATAGGAAAACAACTGCTTGTCTGCCCCCGTCGCAGCCCGTATGTCAATCAGGGTGCCGATCTATTTGTTTCAGTTTTGAACAGCATTATCCACAAAATCCGTGGATAAGCAGTTATCGGCGAATCGCCATCGTGGTGGCATCTTTCGCCGCCTCACCGCAGGCGGGAGTTCCGCTATAATAAAGACATGACAGCGACCTCAAGTGATGCGCCTGCTCTTTCCGGCGCGGAGCTAATTTCTTCGCGGCTGAAACACCTGCCAAATGGGCCAGGCATTTATCGGATGACCGATGCCGCTGGCATGCCACTATATGTCGGCAAGGCCAAGAGCCTAAGGAAACGCGTCACTTCATATACCCGGCCTCGCGGACTGCCGGAACGTATCCGCGTGATGGTGGCACACACGACCGAGCTGGAGGTTGTCAGTACTCATACCGAGGTCGAGGCGCTGCTGCTGGAGAGCAATCTGATCAAGCAATTGCGGCCGCGATACAACATCTTGCTGCGCGACGACAAATCATTTCCCTATATCCTCCTGCGGACGGATTCAGACTGGGCACAATTGATGAAACACAGGGGCGCGCGAAACAAGGACGGAGAGTATTTCGGGCCATTCGCATCTGCGGGTGCGGTTAACCGGACACTCAATACCCTGCAAAAGGTCTTTCCCCTGCGCAGCTGTTCCGACAGCATCTTCGCCGGACGTACACGCCCCTGTCTGCAATACCAGATCAAGCGCTGTACCGCTCCCTGCGTCGACCTGATCGATGCGGATGAATACGGTGAAATTGTCGGCCAGGCTCGAGCGTTCCTGAGCGGTCGCAGCCAAGACGTGCAGCAGGCCCTCTCGAAAAAGATGGAAAATGCCAGCCAAGAGCTGGATTTCGAGACAGCGGCGATTTACCGCGACCGGATCCGTGCCCTGACCCAAGTGCAGGCGCATCAGGACATTAATGTCAGATCGATTGACGAAGCCGATGTTATCTCCGCGCACCAGAAAGGCGGTTCGACGTGCGTGCAAGTCTTCTTCTATCGCGCCGGCCAGAATTACGGAACCCGCACGTATTTTCCGAACCACGCAAGGGCGATCAATGTCGGCGAGGTGCTTGAAGCTTTTGTTGGCCAGTTTTATTCCGACAAAAAACCGCCGAAACTTGTCCTGATCAGCCATAAGCTGCCCAATCAAGAGCTCGTAAAGAAAGCGTTGATCGTCCGGGCCGACCGAAATGTGGAGGTTTCGTGCCCCCAACGCGGCACCCGCAGAACGCTGATCGAAAGCGCCATGCGCAACGCCTCCGATGCCCTCGCCCGCCGCCTCTCGGAAAGTGCGACCCAGCGTAAATTACTGGACGGAGTTGCGGAGCTGTTCGATCTCGACACACCGCCGAAACGCATCGAGGTTTATGACAATAGCCACATATCAGGCACAAACGCGCTTGGTGCCATGATCGTGTCTGGCGAAGACGGGTTCGAGAAAAACGCCTATCGCAAATTCAACATCAAGGATCCCGACACGGTTTCAGGCGACGACTACGCCATGATGCGTGAGGTATTGACCCGGCGTTTATCGCGCGCGCTGAGAGAAGACCCCGACCGGGCAGGAAATACCTGGCCCGACCTGATTATGATCGATGGCGGACCGGGCCAGCTGTCGGTTGCGCTGGAAGTTATAGACGAGCTGGGCATCCCCGACCAACCGATCGTAGCCATCGCCAAGGGTCCAGACCGGGATGCCGGGCGCGAGCGGTTTCACATGCCGGAAAGAACCCCGTTTACCCTGCCCATGCAGGACCCGGTGTTGTACTTCATGCAGCGCCTGCGGGACGAAGCGCATCGCTTCGCCATAGGTAGCCATCGCGCGCGCCGTAGCAAAGACATCGCCAAATCCGTCATCGATGAAATCCCGGGCGTCGGCGCCAAGCGTAAACGCGCGCTTCTGAACCATTTCGGATCCGCCACCAGTGTCGCCCGTGCCGGACTATCCGACCTGGAGACCGTCGACGGGATCAGCCACACTGTCGCCAGGCGCATATACGACTACTTCAACGTGGATGGCTAAATTTCCTGCTAATGGGTGATTTCTGCTAAATCTCTCGCCAATGATACTCACGCTGCCAAATATCCTCACCATATCCCGGGTCGCAGTGATACCGGTGTTCGTCGGATTGTTTTTTCTGGAGTCAGCGGCGGGGCAATGGGTTGCCTGCGGCCTGTTCGTAATGGCGGCCATCACCGATTTTTTTGACGGCTATGTGGCCCGATCGCGAGGCCAGATGTCGGCGTTCGGCGCGTTTATGGATCCGGTCGCCGATAAACTACTGGTCGCGTCGGCATTACTGATGATGGTCGCCTTCGATCAGATTTCTGAACTCGCCATTCTGCCGGCGGTGATCATTCTATGCCGAGAAATTCTTGTTTCGGGCCTGCGCGAGTATCTAGCGGGATTTGCCGTCAGTCTGCCGGTCAGCCGGCTGGCCAAGGGGAAGACGACCGTACAGATGGTGGCCATCGGATTTTTGATCGTCGGCAACGCCGCTCATCCCGTCGTGCCCGAAGCATTTCCTGTCCGGCTGATCGGAGAAGTTGGATTGTGGGCCGCGGCGGTCATTACACTTATCACTGGGTTCGGTTATCTCCGTACGGGGCTGCGTCATATAGGCGGGCCGGGAACGTCATGACCGGTTCCGTCGGATCCCAAGGCGTGATTGGCATCACCGGATGGAGCGGCAGCGGCAAGACTTCGCTGGTGATCCGTCTAATCCCCGAATTCCGCGATCGTGGCTTTTGCGTGGCCACGATCAAGCATGCCCACCACTTGTTCGACATCGACACGCCGGGCAAGGATTCGTATGAGCACAGGGCGGCGGGGGCGGCCGAGGTGGTCATCTCGTCAACGAAGCGCTGGGCGGTAATGCATGAAAATCAGAGCCAGGCAGAACCGACGCTGGACGAACTATTGGCGCGGATGTCGCCAGCCGACATCGTGCTGGTGGAAGGCTTCAAAAACGACGCACACGCAAAAATCGAGGTCCATCGCCCATCGACCGGCGCAGAACTGATCTGCACCGGCAACGATTCGGTTATCGCTGTGGCCTCGGACGAAGATGTGGCTGGGCTAACCCTTCCGGTGCTTGATCTCAACGATACGGCGGCCATCGCCGATTTCATCTCCGAACTTTGCGGGTTGAGATCACCCTCGGCGGGGGCAGTCTGAAATGGCCCAGCTCTGCGACGACTGCTTCGCCTTCGGCGGTGAACTAATGAAATCGGACCAAGCCCTACAGATGCTGGCCGACCGCCTCGACGTCGTCGTCGGATCGTCCAACGTGGGCTTGCGGGATGCCTTGGGACGCATACTATCAGCAGACATCCGTTCCGAGATGGCCGTCCCGCCCCACGATAACGCTGCCATCGACGGATACGCTGTCCGGTTCTCCGACCTTGCTGCGGGCGACGACACCCGACTTAAAATCATTGGCCGCGTCGCGGCGGGCCAAACCGCCGACCGTCCACCGGGCGACGGCGAAACCATCCGTATATTCACCGGCGCTGCCATGCCGCCGGATGCCGACACCGTCCTGATGCAGGAAGATTGTCGCGAAGAAGACGGATACGTTATTATCCCGCCGGGGATCAAGCAGGGCGCCAACCGTCGCTTTGCCGGCGAGGACATTGCCGAAGGCGATGTCATTCTGACCGCCGGCACTCGTCTTCGGCCTCAGGAAATTGGACTGGCGGCCTCTATCGGCCGAACCGAGCTGCCGGTATACGACTCTATCCGCGTGGCGCTGTTTTCAACCGGGGACGAAATACGCGATACTGGGGGGGATCTGCCGCCTGGTTGTATTTACGACGCCAACCGATATTCAGTTGCTGCGGCATTGGACCGGCTGGGATGTGCGGTGAGCGATCTCGGCATCCTGCCGGATGATTACGATGTCATCCGCTACACGCTGGCTAATGCGGCAGAAAACCACGACCTAATTGTGACCTCCGGCGGCGTCTCCACGGGCGAGGAAGATCACGTTCGGGCGGCCGTTGATGTGTTGGGACATATGCATTTTTGGCGGCTTGCCATTCGGCCGGGCCGCCCGCTAGCGCTGGGACAGATCGGCACCGTGCCGTTTATTGGTCTGCCTGGTAACCCGGTTGCCGTGCTGGTTACTTTCATGCGGTTCGCAAGGCCAGCTATTCTGCGTCTTGGCGGCTGCAGGTTTATTGAACCGAGCACTTACCGGGTCCGCACCGGCTTCCCCATCCACAAAAAGCTGGGACGTCGCGAGTGGCTGCGCGTACGGCTTGAACCCGATACCGACGGCAACCCGGTGGTGTATAAATTCCCTCAGGACGGTGCCGGCATACTGACGTCGATGGTCGCGTCCGACGGACTGGTGGAATTGCCCGAGGATTTGACTAGTCTGGAGGCTGGAGCCATGGTGGATTATCTACCTTTCAACGAGTTCGGATAATGCAGATACTTTATTTCGGCTGGGTGCGCTCGCGTATTGGCCATGGCAAAGAAGAACTGAAACTCCCGGCGGGGATCGACACCGTTGCTGGGTTGATCCACTGGCTGAAATCCCGCGGAGACGGGTATGCACACGCTTTTGTGGATTCCGACGTGATACGTGCCGCCGTCAACCAAGAAATCGCACCCCATAATACTGCCATCGCAGAGGGCGACGAGGTTGCACTTTTTCCGCCTATGACCGGAGGCTGATAGCTTGATCCGGGTACAGGGAGAGGATTTCGACATTGGTGTGGAAATCGCGCGCATGACCGAGGGCAACACCGAAATCGGCGCGCTTGCCAGCTTCGTCGGGCTGGTGCGCGATTACGCGGGCGACGAGGCCATCACGTCCATGACGCTGGAACACTATCCCGGAATGACAGAAAAACAGCTCGAACGGCTGGAGGCAGAAGCCCGCAAGCGCTGGGATCTGCAGGACGTGCTGATCATCCACCGCTACGGAAAACTGATGCCCGGCGACCGGATTGTCCTTGTCGTCACAGCTTCGCCCCATCGCGGGGCATCGCTCGAAAGCTGTCAGTTCCTTATAGATTGGCTTAAGACCAATGCACCGTTCTGGAAGCTCGAGGATATGGACTCGGGCGCAAAATGGGTGGAGTCACGCCAGGAGGATTTCGTTGCTGCAGACCGCTGGGTACGGGTGACAGACGGCTGAAGCCTCTCTCTGCTACGCCGCGTTGTCGCCGCGCACCAGAGCGTCATAATCCTCCATCAGCGTGCGGCTAACGGAACCGACCTGAAAATTGTATTCGTCGACCTGGCCGACCGGTGTGACCTCCGCGGCCGTGCCGGTAACGAAGACTTCGTCGGTCTTTTCGAATTCTTCCGGCATAATCACACGTTCGACGACGTCGATATCATGAGCCCTGGCAAGTTCGATAACGGTTCGGCGAGTAATACCATCGAGAAAACAGTCCGGCGTTGGCGTATGGATCTTTCCGTCCTGAACCAGAAAGATATTAGCGCCGGTGGACTCGGCAACCTGCCCCCGCCAGTCGAGCATCAACGCATCGTCCCAGCCATCTGCTTCGGCCTCGTGCTTGGACAAAGTGCAGATCATGTACAGCCCCGCTGCCTTGGCGTGGACCGGCGCAGTCTGCGGATCGGGGCGGCGCCATTTGGAGGTTTTGAGGCGAATGCCGTGCATGCGGGCCTCCGGCGAAAAATAGGACGGCCATTCCCAGACTGCGATTGCAACGTTAATAGATGTTTCCTGCGCGGAGACGCCCATCATCTCGCTGCCGCGCCAAGCCACCGGCCTAACATAAGCGTCGGGGTACCCCTGAGCAGCAACGGTATCTCGCGTCGCTTGTTCCAATTCTTCCAGCGAATAAGGGATGTCGAAACCAAGTTCCTGGCCGGATTGTATCAGGCGTTGCGTGTGCTCGCGTAGCTTGAACACCTCGCCGTTATAAACGCGCTCCCCTTCGAACACGCAGCTAGCATAGTGAAGACCGTGTGACAGGACATGCAGCTTGGTATCCTTCCAGGGAACCAGCTTGCCGTTGTACCAGATGTCGCCATCCTGTTCGTCGAAGTTGACCATGCGTTTATTACTCCAGCGCGGGCGTTTAATGACATAATGTTTCGAAAGAGGCTTGCAGTAACTAACATTCAAAGGCATATATGTCAATATGACTGACATAAATTCTGGCTTCAATCCGCTGTTCCTGCGCGAAGAGGACATTCGCCAAGGTATCGAGCTACTGTATTTCGCTTATCGCGACTTCACTGCGGAACCGGACGCCATTCTGTCGGAATACGGATTTGGACGCGCGCACCACCGGGTTATTTACTTCGTCGGCCGCAACCCGGGCATCAACGTCTCCGAACTGCTCGCCATCCTCAAGATCACCAAGCAAAGCCTGTCACGCGTTCTAGGACAACTTGTCCGGGAAAGTTTTATTGAGCAGCGCGAAGGCACCCGTGACCGCCGTCAGCGACTGCTGGAACTGACGAAAAAGGGCGTCGAACTGGAACGGCGCCTGTCGGAAAGCCAGCGCCAGCGATTTGCTGACGCATATCGCGACGCCGGCGCTGAGTCGGTCCAGGGCTTCCGGGACGTTCTGACCAACATGATTTCCAAAGAAGATCGCGACCGCGTGTTGGGTCCGCGCAAGATCGGATAAACCTGAGGCCGGCGGCGAAAGACGCCCGAACGGAGCCTAGACCTTTATCCTGCCCCTGAGATATATCACCGCCATACCGCCGATACTGACCCTGTCGCCCCGATCTTTACAGACCGGCCTGCTGCCGCGCGCTAATATCTGACGGACATCGAGTTTCGATTGCCAGGTCCGGTTCGCCCAGCCCGTCCGAGAGTTGAGGTGGACTAGCTACTTCTACGCGGGGATGAGCGGGAAAATCGGGGAAGAAACATTCCCAGTCGCGTACGACGTCGAGCGGCACGTTGAGGGTCGCGAAGCGCACCTTCTTTGTATCCGGTGAGATCCGCGTCAGGATGAGAAAGGCGGATCCGGGTGTTGCATTCCCGCACAGCTCCACTGGGAGCGAGGGCGGGAAGCAGCGCGAATCGTAAACTTCGTCCTTCGGCGGAAAAAATCCGTCTCCAACAGTTTGTTTTTAGCGTCGATGGCCTGCATAAATTGCCCGGGCTTCCATTCGGTCAACGGACAGACCACTGTCGGGTTGCCCCCGAAAACCGCGCTGTCATGTCAGTCGACCGCGAAGGGATGTACCGTGTGGCCGTGGTCGATGGGGCCGTGCCCCTGCCCGTACCCCGGAGCCCCGCGGATAGCCGCCGCCACGTAGGCCTGGGCCCGTCCCACCGCCGCTGGCAATGGCATATCTTGTGCAATTCCCGCAGCAATCGCAGAGGCCATAGTGCACCCGGTGCCGTGGGTGTGAACCGTTTCCACACGTTCGGTTTCGAATAGGTGAAAACCGTCGTCATCCAGCAGTACGTCCGTCAGACCTTTGCCGGTCATGTGACCGCCTTTAATTAGGACCGCAGAGGCCCCTTTCTTCATCAAGAGCTCCGCTGCTCTCTTCATGGCATCGAGGGTACCAATTTCCATGCCGAGCAGTGTTTCGGCCTCCGGAATGTTGGGCGTAATCACACGGGATAGCGGCAACAGGCGGTCGCGCATCACCGCAACAGCTTCTATGCCGAGAAGCGCCGCCCCGCCCTTGGCGACCATCACAGGATCGACCACCAACGGAATTCCCGAAGCTTCGGTCTCGGCAACCTCGCACACGGCTTCGATCACCGCTGAGCTATGGAGCATACCGGTCTTCAGGCTGTCCGCCCCGAGATCGCTGAGAACAACATGCATCTGGGTCTGGATAAATCCAGTATCGACTGGGTACACGTCATGGACGCCGAGCGTATTCTGCGCTGTTAGGGCCGTGACTGCGGTCATAGCGAACCCGTGCAACGCAGTCACCGCCTTGATATCCGCCTGAATACCGGCTCCGCCACCGGAATCCGACCCGGCGACGATCAGGACCCGTCCCTTCATCTGACATCTTTCATGCTGCGATCAGTCCGACGCCTGTTCGATCGCTGTGACGATCTCAGTCACCACACTCTGAACCAGTGTCTCGTCTTCGCCTTCTGCCATAACGCGGATGACGGGTTCTGTGCCAGACTTCCGAATCAGGATTCGCCCGCTGTCCTTCAACCGGGCTTCGCCATCGCTGACGGCCTCTATCACAGTGGCATGTTCGAGCGGCGGGCTGCTACCGAAACGGACGTTTTCCAGCACCTGCGGCAGAGGCGAGAAGCGGCGGCCGATTTCGCTTACAGGCCGATCGGAGTCCACCAAAGCCGCAAGAACCTCCAACGCGGCGATTAGGCCGTCTCCGGTCGTGGTATAGTCGCTAAGCACGATATGGCCGGACTGTTCGCCGCCGACATTGAAACCATGGGCGCGCATGTATTCGACAACGTAGCGGTCTCCGACCTGGGTACGCGCCATCGTCAACCCGATGTCGCGCAGATAGTGTTCCAGACCCAAATTTGACATAATCGTGGCGACAATACCGCCGCCGGTCAGCTTGCCTGTCCGATACCAGGACTCGGCGACGGTCCCCATAAGCTGATCTCCGTCTAGTAACGTGCCGGTTTCGTCTGCGATCAGCACCCGGTCGGCATCGCCATCGAGTGCAACACCGATATCAGCGCCGTGTTCGCGCACCATCCGACACATGGTAGAGGTGTCGGTGCTGCCGCAGTGCTTGTTGATATTGAAACCATCGGGTTCGACGCCGTAGGTGACGACCTCGGCGCCCAATTCCCACAACGCGGTCGGCGCGACCTTGTAGGCGGCCCCGTTGGCGCAGTCGATCACGATTTTCAGCCCGTCGAGACGGCGTCCCTTGGGGAACGTGTTCTTAACGAATTCGATGTAGCGGCCTTCAGCATCGTCGAGCCGCTTCGCGCGGCCGAGATAGGCGGATTCAGCCAGATCCGAACTCATGTCGCTCTCGATCATATTCTCGATCTGCTCTTCGGTCTCATCCGACAGCTTGTAGCCGTCGGGTCCGAACAGCTTGATGCCGTTATCGTGGAACGGATTGTGCGATGCAGATATCATTACGCCCAGATCGGCCCGCAAAGACCGCGTCAGCATCGCAACCGCCGGTGTGGGCATCGGGCCAACGAAGATAACATCCATACCCATGGAGACGAATCCGGCTGCCAGGGCCGGTTCCAACATATAGCCAGACAGCCGGGTATCCTTGCCTATCACCACTGAATGCCGATGCGCGCCACGGGTGAATATGCGGCCCGCGGCCATGCCAACGCGGAGGGCGACCTCCGCGGTCATCGGATCGGTGTTCGCGCTGCCGCGAATGCCGTCCGTCCCAAAATAATTACGCACCATTTCTGATTGCTCAATGAGCTCCCTAGTACCGGTATTTTGTTATTGCCGGCAAACACGGGAATGTATAGCAACAAGCTCCGTGATTTTCACCCGTTGTCGAACTGAGAATTCCAGATGGCTACAGCCTGCCGGGCCGCAGCGACATCGTGGACCCGGTGTATCTGCACCCCCCTGGAGAGCGCAATCGCCGTTGCCACCAACGTCCCCGCTTGACGGTCCCGGGGTTTCTCTATTCCCGCAATGTGCCCGATGACGCTTTTGCGCGACACGCCGATGGCAACTGCACAGCCAAGCCCGTGAAAAAGCCCGACGCGATCCAGTAATTCAATATTATGCACATCCGTTTTTCCGAAACCGATACCCGGGTCGACGGCTATCCTGCTCCGCGGAATGCCCGCTGTCTCGCACGCCTCTACCCGTGCTCTCAACCAGTGAAAGACATCGAAAGAAGCGAGACGATATTTAGGGGCATCCTGCATGGTTTCGGGCTTCCCCTGCATGTGCATAAGGATGACTTCAGCGCCCGTTTCGGCAACGGCATCCAGAGAATCCGGATCGCCGTCCAGCGCCGTAACGTCGTTAACGATCGCGGCTCCATGGTCGATCGCGGCCCGCATTGTCTCCGCGCGGCGGGTATCTACGGAAACCGTGGCGCCCGCCGCGACTGCCGCCTCGATCACCGGCAGGATCCGGTCGCACTCCTCGGTGATATCGACGGGCGCCGCACCGGGGCGTGTGGACTCGCCACCGATATCAAGGATATCCGAACCAGCGTCGATGAGGGACAGGGCGTGGACAATCGCCTTCTTCGGATCCGCGTGAACGCCGCCATCCGAAAAACTGTCGGGCGTGACGTTGACCACCCCCATAATCAGCGGACGCGCAAGATCTCGACCGGCAAAAATGTTCCTAGTTTCAGTTATATCCTTTAACTCGACCGATCCGTCCGTGACCGGCGACAGATGCGCAACGATCGCTCCGGTATCATCAAGTTGCAGAATTTCTTTGTGGGTAAATGCCATTGGACCGCCGGCTATCGGGAACGCCACGCCTGCGTCAATTGCCATCTTGGCCGCCGCACCGCCCATCAGACCAACGGGATTAATTACCGCCCCGGGCTCTAAACGACCCCTGTCGGAGCCGGGGCCGTTTCTGGTCTCGTTCAAAGCAATCGCCGGGCCTGCGGCCCGTCAGGTGCCGGGCTGCGGCTCTGGTTCCATGCCGCCGGAACCCTCATCGCCGCGTTTCCGCTTACCCGACGTCGGCACCGACGATTTACGTCCCTCACCGCTGGGCGGATCGTCGGTCGACGGCCGGATAATGTCCTCTCCCTTCAGTAGCGAATCGATTTCATCGCCCGAGAGATTTTCGAACTCCAACAACGCCTGTGCAATCTTCTCCAGATCTTCATTGCGTTCCATCAGAATCCGGCGCGCCGTCTGTTCGGCTTCCTCAATTAATCCACGGACTTCGGAATCGATCATGTCAGCTGTCTGGTCCGACATATTTTTCTGCTGCGTCACGGAATGACCTAGAAAAACCTCTTCTTCGTTGGCGGAGTACCGCAGCGGGCCGAGTTTCTCGGAAAATCCGTATTCGGTCACCATGCTGCGAGCAAGTCCGGTCGCCTGCTGGATGTCGTTTCCAGCGCCGGTGGTGACATTTTCTTCGCCGAAAATCAGCTCCTCGGCCACGCGGCCACCAAACATCATCGCTAGTTTCGAAGTCATTTCCACCTTGGTCATCGAATACTTGTCTCTTTCGGGCAATGACATCGTGACCCCTAGCGCACGACCGCGCGGAATGATCGTAACCTTGTGCAGCGGATCGTGTTTCGGTACGGACAGTGCCACCAGTGCATGGCCAGCCTCATGATATGCGGTAAGCTTTTTCTCGTCCTCAGTCATGACCATGGACCGACGTTCGGCGCCCATCATCACCTTATCCTTGGCGTCTTCGAATTCAGCCATTGTGACCAGGCGCTTATTCTTTCGCGCAGCCAGAAGTGCCGCCTCGTTCACGAGGTTTGCAAGATCTGCACCGGAGAAACCGGGCGTGCCGCGGGCTATGACCCGGGCATCCACATCCGGCGCCAACGGTACTTTTTTCATGTGAACCTTTAGGATCTGTTCTCGGCCCAGCACGTCGGGGTTGGGTACCACGACCTGACGGTCGAAGCGGCCGGGACGCAGCAAGGCGGGATCGAGCACGTCGGGACGGTTAGTCGCAGCAATCAGGATCACGCCCTCATTGGCCTCGAAACCGTCCATTTCGACCAGCAGCTGGTTCAGCGTCTGTTCGCGCTCGTCGTTGCCGCCACCCAGACCGGCGCCACGGTGGCGACCGACGGCGTCGATTTCGTCGATGAATATAATGCAGGGCGCATTTTTCTTGCCCTGTTCGAACATGTCGCGAACTCGGCTGGCGCCGACGCCGACGAACATCTCGACGAAATCTGAACCGGAGATTGTAAAGAAGGGCACATTCGCCTCGCCGGCAATAGCGCGGGCAAGCAGCGTTTTACCGGTCCCGGGCGGACCAACCAGCAGGACCCCCTTGGGTATCTTACCGCCGAGGCGCTGGAATTTCTGTGGATCGCGCAGGAATTCGACGACTTCTTCTAGTTCCTGTTTCGCTTCCTCTATACCCGCAACGTCTTCGAAAGTGACGCGGCCGGAACGTTCCGTCAGCAGACGTGCCTTGGACTTGCCGAAGCCCATAGCCTTGCCGCCGCCACCCTGCATCTGCCGCATAAAGAAAATCCAGACCCCGATCAGCAACAGCATTGGGAACCAAGAGATCAGGATGTTTAGCAGCGACGGGGATCCGTCGTCGGCCGGCGCGGCGTCAATTACGACACCGGTTTTGTCGAGCTTCTCGATCAAATTGGGGTCGTTCGGCGCGTAGGTCGAGAATGAGCGACCGTCCTTGCGCACGCCGGAAATAGACCGGCCCTTAATCGTGACCGTTTCGATCTGGCCGCCCTCAACATCGGCGAGGAAGGTGGAGTAGGGAATACCCGATTGGTTGCTACGGCCCGACGGCTGCTGGAACAGATTGAACAGCGCAAACAGCAGAAGAAGAATAATCACCCAGAGGGCTATGTTTTTACCGAAGTTGTTCAATGATCCTGTATCCTGAAGCTCGACGGGTACAGCTCGCACGCTGTAATCCCGTCACGTACTCTTATGGCATTCGTGCTACATACATAGTGCTATACACCGGTTAAGCAACCCAAAACGGCGGTCCCGAAAACGGCGATCGGACCTTGAATACCGCATTTTCCATGATATTTTCAGAAATCCGGGAAGAACGGTAGTCAAGATGCCACACCTGCAGAATGTAGCCTTCCCTGCGGATTGCCGGCAATCCGTAGCGGACCGGTCCGGGAATGTGTCTGAAATCGCTGCCGATATCAGCAGCGATCGCCTCCCAGCCGCCCCGGCCGAGCGCTGAAACGGACACGGCTGCCCTACGTGAAGCGGACCTGAGGGTAACAAGAAAACGCCGATCCCAAATGGCGGACATCCCACCGGAAATGGGGATTTCATGCGAAATGGTCCCGGGTTCCCGCCACAATCGAACACGCGCAGCAGAGGCCGATATCACACAGCCGCCCAAAGTGCGGGTGATTGTCTCCGGACCGACAATCAGAGCACGGAATAAACTCGCGGTGCGTGCGCGTTTAGGGGCAAATTCCCGGCCACCAGTTTGGGCGATCAGGGCCGACGTCAAAAGCATTGCAATTTCCGGGTCGGCCTTGGTCAGGGCCATTCGATCGATGTCGGCGTACCCCTCAGGGTAAATCGTCACAGCCTCTGCGGCCAGCCGAGCAACCTGATTCTCACGTGCGGCGCGCAGGCGGCCGAAGATGCGCGCGGTACCCGCAACCGCCGCCGCCGAAATGCCGTTAGTATCCAGTTCTGCCAGACGATTGCGAACCCGGACCCGGGCATAACGGCGGTCGGTATTGCCGGGGTCTTCCACCCATGCCTGTCCCGCTGCTTTCAACGTCGTTTCAAGGCGTTGCCGGCCGATTGTCAGAAGCGGCCGGATGACCCGAACCCGGGCGCGATAGGACACCAGAGGCATCGCCGCCAACCCAGCGGGACCGCTGCCGCGGCTCATCCGGAACAAAAATGTCTCGGCCTGGTCGTCCTCGGTGTGCGCCACGAAAAGGTTTTCGATGTCGTGTTTGGCGCACCAGGATTCCATCAAATCGTAACGGGCACGCCGCGCTTCTTCCTGGACGCGATGCGCCGGCTTTTCGCCCGACCAGCGCAGTACCTCATGAGACACCCCTAGCAATGCGCACCAACGGCCGACCTGCCTGGCCTCATCCGCCGATTCAGGACGCAATCCGTGATCTACCGTTAACGCGGTTAGCGATCTGCCGGTCGCCCTTGCCCAGTCACTCAAAAGCAAAAGCATCGACATGCTGTCCGCGCCGCCGGACACCGCGACGGCGAGACTTGCGGAAGCGGGGAACGGCCCGGCGACCGTCATCTGTTGAGCAAATTCATCCCGTGTAACCGGTCCATCAGGATCAAAAAAGGTGGCGGGCGTGCTCCAGTCTGTCAACGGCACTTCGCCTGGCGCCGCTCGCGATCGATGCGCGCCTTCAGGCGGTCGTTCGCCCTCGTATATTTGGAAAGAAACCGGGAAAAAGCCGTGCACGCCTCTTTTCGTTTTCCCATCCGGCTGAGCGACATACCGAGTTTCAGAAGGCTATCCGGCGCTTTCCTGTTTTTGGGGTATCTTTGGTACCCCTCTGCGAACGCGAACGCCGCGTTCTGATAACTCCTGCGTACATAGTAGGTTTCGCCAAGCCAATACTGCGCATTACCCGCCAGATCATCCTGTGGATGCTGTTCTACAAACGCTTTCAATGCTCGCTCTGCGGCGGCGAAATCCTGCTGCCCAAGCATCAGCGATAGCGCGTAGTCGTATTGTGATTTTGGCGTCCCGGGGGGCAGCGCAGGTGTCTCGGCCGAAAGAGCGACAGACGCCGTCGGCACGTCGGCGGGCCGCGCAGGAGGAGGTGCGCTCGACACTGTTTTCGGCCCACGGGGCTTCGTGACAGCGAGATCTTTCGGGATAGTACCCAGCACTCCGGGCTGAGAGGGAACAGGACGCGCAGGCGCCGGAACAGGCACGGCAGAAGCCGCGGGCGGAGTGAGAGCTGGTGCCCGTTCCGGAAGCGGTCGAAGATTTAGGCTCTCATTGGGCGGCACCGAAACGGGCAGGGGCGTTTCCGCATCGGAAATGCGGCGCCCCCCCCTTTCAAGCGCAGTCAATCTCTGATCTAGGTCGACAACCAGCTTGTCCAGACGCGCCTCGATCCTGTTAAGAGCAAAATCGATCTCCTCCATTCGGCCGGTGAGGCGGCTGATTTCGTTTTCAAGCTGCGCGATACGGACTGAATGCCGGGCCGCCATACGAGGATCGGCAGGCACAGCGGAAGACGGTTGACCGGGATTAGCCGGCGCAGTTTTATCCTGATACACATGGCGTTGAAGCGCCGTCAGTTCGCGCTGCAAGCGATCGACACGGTTCAGGAGTTCCTGTATGCCGGGATTCTGAGCCGATACGCCGACCGGGATCAGGCAGGCGAGCACTGTGCACGCTGCCACAACCGCTGCGCGTGGGTATTTCACCCGGAGTGTCATGCCGCAGATCTGCCCTTGTAGTTGAAACCGTCTCCGTAGTTGAAACCGTCTCTGGGCGAATTATTTCGGCCCAACATGGCTGAAATAAGGCAGTCGGTTCCGATGTCGTTCAGCCGGTAGTTCCATCGACCACCGTCACCGCACGCCGGTTTCGTTCCCACGCGTCTTCATTCGACGCCGGATCGACTGGGCGTTCCTTGCCGTAGGAGATCGTTTTCACACGGTTCGGGTCTACCCCAAGAGCTATCATGTAATCACGCACCGAATTCGCCCGGCGTTCTCCAAGCGCCAGGTTGTATTCACGCGTACCACGCTCGTCCGCATGACCCTCGACCATTATGGTAACACCAGGATAGCGTTTGAGCCAAACCACCTGATTCTCTATCGTTGTAAGGGCATCGGGAGCAAGATCAAAGCGATCAAAACCGAACAGTACACGGTCGCCAACATTAACGACGAAATCCTCGACGCTGCCTGGCGCCTGCGTTACCTCTCGCGAAACAACGCCGCTGGTCACGGGACCACCGGTTCCCGCAGAAGAAGCGCCAGAGTTCGACGAACCGTCAGCGGTCGCGGTTGAATTCAGTTCGGGAGAGGATTCGCACGCGGCAAGGGCAAGCCCAGCCAACGCACAGACGACGTATGAAAAGCGCATCAGATTTTTCCCCAATGGATGTCTGGCAGGTTACGGTTTTTTTTCGGCGGCAAGGTCGCTCTGGTTCGTTGTGGCATCATAAAACCACACGATCCATCAAAGTCGTATGGCAAAGCAACCGGCAGTTTCGAACAAAAAGTGATTCGGTCGCAAGTCATGATTATTTTACCAGCGGAGACCAGGCAGGATCGGAGGCCCCTTGTGGAGTCGTGATCTGACGTTCGTTATGCCCGGTCAGATCGATCGAATAAAGCCGCGCGGTGCTCGCCCGGGACCCCTGACGGCGTTCCTCGCGGAAAAACATCAGCACCCTTCCGTTTGGTGCCCAGGTCGGGCCTTCGACCAGAAAACCATTGGCGAGGATACGTTCGGCCTTACCATCCGGCTGCATGACACCGATCGAAAACGTACCGCGATTCATCTTGGTGAACGCGATCAGATCGCCACGCGGAGACCACACAGGCGTGGCGTAGCGGCCCTTGCCGAAACTGATACGCTTCGCGCCGCCGCCGTTGCCATTCATGACATAAAGTTGCTGAGTGCCGCCGCGGTCGGAATTGAACACGATCCGTCGGCCGTCGGGCGCGTAGGACGGAGAGGTGTCAATCGCCGGATGCCGGGTCAGGCGTCGCACGCGCCGGGTCCGCAGATCCATTGTATAGACCTCGGTGTTGCCGTCCTTGGCCATGCTCATGATGACCTGATTTCCGTCGGGCGAAAAACGCGGCGCAAATGTCATCCCCGGAAAATCGCCGATAATCTCCTGCTGACCGGTATCGATGTTATAAAGATACACGCGCGGTTTGCCCGCCATATAGGACAAGTAGGTGATTTCCTGCGCAGTGGGCGAAAACCGGGGGGTTAGGACCAATGCCCGGCCGTCCGTCAGATACCGGTGATTGGCACCGTCCTGATCCATGATCGACAAGCGCTTGATCCGGCGATTTGCCGGGCCGCTTTCCGAAATATAAACTACGCGAGTGTCGAAATAGCCGCTTTCGCCGGTGATCCGCTTGTAGATTTCATCCGCGATGATGTGCGCAACCCGCCTCCAATTGTTGGGCGTTGTAAAATAGGCAAGGCCAGCCATTTGCGTGCCGCCGAACACATCCCACAATCGGAACTCCACTTTCAGGCGCCCGTCTCGCTGGGCCTGGGCGCTGCCAGACACGAGTGCCTGGGCGTTGATCTGGCGCCAATCGCCGAAACGGGGCTGCACCCGCAGCGCCGATACCTGCTGGATGAATGCGCGCCGGTCGATCGGCCTGAACAGGCCGGATCGCGCAAGATCGGCGGAAATCAGGTTCGCGATGTTGCGCGCCGTCTCTATTTCTAGGGGTGTTTTGCCGAAAAATTCAGGTATGGCGATCGGCAGCGGTTCGACCGTGCCACGGGTGATATCGACCTGCAGTTGCGCCATTGCCGGCGGCGCGAGCCCGACTGGAAGAGCCAGAAGGACGGCGGCAAAAATAGCTGCCCGTAGGGCAAGTAATTTTTCACGAAGATGTTTCATTGTCCGAGCGCTTCCCTGGGATCAAAGGTAAACACGATTTCTCTCCAAATGTCGTAATGTTCGTAGGGCAGCTTGATCGGCGCACACGCCGGATCGCGCAACGCGCGCAACGCACTTTCCGCGACCGCCCGGAAAAAAGGGTCTCGGCCAATACGTCCATGGTCCTGAATTTGCGGAACCGCACCCAACGAGCCGTCGGGATTGAGGCGCATCCGGATCGCGACCTGCATTTTGACGGCGTCTTTGGCGCCCGCCTGGATTTTCCAGCAGGGCGTAATCTGCTGCTTGATCGCCTGCACCAGCCCGCCCGCGATTCGGCGATGTTCCAGTGGCGAACGCTGCTGTTTTTCCGGCGCACGTTTGGCGATCTTTTGCTGTTTTTTCGGTGGATCCGATTTGCGCTGTTTCTGCTCCTTGGCAAGGTTCTTTAGCAGTGACTGGAATTCGTCCCGTGGCGGTTTCGGTCTCCGTTTGGGTCTCGGCACCGGTGGCGTCTTCGACGCGACCTTTACCTCTGTGGGTTTCGGTTTGGGTTTTGGGGGCGCCAGTTTGGCCTTGGGCTTTGGTTTGGGCTTTGGCAACGGCTCGGCCTTGGTTTCGGACACCTGTTCTGGCGCCGGCGGCGAGTCGGGTGCGGGTCGAGGCGGGGTCGGTTTCTCGATCGCCTTGGGCAGCTCGGGCTTGGGTGGCGGTGGTTTCTTTAGCGCGGGCTTGGGTGGATCCGTTTTCTTGGGCGCGGGCTTCTTGGCTAGCACATCGGGTGTCACGATTTCGACGGCAATCGACACGTTCTTCTGGTTTTCCGATTGCAGGATGCTGGGCAGCCCAACCACTATCAGCACGACGATCACGCCGTGCAACAATGCGGAAATGGCAACGCCGTATCGCATCGATCACTTGTTACCTCCGGCACCGTCGCCCTGCGGCAGCTGGGTGACAAGCGCCACGCGGGTAAAGCCCGCAAGATTCACCGTCCCCATCATCTCCATCACCTGGCCGTACGCGATCGCGCGATCTCCCCGGACAAAGATACGGGTGTCTTTTTTATTTTGCGTAATCGCTTCTAGCCGCGGGACGAGCTGTTCGAGCGTAATTTTGGTTTCCTGCAGGAAGACCTCGCCCTTGGCGTTGACGCTAATCACCAGAGGCTCGTCCTGGCCTACCATTTGGGACGCGTTGGTTTTCGGCAGATCTACAGGCACACCGACGGTTAGCAACGGTGCGGTAATCATGAACACGACCAGCAGCACCAGCATCACATCAACCAGCGGTGTGACGTTAATATCGCTCATAGGGATATGGCCACCACGCCCGCGGCTGCGGCCGCGTCCTCCCCCGTTACCTGACATCATGGCCATCTCCGGCTACCCCTCATGTTCTGCTTGTCGGGATAGAATGGCACCAAATTCGCCGGCGAATGCTTCGAGCCGCCCGGCGTAGAGATTGATGTCAGTTGACAGCTTGTTATAGGCGATCACCGCCGGGATCGCGGCGACCAATCCCAGCGCTGTGGCGAACAGGGCCTCGGCAATACCGGGCGCGACAACCGCCAGCGACGTATTTTTTGACACTGCTATCGCGGTGAAACTGTTCATGATACCCCACACCGTGCCGAACAGCCCAACGAACGGCGCAGTCGATCCGACCGACGCCAGAAACGTCATGTAGCGTTCGAGCTGTTCCAGTTCGCGATTAAGCGTGATCTGCATAACCCGGTCGATGCGTTCCGACAGGCTCTGATGCGACGCCTCGCTGTCGCCACCCTTCCGGGAAGTCGAGCGCCGCCACTCGCGCATTGCCGACGAGAAAATCGCCGACATCGGATCGACCGGCCGCGAGCCGATCCTGTCGAACAGATCGTCGAGCGATCCGCCTGACCAGAAACTCTCCTCGAACTGCGAGGCCTGGCGACGCAGACGGCGCATGCGAATGATCTTTTCAAAGATGATCGCCCAGCACCAGAAAGAGGCGAGGAGTAATCCGATCATCACCGCCTTGACGATTAAGTCGGCTTGCATGAACAGGCCCCAGATCGACATGTCGGCATGGACTGACCCTGCGAGAGCGGCGGACTGTATTGCTGTTTGCTCCATTCTTAAATCCGTTGGTAGCCTGTTGTTATGTCATTGATGCGATGCCTGTACCGAGCATCGCTCTCAGATTGTTGGGCAACCGCGCTGGACGGCCGTCGGCCTTTAGGCAGACAAGCCGCAGCTTCATCTCCACTAGTGTTTCGCCAGCACGCTGAACCAATTGTTCTAGCCAGAAGCTGGCGCCGGTCGCTTCTAAGCACCGCGTACGGATTTCCAGGGCATCGTCGAGATGCGCCGGTTTCACGTATTCGGCCTCGCAACGGCGCACGGCAAACATCAGACCGTTTTCCGCCATTTGCGTGATGTGATCTATCCCGGCTTCGCGCAAAAATTCGGTACGCGCCCGCTCGGCGAAGCGGAGATAATTGCTATGATAAACCACGCCACCAGCATCCGTATCCTCGTAATAGACGCGGACGAAAAAGACATGATCACCCCTCAAATCAGTCATCTTCATCTCCGGCCGAGGACAAAAGATCGAGCTGGGAATCATGTCCTTTCGGTGCCGACACCCCGAGATGCCGATAGGCGTTGAGAGTCAGCATACGGCCACGAGGTGTACGTTGCAGCAGACCGGATTGCAGCAAGAACGGTTCGATCACTTCTTCTATCGCGTCTCGCTGTTCCGACAATGCAGCGGCCAGCGTATCCACGCCCACCGGGCCACCGACATAGTTTTCGGCAATACACATCAGGTAACGCCGATCCATGGAATCGAGGCCGATCTTATCGACTTCAAGCCGAGCGAGCGCGGCGTCTGCGATCTTGGCATCAACAGCTTCGGCACCGGCCACGCCCGCAAAATCCCGCACCCTTCGGAGCAGGCGGACAGCCACGCGCGGCGTACCGCGGGAACGCGCTGCAATCTCTGTTGCACCGTCGGTAGTGACGTTTACGTCCAGCACCCCTGCCCCGCGACGAACGATCTTCACTAGGTCGTCAACGTCATAGAATTCGAGACGCAACGGAATGCCGAAACGTTCGCGGAGCGGCGTTGTCAGCAGCCCGGACCGGGTAGTGGCGCCGACCAGCGTGAACGGCGGCAATTCGATCTGGACCGACCGCGCCGACGGTCCTTCGCCGATGATCAAGTCGAGCTTCCCGTCTTCCATCGCAGGATAGAGAATCTCTTCCACCGCGGGATTTAGCCGGTGGATTTCATCGATAAACAACACGTCAAGCGGTTCCAGATTGGTTAAAATCGCAGCGAGGTCGCCCGCCTTGGCGATCACCGGGCCCGACGTTGCGCGGAAACCGACCCCCAGTTCGCGTGACACGATCTGCGCAAGCGTGGTTTTGCCGAGACCGGGCGGGCCGAAAAACAGCACATGATCCATCGCCTCGCGTCGGCCGCGCGCGGCTTCGATGAATACACGAAGATTGTCGCGCAGCGGCGGCTGGCCGACGAAATCGTCCAGCAGCTGCGGCCGCACATAACCCTCGGGTGGATCGTACTCGGAAAAGTTCGTGGTGACTGCACGATCTTCGCTCATGCCGTCAACTCCTTCAGACCTGCGCGGATGAGATCCTCGACAGGCGCGTCATCGCCGATCGAGCGCATCGCTCCCGACACCGCACCGAAGGCTGCGCCTCGCTGATACCCGAGATTGACCAGCGCTGATACAGCGTCGTCGAACGAACCGCGTGTGGCGCTGGCATCCCCCGTCACGGCGACGGTGGCGGGTGGCGGCGCGAATTCGGCAAGACCGCATGCCTTATCTTTGAGTTCGGTCAACAACCGGTTGGCAAGCTTGGGCCCGACCCCGGGAGCCCGGGTGATCATGCCCTTGTCCTGAGCGAGGATGGCGTCCGACAAATCCCTCGGCGCCAGCACCGACAGTATGCCGAGCCCAACTTTGGCGCCCACGCCCTGAACGGTCGTCAGCAACCTGAACCATTCGCGCTCGGCATGTTCAAGAAATCCGTAAAGATGAATGTGGTCTTCGCGAACATGGGTTTCGATGACGAACGACACCGCTTCGCCGCGACCCGGCAACTGCGCTAGCGTGCGGGTGGAGCAAAACACAAGATAGCCGACGCCGTTCACATCGATCACGGCCCATTCCTCACCGATCGAATCCAGCAGGCCTGTCAGCTTGGCGATCATCTGCGCGCGCCTTCTGCCAGAACGGCTTCGGCGACCAAGGGTGTCCGCCGATGATGGGCATGGCAGATTGCGATTGCCAGCGCATCCGCGGCATCCGCTGTTTCGGGTTTTGCACCAGGAAGCAGAATCCTGATCATCGCCTGTACCTGGTTCTTGTCTGCATGGCCGTTTCCGACCAGCGATTTCTTAATCAGGTTTGCCGAATATTCCGCCACCGGGATGCCGGCCTGCGCGGGCGCAAGCATCACCGCGCCGCGGGCCTGCCCGAGTTTCAGGGTGGAGGACGGGTTCTTATTGACAAAGGTTTCCTCGACTGCGGCTTCGGCGGGGTCGTGGGCAGTCAGTACGACAGCCAAGGCCTCGTAGAGCTGGGAGAGACGTTCGGCAAGGGGCAGTGCTGCGGTAGACGTCACCGCGCCGGACGCGACATGAACGAGGCTGTTGCCTTCCACTTGGATTACGCCCCAGCCGGTGCGGCGCAATCCGGGATCCAGGCCGATCAGCCGCGTCGCCATCCACCCCCCTCAGCCCGCGAGCTCTGCCATGACGGCGTCGTCGATCTCTACATTGGACGAGACCTTCTGAACGTCGTCATTGTCTTCCAGCGCATCGAGCAGGTTGAGCATCGTCTTGGCGCTGTCGGCATCCAGATCGACGGTGTTCTGGGGTTTCCAGGTAAGCGCGGCAGACTCCGCCGTCCCGAACTTCGCTTCCAGCTTATCCCGGACATCATTGAAATCGTTCGGGTCGCAGGTGATTTCGTGTCCGTCTTCGGTCGATTCTACGTCCTGCGCGCCGGCTTCCAGCGCGACCTCGAATATGTCGTCGGCATCGCCTGCGTCTGAGGGGTAATTTACCTGACCGACCCGGTCAAACATGAAATTGACACTGCCGGTTTCACCCAAATTTCCACCGAATTTGGTGAACGCCGCGCGCACATCGCTGGCTGTGCGGTTGCGATTGTCGGTCAGCGCCTCGACGATGACGGCGACGCCCTTGGGGCCATACCCTTCGTAGCGGATTTCCTCGTACTGCTCGGTGTCGTCGTTGCCGGCGCCGCGCGCAATGGCGCGTTCCATGGTGTCTTTGCCCATGTTGGCGCTTTTGGACGCCGCAATCGCGGCGCGGAGACGCGGATTTGCATCCGGATCGGCGCCATTCTTGGCCGCGACCGTCAGTTCGCGGATCAGCTTGGTGAAAACCTTGGCCCGCTTGGCGTCCTGCGCACCTTTTCGATACTGGATATTCTTGAATTTGGAATGGCCCGCCATGGTCGCTCCGACTTTGCCCCTCACAACGCCGCAATCTATACTATATCTGGTGTAAATGCGACCCCGAAACCCCACATTTCCGCGCGATTCCGGCGATTTTTTGAACGTTAGAGGGATAATGTGGCAGGAATGGGGCGCGGGTCACAAATACCTCGCCGGACGCGGCGTCCCAAAAGACCTCGGCGCCAGCCGACCGGTTCGAACAGTCCCCGGTCGAGCAGCGCCTTAATGGAAATGACCTCGATCGTGCCGGCATCGCCCCAGCGCAGCAGCTTCGCATGCGACTCGGGCGCCCGGGTCAGCACTTCGCCGGCGTCTTCCCTTAGTATTCTTCCGGCTGCCTGGAATATGTGTCTACAGGAAAACTCATTCCTAAGTAACCTGAGGCTACCGGCCATTGGGGTACCCACTTTTCAGGGGTCAAGGACCAAACCCTCGGACACTTTCCCGGTCGACGAAATAGAGGGTTATCGACTGAAATTTCGGCACCCTGGGCAGCCGGATACACGTGTGCGCGAATTCCGGTTTAATCCGGCAATTCCCCCCTCAGTCGGCCGCCAATGCGGATGGGGTGGATGTCGGTCGCCAGACCGGTCGCATCGTCGGTGTCGACCATCACCGCACAGAGTGTTGCTTCGCCCTGGGCCGCTTCCATGCGGGCCGTCGGCATCTTGCGTGTGAATCGCTGGACGGGGACTTCCTTCTGGTGGCCAATGACGGAATCGTAGTCGCCGCACATGCCCAGATCGGTCATGTAACCCGTCCCGCCGGGGAATACCTGAGCGTCCGCCGTCGGAATATGCGTGTGGGTGCCGACGACGACCGAGACCCGCCCGTCGAGAAAATGCCCCATCGCCATTTTCTCGCTTGATGCCTCGCCATGAAAATCTAGCACGATGGCGTCGGCATTGGCGCCGAGCCGCCAAGTATTCAGCATCTCTTCCGCGGCAGCGAACGGATCGTCCAGCGGATCCATGAACAGCCGCGCCATCAGATGCAAGATCACGACCTTACGCCCGCGCGCGTCCGTGAACTGGGCCGCGCCTTTACCCGGTGTTCCATTCGGGAAATTCGCAGGCCGCAGGATGCGCGGCTCCCTGTCGAAGTGGGGAATGATGTCTTTCTGGTCCCACACATGATTGCCGGTGGTAATGGCATCGGCGCCGGCATCGAAGAATTCGTTGCAGATTTTCGGCGTGATACCGAACCCGCCGGCCGCGTTCTCGCCGTTGACGATCACGAAATCGATCGAATACCGGTCCCGCAGTTTTTTTAGGTTGTCGGTCACGACCGTGCGGCCGGACCGACCCACCACGTCACCGCATATCAGAAGTCGCATCTAGTCGGTGCCTTCATTCTCTCCGGGCAAAACAGTTCGCCGGTCGGTCAATACCATATCCAGTCGCTCATCGCCCGCACCGACCGGGATTTTTTCGCATTCCTGTTCGTCATACGCGACGCCGACGGCCTTAATGTCCCGGTCGCACCGCAGACTGTTCAGCGTGCGATCATAGTGGCCGCCGCCGTATCCGATCCGGTTGCCCGCGTCGTCGAACCCCAGCAACGGGACGATCACGATATCGGGCACGGCCTCTGGCGATGCAGGATCTGGTTCGCAAACGCCGAAGGCGGCGGAGACAAGGGTATCCGCCGGCGACCATAGCCGAAACGACAGCGGTTGCATCTGACCCGTCATCACGGGCAGCGCCGCAATCGCAGAGCATGATGCCAGGCGGTACAGCACCGGACGGACATCGATTTCTTCCCTGATCGGCCAGTAGGCGGCGACGGTTTTATCGGCAAGCGTGTCTTCTAAGTGCGCAAAGAAGCGGGCGGACATCGCTGCGCCGGCGGCCGGATGACGCGCGTTGTGCGCGGCTTCCCGCCGTCGCAGCAGTTCGGCGCGCAGGGCCGATTTTTCTCGGTCGATCCGTTCGGTGCCGGAAATCAAGCGTACCGCCTGAGAGGTTCTAGAAGATTAGGTGGCGGAGCCGTCACAGCCGGCTGTCAGTATGATCCTCTGCGGCCTGTACGAGACAGGTGGGCACCGCGTGCCAAGGCCAGGGCCCCGACAGAGACAGTTCCCGAGAGAATTGTATTGGCCCCAGGGATGTAAAGACGTATCGCACAGTACAGCCCCGCCGGATTTAAACTTAAGGCAAAATTCACAAACGGGAAATGAACTTCGATTCATATCGCCGCACGCGTTTTTCAGCCTGTCCCTGACAGATCGCGCGTCACAGCCTCGATTCGCGCGGTCGCGGCATCCACGATACCGGCCAGTCTCTCTTCCATCTCCTCGGCGGATACGGCGGCGTCGGTAGCGCCGGAAGTTCTTTTAATATCGGCGTAGGTCTCGGACAGTTCGTCCGCGAGAAGCAACGACGTCATCACTAACAGCCGAGAATCGCCGACTTGGCCGACAGCCGACACCAGCTCTTGCACCCGCTTGTCGATATATTCGCCAAGCTGTACAAGATGCGCTTCCTGACCATCGTCGCAGGCGATCTGATAGTTCCGCCCATTGATCTTGACCTCGACCTGCGCCATCTCAGTCGCCCAAAATTTTCTTCACGCGCAGGATCGCGCCATCAAGTTTTTCCGCAACCGACGCGTTGACCGCTTGCAGCTCCGCTATTCTCGCCTGAGCGGCCTCGATTTCAACGTTCGCGGCTTCCTGGGATGCAGCAGTTCCTCCCCCAGACCGGGCGACTGCCGCCTGTTCAAGAGCCGTGACCGCGCGCTGAAGGCGCTTTTCCGCTTCACCCAGTTTGGACACGAGGCTGCCTAACCCACCGATTTTGTGACCTTTTCGCACCATACGATGTCCGCGAAAGCGGCGTCAACCTGCGGCTAGACGATGGCCAAAGAGCTCCGGCATGCCCGAATCACCATGCCCCAGAACAGCCTAAGAAGCCCGGTTTTCCGGGAAAAACTGATGTCTGGCCGATTGAACTCTGGTAGCCTTTGGAGTATTCAGAAGCGTCAGTTAACGGAAGGATCAAACGATGCGTGTCAGCCAAAAAGTGAAGAAAATTCTCGCCGGGTACGAAAGCGATAATCCTGGGACCAAGGGTAACCTGGCCCGCATCCTGATGCACGGAAAGCTTGGCGGCACCGGCAAGCTTGTGATCTTGCCCGTCGATCAGGGTTTCGAGCACGGACCGGCACGGAGCTTCGCACCCAATCCCGCGGGCTATGATCCGCATTATCATTTCCAGCTGGCAGTCGATGCGGGCCTCTCGGCCTACGCCGCTCCGCTCGGCATGATCGAGGCAGGGGCCGACAGTTTTGCCGGCGCGATCCCGACCATCCTCAAATGCAATTCGGCGAATTCGTTGGCGACGGAAAAAGACCAAGCCGTGACCGGCTCGGTCGACGATGCATTGCGGCTTGGCTGCTCGGCCATCGGGTTCACGATTTATCCCGGCTCCGAGTACCAGTTCGAGCTGATGGAAGAGATCCGCGAACTGTCGGAGGAAGCAAAATCAGTGGGTCTCGCCGTGGTCGTCTGGTCCTATCCGCGCGGCGGCACGGTCACCAAGGAAGGCGAAACTGCCATGGATGTCTGCGCCTATGCCGCACACATGGCCGCACTGATGGGGGCGCATATCATCAAGGTGAAGCCGCCGACCGACGCCATGTTCCTCGACCAGGCGAAAAAAGTTTACGACGCCCAGAGCATCCCGGTGAGCATGTTGACGCAGCGGATAGAACACGTCGTGCAATCCTGCTTCAACGGCAAGCGTATCGTCGTTTTCTCGGGCGGAGAAGCCAAGGATCTCGACGGCATCTACAAGGAAGTCACCGCCATCCGCGACGGTGGCGGCAACGGGTCCATCATCGGCCGCAACACCTTCCAGCGCCCCAAGGAAGAAGCGCTCGCGATGCTCGATCACATCATCAAGATTTATCAGAACAAGGCCTGAAGCGGAGGACACGCCGCATTCGCGCCGAGACCACCCAGCTTTACCTGATTTCACCGCCGGCTTTTGGCTCGGGCGGTGCGGAAGCATTCGCCGAAACATTGGCGGCGGCGCTGGATGGCGGGGATGTCGCCTGCATTCAGCTCCGGCTTAAAGGGATTTCCGATGACGATCTTCGCCGGGCCACGGAAATTCTGTGCCCGGTGGCACAGGATCGTGATGTTGCTTTCATCATGAACGACCGGGCCGATCTTGCTGCAGAACTGGGATGCGACGGCGTTCATGTCGGGCAGGACGACACACCCTATGCGGAGGCCCGGCGACAGATTGGCGACGACGCCATCGTCGGCGTTACCTGCAAGGCGTCGCGCGAACTGGCTTTTGAAGCCGGGGACGCCGGGGCGGATTACGTCGCCTTCGGCGCCTTCTTTCCATCCACGACCAAGCAGATCACGACCCCGGCTGACACAAATATTCTGTCGTGGTGGCAGGAAATGATGACCGTGCCGTGCGTCGCCATCGGCGGCATTACGGTCGATAATTGCGACAAGGTGATCGATGCGGGCGCCGATTTCTTGGCCGTCGGCGGCGGTGTCTGGAACTATGATGACGGGCCCGCCGCAGCGGTGAGGGCTTTTAACGAGAAGACACGGGGCTAACTCCGCCATCTGAAAACTCCGATCCACAATCAGAGGTTTCCGAGGAAACACCTGATCGCCCTTTTTCTGTCTTACGCCATTGGATTGGTATCTGTACTGCTGCCGCCCCGCCCGCTTAGCTGCCGACAACCCGTCCGAAACGGCGTGGAAGGAGCTGGACGAGGTCATCGAGGCAAACCCGATAAAAAAGTAGGCGCCGCGCTTGTCGGTGTTGCGGTTGACCGACGGCATGGAGAAAGCCGCGCACGTGCGAATTTCGGGGCGACGAAACCGACCGAACCGGCCCGGTAATGCGGCAATCGCGCCGTCGACTTGAGATTGACGCATCCCAAAGTTATCGGGCCTAATCGGTTGTTGACCCACTCGCAAGATGGAAACCGGTCATGTACCACGAAACTGAGTTCTCCGACTCCCGCCATTCCGACGCGGTTCCTGTCGCACGGGACGCTGGAGTGCCACAACCTGCAAAAATCGGGGCGCTTCTACGAAGTATTCCTCGGCATCGAGACAACGCAGACTAGCCCGATTTCTCGGATGATCAGGCTTGGCACAGAACATGTCTATGCCGTCGTCCAAGTCAAAAACAAGGATAAGATGCCGCGCTATTATCATATCGGCCTCGACGTCGAGACGGTCGAAGACGTCGACAGCGCACATGAAACCGCTGTCGCAGAGGCGGAAATATGGGGACTGACCTACATTAGCCGCCCGCTCGAGCAGCATGGCACCTACAGCTTCAAGTTCTGGGACATGGATGATAATTGCTGGGAAATCCTGTCAAACCCTCCTCGCGGGTACAACTGGATATTCGAACAGGGCGACCTCGAGGGCCGCGGACATTTCGAAAGTGGCTTTCAAAAAAAACGTTCGGACTTGGCCGGCTGCGAAGACTGAGAGGACAGCATGGAATTCGGCGTATTCGATCACTTAGACGCCAACGGCACACCGTTGCACCAGTACTACGAGGATCGCCTCGAACTGGTGCGCCTACTGGATGAATACGGATTTCGCGGTTAACACGTCGCGGAGCACCATTCGACGCCGCTGGGGATGGCGCCGTCCCCGACGGTCTACCTGTCGGCCGTCGCACGGAGCACCTCACGGTTGCGGTTTGGACCGTTGGTGTTCGCCCTGCCGCTTTATCATCCGTTCCGGCTGGTACAGGAAATTTGCATGGTCGATCAGATCAGCAAGGGCCGGCTCGATATCGGGTTCGGCCGGGGAGCCTCGCCGATCGAGGCAGCATATTTCGGCAATGATCATGCCGAGGCCGAGCAGATCTATCGAAAAAACCTCGACCGAATCCTCGCCGCCCTAGCTGGTGACAGTTTCGACGGGAAAGGCACCTTCAACGAAGTCGACGAAGTACCCCTGCTCGTGGAACCTTACCAAAAGCCGCACCCGCCGTTGTGGTACGGCGCGCATTCGACCGACAGCGCCACTCGCGCTGCGCGCATGGGCAGCAATATTGTCAGCCTCGATACTGCCGAGGAAACCCGTGATTTCGCAGATACTTTCCGTGACGTGTGGATGGACGAGCATGGATCACTGGACGATGTGCCGCTGATAGGTCTCGGTATGTTCGTCCACGTCGACGAAGACGAGGCCCGCGCCCGGGCGACCGCTTCCCGCGCCTACGCGGTGTGGCATGACAGTTTCAACTGGCTTTTCCGCCGGCACGATATGGCGATCCCGAAGCATCAGCGGCCGTCGGATTTCGACGGAATGGCGGAACAGGGCCGCGCTGTTGCCGGGACTCCGGACCAGGTCAGCTCGTTCCTTGGCGAGCGGATGGCCACCGCGACGGCCAGCTATCTGGTCAGCCAGATCGCGTTCGGAGATCTGTCAGCCGAGGAAACACAGCGCTCGGTCCGCCTGTTCGGCGAACAGGTGATACCCGCCCTGCGCGATCAGCCCGCCGTTGCCTGAATTACCCTAGTGGGTCCGGGACCGGCGCCCACAACACGTTATCTATGTCTTTTGCCCCCGTCGCCAGCATGACAAGGCGGTCGAAACCAAGGGCAATTCCGGCGCAATCGGGAATACCCGCTTCAAGCGCTGCAAGAAAATCCTCGTCGACCGGCACGGGTTCCCGGCCCGCCGCGATTCGCTGTTCGGTCATCACGGCAAACCGGGCGCGCTGTTCGTCGGCGTCGGTCAGTTCGCCGTATCCGTTGGCCAGTTCCAGCCCGCAGATGAAAATCTCGAACCGGTCCGAGACGCGCTGATCGTCCGGCGACAGCCGTGCCAGCGCCGCCATCGAGGCTGGGTAGGAATGCAGCACAGTGGGCACCTCGACGCCGAGTCCGGGTTCGATACGTTCCATAAATATCCGAAAGAAGATGTCTTCCCAGGTGTCCCCGTCATCCGTGCGGACGCCGATTCCGTCCGCCGCGAACCGCAGCGCATCCGTATCAGGGTTCATCGGATCGGGTGCGGTCGACAGCAGATCGATACCGGTGCTGCGCTCCACCGCCTCTGCAACGGACAAAAACTCCCAGGGTGCGCCGACATTGCAATCATGATCGCCGAACCGCGCCACCGGCCCGCAGACAGCCCGCACGAATTCCGCCGTCTCGTCGGCGAGAGCGCGCCAGTCTGCGCCGACGCGATACCATTCCAGCATGGTGAATTCGGGATGGTGCTTTGCCGACCGCTCGCCGTCACGGAAGACACGGGCCAACTGGAAGATGCGCTGCATCCCGGCGGCCAACAGTTTTTTCATCGCGAATTCGGGCGAGGCGTGGAGATACATCTGCCGTCGACCGCCCTGCGGATCGAGGGACGAGATTTGGAACGGCGACAGATGCGGCTCCATTCCCGGGGAGATCTGCAGCGACGGGGTCTCCACCTCGACATAGCCGTTTCGGTCGAAGAACTCGCGGACCGACTTGACCATATCGGCACGACGTACGAGGAAATCAGCACGATCCTCGAATCTCTCCGAGTGCCACCATGCGGCATCGCTGTTTTGCGGGGTTTCGTTCTGCGGCATGGTTGCGATAATGCCCAATTGAACGGAGACCGTCACCTTGCCCGATACACTTTCCTCACCCGTGGTCCTGCGCACTGGCCGACACCTTGTCGATGCCGGCCTGATCGACGGCGACGCCGACCAGACCGCCGACCGCATCGGTGAGCGATACAGCATCGCGATTCCGTCGGGGCTGGCCGCGCTGATAGATCCGAATGATCCGGAAGATCCTATTGCGCGGCAGTTCGTGCCGGACGCAGCGGAACTGGAAACATCTGACGGAGAGCTCGAAGACCCGATCGGCGATGGCGCTCATTCCCCGGTACCCGGCCTGGTGCATCGTTATCCCGACCGGGTATTGCTGATGCCGACGCTGTGCTGTCCGGTGTATTGCCGCTATTGCTTCCGCCGCGACCGCGTCGGGCGCGACGCCGATGCGCCAACAGCCGAAGACGTCGATCGCGCGATCTCCTATATTACTGCGCACGAAGATATCCGCGAAGTCATCCTGACCGGGGGCGACCCGCTTTCGCTCTCCGACACGAATCTCGGCGCACTGTTAAAGCGTCTCGCCGAAATACCTCATCTGAACAACTTGCGCATCCACACCCGCGTGCCAGTCGCCCTGCCCGGCCGGGTGACCGGCAAGCTGGTCGACGCGCTGCAGTGCGGCCTGCCGGTCTGGATGGTTCTGCATGCCAACCACGTCCGCGAACTGACCGACGAGGTTGCCGCAGCCTGCGACCGCCTTACCCGCGGCGGCATCCCGCTGCTGTCCCAATCGGTACTGTTGAAAGGGGTGAACGACGACGTTGACACGCTGACTTGTCTGTTCCGCCGGCTGATCGCCCTAAAGGTGAAGCCCTATTACCTGCACCATCCCGATCGCGCCCGCGGGACGGCGCGATTCCGTCTGACGCTCGATGAGGGGCGCACACTGGTCGACGCGCTACGCGGCCGAATTTCGGGCCTATGTCAGCCGACCTATGTGGTCGACATTCCGGGCGGGCATGGAAAGGTAAAAGCGGTAAAAGCGGAAAAATCAGACGGCGAAAAGTACTGGAGTCTGGTCGATTTCCACGGTAACCCGCACGAATTCCGTGACTTCTAAACAGGCGCGGTCCTCAATTGCGCAAATCGGGCCAAGCTGATAGGTTCCGCCCCCCTTATCGGGACTAATCAAACAACGGAAATTCAGGATGAAAATCCAGGCAAACACCATTCGGCCCGGCAACGTGATCGAGCATGCCGACAAGCAGTGGACAGTGCTGAAAACAGAGATGCTGCTGCCCGGGAAGGGCAACGCGTTTATCCAGGTCGAGATGCGCGATGTGAAATCGGGGAACAAGACCAACGAACGTTTCCGCACCTCCGAAACCGTCGAGAAACTGATGGTGGAAGAAAAAGATGCGACATATCTCTATTCCGATGGCGATCAGATCACGTTCATGGACAGCGAATCATACGAACAGTTCACCGTCGACCGGGACGGGATCGGCGACTCCGCCGCATTCCTGCAGGACGGCATGGTCGTGACCGCGGAACTGATTGACGGTGCCATTGCAGGCGTCCGCCTGCCGCAGCATGTAACGGTCGAGGTTATCGAAGCCGATCCGGTCGTCAAAGGTCAGACCGCGTCGTCGTCCTACAAGCCGTCGGTGGTCGAAAACGATGTCCGGGTCATGGTCCCGCCACATATCGAGGCGGGCACGCGGATCGTTGTAAATACCGAAGACGCGTCCTACGTCGAGCGCGCCAAAGACTAGTTTGTGATCCGCTTGCGCGGACTCGCGCCAGCCCTCTCCCCCTCCCGGTCACCCACGGGATCATCCTTATGGGTGGCCGGGAGGGGGAGAGGGCTGGTACCGCAATTTGTAACTTAAACTCCGCGCCGGTGTGGCGCGGCACGCCAACCGAAAGATCGTTGCCGACATGTCGTTGCCCACGCCGCTTATCAATGTCATGGACGCCGCAGCCAGAAAGGCGTCGCGGCGCCTGGTCCGAGACTTCGGCGAGGTCGAGCAACTCCAGGTATCGCGCAAAGGCCCCGGCGACTTCGTGACCGAGGCCGACCGCCGCACCGAGCAGATCCTGCAGGAGGAACTGTCGAAGGCGCGCCCCGGTTTTGGTTTCCTGATGGAGGAAGGCGGCGAAGTGAAAGGCGAGAACGCCGATGAACGCTGGATCATCGACCCGATAGACGGCACCACCAACTTCCTTCACGGAATCCCTCATTTTGCCATCTCCATCGGGGTGGAGCGCGACGGCGAGCTGGTCGCAGGCGTCGTCTACGAGCCAATCCGGGACGAGCTTTTCTGGGCGGAGCGTAATGAGGGCGCCTATCTGAACCGTCGTCGTTTGCGTGTTTCCGAACGAGCGACACTGTCAGATGCACTTCTGGCTACGGGAATTCCTTTTGCTGACCGGATCGGCAAAAAATCCTTTATGGCGATGCTGAACGTAGTAATGGAAAAGACGGCGGGCGTCAGGCGTCAGGGATCGGCGGCGCTCGACCTCGCCTATGTCGCAGCGGGACGGTATGAAGGTTTCTGGGAAATCGGCCTTTTGCCTTGGGATATAGCAGGCGGTATCGTGATCGTGCGTGAAGCCGGCGGCATGGTGAGCGAGATCGACGGCCGCCCATCCATGCTTTACGGCAACTCGATCATTGCCACGAACCAGCGGCTCTACGACCCACTCCGCAAACTTCTGATGGATTCAATCCGCACCGAAAAATTGAAACTTACGGAATGATCTCGATATTTCAATAGGTTGTCTGATTAACAGGCGACCTAATCGGTTGTCCGTTCGGGGCCTCTGGGGTAAGGTACCTATTGCGGTGCAGCCGCATAAATATCCGCTTTACAGGTTTGGGTAGGGAAATATGGTTCTGAAATATTCAGGATATGCGCAGACGGTCGCAGCTATGGTCGTCGGTCTCACGATCACAGGAACAACTGCCACCAACGCTCAGACCACCATTGGCAAGCGGAATTCGGCAGCGGTTTCCGTCGATCTGAGCGTTCTGGACCAACTCGGCGGGACCACGAACGTACCCAAGTTGCTGCGCCCATCAGTACGTTCACTGCTGATGCCGAATGCGCGGCAACCAACCCGCTCACGATTCTCTCCGTTGGTACAACCGCAGTTGCAGCCGCCATCCGCTTCGACCGGCTCCCTTAAGTTGAAACCGCCGACGGGGGTGAAGAGACGGGCGGTCCGCGCTGAACGGAAAGCGGCAAAGAAGCCGCCATCCAAGCCTCGGATGACGGCGCCGGCTGCAACGAAGGTTGCACCACCGCCACCGCCTCCCCCGCTGGCATTAAACCCGCCGAAGCCGGCGGTTAAGGTTCCGCAGCCACCACCTGCACAACGGACAGCTGCGCTGGCATCCCGTCCAGCCCCGATAGGCGCACTTAATCTCGGTCAGCAGTTCCGGCTCGGTTTTAGCAGCGGGTCCGCAGCTATTAGCGATGGTGCGGCAACCCAACTCGATGGCGTGGCAAAATCGATGAAGCAAAATGGTAACCTCCGTTTACAGCTGTTAGCCTATGCAGGCGGCGGTTCGCAGACACCCAGTCAGGCTCGCCGTCTGTCGCTTTCCCGCGCATTAGCTGTCCGTTCGCAGCTCATTGAAAAAGGCATCCAGAGCACGCGCATCGATGTACGCGCGCTAGGCAACAAATTAGAAGCCGGCCCGCCCGACCGGGTCGATATCATCATCACGACGCGATGATCAGCACTTAACCCGTTTACCTTCCGTATCCTGACGGAGTTAGGCAAGAGATGAGTCACCCGCGGCGCTACCTGATCCGGATGATCGTGTTTCTCGCCGCGGTTGCGACGGTCGCTCTTGTTCTGGCGCCGGGCCTTCAGGACGCTTTCATGTCTAATGCGGCTCTGAACGGTCTGATCCTTGGCGTAATGGTGCTGGGTATCGGATATATCTCTCGCGCCGTCCTTGTGCTCACACGCGAAGTATCGTGGCTGGAGCATTTTCGTGCAGGACAGCCTTCGATATCCAGTATCCCCGAGCCGAAGCTGCTTGCGCCGATGGCGTCAATGCTGGGCGAGCGCAGCGAACAGTTCAGTCTTTCTGCAATGTCAATGCGGTCGCTGCTGGACGGGGTGGGCGCCCGACTCGACGAATCGAGGGATATTTCGCGATACCTTATTGGGTTGCTAATATTTCTTGGCCTGCTCGGGACGTTCTGGGGTTTGCTGCAGACGATCGATGCAGTCAGCGACGTTATCGCCAACCTGTCGGTCGGCACAAAGGAACTCGGCCCGGTGTTCGATGACCTAAAAGCTGGGTTGCAGGCACCGTTATCGGGAATGGGTACTGCGTTCTCGTCATCGCTGTTCGGTTTGGGCGGTTCGCTGGTCCTAGGCTTTCTCGAACTTCAGGCGGGACAGGCGCAAAATCGGTTTTACAATGATCTTGAAGACTGGCTTTCAGGGCAGACCCGGCTAGTATCGGGCACCCTGTCCGGCGAGGTTGACCAATCTGTTCCCGCCTACGTCCAGGCATTGCTGGAACAGACCGCCGACAGCCTTGAAAACCTGCAGCGTGCGCTGCGACGCGGCGAGGAATCGCGTATCAGGGCTAACAGCGGCATCAACGAGTTGGTCGAACGGCTGGGCACACTGACCGATCAGATGAAAGCCGAACAAAACCTTATGGTGCGTCTAGCCGAAAGCCAGATGGAGCTTGCACCGGTGCTAACCCGGATCGACGAAACCCTGTCGAAATCCGCTCAGGGTGGCGTTATCGGGGACGCCATGAGCACGCACCTGCGAAATATCGACGTGAATCTGGCACGCCTGCTCGAAGATGGCACCAACGGTAGGACGGAACTGGTCCAGGAAGTTCGCACCGAGATCCGCGTCCTCTCGCGCACCCTCGCCGCCATTGCCGAAAAGGCGGGACGTTAAGTGTATTCGTCGGCGCGCAACGTTTTTACTCTGCGCTAGGGCTAGCCGATGCCGGGAGCCATGCGACGACAGCGACAGGCGTTCGATATCTGGCCGGGGTTCGTCGACGCACTTTCGGCCCTGCTGATCATTATTATTTTCCTGTTGATGGTCTTTACCCTGGCGCAGTTTTTCCTGAGCGAGATCCTATCAGGCCGCAACCAGGCGCTTGAACGACTGAACCGTCAGGTCGCCGAGCTATCGGAGGTATTATCTCTGGAACGGTCTACTAATGCACGCCTTCGCGAAGATTTATCGCGCCTGGCCACCGACCTGCAGGTATCAACGGCAGCACGGGAAGAGCTGTCCAGCCAACTCGCCGAACTGCTGCCGCAGCGTGATGCCCTACAGGCGGAACTCGGCGCGGCGCGGGAGACGATCAGCGCCGAGAAGGCGAAGAACGAGGCCCAGCTTGCCGAGATCGCCCAGATCAACAGAGACATCAAGGCATTGCAGGATGTCCGTGTCGAACTGGAAAAGAAAGTGTCGCAACTGGCCGCAACGGTCGTCGAACGGGATAAATCCATTACCTCTCTGCGTGACCAGTCGAAGGAGCTGGAAGCCAAACTTGCCGGCGAACAGGAACGCACCACACTGGCGCAGAAAGAAATCGAGAAAAAAAATCTCACGATCCGCGAGTTGAGCGCCCAGGCGGAACGGATCGGCGACGACCTGACCAAGGAACAGCGGGCAAGCCAGGATGCCCGCAAACAAGTCGGAATACTGAACAGGCAGCTTACCGCCCTTAGGCAGCAACTGGCCCGGCTAAACGCTGCGCTCGAAGCATCTGAAGCCAAGGCGGCGGTACAGACCGTGCAAATCGTCAGCCTGGGCAAACGCCTTAACGAAGCGCTTGCAAGCAAGGTCCAGGAACTTGCGCGGTACCGGTCGGAATTTTTCGGACGGCTGCGCGAAGCGGTTGGCAATCGTAGCGGTATCCGGATCGTCGGCGACCGTTTCGTGTTCCAGTCAGAAGTCCTGTTCTCGTCAGGATCCGCAAGCCTGAATCCCGGCGGACAAGCCCAGATTGGCAAACTAGCAGCGACCCTGAAAGAGATCGCTGCTCGTATTCCCAGTGACCTCAACTGGGTTCTGAGGGTCGACGGTCACACCGACCGTCGCCCGATCCGCACGGCGCAGTTTCCATCCAACTGGGAACTATCGTCCGCGCGGGCAACTGCGGTCGTAAAGGACTTGATTGCGCGCGGCGTGCCGGCCCAACGCCTTGTTGCGGCCGGGTTCGGAGAATTTCAGCCATTAGACTCGCGTGGCGATGAGGTTGCCTATCGCCGCAACCGTCGTATTGAATTCAAGCTGACCCAGCGCTAACTCTTCAACGAAAAGCCAACAAAAAAGGCGCCGATTGGCGCCTTTTCCAGATAAACGTTCGAAACCGGCTCAGCTAATCCCGAGATCCTTGAACCGGTTATTGAACTTAGCAACCTGCCCAGCGGTATCTACGAGACGCTGCGATCCGCCGGTCCACGCCGGGTGAGACTTGGAGTCGATGTCCAGTTTCATGGTGTCGCCAGGTGCGCCCCAAGTCGAGCGTGTCGTGTAGGTGGTTCCGTCGGTCATCACGATTTCAATCTCGTGATAGTCGGGATGAATGTCTTTTTTCACCGCATATCTCCTGCGAAAGAGCGGGCTTTATAAGGAACGCGGACGGGGTTTGCAACAAAAACGGTGCCCATGCCGCAAATCCCGGTCAGCCTGCGTTTTGGGCTGCCGTTTCCCTCAGCCGCACTATCCAGCCATACAGGCGGCAGCTCCGGTCAATGTATCTACGGATTTCGATCGGAACGTTGGAAACAGCCGGTGCGCTGTCCTCGCCGAGTAACCCATCCGCAGGCGTATTGGCTTGGGTCGGCGAAATTTTCCCGGGGGTGGCTCTCTGCGGCAACAACCAGGCCATCGCTTCCGTCAGATCGCAGGTTATCGATTGAATTTCACCAATAACAGCCGCCCGCACTACCGGATAGATCGCGTCCAAGGTTTCGTTGGGGCTCTCTTCGGAAGCCCCGGTCTTTATCCCTATCGAACAAACGCGAAGTTCCGTCATCAAAGGCAGCGTATCCTGATAGGAACCGTTGATAAATGTGGTCATGGGACCGGTCATGAAACTACTCTTCGTACGTGAACACTGTGCACCATAGGGAGCACGGGTTGAACAAACCGTAAAGCGCACAAAAAGAACCGCTTGGGAAAGGGCGGCTCAGTTATCAGGGAGCCCCCAAAAGGATGGAATGAGGATACTTTTCAACCACCCGGAAAACCGAGCTGTCAAAAAGGACAACACCGCCCAACTTATAAGCAAATTTTTAAAAAGCCGGACAAAAACACCAAGTCTTTAGTTTGGATATCGTCCCAAATCTCAAATCGAAGTTCCACTTTATAATAAATAGGTTGATATTTTTCCAAAGCCCGAGAAGGGTAATAAGGTCACTTAAGAAGAAATTTAATTTCCTTTTTTGCACCAGATTAGACTTGGAACGTTAATAATTTCTTTTCAGCATCACTGTTTTTTAAACAATGCCTCGACACCACTTCGATGGGCTTCTTTCTTAGCGATCTCGGCCCGCACGCGCTCGATCTCTTCATGCATCTCCGCAATATATTCCTGCAGTTCTTTGATCGACATGGGATCGAGGTCCCGTTTCGGCTTGGGCATGTTCTGGGGAAGATCTTCGTTAATTTCCACGGCGCCCTTCCAGCTTGTCCGATCATTGGTTTCGCGATGTTCCGACTTGCCAGTGTGCCGCTGAGGCGATAGACCTGCAACCTTCTTTTCCGACAATTTCGAGCCTGACCCCAGATGTCTTTCGACATTCCAGAAACGATGACCGCCATCGAGATCACAGAGGTCGGCGGTCCCGAAGTCCTCAAAACTGCGTCGCTGCCTGTGCCTCAGCCAGCTGCTGGCGAAATGCTAGTCCGTAACGCGGCCATCGGCGTGAACTTTCCTGATACTATGCAGCGGCGGGGCGGGTATCCGCCACCGCCAGGTACCACCGATATCCCTGGCCTGGAGCTCGCGGGTACCGTGGTCGCAACCGGCGATTGTGTATCGCGTCACAAGCCGGGAGATGAGGTTTGCGCCCTCGTATCCGGCGGCGCCTACGCGGAATACACGGTCGTGCCGGAACAGCTCGCATTGCCCTTGCCCAAGGGTTACGACATGATACGGTCGGCCGCCATCCCAGAAAATTTTTTCACCGTCTGGACCAACCTGATCGACGGCGTGCAACTGACCAAGGGCGACAGTGTCCTGATACACGGCGGCTCCGGCGGGATCGGTACTGCCGCCATCCAGGTGTCCCGCGCATTCGGCGCCAAGGTGTTCACCACTGCGCGGAACGCCGAGAAGTGCAGGGTGTGCGAGGAACTGGGCGCGGCACGGGCGATCAACTACACCGAAGAAGATTTCGTCGAGGTTGTTAAGGACGCTACGGGCGGTACCGGATGTTCCGTGGTTCTCGACATGGTGGGCGGCGATTACTTTGCCCGCAATCTGGATGTTCTGGCAATGGATGGTCGGATGGTGCAGGTCGCGGTTCAGAAAGGCGCCAAAGTCGAGCTGTTTATCCCGACAATTATGTCCAAGCGGCTTCACTATACAGGATCAACCTTGCGCCCCAGAACGTTGGAGCAGAAAGCTGCGGTCGCCGAAGCGGTCGAACGGAATCTCTGGCCGTTATTTGAAAAAGGCGATATCAAGCCTCTGATTTACACTACCTACCCGCTGTCGGAAGCTGCCGAGGCCCATGCATTGATGGAGAGCAGCGACCATATCGGGAAAATTATGCTGACCGTTGACGACGCCGTCTGACGCGGCATCCGGCGCAACACCTGAAAGAACGAGAGAGCATTTCATCATGGCCCGTAAAGGAACCGAAAGCACAAAACCGCTTATGCCCAAAGCCACTGCGGTGTGGCTGATAGAAAACACTGGTCTGACCTTTCGCCAAATCGGAGCGTTCTGTGGCTTTCACGAACTGGAAGTGCAGAGCATCGCCGACGACGAAGTAGCGATCGGGATGGTTGGCTACGACCCAATCGTTAACGGACAGCTAACCAAAGAAGAGATCGAACGCTGCGAGTCAGACCCGGCGGAACGACTAGTAATGGCGAAAACCGACGTCCCGCGCCCCGCTACCCGCACGAAGGGACCGAAATACACACCGGTCGCGCGGCGGGGCGACAAACCGGATGGCATCGCATGGCTAGTAAAGCATTTCCCCAACCTTACCGATGCGCAAATTTCACGCCTGATCGGCACGACCAAGCCGACGATTAATGCGATCCGTGACCGGTCGCACTGGAACATAAACAACATCAATGCGCGCGACCCGGTGGGTCTCGGTCTTTGTAACCGGCAGGACTTGGACAAGGAAGTGCTGAAAGCCGGGTATTCGTCCACTGTCGAAGCGCCGCCAGTGGAGGAACAGACCCCCGCTGCGCCGTCCGGCATGCAGATGCCGGAATTCAAGTTGTAGAATATTTCCCCGTTCCCTGGTGGACCAGGTCCGAATAACAAAGCCCGCCGCGGGGATCGCCCGGGCGGGCTTTATTCATGCTGATACTCCGGCGGCATAGATCGGGCGCTCGCCTCTATCAGCGGCATTTTGTACTAAAGTAGGAGTTTTTGTTTCTTAGTGTGCGCGACGGTAAGCGGATCAGTTTGAGGCTTATGTTCTTCGGTATGAAGCGCTGCTTCGAGTTTCGCGTGTTTGGTCTCAAGCGACTAGTGCTGCGCGCCTTCGCTCATATCAAGCAACCTCTATGAATTTCGATTTCGATGCCCCAAAACTCTATACCCGCTGAAACCGATTTATAAATCTGCTATTTGGTGGCAGTCTCGGCGTTCGGGAGAGACGGATATCTCAGATTGACCCTGCGGCAGCCTCTACCCGGTCCGGCGGGAGGTCGCGAAAGGCTACCTTCAGGATTAATCCGAGATTCTTGCGATCACTGTCCGAAACCTCCCCAAAGGCTTCCAAATACAACGATACGTTCGACGCGGCATCCGTCAACCGGTCCGCCCCCGCCCGGTCGTTTTCGGCATCTAGATCGTCGACACTCCGCGCGAGCATCAGCTGCTCGGTGTGTTCGCAATCAATTTCGGTCTTCTGGATGCGCTGGCGTAGCGATTCATTCAGATCGGCAGGCGCTCCGCCAACACCTCCTCTCATACCGACGCGGACGGCCCGCAACGCTCGGACTACATCACTATGCCATTCGGCGACTGCGCCGGTCACCTTGGCCATGCGTTCCGCCGTCAGAGTGCCGCGTCCCGATGCGCCGAGCCAAAAGCAGAACAGAATGATATTCACGTCCAGCTCGTGCGCATCCTGTAACTCCAGACACGCTGAACCTACCCCCTCGGACGTATAGACATCCAACGAAAAATCCCAGAAGGGATGATCGGGAAATTCTGACACGGGTTCCTCCTCCTATTCCGCAGCCTTGCCGCAGAGATAGATACCAAGACCGCGGTCCTTATGCACCCGCGGTCCGTCCGGATCGTCGCCCTGGTGATTGGATATCCCATCCTCCATAGTAACGTCGATGCAGCTGCAGCTCGCCCATACGACCAGCATGTCAAACCTTTTCGCCGAGACCAGGTCGACCGCCTCAACACCGAAAGCTGACGCGAACAACCTGTCCCAGACGCTGGGTATCACGCCACGCTGTAATGACCGACGACCGTAACGAGGGTGTCGGTTTCCATCCCTTCCTGAATCAGATCTCCTACGGCATGGCCAATACCACCCAGGCGCAGCGCATGCTCTGTGAAAATGTTGCCAGTTAACCCCCCAGTATCGACTGGCCGCTTCATCAGCCCGTGCTTTCCCTGACGGATACCGAAAACCTGCCAGCCGTACCATGAGATCGCCCGGAACGGGGTGACGCGGATGGTAGCGTTCAACAAGGCGCAATTTCCAGCGCTGGTCAATACGCTAATCTTTCATAGTGCAGACATCGGCATAAGCATTCCGCAACAAAAACGAAGGTACAAAACTAACAGCGCTGCGGTGTTTCTGATACCCTAGCGCGGATTTGGGGGCCCGAAGGCGACAACAAAAAATGAGCGATCAGGAAACACTTCGTCAGGAACTGGCAGAGCTCGAACTCGAACACCGCGACCTCGACGACGTGATCGCGAGGTTGACCGAGCGCGCGCCGTACGATCAGCTGCAATTGCAGCGGCTGAAAAAACGCAAGCTGATCCTGAAAGACCAGATTGCGCAAGTAGAAGCGGAACTCTACCCCGATATCATCGCTTAGATTCTTCTGTCAGCGGCGGTTCGTTAGGGCCCGCCCGAGCGGCTTCCCTCCGCTAAGCCGTCTTGCTGGCATAAATTGCCCTGTTCGCAGCTTCCAGCGCCTCGCCGGCATCATCGCCGCAGCGAATTATGTGCACACCGAAAGTGACATCGAGAATGATCAGTTCGCCTTCCCTTTGCAGCGGGTCTTCGGCGATAATTCGCCAAAAACTCCGCCTTTCCGCAGGCGGCGTGTACTGTCGATACGCATTGGCAATCTGCCTGGTTCGGTATTGCGACCGTCTTGGTAGCATCACACTCGTTAACAATTCGTTTAGACTCGCGGATTTCTGCGGTTTGCGATCAAGACTACCGCGCTTATAATGGGGGCAAGCCGCCGTTCGGTACCGCCGGACTGGCGGCACGGTATTTTGAGGGGAATTGCCATGGCGGCCCAAAAAACTCCAAAAAAACCGTCGCGACAGAAACCGGTGCAGAAAACACCCGTCGTCGGCGTGATCATGGGCAGCCGGTCAGATTGGCCGACGATGAAACACACCGTGGATATTCTAGAGGCACTCGGTGTGCCGCATGAGTCCAAAGTAATATCCGCCCACCGTACCCCTGATCGGATGGCGGATTATGCGAAATTTGCTGCGGAACGCGGGCTTTCAGTCATTGTTGCGGGTGCCGGCGGCGCGGCGCACCTGCCCGGCATGGTGGCTTCAATGACCGTCCTTCCGGTACTGGGGGTGCCCGTCAAAAGCAAGGCTTTGAGTGGCATGGACAGTCTTCTGTCCATCGCCCAGATGCCGAGCGGCATCCCGGTCGGCACCCTCGCCATCGGCACCTCTGGCGCCAAGAATGCGGGACTACTGGCAGCCTCCATCGTCGCGCTGAAGGACGATGCTATCCGGAAACGACTGGAAAAATGGCGCGCGAAGCAGACATCGGACGTGCCGGAAAACCCGACCGGACAGGCTAGGACACTGACGTGACTACCCCTCTACCACCCGGCGCTTGGATCGGCATTTTCGGCGGCGGCCAGCTAGGCCGGATGGCAGCAGTGGCGGCGGCCCAGCTTGGCTACAAGTGTCATATTTTCAGCCCCGACGCCGATGCACCGGCTAAGGAAGTGTCCGCGGCGGCGACGACAGCCCCGTATGAAGACATAAACGCCGCCCGTGCGTTTGCTCATGCCGTAGACGTGGTGACTTTCGAATTCGAAAACGTGCCGGACGACACGCTCGCCGCCATATCGGAAACCGTGCCGGTCCGCCCAAGGGTGGATGCCCTGCATGTATCCCAGGACCGTGCGATCGAAAAGTCCTTTCTCAACGACCACGGGATCGGGACCGCGCCCTGGGCGCCGGTGAACTCGGCGGACGATCTGTCTTCGGCGGCAATCCTGACCGGAGTGCCGGCGATCCTCAAAACTGCCCGGTTTGGTTATGACGGCAAGGGCCAAGTGCGGGTGGACAACGGCAACGACATCGCCGCCGCGTGGGACAGTATCGACAACGCGCCAGCGGTACTGGAAGGTTTCGTCGATTTCGAACAAGAAATTTCCGTGATCGTCGCCCGCGGCATCGACGGTGCGACGCAGAGCTACGTACCCGTCGACAATGTCCACCGCGATCACATCCTATTCACTACCACTGCGCCGTCGACAGTCGCGGACGACATCACCGACAAGGCGCGGCACATCGCGGCAGACATCGTCATTGCGCTCGATCTGGTGGGCCTGCTGGCAGTGGAAATGTTTGTGCTTCGGGACGGTGAAGTGCTGGTGAACGAGATTGCCCCGCGCCCCCACAATTCAGGCCACTGGACGCTCGACGGGTGCGCGATCAGTCAGTTCGAACAGTTTATCCGCGCCGTCGCCGGCCTGCCGCTGGGCGACCCGTCACGCCATTCCGATGCCGTGATGACGAATCTGATTGGCGGCGAAGCAGATGCATGGGCTGATATCGTGGTCGAAGCAGGCGCCTGTCTGCATTTGTACGGCAAGGCGGAAAGCAGGCCCGGCCGCAAGATGGGTCACGTGACGCGGCTGTCGCCCTTATCGGGCAGCCGATAACGCTTCTCGACAATGTCTTTCAGAATGGCCAACGAGCCAAACACGCGGCCGCGTGAACTTTGGATACGTTTGCGGGCGCTATGAATTTTCATGACATCGGCAATCCGGCGGCGCAGAAATGACTTTGTCTCCGCCGCGTCTTCGCTCTGGTCGTCTAGCCAGCACAGCATCGTCGACCCAATCACGCCCGCCAAAAGACCGCGCTTGGTGTAAAACGAAAAATCAGCCGACTTGTCGCCGACAGCATACCACATATCATCGACCGTTCGGTAAAGCAGCCGGGTGCCAAGCAAGGCATTCTGAGGCAGTGACAGCCATGTCAGCCCTCGGTGGACGGCTTCACGATGGGGTTCGAGGAAGGCCAGTCGCGTCTCTACCGCCCATGCGACGCGTTCGTGGATGCGCAGTTCATCGAGATCTGCGCTCTCCATTTCGGCGAGCATGTGTTGATCAGCAAGACGGGAAAAATTCCAGATCGCATCCGCAACGCCATCGGGAAACACATCCCGCATGGCCTCCGCATCCATCCCGATATCCCGCGCACCCGCGCGCAAGGCTGCCATTGACCAACCGTCGAACGCGACGTGGGTCAATGCGGCCGCGGTCAGCGCATCGCGCTGAGATGTTGTGCAGTCGCTCACGATGGCAGGTTTTCCTCGTTTGCATCTGCCGTCGCTTGCGCGGAGGCATGTTCCATGAACACTTTTAATTCTTCGTTGAAGCTTAGCAGCGACAGGTCGGTCATCCGCATGGGGAACAGAACGCCATCCAGATGATCAATCTCATGCTGCACCACCCGGGCGTGAAAATTCGTTGCCTCGCGCTCGACCTCCTCGCCGTTTGGCAGGTATCCGCGATAGACGATATGAGAGTACCGAAGAACGGCACCAGTGATCCCAGGGATCGACAAGCAACCTTCCCAGCCAAGCGCGAGTTCATCCTGCACCGGTTCGAATTCCGGATTTATCAGCGCCGTCAGCGGCGAAAAATCGGATTCGGCGCCGCCGTCCTCGCCGCGTTCACGAGGCGATTTGAATATGATCACGCGCTTGCCTTCATAGACCTGCGGCGCCGCCAACCCTACACCGGCGGCGTCTTCCATGGTTTCGACCATATCTTCCAGCAGCCGGCCGACATTCCGTGCCGTGGGATCGGCAATTACCTCGGCGGTCTGGAGCAGCACAGGGTGGCCCATGCGAGCGATTTTGAGCAATGTCATGAGGAAACGTAGTCCTAAGGCGGGTTACGGTTGATTTTGCGGGTATAGCACCATGACCCCAACAATGGCGCTAAGGACTTTAAAATCAAGTGCTGCTTATGCTATATATCTTTGTAAAGCCGGTGGAAACGCCGGTTTTCACTATTTTTGACAATTAGTTTTCCTCTCAAAAGGGTGGGAAAACGCACCCGACTGGAGATGGTTTTACTGTGGAAGTATCCGTAAGAGACAACGATGTAGATCAGGCGCTGCGCGCACTGAAGAAGAAAATGCAGCGTGAAGGTATTTTCCGGGAAATGAAAATGCGCCGCTCCTATGAAAAGCCGTCCGAACGCCGCGCCCGCGAAAAGGCCGAAGCTATTCGCCGAGCCCGCAAACTGGAACGCAAGCGGCTGGAACGCGAAGGCTTCTGAGCCCGCGTCACGAGAGGACCTGAAAGGCCGCTTTCTGCGGCCTTTTTTTGGTGCGTAAATTCAGGGTTGTCTTTTCGGATACATCTTTACGTCGGACGCTCTCATGACCAACAACAACACCGGCCAAATAGAATTCTGGAACGGCGACCACGGGCTTGCCTGGGCGCGCCACGCCGACACAGTGGACGTGATGTTTTCGGATATCACCGATGCGGTGCTGGTTGCAGCGGAGGTCGGCGTCGGCGACCGGGTGCTCGATCTGGGTTGCGGCAATGGCGGTACCACGCTGGCCGCGGCCGAGCGTGTAACCGCGATCGGGACAGTGACGGCGGTCGACGTTTCCGGGCCGATGATCGACCGTGCGCATGAGCGCGCCGACGCGGCCAATCTGGTCAACGTTACCTTTTTACTGAGTGATGCGGCTGTCTATCCCTTCGCGGAGCAATCGTTCGACAAACTGATTTCCCGACTGGGCGCGATGTTCTTCGACAATCCCGCAGCGGTTTTCGCACGGCTGGGTCCCGCCCTGGCGCCAGGCGGCCGCGTGGCACTCGGCGTGTGGCGGGGACCGCGCGAGAACCTGTGGGCGATGGAACCGGTCGCCGCGGCGAAGCCCTTCCTCGAGATGCCGCCGCGGCCCGGGCCCGAAGACCCGGGACCGTTTTCCTTCGCCGACCCTGACCGAGTGCGCCGCGTGCTCGTCGGGTCCGGCTGGCAAAGCATCGAGCTGACGCCGCTCGATTTTCAGTTACCGCTGGGCCGCACTATGGAAGACGCGTTGGCATTCGTCTTGGAGATGGGCCCACTGTCGACGCCGCTAGGCGAGGTGACGGGCGAAAACCGAACCAGAGCTATCGACGCCATTAACCGGGTACTGGAAGACAATACCTGCGACGATGGCATCGTCCGCCTAGCCGGCGCCTGCTGGATCGTTACGGCGCAGGCGGGCTGAAACCCAGCGTTTCCAACACCACCTCACCAACGAACCGGGCCAGGGTATCTCGCGTCTCGGCAAGCGGAATGTTGCTGTCTTTGGTCTCGTTCACGACGATCCGGTCGATCGCGACATCCCGTGCGCGTAGTGCTTCCAGAGCTGTCAGTGCATGGCTCAGGCTGCCTAGATAGCTGCCGACCACAAGGACAACCGGGATGTCGAGCGCTGCGATCAGGTCCCGCATCGTGCAGGTTTCATCGAGTGGCACCATCACGCCGCCCGCCCCCTCGATCAGCAGATGCGCACCTTCGGTTTCCGCGTCGCTTATCGCTGACCGGCAGTAATCGACTATCTCGTCCAACGGGACCGCCCGATCCTCGAGAGCGGCCGCCATATCGGGCGAAAGCGGCGCGGCGTAGCGCCAAGGGGAAACGCGGTCGATGGCACTCGGTGTTAAATCCTGTCCGGCAGCGGCCAGCAGCAATCCGGTATCAGTGTCTTCGGCGGCAGCCGGATCGAAACCGCTGATCACTGGTTTCAGCACCCGGACGTCTTCACCGGCCGCCAGCCAGCCGCGGATCATGTTTTCGGAAACGTATGTTTTGCCGCGGTCGGTGCCGCAGGAAGTCACGAACAACGCGGCCATTTCAGCCGTCCGCAATCTGCATCACCGAACCGCGCCCCAGGTCAAGCGCGTTGACTGCGGCGGCCAGTGCCGCCACCTGCGCCGGGGTGTGTTCGGCCGTGAAAGTAAACCGCAACCGCGAGGTACCGGCAGGCACGGTAGGCGGACGGATCGGAGTAACCAAAAAGCCAGCGTCTTCCAGCGCCGCAGACGCACCGAGAGCAGCTACCTCGGCACCGACGATCATCGGCACGATCGGGCTTTTCGGTGTGTCGAGACCCACGACCTTGCAGAACATTTCTGCCAGTGCGATCGGCCTCGCCACCCGTTTGGTGTCTGCGGCGATGATGTCGACGGCGGCAATGGCTGCAGCGACCACGGAGGGTGGCAGGCCGGTGGTATAGACCAGGCTGCGGGCCCGGTTTTTCATCAACTCGATCACGGGCGCGCTGGCACACAGAAATGCGCCATAGACGCCTACGGCCTTCGAGAGGGTACCCATCTGCAGAGGAATATCGGGCGCAGGGTCGAATTCGAAGGCGCTGCCGCGGCCACCTCCCAAGACGCCGAACCCATGCGCGTCGTCGACCATCAGCCACGCATCATTACAAGCACACACCGCCGCCAGGTCGTCGAGTGGAGCGCGGTCCCCATCCATGCTGAACACGCCTTCAGTGACGACGACGCAAGTACCGGCAGATGTTCTTTCGCGTGCGAGGATATCCGAGACATCGCGCGCATCATTGTGCCGAAACGTCAGAGTTCTGGACCGCGCGGCCCGGGCGCCCATATGCATGGAAGCATGCCCCAGCTCGTCGATCACTATCAGGTCATCTGGGCCCGCCAGCACCGGCAGGATACCGGCGTTCGCCATATAGCCGCTTCCGAACACGCAGGCAGCTTCCGTGCCCTTCAAAGCCGCGAGCTTCTGTTCCAGAACGGCGTAGAGCGGGTGGTTGCCGGTGATCAGGCGCGATGCCCCGGCACCGGCGCCATGCTCGGCGACGGCTCCGGCCGCAGCCGCCTTGACGGCGGGATGATGCGTCAGGCCCAGATAGTCGTTACAGCAGAACGACACCAGATCGCGGCTCCCGCGTCGGATATTTACGGCATCGGTGCGCTGCGTATCGACCACCGACCGGCGCAACCCATGTGCCATCAAACGGTCCAGTTTCGATTTGGCGAAACGGTCCAGTGATTCGTTTGACATGCGGAATCCTGCTTGTCGTGTCCTTTGCCGCGCTTAGTATAGCGGACATGACGATTCTATCGATTCCACCGGGTAATCCCGACAAAATTCGCCACGACTGGACCACCACAGAGGCGCGGGAGATTATTGCCGCGCCGCTTAACGACCTGGTGCACACCGCGCAAACCTTCCACCGCAACCACTTCGATGCCAACGAAGTACAGGTCTCGACCTTGTTGAGCATCAAGACTGGCGGGTGCCCGGAGGACTGCTCTTATTGTTCGCAAAGCGCCCACAACGAAGCCGATGTCGGCGCCGACAAGCTCATGTCGCTGGACGCCGTCCGCGCCGCCGCCCTGCGGGCGAAGGATTCCGGCGCAACCAGGTTCTGCATGGGCGCCGCCTGGCGGGGACCGAAGGACCGCGACCTCGACGCCGTTTGCGGCATGATCGCGGAGGTGAAATCGCTTGGTCTGGAAAGCTGTGTGACGCTGGGCATGCTGGAAGATGGCCAGGCCGAGCGCCTGAAAGAGGCTGGCCTCGATTATTACAATCACAATATCGATACGTCGGAAGCGTTTTACGACGAGATCATCTCGACCCGGACATTCGACGACCGGTTGGAGACGCTAGCCCGCGTCCGCGGCGCGGGCATAAACGTTTGCTGCGGCGGAATAGTGGGCATGGGTGAGACCCGCGACGACCGCGCGGATATGCTGCAGGCACTGGCCTGTCTGCCCAAGCACCCGGAAAGCGTGCCTTTGAATATGCTGGTCGCAGTGCCCGGTACACCCCTCGCCAATATCGAGCCGCTCGATCCGCTGGAACTGATACGCGCCATCGCAGCGGCCCGCATCATGATGCCAAAATCAATGGTGCGGCTGTCCGCCGGCCGGCTAGAAATGGATGCCTCTACCCAAGCGCTGTGTTTCCTGGCCGGCGCCAACTCGATTTTCTACGGCGATGCACTGCTGACCACCGGCAATCCGGCACAGCACACCGACCGGGCTCTGTTCGACAAGCTCGGCGTGCGGCCCATGCCGTCGGAAACCCGTGTGGCGGAGTAGCGTCCGCGCGTGAGCCGGCACCGATGAGCACCCCCATTCCACATCTGTGGCTGCCCTATACGCAGATGCAGACGATGACGCCCCCCTTGCGAGCGGTGCGGACGGCAGGCACGCGGATCATCCTGGATGACGGGCGGGATCTAATCGACGCGGTATCGTCGTGGTGGACTGCATGCCACGGCTATAACCATCCGCACATCATAATGGCGATGGAAAAGCAGCTGCACAACATGCCGCATGTCATGTTCGGCGGTCTGGTTCACGAACCGGCGGAACGGCTGGCGGCGCGGTTGGCGACGATCCTGCCGAAGCCGCTGAACCGAGTGTTTTTCGCCGATTCCGGTTCGGTGGCGGTCGAGGTCGCCATGAAAATGGCTGTGCAGTACCGGCTGAACCGAGGCGATAGCGGCCGCACTCGGTTCCTCAGTTTCCGCGACGGCTATCACGGTGATACGCTGGCCGCCATGTCGGTCACGGACCCGGATGAAGGGATGCATGCGTTGTTCAAGGGGTATCTGCCAGAACAGGTGATCGCGCCGATCCCGCGCGACAAGGCAAGCACCACTGAGTTCCACCACCTGTTGGAAATCTACAGGCACGAAATCGCGGGCGTCATCGTCGAACCGCTTGTCCAATGCGCAGGTGGCATGAAGATGCACGGCCCGGAGACGCTGAAAATCATTGCCGAGGCAGCCCACGACGCCGGCGCGGCACTAATCTGCGATGAAATCGCCGTCAATTTCGGGCGCGCGGGCTCGCTGTTCGCCCACACCCAAGCCAACATCGCGCCGGATATCATCTGCCTCGGCAAAGCGCTGACCGGCGGCGCGATCAATCTCGCAGCCACTGTGGCGACGACGGATATATTCGAGGCATTTCTGTCGGAAGATGCCGACGCCGCCCTGATGCACGGCCCCACCTATATGGCAACCCCGCTGGCCTGTGCCGCCGCCAATGCCTCGCTCGACCTGTTCGAGACCGAACCCCGGCTGCAACAGGTCGCCGCAATCGAGGCACAGCTGAAACGGGAACTGGCACCGCTGGCGGATCTGCCGGGCATCGCCGACGTCCGAGTCAAAGGCGCCATCGGTGCGGTCGAAGTGGAAAACCTTCATGATCTCGACTGGCTGAAAGGGCAGTTCGTCGATGCGGGCATCTGGTTGCGCCCGTTCGGCAACGTGATCTACACCATGCCACCCTTTACAGTAACGCCAGCGGAGCTGTCGAATATTACCGGCGCGATGGCGGAAATAATCCCGCGATGGGCCGCGCGCGCCGGCGAAAACAGGGGTACGTAATGGGACAACGGATAGATATCGACGCGGCAGACAGCAGTGGGGCGTTCGGCGCGTATCTGTCTCCCCTGCCCGCGCAACCTGGACCCGGCATCGTCATGCTGCACGAGATTCTCGGCATCACGCCCTGGATCGAAGAGGTCGCCGACCAGTTTGCCTCGCGTGGATACTGCGTAGTCTCACCCGACGTGTTCTGGCGGCTAGAACCTGGATTTGTTGCCGATTACCGGATTCCGGAAGAGCGCGAAAAAGGCCTGCGCTTTCGCGGCGAGATTAAGCACGATAAGGCTGTGGAGGACATCTCGGCAGCGATCGACAATTTGAAGGCCCGGCCCGAATGCAATGGCAAGATCGCGGTCGTCGGCTACTGCATGGGCGGCACACTGACTTATCTCTCGGCGGCGCGCCTAAATCCCGATGCGGCGGTGGTCTATTACGGCACCGAGGTACACAATTTCCTGGACGAAGGACCGAATATTTCTTGTCCGACGATCTTCCACGCGGGCGATCACGACCATCACGTACCGCTGGAGCTGCTCGATACTATCCGCGATGCGCTGGAGGGTCTGCCGGGCATCACATTCCACGTTTACGACGCCGATCACGCCTTTGCCAACACGCATCGACAGGAATTGTTTTCAGCTGGACCGACGGAGCAGGCGCACGCGCGGTCGTTCGATCTGTTAGATACGCTTCTTTAATTTCATACTCGGCGGCGCTTCAGGCCGATAGCCTGTATTCCGAAGCCGAGAAGCACCAGCGACGCCAGCGACGAGATGGTTTTCGGTGCCTATTGCGTCGTTCTTGTCAGGCCACCGCTGGAGGCGTTTTTGCCGGCGGGAAAAGGCGCGGTGCCGACGCCATCAACGTAGATGAACTGGCCGCTGGCTGACGTAATCCCACCCGGATTCCAATCGTCTCCCAGGGTTACGATGACACCAATCTAAAGGTCGAAGAAGACGTCACCGGTATCGATCACGCCCATGGGTAACCAGAAAAAAATGCTGTCTACTGCCTGGTCCATGATACTGAGAGGCGGGGCGTCGTCGTATGTAAGGACGACTTGGCCGGTGCCGGGATCATATGGCGGCGGCACTGAGTTGACATCGAGAAACCCTTAAAAGTCGACGTTGATCGTCTGCGCGATTACTGCCGCTTGCTTCCCGCTCACGTTCGGCGAAAATAACATCGCAACGCCTAGCGCGACGGCGCAAAACTATGGAATGGCTTAAACTTGCGCCGCATAAACCAACAGAAGCAACGTTTCCACCCAGTGCGAACCCGCCTCAACAGCTCACTGCCCTAGGGCTTAACTCCTGTCCAGATTTTCTCAAGCTGGGCATTTAGACGCTTAGAACTGTCCGGTAAACACCCTCGCGCCGTACACTTTCTCAATGTAGCGGCCAAACCGGAATTTGATTTCCGGACCGTCCATCGGCGGTTCCTCGATGGCGTGATCATCGGGCGTGAACGGGTCGAGTTCCAGCACCACGAAGCGGTGACCTTCAGCGTTACCACGAAACGCGGCATCAAAATCGCCTTCCAGCTGGGATAGCGTCTCAAACGACCAGATACGCTCCAGTCCCATGGATTTCGCCATACCGACATAGTCGTTGATTGGCTTGTTCGGCAGGTCGAGGTCAGACGTTCCACCATAAACCCGGTTCGACAGCAGAACATGGGTAAAATTCGGCAGATTGAGATCACGTTCGACCATCAGCATGCCGGGGTTCATTGCGAAGGCGCCGTCGCCCATGAAAGCCCACACCTTTGCCTGCGGCACTCCATAGGCAACGCCGGAGGCCAACAGTGTCGACAGGCTCATCGAGGCATCGAGATAGAACACCCGGTCAGCATCGCGGGTGACGTCCCACCACATCTGCGAGGAATTACCGGCTGACGTCACGACCAGCTCGTCGGCCCATTGGTTGGCGAGGAACTGAAAAGCGGCGCGATAGGGTATTGCCATGTCTCAGGCCTCGCCGCGCAACACGTCGCGCGTCAGAATGGCCACGGTCGGCCGGCTGACGGTACGCGCGTGGTCGTAGAGGCGGCCGATCTCCGTAATTTTATCGGCGCTGTCGATCACCTTGTAGGTCAGGCTGATCGCGTCCAGAGACGGCAGGAAATACAGCCCGTTAGAGACGTGAAACTTTGCCTTGTCCCCCGGCGCGCCGCGCAGCGTCGCCAAGATCGTCATCGGGATTTCATAGGTATAGTTGATCTTGGTGATCGCATAGATAAGCGTCATCAATCCGGATGCGCCCATCACCGCCAGCGAACCTGTCCCCGACAGAAACGCCCCCGAGCATAGCCCCACGGCCGACTCCTCGCGATTCACCGGGACGTGGCGAAACCGGTCGTCACGCTCGAAGGTGCGGATGACTTCCGCCATCCAGTTATCCGGTAGGCTGGCGACCAACTCGACCCCGCAATCGGCCGCCTGGTCGGCGACGCATCGGGCAATATCCTCGCGGCTGGTCACAGGCTCTCCAGGGTAAACCCTTCATAACCGTTCGCGACCACGTCTTTGCATTTCTGCACATAGGGCGGCCAACCACCGATATAGGGCGCAAACACGCGCGCCTTGCCAACGACATTCGATCCGACATACCAAGAGTCGCATCTCGTCCGCAGCGAATGTTGGGACGCGCGATTCACTTCATCAACCCAGCTCTGCTCGGCTTCGGGCCTGGCATCAATAAGGGTCAGGCCGTTGTCGCGCATGTGAACCAGACAGTCCGCCACCCAGTCGCCGTGCTGTTCGGCACAAGTCACCATGGTTGCGAGGACCGATGGGCTGCCGGCGCTGACCATGTTGAACATGTTGGGAAATCCCGAAATCGTAAGGCCGATATAGGTTGCGGGGCCATCTGCCCATTTTTCCTGGATGGTCTGGCCGTTCGTACCTGTGATCTTTATCCGCGTCACACTCCCGGTCATGGCATCGAAACCGGTGGCATAGACGATAGCGTCGAGATCGTAGTCGACACCCTCGGCGCGCAGACCGGTTTCGGTTAGGCGTTCGATTCCGAGGTTGCTGGCGTCGATCAGGCTGACATTGTCACGGTTGAAGGTTTCGTAATAGTTGGTACCGGCGCACAGGCGCTTGCAGCCGAAAAATTCGTCCGGTGTCAGCAAGTCGGCAATTTTCGGATCTTCGACAATCTCGTCGATCCGGCTGCGCCAGTATTTCGCGACCTCGGCGTTGACCTCCTCATCGAAAAGGATGTCATTGAAGGCGCCCAGAAACGGCAGGCCGCCAATTTCCCATTGTTCGTCCAGCCGGATGCGCCGTTCTTCAGGCGATAAATCGAAATAGGACTGATCATGACGCGGAAACAGGAACGCGGTCAGTCCGGCATAGGCCTTGGCCCGAAATCCCTTGTAGTCGGACTTGATCAACGCAACTTCCTCGTCACTCAGCGACCGGTTCTGTGCGGGGACGACGAAATTGGGCGTCCGCTGGTACAGATAAACATGTTCCGCTTCTTTAGCGATCAATGGCAACGACTGAATGGCGGACGAGCCGGTTCCGATAATACCCACGCGCTTGCCGGTGAAATCGACCGGGTCTTTGGGCCAAAGGCTGGTCTGGTAGACCTCGCCTTTGTAATTGACCTCGCCCTCAAAGGTCGGGCGGATCGGTGCCGACAGACAGCCGACGCCCATGATGAAATAGCGCGTGCGTATTTTTTCGCCACCATCGGTTTCGACCATCCAGGTATGGCTCGCCTCGTCGAATGTCGCCGCCTCGATCCGGGTGTCAAAAGTGAAATCGCGTCGCAGATTGTAGCGGTCGGCGACATGTCCCATATAGGCCAAAATTTCCGGTTGCGACGCGTAGCGTTCGGTCCAGCGCCATTCCTGCTGCAGGTCTTCGTCGAACTGAAATGAATACTGCATGCTCTCGATGTCGCAGCGCGCGCCGGGATATCGGTTCCAGTACCATGTCCCACCTACATCCGGTGCGGCGTCGAAACCGCGCGCGGTGATTCCTTCCTGACGCAGCCGGTGCATCATGTAGAGCCCAGTGAAACCGGCGCCCACCACGACGGCATCCACGTCAGGCTGAACGGTCGTTGCGGGTTCTTCGAGGGATTGCGTCTGGTTCGTCATGCTAATCGTGATTTCGGATAATTTGGGAAAACAATCTGTAATTCTTTCTAGTACATGCCATGAAAAACGGAACCCCCTAAAGGTTGCAGTAGCAACCGCCCTGGCTCTACCGATACAGGTCCTGCCAATGGAAGGTCTTTGTCAATTAGTCACTGGGGCCCGATCCGTACCCTCGGCATCGATTAGAATTGCGGCAAACCGACACGGTTTCGGGCCATGATTAACCCAGTTATGCGTGGTCCCGCGCTGCACCAGCACGTCGCCGGCATTCAGCTTCACCGTTTCGGTATCCAGCACCATGTCCATCTCTCCGGACATGACGATAACGTAATCGATGGTTTCGGTGAAATGCGGTTCCGCAGTAACGCCGGGCTGAATTTCGAGGATGCGGATCAGCGTGCCGTTGTCCGGCGGCGGGCGGCCGATCGCGCGCGCTCCTGCATCCTCGTTGCCGTCGTAGGATGCGGGTGCAGCATCTGTCACCCAGATCAGCCGAGAATCGTGCCCAAGGCGCCGGGACGTCGCGTTGGAGGCCACATCGTCAATTAATACGCAGGATTTGCCGTTCTCGTCGTGTCCGGTGACAACCCGTCTCACGTCCATTCGATACTCCCTGAATAGTAAGGCTGCAATTTATGGGAATCGGGTCGCTGACTCAGTCCGGCCGTAAAATCCCAGTTTTTTTAAGTGCTGCGGCCTGGCGTTTCTCCAGTTTATCCACATCGAAATCGCCGATCAGGTCCTGGAAAAGGCGGTGCCAGTTTATTTCCGCCTTCAGATGCAGAAACACGGAGCCAAGGCCGATCGCCGCACGGTCCATCAGGACGAATTCGCGCGGTGGAGTTACGCCGCCGAGGCGGCGCAGCTCAGCGTGGACCTTGTTGGCGACCTTGGCGCCGTACATGGTGCCGTCGGTTTCCTGAATTTTCCGGCGCCGGTCTTCAAGTAGCGGGCCGTAAACGAACTCGGCCCAGATATTCAGCGTATCGAGAACCTCGCTCGACAGATCGGCGAACCCCCAAGTCTCGTAAGCATGTACGGCGAGATCGCGATCGCCAGTCTCCAGCGACCGGTAGAGATCGATCACACCTTTCACGAATCGGGGATGGAAAATCCGGATACAGCCGAAATCCATCAGATTAATCGACCCGTCATCGCGCACCGAATAATTCCCGAGGTGCGGATCGCCATGGATCGTACCGTAGTAATAGAACGGCACGTACCATGCCCGGAACATGTTCTCCGCCACAAGGTTGCGGGTTTCCAGGTCAGTATCAACCCAGTCGAGCAGACGTTTACCATCTAGCCAAGACATCGTCAGGAGGCGGTCGGTCGACAGAGCCGGAACGGGATCAGGCACTTGCACGCCGGTTTCGTCTTGCAGCATCAAGCGGTAGAGATCGATGTGTCTGCGTTCCAGCTCGTAATCCAGTTCTTCGCGCAGGCGGTCCGAAACTTCTTGGTGGATATGGCTGAAATCTACGGCCTTGTCGTAGCGGCTGTAGATAGAGAATACAATCTTGAGCTGTTTCAGGTCGGCTTCCACCGCGGACCGCATATCGGGGTACTGCAGCTTGCAGGCAAGAGCCCGCCCGTCCGGACCAACCGCGCGGTGAACCTGCCCCAGGGAAGCCGCCGCCGCGGCTTCCTTTTCGAAACTGGCGAACCTGTCCTGCCAGCCGGCGCCCAGCTCTGTTGTCATGCGACGGCGAACGAACAGCCAGCCCATAGCCGGCGCGTTGGATTGCAGTTCCGCAAGTTCAGTGACGTATTCTTCGGGCAGCATGTCTGGAACGGTCGACATGATCTGAGCGACTTTCATCAGCGGCCCCTTCAGCCCGCCCAGCGCCTGTTTCAGGTCTTCCGCATGCTTGCTCTTGTCGAGACTAAGCCCGAGATAGCGCTCACCCGCAACCCTTGCCGCGAGACCTCCAACCGCACGCCCCACCTTGGCGTAACGCCGGGCCCGGCCACCTAGCGAATTATTTTCAGGGGCGTCCGTCACGCCATAGCATCCAGCTCGTCGATCATGCCGCGAACGACATCAAGTCCCTTCTGCCAGAACGCGGGATCCGAGGCATCGAGACCGAACGGCGCCAGCAGTTCCCGGTGACGCAGCGATCCACCCGCACGCAGCATGTCGAGATACTTTTCGGCAAATCCGTCCGCCGCCTGTTCGTAGACCGCATAGAGGGAATTCACTAGGCAGTCTCCAAAGGCATAGGCGTAGACGTAAAACGGCGAGTGGATAAAGTGAGGGATGTAGGTCCAGTACCATCGATAGCGATCTTCGAACCGGATGGCCGGCCCGAGGCTCTCGGTCTGCACCTCCATCCAGATATCGCAGATGTCGTCAGCGGTCAGTTCGCCCTCGCGCCGCGCGGTATGAACCCTTAGTTCGAAATTGAAGAAGGCTATCTGGCGGACCACCGTGTTCAGCATGTCCTCGACCTTGCCGGCCAGCATCACTTTGCGCAGCGCGGGGTCGTCCTGCACACGGAGCATCTTTCGGAAAGTCAGCATCTCGCCGAAAACGGACGCGGTTTCAGCAAGGGTTAGCGGTGTGTCCGCCATCAGGTTACCCTGAGGAGCCGCCAGCACCTGATGACACCCGTGCCCCAGTTCGTGCGCCAAGGTCATGACATCACGCATCTTGCCTTGGTAATTCAGCAGCAGATAGGGATGCGCCGACGGCACAGTTGGATGCGCGAATGCGCCGGAAGATTTCCCCTCTCTCACCGGCGCGTCGATCCACGCGTTGTCGAAAAATCTTTGCCCTATTTCGGCGAGGTCGGGCGAAAAATCGCGATAAGCTGCCAGCACAGTTTCAGTCGCCCGGTCCCAGGGAATGACGCTGTTATCAGCATCCGGCAACGGCGCGTTGCGGTCCCAGTGATCAAGCTGCTCCTTTCCTAACCAGGCGGCCTTCATCGCGTAATAACGATGCGACAGATCCGCATACGATCCAGTCACAGCTGCGTTCAGCGCGTCGACGACATCGTCCTCGACCTGGTTCGCTAGGTTTCGGGACGACTCTGGGCGCGCGAAGCTGCGCCAGCGGTCCTCGATTTCCTTATCCTTGGCCAGCGTATTGGTAATCAGCGAGAACGTCCGTGCATGTTCTCCCAGCTTACCGCCCAGCACCTCGGCCGCCGACTTACGAATGCCTTCGTCCGGGTTCGACATCATGCTCATGACCTCTTCCGAAGTCAGCTGCCGGCCATCGTATTCGAAACGCATGTCGGCCATGGTCTCGTCAAACAGTCGGCTCCATGCCGACTTTCCCGCGACCCGCTTGTCATGCAGCAGGCGTTCTATTTCTTCGCTTAACTGATGCGGCCGGAAAGCGCGGATATCGTCAAGCCATGGTTTGTATTTCGCCGCCGGGGCCGATTTGAGCTGCTTGGCAACCGTCTTATCGTCGATTTCGTTCAGTTCCAGCGAAAAAAACAGGATATCGGCTGAAATGTCGTTAACACGCTCCTGCATAGATTGGTAGAACTGCCCGATTTCGGAATCCGACACATTCCCAGCATACACTAGCTGCGCATACGACATAATACGGCCCATGATCTCGTCGATCGCCTCGTATTCGGCGATGGCCTTGCCCAGAACGTCTCCCGATAAACCGGCCAATTTGCCTTTCCATCTGTCCGAAAACGCGCGAGATGCCTTCGCTGCGCGGTCGAGATCTGCTGCCAGTTCGGCACTGTCGGTCGCAGGGTAAAGGTCGGCGAGGTCCCATTGGGGTAGGTCGCCCAGCACTGCAATATCCTGAGTAATGGCGGTGGTCATGTCTAGTTCCATTCTGCTACCCACGATATAAGTTCTTCAAACCCAAACGCCAACAGGGTGAACGATGGATTACGATAATTTGACCAGCCTGCCGGCCATGTTTTTCGCCAACACGTCGGCAATCGGAGACCGGCCGTTTCTATGGGCCAAATGCGGCGGCGACTGGCGACCGACCACAGGGTCGGATGCATGCAAAAAGGCAACCGCACTGACCAACGCCTTGGCGTCACTCAGCGTATCGAAGGGTGACCGGGTGGCGCTAATCGCGGAGAGCCGGCCGGAATGGTTAATCGCCGATATCGCCATAATGGCTGCCGGCGGTATCTCCGTGCCGGCCTATACAACTAACCAGGTCGGCGATCACGTTCATATCCTTCGGGACAGTGGAGCGAAGGCCGCAATCGTATCCGGACCGGCGCTGGCAAAGAACCTTTTGCCCGCGGCGGCGGAAGTCGGCCTCGAATTTGTGATCACGATGGAGCCCCTGCCCGACCCGCCAGACGGCATGAGGCTACATATTTGGGACGAACTGATATCAACTGGCGGAGACGGTGTGCCGAACGTTGGTAGCATCACCCGTAGCGATACATCCTGCCTGATATACACGTCGGGTACCGGCGGTGTACCGAAAGGCGTGATGCTCAGCCACGGCGCTATTATCTCGAACTGCAAGGGCGCATACCATCTGCTTTTGAAGCTGGGACTGGACGACGAGAAATTCCTGTCTTTTTTGCCACTGTCGCACTCGTACGAGCACACGGCGGGGCTGATGTTTCCGCTGTCGATCATGGCGCAAATTTACTATGCGGAAAGCGTCGACAAACTCGCCGCCAATATGGAAGAGGTAAGCCCGACGATTATGACGGCGGTCCCGCGTTTGTACGAAACGATGCATGGCCGCATCGTGAGAGGTGTTCAGCAAAAGGGCGGCTTATCGGAAAAGCTGTTCATGAAGGCCGTCGAAACCGGACGCAAAAAATACGAAGGCGAACGGCTGGGCCTCGGCGACGCGTTGCTCGACCCTCTGTTAACCAAACTCGTCCGCAAGAAGGTCGCTGGCCGTTTCGGCGGTCAACTGAAAGCGATGGTTTCCGGCGGCGCGCCGCTGAACTACGACATCGGCACGTTTTTCAAATCGCTAGATGTGCCGCTGTTGCAGGGATACGGGCAGACCGAGTCCGCCCCCATCATCAGTTGCAACCTGCCAACCAAGAACAAAATTCATACCGTTGGCCCGCATTTTGTCGACGTTGACCTCAAGATTGCCGATGACGGCGAAATTCTCGTCAAGGGCGAATTGGTAATGCAGGGTTACTGGAATATGCCCGAAGCGACATCGGAAGCCATTACTGACGGATGGCTGCACACCGGTGACATCGGAAAGATCGACGAAGACGGGTTTCTTATGATCACCGATCGCAAGAAGGACATCATCGTCAATTCAGGCGGCGACAATATCGCGCCGCAACGCATCGAAGGCTTCCTGACGCTGCAGCCTGAAATTGCCCAAGCGATGGTTTACGGCGACCGGAAACCCAATCTAGTTGCGCTGATCGTCCCGGACCCCGACTTCATGTCCGACTGGGCGAAGGAGAACGGAAAACCGAAAGATGCTGCGGCGCTAGCCAATGACGAAGATTTCCGGAAAGCGATCTCCGCCGCTATCGACCGGGTAAACAAAGAGCTTTCGGTCATCGAGCGGGTACGCCGCTTCATCCCCGCGGTAGAGGGGTTCACGATCGAAAACGAGATGATGACACCCTCACTGAAAATCCGCCGACATATCATCAAAGATCGCTACGGAGACGCCCTCGAGGCCTTATACGTGCGGTAAAATCTCTGCAAAAAAATCGGGCCTTTGCGGATTTTGCATTTATGATTCCCGCAAATCCCTATTTATAGGGATAGAAATCCGTTGGCATTTCGATGTCGCTGCGTCCTACACTCGCCCAAAGGAGGCCCGACCGTGATAGCATTCCCCAGAATACTGAGCCTGCTCGCCGTTGCCGCCACAATGGCAGTTGTGACCGGCTGCACCCAGCCAACAGGGCTGGTCAACGTTGCGTCTTCGCCGGCGGAAGACCGGTCACTGCAGACGTTGCGCGACGATGCCGCCATCACCCTCGACATAAATGAAGCGCTGATCGGCAAGCAGTACAGCGATCTCTTCGCGGAGCTTTCAACCGACGTTTACGAGCGCGTTGTGATGCTGACAGGTACGGTAAAGTTCGCCAAGAATAAGCAGCGGGCAACTGATCTTGTGCGCGGCGTCAAGGGCGTCAAACGCATCATCAACGAATTGCAGGTCACCAGCGACTACGGACCGGGTGCCGCCGCGAACGACTTGTGGATCGAAACCAAGCTGAAGGTGAAGCTGCTGGGTACAAAGGGAATCCGGTCGATCAATTACCGCTGGCGATCCGTAAACGGAGTCGTATACGTGATTGGCGCGGGCCGGTCGCAAAAGGAAATCAACACGTTATTAAACGTCATTCGCACCACGGATCGCGTCAATAAGGTGGTCAACCATGTTTGGATCAGGCCACCAAAGGCGAGCTAGGAACCTTCAAATCACATGCCGGCACGAGCGGCCGGCCGGCGCGCTATCTGGAAAGGGGTAATTTCATGGCAAAAAAAGAAACGGCGCTGATCGTCGGCGCGGGACAAGGGTTGAGCGCATCGCTGGCGCGGCTGTTTGCTGCGGAAGGCATGAATATCGCCATCGCCGCGCGAAACACAGGCAAGCTGTCGGATCTGTGCAACGAGACCGGCGCGAAGTCTTATACCTGCGACGCGGTGGATGCCGTGCAGGTCGACACCCTGTTTGCCGCGGTTACCGCCGATATCTGCGAGCCGGATATAGTGGTCTATAACGCCTCGAACCGCGCGCGGGGGCCGGTACAAGATCTGGATCCGGAAGCCGTGCGCACAGCCATCGAGATCAGTTGTTTCGGCGGATTTCTCGTCGCACAGGCCGCAGCCAAGCAGATGATCGCCCGTAATAGCGGCACGATTCTGCTGACCGGGGCATCCGCCAGCGTGAAGGGCTATCCGAATTCATCATCTTTCGCGATGGGCAAGTTCGGTCTACGCGGTCTGGCGCAATCGCTCGCACGGGAACTACAGCCGCAGAATATTCACGTCGCCCATTTCGTGATCGACGGCGGAATCTTGCAGGGACCGGGCGACAGCCGCGCCTCAGAACGGGGCGAGGACGCCATGCTGCTGCCGGACGAGATCGCCAGGGATTACCTGCACGTCCACCGCCAGCACCGCTCCTCTTGGACTTGGGAAATAGAGCTGCGTCCCTGGGTGGAGAAATTCTAGCCCGAGTCTCAGATCAGAGAGACCTCAGCCTGCGCAGAGCGATAAAAAAGGCCGGGCAGAGACCGGCCTTATTCTTGATATTTTAAAAAAGTACCTACTCGGCTGCCTGCGCTGACTCCATGGGTCGATCGAGCATGCCAAGCGCCGAAAGATAAGTATCGAGCAGAAATTCGGCTTCTTGGCGGTCGCTTTCCTCCATTTTGCGCAAGCTGATCACCTTGCGCATGGTCTTGACATCGAACCCGGTGCCCTTGGCCTCGGAATAGACTTCTTTGATGTCGGCCATCAGTGCCGTTTTCTCCTCTTCGAGCCGTTCGATGCGTTCGATGAACGAGCGCAGCCGGTCCTGCGCGATGGGGCCGCCTTCAGCCATGGTGGTACTCCATTGGTGTCCCGTGATACTGATCGCGAGAGTAGTGAGAGGCCTGCGAATCGAAAAGAAACGGGGTCGTCCGGTTATCCACAAACGGCGATTTTCCGGTGGAAAACAGACCGTAGCCCTGTGGATTAATGGCCTTTGTTGGCCTCGGCGAACTTGGCCTGCTGTTCCGGCGTCGCTTCCTTCTGGAACTTATCGCGCCACTCCGCAAACGGCATGCCATACACGATTTCTCGTGCACCATTCTTGTCCATGTCGATGCCTTTTTCGTTGGCGGCCTCCTGGTACCATCGGCTTAGGCAATTGCGGCAGAAGCCGGAAAGGTTCATCAGGTCGATGTTCTGGACATCGGTCCGTTCGCGCAAATGATCGACGAGGCTGCGGAAAGCGGCGGCTTCAAGCTCGATACGGGTCTGGTCGTCCATGAGGTTTCTCCTTGGCAGTGTGTAGTTCTGATATAGGACGGATTGCGCGGCCTTGCAAAACGGCGTTGGAGGCAGCCGCTTCAGCCGATATAAGGCGGACCCATGACAGTCCTTCCCGATACCGTCCGCCTGCAGCGCGAGCGCATTGCAATCCTCGCCATATTCGTGGGCGCGATCACTATCGCCTTCGCTCCGATTCTGGTCCGGTTGAGCGAACTGGGCCCCATGGCCACTGGATTTCACCGGTTTTTGCTGGCCATCCCGCTCTACTGGCTGATTGCCGCCACGCTGCCCCGGCAGGACGCTGCGGAAGGCGACGAGAAGCCGAAAACCCTGCGCGATTTCCTGCTGATCGGTATGGCGGGGCTTTATCTCGCGGCCGATATCATGGCGTGGCACTACTCCATTCAGATGACCACGGTGGCAAATTCGACGCTGCTGGCCAACGTCGCACCCGTCTTTGTCGTACTGGGTGGCTGGTTGCTGTTCCGTACGCGGGTCACCGGCACCTATCTGATCGGGCTGGCCACCGCGATGACGGGTGTGCTCATTCTCTCGCGGGCCAGCCTGTCCCTCAGCGAGGATCATTTCTTCGGCGACCTACTGGGCGTGCTAACCGCCGTGTTTTACGCGGCTTACCAAATGTCGGTCGAACGCCTGCGAAAGCGGTTCTCGACCATCACGATCATGAAGTTGGCGATTCCGGTTAGTGCGATTTGCATGGTCCCGGCCGCATTCGCAAGCGGCGAGGACCTGTTTCCGGTCACCCTCGCCGGCTGGGCGTTCCTGATAGCACTGGCGGCGGGGCCACAGGTATTTGGGCAGGGTCTGATAGCATGGTCGCTGGCCCATCTGCCTGTTGCGTTCGCGTCTGTCAGCCTCCTGGTTCAGCCGGTCACTGCCGCATTGGTCGCGTGGGTCCTGTTCAACGAAAGGATCGGACCGCTGCAGGCAGTTGGTGGTATGATTGTACTGGTGGGAATCATGCTTGCACGGCGAGGGAGCACGCGGCGGTGACACCCCCGGCTCCCTTGAAATTCCTGCACGATCTCTTCGACGCAGCCGTTGCGGCAGCCGATCCGGCAATCGTCCTTCCCGCGTGGCTGCCCCTGCCACCCTCCGGCAGAACGGTCGTTCTGTCCGCTGGGAAGGCTGGTGCGTCCATGGCCCACGCCGTAGAAACGCACTGGAACGGCGAGCTATCAGGGCTGGCAGTCACCCGGTATGGACACGGCATCGACTGCGAACACATAGAGGTAATCGAAGCAGGCCATCCTTTGCCGGATGATGCCGGACGTGCCGCCGCAGGACGTTTCCTTACCCTTGCGCGTAACCTCACCCAAGACGACCTGCTGCTGTTTCTCATGTCGGGCGGAGCATCCGCGTTACTTGTCGAGCCTGCCCCGGGTCTTGCGCTGAACGACAAGCGAGCGATTACGCGGGCGCTGTTGCGGTCGGGTGCCCCAATCGACGAAATGAACTGCCTGCGCAAGCACCTGTCTGCCATAAAGGGTGGGCGTCTGGCCGCTGCCGCGTACCCCGCTCGCGTCGCGACACTGGCAATTTCCGACGTTCCGGGCGACGACCCCGCCGTCATCGGTTCTGGACCGACCGTCGGCGACCCAACGAGCTGCGCCGATGCGCTGGAAATCGCCGACAAGCGCAGTATCGATTTGCCGGCATATGCCCGCAAAGCCCTAGCCGAAAACAGCTGGGAAACCATCAAACCCGGCGATCCGGTTCTTACAGACGCCACGTTCGACCTGATTGCCCGTCCCGCGGACGCACAGAAAGCAGCAGCCGATGCTGCACGGACAGCGGGAATCGAACCGATCATGCTGGGGGCCAATCTTGAGGGCGAGGCTCGCGATCTCGGACGCAAACATGCGCGGCTCGCGAAATCCTCATCGCCCGGGGTCATCATTTCCGGTGGAGAAACGACAGTTACGGTTTCAGGCGAACATGGGCGCGGCGGCCGCAATTGCGAATATCTCTTGGCGCTGGCTATCACACTGAACAGCGCCCCAGGCATCCACGCCATCGCATGCGATACAGACGGTATCGACGGAACCGAGGACGCTGCCGGCGCAGTAATCGGACCCGATACGCTGAGCCGTGCCTCCGCGGCGGGCCTGGACGCCACCGCAATGCTCTACGGACACGATAGCTACACGTTTTTCGACGTGCTGGGCGACCTGATCCGAACGGGGCCCACGCTAACGAATATCAACGATTTCCGCGCCATCCTGATATCCGGTGGATAACGCAGGATACCTGTTCTATAACCCGCACATGAAACGGATCCGGCGCGCCAAGATCGTTGCCACGCTCGGGCCTGCGAGCGATAGTCAGGAACAGATCGAAGAGCTGTTCGTCGCCGGTGCAGATGTATTTCGATTAAATTTCAGTCATGGCGCGTATGCCGAACACAAGGCACGGATGAATGCCGTCCGCGCGATAGAGGCCAAATACGGACGGCCTGTTTCCGTTCTAGCTGATTTGCAGGGGCCGAAGCTACGGGTCGGCCTGATGGCGAAAGGCGGTATCGATCTGCAGAAAGATCAGGCTTTCCGGCTCGATCTCGAAGAATTGATCGGCGACCGCGATCGCGCGCCGTTGCCGCATCCGGAAATTTTTACAGCGCTGAAGGAAAATACCCAGATACTGCTGAACGACGGCAATATCCGGCTTCGTGTGACGGAAGTCGGCGACGGTTTCGCAGATACGGTCGTCACCGCCGGCGGTATTTTGACCGATCGCAAAGGCGTAAACGTGCCGAATGCGGTTCTGCCTGTTGCAGCGATGACGGACAAGGATCGTGCCGACCTGGAATTCGCGCTGACACTGGGGGTCGACTGGATTGCGCTGTCCTTCGTGCAGCGCGCGGAAGACGTAGCCGAGGCTCGAAAGATCGTGCAGGGCAGGGCTGCCGTGCTGTCGAAACTGGAAAAACCGGCGGCCATCGACCGCCTGGACGAAATCATTCCTTTGTCGGATGCCGTGATGGTTGCCCGCGGCGATCTGGGGGTCGAACTTCCGCCCGAAGATGTGCCGGGGATCCAGAAGCAGATCATCCGACAATGCCGAGAAGCGGGCAAACCCGTCGTCGTCGCCACCCAGATGCTGGAATCGATGATCAGTGCGCCGGCCCCGACCCGGGCCGAAGCCTCCGATGTGGCGACCGCCGTCTATGACGGTGCCGACGCGGTAATGCTGTCAGCGGAGACCGCGGCAGGCGATTACCCGGTCGAAGCCGTCTCGATCATGGACCGCATTATCGCCCGGACCGAACGCGACAATGCCTATCGCGCGATCATGGATACAACCCATCCCGACCCCGAACAAACCGCACCCGATGCGATCACCGCTGCCGCCAGGCAGGTGGCCGAAACCATCGGCGCCGCGGCGATAGTCACTTATACAACGTCGGGTTCCACCACGCTGCGCGCAGCGCGCGAGCGGCCGGACGTGCCGATACTTTGCCTAACCGAGATTCGGGCAACCGCACGGCGGCTGGCACTTGTCTGGGGTATTCACGGCGTAATCACGCAGGATGTCCACAATTTCGGCGACATGATCGACAAGGCATGTCGTATCGCCCGCGAAGAGAACCTTGCCCAAAAAGGCGAAAGACTGGTAGTGACGGCGGGCGTACCGTTCGGCACCCCCGGAGCGACGAATATCCTGCGGATCGCGTGGATAAACAACTAACGGTACGAAATTGGTTCGGATATAGATCCTCCGAACTGCACCCTGGCGTCGATATCACAGCCTGTGTTTCGAGAGAGTTCTTCCTGCAGCGTACTGAATAATTTGGCTTAACGACCGCGGCGGCGGCGCGCGAAACCACGTCCGACCAGTCGCAGGGCCATTACAGCCAACATCCCGGTTTCGGTTACGAGCGAACATTCGGACGGCGGCGGCAGTTCACCGAAGCTGACGAGGGCCAGGATGCCGTTTCCATTCGTTTCGAAAAGGATTTCGGCATTTGTCCCGACCGTATCAAGTTCCGAGACGCTGTTGCCGGTCAAGTCATCTCGGTTCCATTATCGCAATTCTGGCGGGCAATAACGGGAAATTGCCGCTTTCGCCATTTGCATAGCTTTGCTCGGGTGAAGCAGAGTGCTTGCTAGATACCCTTCCCCTGAACCCTATCCCGTAATTCGCGGATATGGGTTTTTGCACCCGGCATGAACGGGTGAATCCGCAACGCCGCCTCAAAGGCCCTTAGGGCTTCCCGCTCGCGGCCCAACGCCAGGTTGATCAGGCCAAGACCGGACAAGGCACCGAAATGCCGGGGTTCGAGTTCGAGCGTTTTTTGAATATCGAGAACGGCCGCATCGTATCTGCCGAGCAGGTAATTCACGGTCGCCCGTTTGTTC
>DKQG01000034.1:2736-10377 GCA_002471575.1 Alphaproteobacteria bacterium UBA7314 | reverse complement strand
CCTCGTTACGGCCGTCGCTCAATGCCAGCAGGCCAGGGTGAACATGGGCATCTGCAGTAAGGTTCCCGGACAGCAACCACACTTGCCAGATAGTCTGCTCGACCTGGGCAGCATCCTGGGTAGACCGGGCCTCTCTAAGCTGATCAAATAGCGCCGATAATCGCGCATCGTTCTGGTTGGCTTGGGCCGGCGCCAAAAAAGTCATGGTCGCTACCGTTGCCACCCAATGCATAAATTTCCTCATCCGCCGTCTAAACCTGCCGGCGCCGGCCCGCCTGTCGCCCAGTCCAGTAATTCCACCGTATGTACGACGGGCGCATCGACCGCGTCCTGCAATTGCATCATACACCCGATATTACCTGTGGCGATTGCCTCCGGCCGGGTGCGGGAAATATTGTCCGCTTTCCGGTCGCGCAGCCGGTTGGCGATGTCAGGCTGCATCATGTTGTAGGTCCCGGCGGAGCCGCAACACAAATGAGATTCTGCCGGTTCCGTGACGTCGAACCCTGCCGCCTGCAGCAGGATTTTCGGCGCCGCCGTTACTTTCTGGCCATGCTGCAGAGAACAGGCGCTGTGGTAGGTGACGCGGTCGATGGGCAGCTCAGCGGCGGGTATCTCTCCTAGTTCGGTCAGGAATTCGGAAATATCACGCGTCAGCATACTTATTTCATTAGCCCTGTCAGCATAGGCTTCATCGGTACGCAGCATAAAGCCGTAATCCTTGACGGTGGTGCCGCAACCCGACGCGTTGACAACAATCGCATCGATCCCTCCTCCGGACCGCGCTACCTCCATCTCGGCCGTCCAGGCATCCACGTTCGCTTTTACCGCCGCATACGCCTCCGCTTCACGGCCAAGATGATGTGTCAACGCCCCGCAGCACCCGGACCCGTCCGCGACGATAACCTCGCATCCAAGGCGGGTCAGCAGGCGCACCGTCGCCTCGTTGATACGCGCGGCAAGGACCTGCTGCACACAACCCTGCATCAGGATAACGCGTTTGCGGCGTTCGCCTTCAGCGGGCCAGACGATCCGTCCCGCCGCAAGGGGTTTAGACAACGGCGTCGATGGCGCCAGAGCGAGCATAGCCCTCAATCTACCCGGCATTAGCCCGGAGAAAGCTCTTCCCAGTTTCGCAAGTCGCAGCAGGACACGGAATCGCCCGGGATAGGGCATCACCGCCGCCAGCATCGCACGCGCTGCGCGATCGAAAGCGGGTCGATTATAGGTTCGTTCGATATGGTTACGTGCGTGATCGACCAGATGCATATAGTTCACGCCCGACGGGCAAGTGGTCATGCAGGATAGGCAGGACAGACAACGATCGACGTGCTTCACTACCCTGTCGCTCGCGGGCCGATCGTGTTCGAGCATGTCCTTGATCAGGTAGATACGTCCGCGCGGGCTGTCGAGTTCGTCACCCAGCAAAACGAACGTCGGGCAGTTTGCGATACAGAAGCCGCAATGGACGCAGTTCCTCAGTATTTTTTCGGACTCGGCGACATCGGCGTCCGCCAGCTGGGCGAGGGAAAAATTCGTCTGCACAGATCAGACGCCTTCGTACATACGGCCGGGGTTGAGGATACCCTTCGGGTCGAAGGCTTCCTTGATTTTCCGGGTCAGACGCGCGACGGGAACAGGTTCCGGATGAAATACCGGTTCGCGCGTCCGCTGGTATACGTTACCTCGAATCAGGGTCGCATGCCCGCTAGTACCTCCCATGGTCCGGTGGATCACGTAGGAACCCGCATCTTGCATCTGCGCAACCCGCACCCAGATCAGCCCACCGCCCCAGTCGAGAAAAGCTTCGAGATCGATATCCTTGTGTAACCCGTCCAACAGATTTGGGGCGTCCGCCGGTGGAACCGAGATACGCCACAGCGAAGAGCCCCCGCCGTCATCGGCAAAGAAACGTACATCCCTGATTTCTTCCCAGAAAGCCTCGGAATTATGGGAATGCAGTTCATCAACGTCACCGAACGCGGAGAGTTCATCCCGCAGAGACGCACAGCGCGCATCAACAGAAGTACCGATACCCTCGACGCGAAGCGCCACCAGCGCGGTCCCTGCACCAGACACATAGGATACGGCGGATCGCAGGGCGATATTTTGTGGAACCCATGCGGCCGCGGATACTTCATGCGGACTCGATAATGCGGCGGTCATCGCAGACACGGCCGTTGTCGCATCGACACAGGCGGCCAATACTGTTCGCGTTTTTTCCGGCGCCGGCAAAACCTTGACCGTGATATCGGTCATGACACCCAGTGTTCCCCATGACCCAGCCATCAGCTTGCATAAATCGTACCCGGTGACGTTCTTTACCACGCGTCCGCCTGACTTGAACAACTCACCCCGCCCGGAGACCGCGTCAACCCCTAGAAAATGATCGCGCGCCGCCCCCGCCTTGATACGTCGCGGTCCCGCCAGGTTGCCGGCAATTACGCCGCCCAGAGATCCTGAATCCGCCGGCGTACCAACAAGCGGACCGTAATCCGGCGGCTCGAATGCCAGCATCTGACCATGCTGGTCGAGCTGCATTCTTAGCTGGGACATGGGCGTGCCCGACCCGGCGCGGAGAACGAGTTCATCGGGTTCATAAAGGTTCACACCTTTGAGCGCGGAGGTACTGAGCGCGTATTCGGTTTCCAGCGGTCGGCCGATCAGCCGACGGGAACCGCTACCAAAGATCTCAATTGGCGTCTCGGCGGCGAGCGCATCGGAGATGATCTCGCAGGTTTCTTTCGGCGTTTGCGGGGTGAATTTCTCCGACATCTGGGTCGTCAGAACCTCGGGATATCGGGAAAGCGGGTCTGACCCTCGTGAATGTGCACCCGGCCCAGTTCGGCACAGCGATGCAGGGTGGGGAATACCTTTCCGGGATTCAGTTGCTGCGTCGGATCGAACGCGCATTTGACCCTTTGCTGCTGTTTCAGATCCGTCTCAGTGAACATCTCGCCCATCAAATCGCGTTTTTCGACGCCCACGCCGTGCTCTCCAGTCAGGACACCGCCCACCTCCACGCAAAGTTTCAGAATCTCGGCCCCGAATTCCTCGGCCTTGTCCAGTTCGCCAGGTGTATTCGCATCGTAAAGGATCAGTGGATGCAGATTACCGTCGCCAGCATGGAACACGTTAGCCACCCGCAGGCCGTATTGCTCCGAAAGCTCAGTCATCCGAGTTAACACGTCGGACAGACGATGGCGCGGGATGGTCCCATCCATGCAGTAATAGTCGGGCGAGATTCGCCCCACGGCCGGGAATGCCGCCTTGCGGCCGGCCCAGAAATTGTTCCGTTCGTCCTCGCTCGAGCTGATGCGCACTGACTGCGCAGTATTTTCGCGGGCAATCATGTCCACTCTTTGGATCAGTTCGTCGACCTCTACCTCCGGGCCGTCCAGCTCGACGATCAGGAGCGCTTCGGCATCCATCGGATAGCCTGCATTGACGAAAGCCTCCGCCGCATGAATCGCCGGCTTGTCCATCATTTCCATGCCTCCAGGAATGATTCCTGCGCCTATAATGGCCGCCACGCAGTCTCCGGCGCTCTCACTGGACGGAAAACCGATCAACAGCGCTCGGGCTGTCGACGGGCTTCGCAGGATGCGCACCGTGACCTCGGTGATAACACCTAGCAGGCCCTCCGATCCGGTAACGATCCCCATCAGATCGTAACCACCGGAGTCCAGGTATTTGCCCCCCAGGCGCACCACTTCCCCATCCATTAGCACCATTTCCACGCCGAGCAGGTTATTTGCCGTCAGCCCGTATTTTAGGCAATGCACCCCGCCCGAGTTTTCAGCGACATTACCGCCGATGGAACACGCGATCTGGCTAGACGGGTCGGGCGCATAGTAGAAACCATCTCCTGCAACCGCTGTCGTGATCGCGAGGTTGGTGACGCCTGGCTGCGCGGTCACGCAGCGGTTGTCATAGTCGATATCGAGAATGCGGTTGAACTTGCCAAGGCCGAGCGTGATCCCGTCTTCGAGCGGCAACGCCCCGCCAGAAAGCGACGTACCGGCACCACGGGGTACGATCTTTATGCCTTCGCCATGACAGTATTTAAGAATTTCAGACACCTGCGCCGTCGTCTCCGGCAGAACGACAATCATCGGCAGTTGCCGGTACGCTGTCAGCCCGTCGCATTCATACGCCCGCAACTCTTCTTCTTCGGCGATGACGCCCTCGCCTGGCACGATTCTACGCAACGCAGCGATGATCTCGGTCCGCCGGGACAGAACGGTTTTATCGGGATCGGGCATATGCATTTAGGATCGGGTCCGGCAGTTGCAGTAGCCAGTTTACTTGAGTGCTACACAAACGAAAACCGCGCCAGACGGCGCGGTTTGGAAACGACTTATGCGGCGGGCGATCAGCCCTGACGCGCCTTGAAACGTGGGTTCCGCTTGTTAATCACGTAGGTACGACCGCGACGTCGGATGACCCGGCAAAAACGGTCTCTCTTTTTGGCCGATTTTAGCGAATTAACGACTTTCATTGCCTTACCCTTCACCGCAAACGCAGTATTTCATCTTGACTGGCGGCGGAACATACTGGGGCTCAATCGCGCTGTCAACGCCAGGTTTCCTCTCTACAAGCGCCAAAGGATCGATCGTCTTACCGTCGACGAAATACCGACGATGTGCACGCTAAGAGTATGATCGAACTTAATCAAACCGGGGTTAACTATTCACCGATGTAGCGGAACCCAAACGTATCGCCGTGGGTTACGATCAGGCCCGCTGTCGGGTTGGGGAAATGCGACGGGACAATGGTCACGTCAGTGTCTACATAGCGGTCGAGAAACGCCTTCCGAGTGACGCGCGCGGCTTCCATATCTGCGCAGGCGACCGTGCTCCAGTCCGGGATATGACATTGTATCATGTGATGCATCATGTCACCGCAGAGGATCGCCTCCGCCCCGCCGGAATTGATGTTCAGACCGACCATCCCGGGGGTGTGGCCGGGCAGCGGTTGAAGGGTCAGACCGTCGTCGAGTTGATGATCCATATCGACGAGCACTTCCTGTTTGGCCTCCAAGATCGGGACGACGCTGTCCACGATATAATCGCCTGTGCGGGTCATCTGGTCCTGTTCCGACTGTTGTTTCCAAAACTCAAGCTCGGTCCGCGCGAAGATGTATTTGGCATTGGGAAAAGTGGGGACCCAGCGGCCGTCTTCCAGCTTGGTATTCCACCCAACGTGATCTACGTGCATATGGGTGCACAGCACGTAATCGATATCCTCGGGCGCAACGCCGAGTGCCAGAAAATTATCCATCCACGGAAACAACGCATTGTCGAACATTTCTCGGTTGCGCGGCTTGTGATTGCCAACGCAGGTATCGACGAGGATCGTGTGGCGCGGCGTCCGTACCAGAAATGCCTGAATATTAATAACTACATTGCCGGATGCGGGGTCGAAGTGACGCGGGATCAGCCAGTCGCGATGCGGTTCGATCGCCGCGTCGTTCCATTCAGGAAAAAAGGTCGTCGCGCCCAGCATGGGCATTTCCATTTCCACGATGCGGGTTACGGTGATATCGCCAAAGGTAAAATCGAACATCTCATCTCCCTGTAGCCGGTTCGGCGGCCCGGGTTTTTATGACCGCAGGAGTCACATTGCCGATTGGACGGATCGCAGTAATACGCCTCGAATACCGGCGGCATGTCGCATCACAGAATATCGATGAACACCTACTGCCGGAACAACTATTGATTGGATTTTAATATTACAGGCTTACGCATACTCCGGACCGTCCTGATGATGTTTGCGCGCGGCGATCAGGCCAACCGTACCGGTATGGCGCATCCGGCGAGTGCGGCACGTAGGGCGGCAACATAAAGGCATCGCCTCCGCGGACATTGACGTTGCGCGCCTTGCCCTCTTCCTGAATGCGCAGCGTAATATCGTCATTTATTTGGAAGAAAAACTCTCGAACGGATCGATATGAAAATCCGTCCCCCCGTTTGGGCCGCCGCCTGACCCTCCACATTGACGGACGGCGTTACTCGGGCGAGATAACCCCGCAGCCGATCCTGGTTAGGATGCAGCAACAACCATTCGCGCATTTCGGATTTTGCAAACGGGTCTTCGGGTTGCAGCGGCGGGTCGGGAAACACATCGTCGGGATATTCAGCAATATTAAATGATGATGCGCCCTTCATTTACCAGCGTCGGAACGAGACTATTCGGGTTCAGCGCCGGGTATTCGGAGCAACAGTGTTCGAACGCATCGGAGGCGACCGTTTTGATTTCCAGGTCGAGTGCCTTCTCCGCCATCACCATCCGCGCCTTCATGCAGCATGGCGAATCGCGGAACTAATAAAGTTCCATTATCTTCTCGGAATTCACCTGTTCACCGACCCGAGACAAAAAAATTTATCGGCCACTAGCACACTCTGGCTCTGGCAGGTTAAGCTCAGAAAAATCGGGAAAGCTCAATGGAATTCGGCCTTAATTTTTTCCCTAGCTGCGCGCCGCACGAAAAGTCGGCGGAGGCCTACTGGGCAGACGCTTTACATCTGTGCGGCCTGATGGACGAACTGGGCTACACCCATGTGCGCACGGTCGAACACTACTTTCATCCTTATGGCGGCTACAGCGCGAATCCGGTCGTGTTCCTGGCTGCCGCAGCTCAGCGGTCGAAGAAAGCAAAGATGGTCACGGGTGCCGTGCTGCCGGTGTTCAACAATCCCCTGAAAGTAGCGGGAGAACTTGGCATGCTGGATGCGCTTTCGGACGGTCGGCTGGAAATCGGTTTTGCGCGCGCGTTCCTGCCCATCGAGTTCGAAAAGTTCGATATCAGTATCGAAGAAAGCAGAGCCCGTTATGAAGAAGGTGTTGAACAGATCCAGGCGCTGCTGGAAGGCGAAAACATAACGCGAAACGGAAAGTTCCATAGTTTTGAGAACGTGACCTCCCTGCCGCGGCCGACACAGACACCGCGGCCGCCATTCTGGGTGGCGGCGATGAGCAGCCGGGAGTCTTTCGAATTCGCGGGCCGCAACGGTCACTACATCATGGGTATTCCCATGGGTGGCGGTACGATGGCCGAACTTGTTGGCGTCTATCGAGAAGAATGGAAAAAGTCAGGACATCCGGGCAACGGCAAGATCATGCTGTCATTTTCGATGTTCGCTAACGAGGACGGTGAGACGGCGCGGGACACATACCGTCCGTTGCTGAATGCGTATCTCGAACGGCTGGTCGATGCGGCATCGGGCTGGCTGAACGGCGCGAGTACCAAAGACTACAAGGGATACGACAAGATGATCGCGGCGCTGAAGGAAGACAGTTTCGACGGCCAGCTCGAACGCGGAATCTGCTGGACAGGATCGCCGGGCGAGATCGCCGACATGATCGCCGATTACCACCGCCAGCTTGGCGGTTTCGATATTGCGTCTCTACATCTTATGCCGCACGTCATGGACGTCGGCGTTGCGGAAAAATCGATGCGGCTTTTTGCCGAAAAGGTAATGCCCAAATTCCGCGGTGGCTTAGAGGCAGCCGCAGTATAAACTGGGGGATTATCTCAAGAAAATGTGGCAGGGCACGGCTGCGCGCCGACGCCGGGTTTTTTCGTTCTTTTAAACGGGTCTTTCCAATTACCGGCCACGCGCTGGACCAGGTCATTCC
>DKQG01000034.1:0-2414 GCA_002471575.1 Alphaproteobacteria bacterium UBA7314 | reverse complement strand
CACGCGCTGGACCAGGTCATTCCAGTAGTCGACGTGGAACTCTAGGGTCAGGATCTTTTTCCTGCGCCAAATATAAAAAGCCGCCACGCCCCGGCCAGTAAACTTCCGGTGAAGCGCAGCGGCTGGATTCGCCCAAAAAGGCCGGTTTACTTCTCGTTGCGAACCGGATTCGACAGCAGACCGACTTTCTCGATCTCGATCTCGCAGGTATCGCCCTGCTTCATGAAGATCGGCGGTTTGCGGACGAAACCAACGCCGGCGCCGGTTCCAGTCAGGATGACGTCGCCTGGCATCAGAGTGATTGCGCGAGCGAGTTCGTAGACCAGCGTTTTCACGTCGAAGATCATTTCGCGGGTATTGGTTTCCTGAAGCACCTTGCCGTTCAGGCGGCACTGGACGTTCAGACCTTTTGCCCCGGCCGGTAATTCGTCAGCGGTCACGAAATCAGGGCCGATGGAACCGGTCGCATCGAAGTTCTTGCCGATGGTCCACTGCGACGCCTTCATCTGGTAATCGCGGATGGAGCCTTCATTGGCAACCGAATAGCCTGCGACGTATTCGAGGGCCTGAGATTTCTTAATGTTACGGGCCTTCTTGCCGATCACCGCAACCATTTCGGCCTCGTAATCGAAGTGTTTTGATGCCTTCGGACGGATCAACGCCTGTCCATGCGGCACAAAAGACGTTTCGAACCGCGTAAACACCACCGGATAGGTCGGAATCTTCAGGCCGGCTTCAGCGGCATGATCCTTGTAGTTAAGACCGATGCAGAAAATCTTGTCGGGGTTCTGGATCGGCAACTGGTAGCTGACGCGACCTTTCACGATAGCGCTCGGCTTCGCTTTCTTGGCGGCGCGACCAGCACGCTGCATGGCGCCCTTGCCCTGCGCGATCAGTTCCTTGAGGTCGGTCGGAATCTTCTTATCGACCTTGGACAGATCGACGAGACCTGCGTCGGTGCGCACACCTAGCTTGTTCTTGCCGTCTTTTTTGAATGAAACGAAACGCATCTTTATCTCCCGTGTTGCATGTTATTCTATTGTCAGAGTGAAACGGTTGTTACGTCTTATCATCCGGAGCGGAAACTCTGACGCGCGTTGAATTGCGCGCCGAACCTAAAGCATCGTCGCAGGTGTTCAAAGGGTTTCGCGCGTTCGCGGTTTGCGCGCTCCCACCAGGCCCTACTGCAGCGCGTAGCCCTGTTCGTAATGCAGATAGATGCCGTCGAAATAGAACCAACGCATGCGTGCGCTTTCCCGGGCGAAATGGATCGCGGTTTCCTTCATCTCGGGCGTCGTGCAATGACGGTCGAGAATATCGAAACCGCGGTTGCTGTGTTCGATATCGACCTCGGAATGTAGCCAGAAATGCTTGATCGCGTCTTCGTCGAATCCGTAGTTCTCTCGCAGGGATGGTAGTACGCGGCTGTAGAGACGTGGCGATTGCGACTCCGTGCCGATGCGGATCGCGGCAATGCCGCAATACCACTCCTCTTCCCTCGCGACGTTTTTCAGCCACGCCGCCCAAGACCGAGTCGTAGGCAGACCCTCGCCGGTTCTCACTGCGGACAGATCGGCACCGTTGGCTTCCGCGAACTGAAGGACGATTTCCATGTGCGGCTCGTCCGGGTCTTCCTCTTCGTGAAAATTCTCGAGCTCCAGTTCGATCACGTCCGCGGGCGCTTTGGAACAAATCTGAAACGTTGCCTCGGTGAGCATTTTAGAGATCCAGTGATAATGCTCAACCGCCCAGCCCATACAGGCATTCCGCCCCAGTTCCCCGGCAGCCAGTTTGTCCCACATCGGGTGATCGGCGCAGTGACGCTCGTCGACGGCGGCTTCCAGCGCCTGCCGCAATTCGGATTTGCTCATTTTCCTCTCTCCTTTACCCGTCGGCGAATTGCGGCAGCACTTCTCTGCCGAACAGCTCCATCGACGCCTGCGCCTTATCGACGCTCATCATCTTGGTGTTGACCTGCAGAGACGCGATATCGAACCCGCCAGTCTGTGTATAAAAATCCGAGATCATGTCCCGGCATTCCTCGGGGCTGCCGACGAAAGCCGCACTTTTCTCGCGCTGTGTATGAATGTCCTCCTTCGACAGAATCTCGACCATCTTCTCGTAGCCGGGATAGTCCTTACTGCTCGAGCCGCTGGACCAGTCAGATGCCGCGTCGGCGAGCGTCTGAAAATACGCCTTCACGTCAGGACCCGCTTCTTCGATGGCCTGCTCTGTTGTCGGCGCACAATACATCATAAAAGCCAGCGCAACCTTGCCGCGCCCCGGGTGCCCGGCGCATTTCCATGCATCCTGATAGAGACCTAGCAAATCTCTCATCTTCGCCCCGCCGATCGGGTTGGCCATGCAGTTGAACCCGTTGCGGCCGGCGAAGGAAAAACTCTCCTCTGACTGCA
>DKQG01000006.1:3233-11768 GCA_002471575.1 Alphaproteobacteria bacterium UBA7314 | reverse complement strand
CAGGACATCGAGCTGCAGGTCGGAAAACTACCTGTTAACGACGACATTTTTCCAATCGCCCGGCACCCCTGCGACAGCTCTGCCCGGGCCTTATTCCGCCGCCACCTCGAAGGGGTGGGTAACCACGTCGTCGTCGGCCAGCATCGCCGGTGGTAGGCAGAAGGTCGGATCGTCCTGTTACGCCTGGATCATGGCGTCGAGCAGCTTTAGGCCCTGAACCGGAGCCTTGTCCAGCTTCACGGGCAACTGCGGCAACTGCGGCATGCCTTCTATCTGCATACCCTGATCCTGAAGTTCCAGCAGTACACGGTCTTCGCTGAAGGTGTGCTGCGTCGCTTCGTAGATCTGATCGTTCAATTCATCGTTGTTGAGCCAGAAATTACGTGCGAGGCCCCAAATGTAGTGGGCAGTGTGATCGGTTTCCGGCGTGATGATATGGAGGTCTGGCCGGCTTTCCACGATTTGGCGCTCAGGGCACCGATCCGGGATGGACACCCGGTGCAGATACTGGTGTTCTCTGACATAATTTCAAAAAATGCTGATGAACTCTTCCGCACCCAACAACATCCTGACCCGGTATATGCCGCCGCCGATCCTCGCCGGGGTCATGGCAATGCTATGCTACGCCGGAACATTTATCGTGGTGCGAGATTTCGCCGGTGTCATACCACCCGCGGCGATAACGTTCCTGCGTTGTAGCATCGCCCTAGCCATACTGTATCCGTTCTGCCGGAAGAGCCTGCGGGCGCAATGGCCTCTCATGCGCAGGCACTGGAAATTTCTTGCCCTGCAGGGCGTGCTGATCATTGTATGCGGGAACGGCATCATGTTCGTAGGTCTGCAGTTCACGACCGCAATCAACGGGGCGCTGATCAATTCAGCCGAGCCGGTGACTATCGTGTTGTTCGCGTGGCTGATGTTCCGGGAACGTCTGAGCATCGTACAATGGCTGGGTGTGCTTGTATCACTTACCGGTGTGATCTATCTGATTGGCCGCGGCGATATTGACGCGCTGCTGAGCTTCAATCTGAACCTTGGCGACACCTTCGTCTTTATCTCGATCCTATGCTGGTCGGTCTATGCGGTCTTGATGCGCAATGTGCCGCCGGAACTGGACCGCCTGAATTTCCTGTTCGGCATTCTGGTTGCAGGCGCGGTCGCCGTGTTTCCGTTCTGGATTCTGGAAAATCTATATTACATCCCGACCCCCGTCACCTGGACGACAGCGGCAGTCACCGGCGGTATGGCGCTATTTACGTCGATCCTTGCGTTGCTGTGGTGGAACCGTGCCGTGGAGGGACTGGGCGCCCCACGCGCCGGCCTACTGCTTCACCTGATTCCGGCTTTCACGTTCGTTCTGGCGATCGCCCTGCTTGGAGAGGAACCCCGTCCGTTCCATGCAGTGGGTATCGTGCTGATCGGGGCCGGGATTTACCTGACGACGATCCTCAAATCGGGGAAAGCGGACGCGGGCTAGGCAGCCGCCTTGTCGAAATCGAAAACGATCGGATCGATGTCACCGCCCCTGATCGCCGCAATCCGCTCGGCCGGCAACGGAAAGCTGAACTGAGCATTGCGCATGTCGATGCGCATTCCCGCCAGTTCCACTGAAAGGTCGGTCATCAGCTCCCAGTCGGCGTCCGGCATGTCCTCGCGGTCCAGACCGACGATCCCCTTGCACATGTGACCGAATTCGTCCTCGTAAACGAGCGACGCCGCCTTCGCGATCAGCTCGTCTGCCCCGCCGTTCCCGGCCAGCTTCATTCCCTCCGAAAACAGCGTGCAGTAACCACCCTCGGTGAAATAGCAGGCCCGCTCACCGACCGCGCCGTGCTGCCGCCTGATCTCGGCTCGACGATCGCGGATCGCCATATTCTCCGACCAGTCCGGTACGTCTTTCAGGCGCGTCGGACTGAGACGCGGCTCTCCTTTTGCGCGCACCGCGTCATAGGCATCTGCGTAGGCGCAGTAATGCGAAAATTCTTCGTAGAGACCTTCCATTCTCTCAAGGATCTGTTCGCGCGGGATCTCTATGTCTATCCTGGGGAAATCTGCAATTAAATCTTCCGCAGGTCCTAGATACAGCCCCCTTTGATCGCCGAGTGGCGTATCCCAGACTTCTTTCCGCGCTTGGCGCATCAGCCATAACCGGTCGGTTTCCTTCGTTCGAATGGGCGACGTCCAGTAGGTGCTGAACACTTCCGCTTCGCCCGCGAACAGAGGCGCAATGGCTTCGATAAGCAATTTGAGCTGTGTACTGGGCATCAGTTTTTCTCCCCGTTTTTTTGAAACTATACAGCGCTCGGCACATTCTGCATTTGAAATCTTCAGGCGCTTTCGTAATACCCTTCTGTGCGTGTCGGTTAATTGCGCAAGACAACCATCGGAATGAACATGGCAACGCCATCGACGCTGTACTGGGAAGATATCGATATCGGCCAGGAACTGGAAACCGGGCTTCTCGATATCGACGCGCCCGGAATCAGGGGTTTCGCGGAAAAGTTCGACCCGCAGCCTTATCACCTTGACCGCGACGCCGCCGAAGCGTCCCTGTTCGGAGGGTTATGCGCTAGTGGCTGGCATGTTTCAGCGATGATGATGAAGCTGGTCAGCGAAGAGCTGATAAAGGAAAACATCGCGCTCATCGGCAGCAAGAAAGTACCGTGGCTGGAATGGTATCGCCCTGTATTCGAGGGCGACACGATTTCCGCCCACGTCACAATTGCAGATAAATCCGCCGCGGACGGCGAAGCCGATTGCGGCCTCATCGGGTTCGACATCGAGGTTCACAACCAGAAAGGCAAGAAGGTGATGGCGTTGTCCGCCTACCTGATGATCCAGAAAAAAGAGGTCGGACATGTCTGATGTCTCGTTTCTCCGGTCCCGCTGGTTCGAAGACATTCCGGTCGGTGAATTTCATGTGTTCGGCAGCTATACATTCAGCGAGCAGGAAATCATCGATTTCGGCAAACTTTACACGCCGCAGGTCTATCACACCGATCCTGACGCCGCGCTCGACACGCGATATCGCGGGCTGGTCGTATCGAAATGGCACATCTGCGCCATCTGGATGCGCCAGATGGTCGATTACATGGAACGATACGCGCTGGGCGTAGAGGACGGCCGACGCAACGGCGCCGGCGTCCGGATCGAGGACCTCGAACAGTTCGTGCCGGTCAAATCAGGGCACACGCTGACGTTCTCACATGAAATCGTGGAAAAACCCGACAAGGTCATCCGCGACAAGTGGGGCATCATCCGCAGCCGCAACGAAGCGTTCAACCACCGCGGCGCGCTGGCGTTGCGCTTCTACATCGATATCCTGGCGGAGCGAACGCAGAAATAGGCGTCTCGGGCATGAAATAGCAGCCAGGAATGGCGGCATCGGGGAAGCGTGCCCCCCTAATTACCCCGCACCGGTGGCGGCATAACTCACCCAGCGGTTAAAACGCCCGGGCACGCAGATCGCGACAAAGGTATTCTGCAGAACTGAATTTGACCCTTAATCTATTCCGCACACTCTGCGCGCCGGCAAAGTGTGTAGTTCCGGTAGTGACCCACGCCTATGAAGAATGCTCCAGCGAGCGTGGCAAAACGCTCGCCCGTTTCCCCCAAAAAGTCGTGCCCGAAAACCGCGGCGATGACCAGTAACGCTAGTCCGACCAAACCCAGCACGCCGACCACCCAGTTCTTGTGCGTTCGGCACCCCATCGTAAGGGCGACAACACTCAAAGGAATAACCAACCAAAGCAAGACAACATGGAACGATTCCTGCCCGAAGAAGGTAGCGCCCAAGGCCGGCAGGGTCGACAGGATAAGCGGCAGGCACAGACAGTGAAGAGCGCATATCCCGGACGCAGAGATTGCTATCCGGTCGAGCAGAGGTCCGGTATTGGTCAAAATTTTCATCAAATTATTCCGTTAATGGCATTTTGCAATGTTATAACATCTGATTCGTTATAACAGCAAATACACCATGTCAGGCCGCATCCCTCCAGACAAGATTTAAGGTCGAGGGTGCCGGATAAAATCGAGACAAGTTGCGCTTGCTTCTCGAATTAGTTAGCTAGTTTCTCAGTGCGGCGATCTAACGGGCGTAACCGCGCTTCGAGCTCGGATATTAGGTCCGCCTGAACCTTCAACGATTGCTCGGTCACAGCCATAGCGGCGCCGGGCGTTATCTCTAACCCCGCGAAGCTAACAACGATCTGAGGGTAGATCGCTCGGTCTATGATCCGAATCGCCCATCGAGCCGTATCTAAATTTGTAGCTCCAATGAGCCCCTTCATTGGACCTCCCTGACAGGAGCCTGACATTGGTTCCCGACTTAACCCCGGCTTTGTGCCGGGGTTTTTTTATGCTGAACCCATCTCCGTGATGTATCCGGGAGAACAATCCTGCGCGCCCCGCGGGGGCGACCCCAATCGTCGACTGACCGCGAGAAGCAACGAAGAACTTCATCAAATCGCCGGGGAAAGGTCAAACCGACGCCAATCACGCGCTCGTCGTGTCGAAGAGATTAGCCAATAGGAGTTTCTTTCAATCTCTCGGAAGAGATCGATGAATTTCGATATGCCAAAGGCAGTGTTTTGTGAGCTGGCGCCATAGCGGCAGCGTTCTATTTCGGGCAGGGGTCAGTTCCGGCGGAAGCGCAGGGCGGTATTCAAAAAATCGCTATTTGCGACGCGGATAGCGGCAAATGCGTGGCTGTTTCAGGAGGTGGCTAGTTCAGGAATGCGTTGCAGGTAAATAATCGTGTCGTTAAACGCTGACCCCACCACGAGTTAACGAACCCATTGCCGGGGCGTCGACGTGCTGGACGCTGCAGCACGGTGGCCTCGACCTCCGGCCCCGGTTCCTGGTTTTGGTGTCAGGGCACGCGCAAACCGCGTCGCGATCTGGTTGATGTTTGTGTTTAGGAACGCAAACGCCGCAAACGCATCGACGCGGACGTCCAACGCTTCGTTGCGCGACCGGGTTTTAATCCTCGCTCTTTTATCGCTTCCCTGGCTGCACTTGTTGACGATTTTTTCTCCGGTACGCTGTCGGAATCACCCGACGTCTTGGCCCTCAGGGAAGTAGCAGTATCCTCGCTGGGGATCGATGCCTTAAAGTCGTCCATAGATAAGCTCCATAGCTGTATCTACGCCGACCGGAAACAATTGGACTTTGCCAAATTTATTTTAGAGGGCCATCCGCCGAGCGCCCAAACTTCGCCGGCGTCCTTTTTAACGGCGTGGTCGTTTCCCATCGGCCCTCGCGAATATTCCGGTACCTGTCAGCGTCGCCCCAAGCATTGCCGCAGGCCGGGCAGAGGATTCAATGGTGCAACGTAAGAGTGAAGCCTGGAGTCGGTTACGTTTCCCTGCAAACTATAAGACACAAATCGGGACACGCGATTCTTGTCTCTTTATCTGAAAGTTATTGGTTTCTTGTTTGAGTTGTGCTGAGGGGTGAGGATGGTAGTCTATAAAAATCAACGGTTTAGTAAATTCAGGGCGCACAAAGAGTGTAATACAGGCTCATAAAGCGTCGAACAGCTGTGTACCCTATTCAATCGATCGAAAGGACCATTTACACCTCCCGGGTACCAAACCCCGTAATCCAAGCATTCGCGTACTCGTTTAGCCATGGGAGGGTTAACGGTCTCGAGTGGATAGACCCGGGGTCCGGAATACGTTGCTGCCAGTGGTAGACAGACAGATATCAGTCGTGACAACGTTATCGCGGATCGATTGTCGGGCGTGAGCCGATGTACGAGGAGTTTTAAAATCCCACTTGTGGTGTTGCGTAGAGTTGCTTCAGGAAATGGCCAATTGGACGGGCATTACCTGCGAAGAGCTGAACGTATGGTTTTTCGTAGTTATTCATCCGCTTATTACGTTCGGCCTAATCGTTTGGGTAATTCGCCTCCGCCGTCGATTAACTCAGCCAAACAAATGCCGGTTCCGGATTAAAAATTGGCTAAGGCGGAGATAATAGTCTGAAATTAAATAGGGGGTATTACTATGAGATTTTTATTAGCCGCGGCGGTTGGTGCGTCCATTCTGCTTCCGAGCGATCCTATCTCAGCATCTTCGGGAAAGCCGTTGTTCACCGAAGAACAGTGCGCTTCGGTTGCAACCAACGCAATTACCGGCCAGGTATCGTATCAAGTGATTATGAAACGATTTGTGTCAGGAGTGGGACGAGACGAACGAGAAAAGCTCGCAATCGTTAAACAGCTTAACACTCTGAGAAAAGAGCTAGCTGATTTTGCTGCGATCTATTCAGCCTTCTGCAAGCCCTAAGCCTGACGCCACAGTCATACGAAAACTTCTGCTGTCTGGGTCCTGGTGGAGCACTTTAGGGGCGAGGCAACGGGTCTTATTAGGTCACCGGCAAAGTTCAGGCCCATGCAGATTACGCGCGCAAAAATCCCATCGGAGATATTTTTGACTTGTCTGTGTCTTCGCAGGAAATGAGTTGCGTGTCCACGAAACGCAAAAAATAGCCGAGCAAGACACCTCAAAAAAAACATAGATCACTCTATCGCTTCCACTCGGGAAATGCCGGCCTAACCGGGCTTTGGCGATTAGCGGTATTTGTCGGAGAACCGCGAGGCACACGCTAACAATTAGCTGAGACACTTTTATCGACCGGAGTGACTGGGCCCTGAGTCCAATGAGCCAAAACAAAATCTATACAGACAAAATCGACGTAGAACCCAATATTTGGTGAATATGACATGAAAACGCAGAAAATAACGCTTGTTAAAGCGCTCTTAGGGGATGATGTAAATGTCAATAATGGGCTCCATTGGACCACAATTGTTAGCGAGAAACTACTGCTCGCTATCATTGGAGCGATCACGATGGTTGCAGCAGGCTTGGATTTAAAAGCGCTATGGTTATCGCAGACTATTGGTTTGTCTGACCTCTTTTTGTTTTTCATCTATGCCGAGATTATTGGGATGGTGGGCGCCTTTTACGCAAGCAGGCGAATACCTGTCACGTTACCGATAATCATAGCTATCACCGCACTTTGCAGAACGATAATCGGTCAGGGAAAAGAGTCTGAACCGATTATGGTTGTCGCGGCAGCAGGAGCGGTTCTAATATTGGCAGGTGCTGCCTACCTTATGAGTTTGAAAGACAAACTTAGCCTTGAAAAAAAGTCTCTCAGAGAGGCTGCCGTTAAAAAAGCAGGTGCCGGCGGTACTGACAACGAGTGATCGCACGCTCAAAGCGCTGGCGCCGACCAATTGGCGGATAATATGAGCATTTTTTTACTAGGTATATCAACGTGGGCTATCCGAGCCCCCGAAAACTTTTGCGTTGCCGTTAAAAATCGAGCGACCTGACCTTACCTTTACTGTGAGCTTTCTGGTGTCCTGTACGAGGCTAAACTAGTCCGTGCGGCATGACACCGGCGTATGCGGGCATGTGGGATTGGTGTCCCTTTTTCTGTAAGTTATTGATTTATGGAAGGCATAGTGCCTTGGGGCGTTAAAAAAATTTAGCCTATTTTTACTTATGCCTATTCCGTCGCACTTTGAAACGTCACTGGACGTCATAGTGCGTCATTTCAATCTGGAACGTTTTTGCCGATCGACGGGAAGATATAAACTCACCACTCTCTATATCGACATGGAATACTCTCTGTATCGACATGGAAAATTTTCGCACATGGACTTTTTTTAAGTGCGTTCATAGTAAAATGTCGTTTGCTACGGTCGAAATACATACAGTAGAAAGCGATTTTGATGCTCTCTAAGCTTGCCTGGACCCACTGCCCTGAAATGCGAAATACAACCATTAAAAGATTTATGGAAACGGGCGGCATGCCACCCGACGGAATAGCTATGCTCTCTCGATACCATAATGTTGATGGCACGGGAGGCTTCGCCATTTGCGAGACTGACGATGCCCAAGCGCTGCATAACTGGTCGTTAGACTGGACTGATCTAATTAAAATGGAAATCACCCTAATTATGGATGATGAGAGCGTAGCAGGAGTCCTCGGGTCACGAGCTGAATTCGCGTAATTTGTAGAGGACATCGACGTTTATATTTCAACTAAGGGTCGCCTGCTCCTCTGCAAGAGGCGGCCTTTTTAGTAAATTGGTGGGACGACATAAACCTCCCTGCTCTCTCATTCGACCTCAACAAACTGCGCCACTAACCGCTTTTGCGCCGCCATTCGAGGTCGATGAATGCGGGCTTGTTTTTTTTCGCCCGGGGTTCATCCGACGGCTGTTTTTCTTCGCATCTATTAGCAGACCTCTCTGGCGCCACTAGCAGCTATAACGTCGATCAGACCCTGCGCCGCTGGGGCCCCGAATACGTCATAGCCGAGCCTTATTAGGTGCTCGCAAACTATAGTCTTACAGATTTGCCCGTCTTGTTACTTCGCGACAGATAATGGCCCTCAACTATTAAATGACCAATACCGCACGTCTTATACCGGAGGTGATCGTCGTAGATTTGAAAAATGCCAGGGCAAAGGTTCAGATCCATCCGACGCAGGCCCGCCATCCGGCGACGAATACCGATT
>DKQG01000006.1:0-2865 GCA_002471575.1 Alphaproteobacteria bacterium UBA7314 | reverse complement strand
ATTTATCTCGAGTTGACCTAGCTGCCCTTTAACGGCGGCCTGCGCGAGAATGCGCTCGAGATCGCGCTTCGTTCTCTCGTTACCGGCTTTATCCGGGACGACGCGATCTAAAACCCCGCCGACAATCGGGAGTAGCGAAGAGACGATTTTATGGGTGCTTTCCGTTCTGCACATGGCGGAGGGTAGAGACTTCCGCCTCGAGGGTGGCCCTTCTCTCAACCACGTACCAAAAATCAACAAAATCCAAAAATAGGGCCTGCGCGTACACTCTACTGGAGGTTCTGATGTTCAAGCGACTGAAAAAATACTGCGACTTATTTCTTGTTAGCATTTTCGTTTTTGCTTGGAAATGCAAGGCGATATAGACCAGTGTTCTGCGGTGGTGATCAGCAGTGTAATCGGGCCACGATAGTCAGCAATGTCTTCAAAAAGCTACCGCATCCTTGCGGTGGCTTAAGAGGTCTCCTCCACTAGTTTGGCACTAAAAGCCCCTATATAGGGTTCTCACGGGCACGTCTTCGAGTACGATCGGATAAAAACGCATGGCAGGTCAGGGTTTAGACAACTTCCTTACCGAACAGACTTCATCTGAAATGAAACGGATAGAAGAGAAGATACGTACGGAGGTAGAAGAGAAAATCTGCTGCTACTTCGGTGTGCCCTCTACAGACGAACTCAACAAAGGCCAAATAAGAGAAGTGAGAGAAGCGGAGGGCTTGCGTAAGAAGGGCTTTATTAAATTAGGATATAACTTGGTGCTTCAAGAATTGGGCGCAAGACCCTAACGAAACTATCCATTCCCGCGGCGGGCCTGTCTCGCGCAGTGTTGGAGTCCCTACCTAGTTTACGAAGTCGGGGACTCTTCATATGCTACCGGCGTAAGCCGGCACGCAGGTTCCGAGAACCTGGACGGAAATTGCGAGTTGCGAACCGGCGACAGGTAGCATGGGTAATTTCGGTTTCGCATATGGCGGAGATCTTGCGGGTAAGTAGCCCACGCCGCTTTATCAAGCCATGTTTGTCGCGTTCGAAGAAAACGCGGCCTAAAAAGCAAACATGAGAATTACCACACTCCAACATATAAAAATTCTCAAAAATCCCGAAAAACTATTTTAAAACATAAATTTAGCAAAGGAAGGTGGTGCCCATTGGCGGTAATGGAATTACCTAAAAATCAACCGCTTGGCAATTTTAAGGCACACAACGTGTGTCATAGAGTTTCATAGAGGGTCAAATCGATGCGACCCTTATTTATTGGAGGGGCGATATGAACGTTTCGGAGGATGTAGGCGCAGCGATCCGATTATCCCCCGATAGCGTAAACATTCCAGAACATATCGGAGAACTGCCATGAAACGTTTATTCGTTCTCGCTACACTGATGGTAGCTGTTACAGCCGCCCCCTGCATTTGCCGACGGCTGCGGTTTGGACCCTCACACGACAAAGATTGAGAGACCCGCACCATCGAACGGCGTCTAACAGACTTTCGCTACATCACGGATAAAGAGCTGCTGGATAGCCGGCGCATTGCGTATGCGTCGATCAGGCGAGGCGAAAAAGTGAGGGAATGCGAAGAACTCATCGCGCGGCTTGATAAGGAGATCCAGTGCCGCCAGCCCATCCTGTATCCGGGTCACGATGATGTGGACATTCTCCGGCCAGACAGGGCCGAGTTAAACCTTGATATCCCAAGAAGTAAAAAATCCAATATGTAGCGGCTGATATGCCACAACGTAGCAAGACATAAAGTTATTCCTGAATGAAGGTCACCAAGATGTATCCAGATCCAATAATCTGGCTCACTGTGATCAACACTGACAGGCTGTGAAGGAATTTGAACTTTTTTTTCGCGCCATGATCCGATGCCAAGTTTATGGCAGGCATTAAAACCTGTCTGGTCGGTATAGTCGCTACCATGATAGTACCCATAACAACGGCTGCGATCGTATCCAAAAAGCATAATAAGGTTGCCGCAACACCAGACGTGGCAATCACAAAAATATAGAAATGTGGGAACGCTTGACGAATAACATTTCCAGAAAGTTCAGGTGGAAGCGCAGAAAACACGAACGCTGCGAACCCGAATGAATAGACGGTCATGCCACCGAATAATAAGCTCGTCAGAAGGAGAGCAATGGTTTCCATGCTGCCAGTTCTACCAATTAAAGAGGACCACGCCCGGATCGCCCGAGCTTTCTCTCAAATACGTTGAAACCAGCTTTTTGGACCCCGAACGTGCGAGAGAGTTAAAAATAAACTCTGCCACGTGTCAGCTATTGCGGTCGCTCAGGCCTCAGCCGAACAGCATAATCGCACCGACCATCACGTAGGCCACTGCGTAATAGATAAATACCCACCGGGGAGCTTTTACTTTCATTGTAGTCAGCCATAAAGGACGAGCAGCAGGCCGTCAATTAGCATCGAGCGAGCGGTCGCGGAAGTAATGAACGTAGCTCCGAACGGCCCCGACGACCTCGTAACGTCCACGTGTGGCTTTCCGAATTTATCGGCCTCTGTATTCTGCCGAGCGATAGCTCTTTAGCTAATATCTCGTCCGCCTCGACAATAGCTCTGCACGGCCGGAACCAGCTCGTAACGTCCATATTCTGCCTTCGGGATTATCGCCTCTCGAGATAACTGCTGTGCGCGGCGTTCGGATAAATCCAGCAGTTTAGAGATCGTCCCGAGTGGGTGTGTTGCAGGGCCTTCCAATTATTCGACCTCGGAAATCCATTTACAAAGTTACGGCGTATTAACAAAGCTATACTCAAGAGAAAGGCCACTATATGACATATCTATTGAAAAAAATCTGCGCGTTTGGTGACCGATGCTACGAGCGCGGTAATTGGAAACGCCACATCGAA
>DKQG01000026.1:23332-25203 GCA_002471575.1 Alphaproteobacteria bacterium UBA7314 | reverse complement strand
GACACTTCCCCAAAGCCTGACTTTACATATCCGCTCGCGCGGAATCAGCCGTCTTTTTCGAAATGCTGAACGACCGGTGGTGTGCCCGGCAGGCCTAGGCGTTCCCAGTCGGCGACAACCTTGTTGTAGACCTTTTCGTCCAGCATCGTGCGTTTCGAATATTCCTTGATGTACTTATGATCCTTGCATGCATTGATCAGGCATTTGGACCCATAAGGCCGGTTTTCCGGCGGATACTGGCTGGGATCTAGCTGCGTACTCCAGGTGTTCTTAAGAATTTCCACGTCATCGACCGGGTTGCTGCGGCTGGCCATCGCCCACAGCACCTGGTCCATGTCGCAGGGGTCGATGTCTTCGTCCACCACAATGATCCATTTAGTGTAATATGCACCGCCAGGCACCTGAGCGGCCAGCGCCATCACCTGGGCCGCGTGGCCGGCATAGCGCTGTTCGATGCTGACGCAAGTCATGCCCCAGCCGCCAGCGGCCGCGGGGTGGCAGTATACGCCCTTGATCCCGGCAATGCCTAGCTTGTCGAAATCATTCCAGACCCGCGCCGAGCGGATAATCGCAAAGAAGCCCGACTGTTCACAGGACGGGTAATCCGCCATCAGCGCATTGGTCATGATCGGCTGGTTCCGGTGATGCATCGCCGTGATCTCGATCAGCGGCGCCTCGCCCTCTGGACGGCCATAGTATCCGGTAAACTCGCCGAACGGCCCTTCGCCCTTCATCGAGCCGGGCTTAAGTACACCTTCGATCACCAGTTCCGCATTGGCGGGGATCAGCAGGTCGGTCGTCTGGCCCTTGACCACAGAAACCGCCTGGTCGCGGATGCCGCCGATGAATTCGTATTCGGAGATATTCTTGGGAAAGCCCTGGGACCCAACCAGCATGAAGACTGGATCGACGCCCCAGGCCGCCGCCACCTCGATGGACTCACCGCGCTCCCAGGCGCGTTCGATGTGTAACCGCGCATCCTTGCCCGGCGACAGGTACAGGCCTGAATGGCGTTTGCCTTGCTGCATCATTCGGTAGGTACCGACGTTCAGGTAACCGGTATCCGGATCGCGCGTGATGACGCAATCCGCGGTGCCGGGATATCGGCCGCCATCCAACGGCCAGTGCATAGGGATCGGCAGTTTGTCGAGATCGATATCGTCGCCGAGCAACGTGTTTTCGAATACCGGCGCTTCGTCCGCCGTCACCTCACGCGGAGGGATGCGCTGCATCAATTTCGATTTGACCTTCTGGATCAGGTCGATCGTCGACGTTTCAGAATCCTCGCCCAGCGTGATCGCAATCCGTTTCAGGCTCGGCCCGGCGAGGTTCCACAAAAGCCGCGCGCCGATGCCGCCATCGTCGAAACCTTCCGCTTTTTCGAACATTACCGTCGGCGACGGCTGCTGCTTTGCAAGCAGGTAGCCTATGGCGCTCATCTCTTGGTCGCGATTTACCGGCTCTGCCACTTTTACTAGCTCGCCAATTTCGTCCACGGCGTCCAACCATTGGCGCAGATCCTGGATCGGTTCGTTTTGTGCTCTCGGTGCGCGCGCTTTGCTCATCTACGCCTGTCTCCCTGAACGTCACGGCGGTTTTCACCGTGTGATTACATTTTCTTAACTGTCGGTCGCCGATACTGAACGGCTGGGTATCTATGCGCAACCGCCCACCATCGCACCGGAGTTAATGCCGTTTGAGCAGTATTTTAATGGGGTTCTTCAAACTATCGCGAGAGACGCTGGCCGAGGACCGTATCGGTAGAGTAATGGACAGGATGCAACCAATGCATTTCCGGATCAACATCCTCCGCGTACCGGCTCTGGAACAAGATTTTCGTGGGAGGCAAACTCCAGACGCCCGGGTCCGCG
>DKQG01000026.1:0-23013 GCA_002471575.1 Alphaproteobacteria bacterium UBA7314 | reverse complement strand
CCGCGCCAGGCGACGGCGCGGATAGCAGCATCGAACAAATCGTCGCCCAGCGGATCGATCACCACGTCGGCGCCACGTCCGTCCGTCACCGCAAACACTTGTTCGCGTAGACTGTTCCTCAGATCGCCTGCGGCAAGATCGACGATGTGGGCGGCACCGGCATCGCGCACCAAATCGGCCTTTCCCGGGTTGGCGATTCCGGCCAGCGCGGTTCCACTGAGCGCATTGACCAGCTGGATCGCCGCCAGCCCGACGCCGCCGGACGCACCGAGGACTAGCACGGCTTCGCCGGCTTCAAATCGCCCACGTTCGACCAGCGAAAACCACGCGGTATCGTAAACTAGCGCCATCGACGCCGCATCGGAGAACGAGAGGCCGTCGGGCAGCCGGTAACAGTTATTACGGTGGATCGGCGCAAACTCGGCATAACCGCCCTGCTCCGCCATCGCCAACACCCGGTCGCCGGGTGAGAAGTCGTGCACATTTTCGCCGACAGCCTTCACCACCCCTGCCGGGCCCTTGCCCGGCACAAAGGGAATTTCGGGCCTGAACTGGTAGGTACCGCCGATCAGGACGAGATCGACATAGTTCACCGCCGTTGCACGGACATCGACGATGATTTCCTCGGGACCGGGAATGGGGTCAGGGAACTCCATCAGATCGAGATTGTCGAGCGATCCGTATTCTTTCAGCACAACAGCGCGCATAAAATTCTATCTCAACCCACTGGCTCGGGGACCAGGTCGCCGGACGCTAGTCGGTGCTGGATCTCGATTTTGTCGAGTTTGCCGTTGGGCATCAACGGGATGCCAGCGACGGGCAGCCAGTATTCCGGCATATCGTAGCGCGACAGGCCCTCTTCGGCGAGATGGTCGAGTATTTCGGAAATCGTTGCGCTCTGCCCAGACTCGAACACGACGGCTAGGCAGGCGCGTTCTCCCAACCGGTCGTCTGGCACGGGTATCGCTGCGGCAAGGTCAATCGCGTCAAGGCGCAGGGCCAAGCCTTCTATTAGATTGGGATTGATATTGTGGCCGCCACGCACGATCAGCTCCTTGCGCCGGCCGGTCAAGGTCAGATAACCATCTTTATCCAGCGCTCCCAGGTCGCCGGTCAGAAACCAGCCGGTATCGTTCATCGATTGCGCCATCGCATCTGGGTCGTTGAAATATCCGAGCATCAGGGACCCTCCCTTGCCGCCGACCAGCCCGGACGTACCTAGCGGCAATTCCCGGTCAGGGTCGTCAGGATCGAAAATCCGTATTTCGTATCCTGCGCAGCAAACGCCCGAAGTGCCGGTCACCCGATCGCGGCTATCGCCCGGCAAGCCGTGCTGATGACCATTCGTTTCTGTCATCCCGTAGCCCTTCTGCACCGGGATGCCAAGATCGTGGAGCGCGCCCGCGATGTGCTCAGGGCAGGCGGCGGCGGAGACGCGGAAACTCTTCAGCCGGTCGTATGTCTCTACACAGCGACCCTCCAGTTCGGCCAGAAAATCCATCGCATGGGTGGGGACGCCGACAAGATAGGTCACGTGGGCGGCTTCCAGCCTGTCCACCAGCGAGTCCCCCCGCGGCCAGTCGTGAAGAACGAACTCGCCGCCACAGAACAGCGATGTCCAAAGCGTGCCGCAGCCAAGGTTGTGACTGAACGGGCTGAGCGAGCACGTCACTGTGTCTGGGCCGAATGACCAGGCGTCCGCAATCCCCCGGGCGGCGACGAGTTGCGAATTGTCGCTATGCATCACACCCTTTGGCAGGCCGGTCGAGCCAGAGGTGAACGCTAGGTAGGTGATCAGATCGGGATCGCCAGCAGGTGCCGGCACATCGGAGATGTCGGAGCGCAGCAGTCCGACAAACGGCACGTCGTCGTTAGCGAGGCCCAGGCGATAGATATGGCGGAGCGACGCAAGCCCGCCGATCGCAGCAAGTATTTCATCGCCGTCAGCATCCGCGCCATGGCCGGGTTCGTGAATATAAACGGCACAGGACGCCCGCTCGCACATATTGCCAATTTCGGCGACTGTATGGTTCCGGTGCGGAGACGGGCAGCAGACATAACCGTCTCGCGAAGCGGCCAGCAGGGCGATCACGGTTTCCGCCCGGTTGGGCGCCCCGACAAAGACGGTTTCTCCCTGCCGCATTCCGCGGGCCGCCAGATCGGCGGCCAGAGCATCGACCGTGGCGGTCAGTTCCGCCCAGGTAAAGGCGCGATGGCTGCTGCGCAGCGCGATTGCGTCTGGCCGGTCGGCGGCATGGGCGGCAACGATGGCGTAAATCTTCAGGTCGCGCCACACTCCGGACGCGTGATGCTCCTCCATCGCCGCCGCGCTCAACGGAGAATTGATGGCAGCGGACATGCAAGTATCAGACGCCGTGCGACGCGGCGACCAGTGGGTCCATCTCCATGTCGTCATCTTTCACTGCGCCGATCAGATCGGTGACCTTCTCGATGCCGCGTTCGTCGCACCAGGCTTCAAGGTCATCGATGATGGTTGTCAGTGCCGTCGGATTACGGAAACCAGCATAGCCGATACCCACAGCATGGGCGCCGGCCAGCATGTATTCGACCACGTCTTCGGCCTTGGTCACGCCACCCACTCCGATGACCGGAATTTTCACTTCCTTTGCCACCTGATAGACCATGCGCAGCACGATCGGTTTCAGCGCCGGCGACACCATTCCGCCGAATTTATTGCCCAGCGCGGGCCGGAAGTTGTCGGTACGGATTTTCAGCGACAGGAACGTATTGGCGATCACCAATGCGTCAGCGCCGGCTTCTTCCGCTGCCAACGCGATGGCCGTTAGATCCCCGGCATTGGGCGACAGCTTGGCCCAGACCGGCTTGTCCGTCGCCTCACGAATTGCGCCCATTACTTCCTTGGTGTGCTCTTCCTGCAGGGCGAAGTTACCGCCGGTCGTGTTCCGGGTCGGGCACGAAATATTGCATTCGATTACATCGACACCCGGCACCGAAAGTTCGCGCGCCAGCGCAGCGAAATCATCGATTGATTCCGACGACACGCTGACCACCAGCGGTGGTTCGAACTTCGCATATTCGGGCACGATGTTTTCGAGGAAATAGTCGATGCCTTTTCCGGGCAGCCCGATCGACTGAATGATCCCGGCCTCGGTCTCCGCCATACGCGGTGTGGGGTTGCCGAGGCGCGGCTCGCGGCAGATGGTCTTCGCCACCAGCGCGCCGAGTCGGTTTAGGTCGATGACCTCATTATATTCCCACGAGAACGCGCCGGACGCCGGCTGGACCGGATTCTGAAACGTCAGATCGCCGATTTTGACTGAAAGGTTTACCATCCTACTGCCTCCTGCATATTGAACACCGGCCCCTCGCGGCACACGCGCTTCAGGGTCTGTTCGCCGTCGATTTCGAATGTGCGCATACAGACGTAACAGGCGCCGACTCCGCATACCATGATCTGCTCCATCGCCACTTGGCCGGGAACGTCGTATTTCTTGCCAAGAACCTGCATCAGCTTCAGCAACCGGCTGGACCCACAGGTGAAGAACGCGTCGGCCTTACCATCCGCGATCAGGCCTTCCAGGATTTTTTCGACATTGTCCACGTCGCTACTGCCGTCCTCGTCGACGACCGTCACTGTGTCCGCCCCCAGTTCTTCGAATAAATCTTCCGACATCACCAAGTCGGATTTGCGGGCACTAAGGATGGCAGTAACGCCGACGCCGTTTTCGGCAGCGAGCTGCGACAACGGCGCGAGGGTCGCGAGGCCGACGCCGCGGCCGAGAACGACGATGTTTTTCCAGGCGGGATCGAGGTGGAATCCAATGCCGAGCGGACCGGACACGTTGAAGGTATCCCCCGCCTCCAGCGTTGCCATACCCTTGGTACCACGCCCCTCGCACTTATAGAGAAACTCTATCTGGCCGGCCGGCTTGTCGACCTTGTAAACACTCATCGGGCGGCGCATCCACACCTCCGCACCGTCCGGTGTCGGACACAACAGGTGAAAGAACTGGCCGGCATAAGCGGTCAGCGCCTTTTCCGGCGCCTTAAGCACCATCAGCTTGTACTCGTTGTTGACCCAGTCGTTCGACACCACGTCGGTGAGGTACTCGCCGACGGGTTTGTCCGGGTGAGGGTCCGGGTCGCCGGGCCGAATGGCGGCGTTGGTATATTTCTCGTTGGGTGCGAGATCAGTCATTTTTTATCGCCCTGACATGGAATTTTCTAATGGCATTGTAGTGGATAAATGTAACAAAATAAACACTTGTTCCTTTTTTGTTACATTTATCCACAAGTTCCGAACAGCAGTGTGACGTTTATTCGGTGGTTTTCGTAACCGGGCGCAAAATCCGGCCGGTGGGTGCCGTGAAACAGGCGGGAATTGAAAAGAATGCCGCGGTTCTGACGATATGGCACGACAATCGCGCTGTCACCGTTTTCTGCCAGAAATGACCGAATCCGTGCTTGATCGGCCTCGTAGTCGACGATCGGCCAGTCCTCTGGTGGGGGCTCGGTATAAATGATCAAGCCGCCAGTATCCGGATTTCGGTTTGCCGTGTCCGCGGTAACCCAGAAATTAAGGCTGACGGCGGCATCGTCTGCATGAATGTCAATCGGGCGTTCACCCGAGAGTGCCTTAAACGCCCATGCCTGGGTCAGCGGATGATGACCGAGCAGCCCAGGAAGCGCGGCACGGAATTCGTCGGCGATCTGCAGCACCAGCGGGCAGGCGAAGCCGTCTTCCAGATAGGACGCGACAAAGCCACCGATATGAGTGAAATCGTGCCAGATTGTGGACTCCCTCAAAAACCGCTGTATCAGCGCCAGTGCCCTGGGCGTCAGCAAATCGTCAATCGTCACCAAGCAGGTCGGGTCCCTACTCCACGCCGCATGAATGGCCGCGCCGTCCAGATCGGGATTGACCGCACCGCTGAAAATCTCCGGCGCATCGATCAGATGAAGGGCCGTATTGTAGTCCGGTCCAAGCGTCTCGAGCTGCTCGCCCGAAAGCTCGACCAATGCTTTGCCGAGGTCCGCCGCGACGCTGTCATAAATCCGCGCAAGGGTCTCGAACTTGTGCCCGTCGCGGACACGTGGTGGCAGGTTGCGGAACAGATCCGAATCGTGTTTGAGCTTCGCCGCCGACGCAGTGCGCAGCGATCTCTCGGCGACGCCGGTCCGCCCCTCCCCGCGGCGCAGATCGTAGGTGCGGGCGAAATGATCCATCGCCCGGTCTCGATCGCCCCGGAACAGCCATTGGAACGCCAACGCGCGATGCGCATCGATATTATCGGGCTCCAACGCCGTCACGGCACGGAATGCCGCAATCGCATCCTCGTTCCGCCCAAGCGCCAACAAGGCATTCGCCCGATTGAAATGGGCCGACGAATATCCCGGTTCTTCGGCAATCAGTTCATCCAGAATGTCGAGAGCCGCCGCCGCATCACCGCGTCGGGCGACCAACGCCGCGAGGTTGTTTCTCGCCATTAAATGATCTGCATCCAGCTCAAGCAAGTTCCGCAGCGCTTGCTCTGCTGCATCGAAATCGCCCGACTGCTGCGCCGCCTCTGCGCGGCTGATCGCATTTTCGGTCGGCACGTCGCTCATGTCAGTCGTGTAGCCGGTCTATCAAATCACGCATAAAAGCTGCCGCATCCCGGCCCTTATGCGCCCGTCGCCACATGTCTTCGACCGTTCTTTCATGAAGATCCAGCGCTTCGGGCGCGGACGTGATCATGGCAATGCCACCATGGATATTGGGCTGTTCTCCAAGGCGGAAGGGGCTGAGCGTCAGAATTTTTCGGTCGGCCTGGCGGAAGATCTGGAAACTACTATGCGGCAGGGCGCCCGGCACAACGCCGATCTGGATGCCGATAGGTTCCTCCTCCATCAGCCGGATGAGATGTTGGGCCTCCGCCCGGGCGCGGGTGCGGCGTTCCGCCAGCACGTCATCCGGCAGGTCGAGACGGCCCACGAGTCCGTTGCGCAAAAACCGGTCGATCTCCGCACCGGATATAAGATTTAGGATGCCGGGCTTGCGAGTTCGCCAGTTATCCTTTCTCCTGCGCAGGATGGGCGTCAATTCCCGCACCATATCCTGCGCGCGATCGTGTTCCGCGCCCCCGTCGGGAATGCTCTCCGCCAGGACTTCTTCGAGGGTTTCGCAAAAGGAATCCGATGCCAGCAGGAACGATACTGGTCCCGCAAGCACGATAATGTGTTCTGAGGATTCTTCGATCTGTCGGAGCCGTTCGAAAAAGGCTACCGCCGAGGAAATATATTCGACACCGACGCCCAGCAGGGTCGGCACCGACACATCGAGAAGCTCGGACAAGCTCTCAAGCGTTTCAATCTTGGCAACCTCGCCTTTCTCGAATCTATACAGCGCAGTGCGCGATATCCCGAGACGCGACGCAACTTCGTCCGCGCTGAGACCTGACGCGATGCGAAACGCCTTCAGGCGGTCGCCAATATCGTCGAACCGGATGGTCATCTGCCTGCCGTCTGCCCTCCGCTTTTCGTGACCCATCCAAACAGGTACAAGGTTTAGAGAGGGGGGGTCAACGATCCGCATGACGAAATGGAAATATACAAAGGGCCTGCACGATCTCGGCAATGGCAGCTGGGCCTACCTGCTGCCGGATGGCGGTTGGGGGTGGAGCAACGCCGGACTGATCGCCGAAAGCGGCGAGACGCTCTTGGTGGACACTCTTTTCGACCTGCCACTGACGGCCGACATGCTAGACACGATGCGCGATGCCGTTCCTGCAGCAAAAGAAATCGATACCCTGGTCAACACCCATGCCAACGGCGATCACACATACGGCAACCAGCTCGTCGACGGTGCAGAAATCGTAGCGCCGCTGATTGTGCCGCTGAGATGGAAATACGTCCGCCGGAAGCTTTCATCAGCCACGTCAACGCATGGCAGGACATGGGCGAGGCGGGCGCAATCATCTGGGAGCTTGTGGGCCGCAAGTTCGATTTCGCCGGCATCGAAAACCGCGTCCCTACGCGGACCTTCGACCGCGAGCTGACGCTAAACTTCGGAAACAAACGGGTCGAACTCACCAATGTCGGCCCTGCACATACGCGGGGCGACGTTCTAGTTCACGTGCCAGAAGACAAAACGATCTTGACCGGCGATATCGTGTTCGTGGGCGGGCACCCGGTGATGTGGGCCGGGCCGGTGGGAAACTGGATTGACGCCTGCGACCACATTCTTGGGCTTGATATAGAGACGGTCGTGCCGGGCCATGGCCCAGTCTGCGGCAAGGAAGAGGTTCGCGCTTTGAAAGCTTACCTGGCCGAGCTTCGTTACGAGTCGCACAAGCGGTACGATGCCGGCCTCGACTGGGTTGCCGCGTCGGAGGAAATTATCGCCGATTTCTTCAACCACTGGATCGACCGCGAACGCATCTTCATCAACGAAAACACCCTTTACCGCGAATTCGACAAAGACGCCAAACCACCCGCAGCAATGAAAGTCTTCGCCGAGATGGCGAAATGGTACTGGTCGGAATATCCTGACCGTCACCCGCACAACAACCGCACGGGACACTGAGTATCATGGCATTGAACATCACCCGCACCGTCAAGCAGATGGTCGCCGACGCCAACAAACAGGTTGAGGAAATCAGCATTGCCGATGCCCGCGACCTGATCGGGCGCGACGACGTGCTTTTCATCGACATCCGCGATATCCGCGAAGTCACCAAGACGGGCCGGGTATCGGGCGCGCGTCACGTGCCGCGCGGCATGCTAGAAATGTGGATCGACCCCGACACACCGTATCACCGTGAGTTTTTCGCGGAGGACAGGAAATTCATTTTCTACTGCGCCGGTGCATGGCGATCCGCGTTGGCCGCCAAAACCGCGCAGGACATGGGATTAACCCCGGTTGCCCATCTTGAGGGCGGCATCAACGCCTGGATCGAGGCCGGCGGCCCAATCGATCCGCCGAGAGACAACAGCTAAGGAAACTCTGCCATGAACGGTTTGTCGAACCAGCCCTTCACCCCCGATCTTCGCGGCTTTATTGAATATCTCGACAAGGAGCATCCAGAAGAAATTATTCGCGTGACCAAGGAAGTCGATCCAAAATTCGGCGTCACCGGCATTCTTCACAGGCTCGAAAAGGAAGGGCATTTCAAGGCCGTCATATTCGAGAACGTGAAGGGATCGGATATTCCGCTAGTCGCCAACATGCATGGCAGCTTCAACCGCCTGAAATACGCCATCGGCATGGAAGAAGGGACCGAAAAAGAATTCCTGCGGGCTTACGGAGCGCTTGAAGCGAACCCTATCGAGCCCGTCATGGTTGACGAAGCACCGGTGCAGGAGATCGTTAAAACGGGGGACGAAATCGACGTCGAGGAACTGCCTATACTTACCTATCACGAAATGGACTCCGGCAAGTTCATCACAGCGGCGCTGGGGCTGATGCGCGACCCCGACACCGGGATTGACAACATCGGCATCTACCGCCACCAGGTGCACAGCAAAAACGAGCTTGGCGTGCAACTGTCAGAAACCGCCGACGGCAATGTCATCTGGAAGAAATACGAGGAACGCGGCGAGCCAACGCCGATGGCACTGGTGATCGGCCATCATCCTGCGTTCTTCCTGGGCTCGCTCAGCTACACGCCGATCGACTCCAACGAGCTTCACGTGGCGGGAGGTATTCTCCAGCGCCCGGTGCCGCTGGTACCTTGCAAGACCATTCCGCTCGACGTCCCGGCCGATGCGGAGATCGTCATCGAATGCGTTATCCGCCCGAACGAACGCCGCGCCGAGGCGCCATTCGGTGAATTCCCCGGCACGTACGGACCCGAACGCATGAACCCCGTGCTGGACATCAAGGCGATTACCCATCGAAAAAACCCGATGTACCAGAACGCGTTCGTTGGGCATGCCGACAACCTGCTGCTGTCGGGTGTCATTCGGTCGACCGCCATCGAGGAAACGGTGAAGATTGCCTGCGGCACAGTAACCGGCGTCCATATGCCAAGGTCAGGACGGTTCCGGTTTAGCTGCTATATCGCCATCGACCGCAAAATCGAAGGCGAAGCCAAGGCGGCCGCCATGGCTGCCTTCGTCACCGACCCGTTCCTGAAATTCGCGATCGTCGTCGACCATGATGTCGACATCACCAGTGATACCGAGGTAATGCACGCCATCGCGACACGCGTGCGCGCAGACCGCGATATCTTCATGGTGCCCTATGCCAAGGGCTCGCCGCTCGACCCCGCGTCCTACGATCCTGAACGCGGATCGCACCTGGTCACAAAGATGGGCATCGACGCGACCCGCAAGGACAACTACCCCGACGAGATTTATGTGCCGGGTAACGCAGACATCGACATGTCGGAGTTCATCCCCGGTTACGACAAACTATAAGGAATCCTGCCCATGACCGACTGCCATCGCATCGACGTTCATCACCATATTCTTCCGCCCAACTATGTCGATATCGTCGGTGACGACCGTATCGGGCCGCTGATCCTGGCGGGCAAGACGCCAGAATGGACGCCGCAGATGTCGATCGAGGCGATGGACCGCAACGGCATCCAGACGGCGCTCACGTCGATCTCCGCGCCGGGCCTATGGTTCGGCGACACCCAGGAAACCGTCGATCTGTGCCGTCACTGCAACGAATACGCCGCCGATATCAGCCGCGACCACGCAGGCCGGTTTGGCGTATTCGCCAGCCTGCCGCTGCCCGACGTGGACGCCAGCATGAAGGAGATCGCCTATGCGCTGGACGAACTGAATGCCGACGGCATCGGGTTGCTAACGTCATACGGCGACCGCTATCCCGGCGATCCGGAATTCGTCCCCGTGTTCGACGAACTGAACCGGCGCAAGGCAACCGTTTATTTCCACCCGACCAACGCGCCCTGCAATCAGTGCCAGCCGGAAATTCCCGCAGCTACGCTCGACTTCCCGTTCGATACCACGCGCGCGGTCGTAAGCTTGCTTTTCAACGGCACCTTCGCACGCTGCCAGGACATCAACTTCATTTTCAGTCACGCCGGCGGCACGATCCCCTTCCTGGCCGAACGCATCGGCCGGCTGCAAGGACGCCCCGGGTTCAAGGAGCATGTACCCAACGGCGTCGTTCCGGAACTGGAGCGCCTGTATTACGACACCGCGCTGTCCACCAACTGGCTGGCCTTCCGCAGCCTGTTCGAACTGGTCGCGCCCGATCACGTTCTTTTCGGCAGCGATTACCCCTTTGCGCCGGAACAGACTATGACGGGATCGATCAAACAGCTCAAGGAAATGGGCCTGGAACCGGAAGTTCTAAAAGGCATCGAGCGCGATCACGCACTGAAACTTTTCCCGCAGCTGGCTAATTGACACGCGCATGGAGACCCTTTCGCTGACCGTCAACGGGGTAAGGCAGGAAATCACCTGCGACCCGTCGACGCCGCTGCTCTATATCCTGCGCAACGACCTCGGTCTGACTGGCGCCAAGCTCGGCTGCGGGCTGGAGCAATGCGGCGCTTGTGCGGTAATGATCGATGGCGAAGCCACGTTCTGCTGCAATCGGCCGGTGGGCGAGATAACGGAGAAGGACATCGTGACGGTCGAAGCCCTGTCCAACGACCCGGTCGGCGCCGCGGTCCAGAGAGCGTTCCTTGCCGAAGGCGCGGCACAGTGCGGCTATTGCACGACCGGCATCGTTGTCGCCGCTACGTCGCTACTGAAAGAGAATCCGGCACCCGATCGCAACGCCATCGTCGTGGGCCTGGAGGACCACCTGTGCCGCTGCGGTTCTCACGCCCGGGTCATCGCGGCCATCGAGCGCGCAGCACAGGAACTGGCCAATGGCTAACGCCTTTTCCAGCCCCAGCCTCCCCAGTCACCCGGGTCTCGACGAATGGGTGTCGGTGAAGCCGGACGGCCGCATCGCCGTGAAAACCGGCAAGGTCGATATCGGCCAGCGGATATCGACGGCGCTCGCCGTGATCGCCGCGGAAGAGCTGGACGTGCCGCTGGACCGCATCGAGATGATCCGAACCGTCACCGGCGAGGCGCCGGACGAAGGCATAACATCGGGCAGCAACTCGATGATGGAGTCCGGCCATGCTGTGCGCCTCGCGACGGCAACCGCTCGGCGACACATGCTGGCGCAGGCCGCGAAGCGTCTGGACGTCGAGGCCGGCACGCTAGAGGTCGACGACGGGCAGATCCGGTCGCGCGATACCAACCGCAGCGTGTCCTACGAAAAAATTCAGGGTAACAAACCGTTCGAGATCGACGTCGATCCAGACGTTGACGTAAAAGACCCAACAGCCCATCGTATCGTTGGGGAAAAGATCGCTCCGCTCGGCCTTTCGGAAATGGTAACCGGCGAATACCGTTTCCTGCATGACATGAAGATGGACGGAATGGTGCACGCCCGCGTTGTCCGCCCACCGCATTACAAGGCGCGGCTGAATTCACTGGATGAGGATCTAGTCGCGCGCCTGCAGGACAGCGGCATAAACATCGTGCGCGACGGCAGTTTTCTCGCTGTCGCTGGACCGGATGAGTACGCCGTCATTCGCGCCGCCGAAGGGCTGTTCAGTGCGTGCGATTGGGAAGCAGGGGACGGGCTGGCCGAAGGTGATGTCTTCGAAAGCCTGACTGCCAACACCCGAGAAAGCCGACCGGTGGAAAACGATGGTGTGCCGCAGGACAAGCCAGTACCGCCTATGGCTGATCCGCCCGCGGGTGCAGCTGCAACGCTGGAGGCGCGCTACGACAAGCCATACCACGCCCACGCGTCGATGGGGCCGTCCGCGGCGGCGGCCATCTCGACCGATGACGGTTTGCGGATGTGGTCACACAGCCAAGGCATCTATTTCCTACGCGATGCCGTGGCCGAAGCGTTCGGCATCGATCCGGAAACAGTGCGTATCGAGCACGTACCGGGTGCCGGCTGTTACGGTCACAACGGCGCCGATGACGCGGCCTTTGATGCAGCGATCGTGGCCCGTGCTCTGTCCGGCACACCGGTCCTACTGAAATGGACGCGCGAGGAAGAGCACGCCTGGGCACCTTATGCCACCGCAACATCCATGAAACTACGAGCCAGCCTCGATACCGATGGTCAGATCATCGACTGGAACCACGAAACCTACGGTGATACGTTCAACATGCGACCGCGGTCGGGGCCGAACATGTCGGGTGCTGCGCGGTTGCTGTCCGGTCGTTACCGCGACAACCCGCCGCCGGAATTCATCCCACAGCCGGCCATGTTCCGCCATATGGGTATTCACCGGAATCTCGACCCTCTTTACACCTTTCCACAAAAACGCCTTGTCAAGAACCTGGTCCGCGATTTGCCGTTACGCACGTCCGCCCTGCGAACGTTGGGCGCGTTCGGAAACGTTTTCGCGCTGGAATCCTTCATGGACGAACTGGCCAACGCCGCAGGCATCGACCCGGTTACATTCCGGCTGAACCATCTGGAAGACGCCCGCGGCAGAGAGGTCTTGGAGGCTGTCGCCGCCCGCATGGACCTGGCCGCGGACGCCGGCATCGGTCGGGGTATCGCTTTTGCCCAGTACAAGAACTTGAAAGCATACGCCGCCGTCGGTGTCGAACTCGAGGTTACCGATGCGGCGGAAATCAAGCTGCGGCGCGCGATTCTGGTGGGCGACGCGGGCGAAATCGTCGATCGCGACGGAATGGCCGCACAGTACGATGGCGGGTTCCTGCAGGCCGCGAGCTGGACAATCCACGAACAGGTTACCTGGGATCGCGACGGCGTCACCAGCCGCGACTGGGAAACTTATCCGATTCTTGGATTCGACAACGTGCCGGAAATCGAAACGGTGCTGATAGAACGGCCCGGCATGCCGTTTCTGGGCGCGGGCGAGGCCGTTGCCGGGCCCACGGGCGCTGCGATCGCGAATGCTATCTACGACGCCACCGGCCTCCGCCTGCGTCGAATGCCGTTCACGCCGGAGGCTATCCGCGCGGCTGCGATGGACGCCTGAACTGATGAACGGGTTTTCCATAACCCCACTATCGTCCGCCCTTGGCGCGGAGATCCGCGGGATCGACTTTTCTCGGCCGCTGGTCTTGGAAACGATCGCCGGGATACGGCAGGCGCTGCTTGATCACCTGGTCCTGGTATTCCGCTGCGGCGAGATATCAGAGGACACCCAGATTGATTTCGCGCAGCATTTCGGCCCGACCGTCGGCGCGCGCGGCAAACAACGGACGGACGGCGGCGACCGACGGTTAATGGTGATCAGCAACGTGCGGGAAAACGGGAAGCCAATCGGCGCGCTACCCGACGGCGAACTGATGTTTCATTCGGACTCGTTGTTTCTCGACAAACCTCTAATGGGCGCGATGCTCTATGCGGAGGAAATCCCGTCAACGGGCGGCAACACGATGTTCGCCAGCATGTATGCCGCCTACGAATCGCTGAGCGCGGACCTGAAATCCCGTATCGACACGTTGCAGGCGGTCAACGCTTTCGATTACGAAACACAGGTAAAGAAGGGCCGGTACGATAGGGAAACTGTCCCGCATGCCGTCCACCCCGTGGTCCGGACCCATCCAGAGACCGGCCGAAAGGCGCTTTACGTAAACCGCCTAATGACCGAGGAAATCGTCGGCCTACCGGCAGACGAAAGTGACGAGATGCTGCAAGCACTGTTCGCGCATGCCGAGAACAGGGATCACGTATACGAACACACCTGGCGTCTGAGCGACCTGGTAATGTGGGATAACCGCTGCACCCAACATGCGCGCAGAGATTTTCCGGCCGGTGAGAGACGGTTGTTAAGGCGGGTCGGGATCGAGGGCGACGTACCGGTTTAGGCCGATAGGCTCCCGTTTCAGAAAACCGGCTTCGAATTATCGAGCGGAATACTCAGCGACACGCCGCTACCGCCGCAACATGGACAGCTCATCGCCACCAGGATTTGCTGCCTCTGGCTCTCCGTCATGTCGGAATCTTCCAGTACCTTAAGGATCTGTTGCCGGATCGCCTCATGCATCGACATGTCCGTAATAAAGCCGGTACCGCCGTCTTCGGTCATTGAGCGATCGCTATTCCGCCGCCTGCGCAAGCCTGGCAAAACACGCTAGGTGCCCCCAGCATAGTCTCCGCATTGCCGGAACGGGCCCTGTAGATATCAATCAGTTCGGGCGGGCTCCAGTGGGCGTGCATGTCGATGGCTATCATTCGGTCCCCTTGACGTTAGATGGAGCAATTCTGTTTGATTACCGGGCATCTGACAACGGATCGATTCGTCATTACACTGCGAGCAAATCAAACCAAACACGGGATGCAAACGAAGATGAAAGCAGTCTATTTCGACGAACACGGCGGTCCGGACGTACTGAAATTCGGCGACCTACCGGACCCAGTTGCGGGTGACGGCGAGATCGTCGCTGACATTCACGTCGCCAGCGTCAACGGTGCCGACTGGAAGGTCCGTCAGGGGTCATACGCGCCCGTCGCTTTCTTCCCTTATATCTGCGGCCGCGATTTTTCCGGCGTGGTAACCGAAGTAGGCGCAGGTGCGGATTTCGAAGTGGGCGACGAAGTGTTCGGTGTTCTGCCGGTCGGCCAGGAGGGCACCTATTGCGAAAAAATCGCCACCAAGGCGTCGGTGCTGGCGAAAAAACCGGTAGGCGTATCTCACATGGATATCGATGCGGTATCACTGGTCGGTCTTACAGCCGTGATCTCGGTCGAGGAAACTCTGCAACTGCGGCCCGGTGAAAAGATCCTCATCCAAGGCGGTGCCGGCGGCGTAGCGGGTTTCGCCATTCAGCTTGCGAAGCATATCGGCGCTCATGTGGTCACGACGGCCAGCGCCCGCAATCACGATTATGTCCGGGGACTCGGTGCCGACGAAATCATCGACTACAACGCGGTCGATTTTACGCAAGCTGTCTCCGAATGTGACGCCGTATTCGAAACCGTCGGCGGAGAAACCGGCACCAGGTCTTTCGACGTTCTCAAACCCGGCGGACGGGCAGCGTTCATCGCGTCCGGCATGCAGTCGCCTGAGCCGACACGGAACGATGTGAAATCGCTCCGGCCAAGTGTGGGACGTGATCGACCCTATATGGAACGGGTCGCCGCCCTGCTACAAGAGGGTGTGATCACAGTACCGGAGCTGCAGGTATTTGATCTGAAGAACGCCGTGGAAGCGCAAAAAATCAGTGAAAGCAGACATTTACGTGGAAAGCTGATGTTGAAAATTCGATAGATAGTTTCGCTATCGGCCCTTAGCCGTTTTGTTTGAGATTGTTCTTGGGAATTCAAAGTGGAGCGTTAAAGGATAACGTACTCGACATTTGTTCCGACTATCGCCGGTGCGGCACTGTTGACGGCTGGCTTGTCCGCACCGTCAGTAGCCGATTCCGTTGCCGACTTCTTTTAGGGCAAGACCATCATCATCGTAGCTACAGCGGGCCCGGGCGGAGATCATACGAAATACGCGTAGTATATTGCGCCTATCCTTCAGAAATACACGCCTGATAATCTGAAGTTCATCGTTCAGAACATGGGCGGCGCTGGCCGGCACCAAGGCGCATGAGGCACTGATCGACCGCATATGCAGGGGGCTTGGCTTGAAATAAGGTGCCCCAAACGTTGCAATACCCCCCGGCCGGCCCAACTGGCCGGGGTTTTCTTTGCCCTGAGGGGGAGCAATTTCATGCCTGATCCGAAAGTCCTGATTTACACGCCGATAGGCAAAGTTTGAGGCCATGGGCGAAGGCGCAGCGATAGCAACGCAGCGCCTCTGGGGTTGATAAAGCGCTCGAACGTAATCTAGTGACATAAAAGACGAAGGGCCGCCCTATAGGACGACCCTTCCATTGTCAGACACGGCCCTAATACGGACCATGAATGCGTCACATCAGTCGAAGCGAACCCCGTCAGAGGCGACGATCCAGATCCGTGCAGTCGAGGACCGCACCTTGAGACAATGAGACACTGGATCACCTCCTTTCGATTGTTGAAAACCGTGGAAGAGTATGTTTCTCCAGCTGTCTCGCCGCAAGGGATATTTGTACGCCGTCTGACTCAGAATGGTTGCGGAGGCATGTGCTCTCCCGCGGGAGGGACACAATAAGACGGATGAAGTCGGTGTGGTAATCGAGATTGTAGGTCGCCTCGGGAACAATGCCATCAGAATTCTGCTGAGCGCTTTCTCATTCGTGGCAGCGCAGGCGTTTTACCAAAACTGGGTATCGGTCATCCTGTCGTTTTACTGCGGGTTGGCCCTCTCCTTGTCATACAGGCGAACATCCTCGTTCCTGACACTCGGGACTCTGCACAGCCTTGTCGGTCAGATCCTGTTTGCCTCCGGTCTCGGCATCTTTTTCTATCACGGGACCATCAACTGATCGGGAAACGGTGGAAACACTGGGCGTCACCTAGAGCGGCCGGCGGCATAGTCGACCGCCACCTCCCACGCGTGATAGCCATACACCCGGTCGGCGTTACCCTGTTCCCTCATCCATTCATTGGCGAGAGAGTCGCGCTGGATAGACGCCGTGCGCTCCGTGCGGGCATTTTCGTACTGCCGCAATGCAGCGGGCGCCGTATCCCCGTTCGCGCCGATGCGGGCAAACTCGGTCGCCTGTTCGAATACTCTGGGACGACGACCCGCCTGATTCAGGGCGATCGCGGCGGCCTGGCCACCTACCCCGCCGCCGCATATTCCAATGTTCAATCCCGTCACTTCCTGTTTCCCCCCGGCGTCCCATCCATAAACTGGAAGGGTGCCGACCCCGCTCGGCTCTTGCGGGAACGACCATAGCCTTCCCCTGGCCGAGTGAGGTAGAGAACAGGTAGGCTCAGGCCGCTACCTGCCAGTCGGTGATCGTTACCGGGTGCATCGCGTAGACCGCCCGGTATTCGATATCGAACGCCTCATCGATGGATATTCCTTCGGCTTCGGCCCTGTCTTCCGCAAGGTCTTCCGCAACTTCGTGGGCATGGGCATCGCGTTCCGCCTCGGACCAGCAACGGTAGAGCGGCCACTGATCGGAGTATTCGTTGACCCATTCGCATCCGGTCATTTCCGACAGAATCGAATGCGCTAAATGGTCGCGTGTATCGGCGAACAGGGTAGCGCCGCGGATGTACCCCTGATCGTCCGTCGATGCCAGAAAGGCCGTACCGCTAAACCGATCGCGGATAACGCATCCGCGGTGGCTCAGGCTGATGTCCAGGGGAACCGGGCGCCGGCTATTCCAGGCATAGAGCTGGCTGACGGGAATTTTGCGGGTCGGCAGGAAATCGGTGTGCATGGTGTCATCCTCTCGTTTGATCGAATTGTTTCGTTTTTCGATGGTTGAACTTTAACTCTCTAATGCGTCATTTTTTGGGGTATTAAATCCTGAAGGAGAATTGCCCATGGCTTATACAAAATTGAGCGACATGCTGGGGGTCGCGCTTGAATTGCGGGCTAGCTCGCTGGGCCTCACCATCGACCAGCTGATGGAGCGTACAGGCCGCAGTCGCAAAACCGTGGAACGTATGCTGCACGGTCTGGCCGGTCTCGGAATCGAGGTACAACCCAGCCGCCTCGATAGCGATCATCATCTGACCAAGCGCTGGCGGTTGCGCGGCGATATGCCGGGCCTTTTGCTGAGCCTTCAACCGCAGGAACGCGGCGCACTGGAACGACACATGCAGACACTAACCGACAGCACGACATCGCGGGCGCTGGCCAAGCTGCTCGCCAATCAAAAACCCCTGTCGAACCACCTAGCAATCGACGAGGAAGAACTGATCAACCGAACGGCCCATATCGGACGCACCGGCCCGCGCACCCAAGCAAACGAGGCACACATGGCGATCTTCGAACGCTCGATCCAAGGATTCGAACGGCTTGAAATCCGCTACCGAACTCAGGACCGGCCGCGCGCAAGCTGGCGTTCCGTGGACCCGCTGGGGTTGCTCTTCGGCCGCTTCGGATACCTGGTCGCCTCACGTCAGGGTTATCCTGCGACTTATCGGCTGGATCTGATCGAGGGTGTACGACCGACCGGCCGGATATTCCAAGCCCACACCGGTTGGAACATGAAGGCATGGGCCGCTGACAGCTTCGGTATCTATCACGGCGACGATATTCTCGACGTCCGGCTGCGTTTCACCGGCGAAGCGGCGAAACGCGCGGAGAGAGTCCGGTTCCATCCGAGCCAGAAGATGCGGCGGCTGCGGGGCGGACTGATCGTCCAGCTACGGTGTCAGGGCCATCGCGAGCTGATACACGAACTGTGCCATCCGGACTGGCTGGGCAAGGTGACGATTGAATCGCCGGACAGCCTGCGTGAAGAGTTTGATGAGTATATCGAACAGCTTCGGAGCGTAACTGCATGAGCTCAACATAGTCCTACACCTCGTTAGGTGATATGCACTCAAGGTGCTTCTCGGACCGCCACGGACGATTGGGCTCAATTGCCGATACCTACCTGGATAAGAATTTCGGTCGGCGGTTCCGCCGCCTTGCTGATCGGCATGGGGCTCGGAAGGTTTTCATACACGCCGCTGGTTCCTGCGCTGGTCGAAGGCGGCAGTTTAGGTGCCGCGCAGGCGGGATACATCGGCGCGTTCAACCTTTTGGGCTATCTGGTCGGCGCTCTTGCGGCTCTGCGCATCCGATCCGTACTGGGCGAGATCCGGATGCTGAAGATCTGCCTGGCCATATCACTGGCCTGCCTAGGGGCCAGCGTGCCGGATTTCGGCTTCGTCTGGCTCGCTTTCTGGCGCTTTGTGGTCGGTATCGCGGTTGCCGTGATCATGATCGGCGCACTTACCATCGTGACCCGCCATGCCCCTCCGGATCGGCTGGGCCGGGCCACGGGCATCTGCTTCACCGGAGTGGGGATCGGGATATTACTGTCCGGAACGCTCGTACCTGTACTCTTGGGTCACGGCCTGGTGGCGGCCTGGACTGGGATCGCGTTGCTCGGCGCCGTTGCCGTCGGTGTCGGTTTCTGGGGATTAGGGGCCGTCCCAGCATCGCTACCCCAGATTTCGCAAAATCCTGAAACGGAGGCCACCGGCCGTCCACCCGTCACCCCCGCAGTGCTGTGTCTGATCGGCGGCCAGACCATGTTCAGCCTGGGTTTGGTACCGCACACGATCTACTGGGTCGATTATATCGTGCGGGGGCTCGGCCACGATATCGGTCTCGGCGGGTTTCACTGGGTATTGTTCGGGCTTGGCGCGATATCGGGGACATATCTGTGGGGGCGTCTGGCGGACAGAATGGGTTTTCGACCCGGACTGGTCCTGGTGTTTACGACACTTGCCGCCGGGATAGTACTGCCCGTGTTCGAACCGGCAATGTGGTCGCTCGTCTTCTCGTCGCTGGTGGTCGGCGCGCAACCGGGATTTTCAGCTATCATATCCGGACGCACCCACCAGATCGTCGGGCCCAGACACATGGCCCAGGTATGGCGTTGGATGGCGTTGACTTCGGGGGTCTTCCAGGCGAGCGGCGGATACGTCTATGTTGCGTTATTCGATGTCTCGGGCGACTACACGCTGATCTTTGTGCTCGGCGCCGGCGCGATGGCTTTGGGCGCGCTGATTTCGATGTTTCCGGCAAGATCAATCGGTTAGATATTTGCCGACCGGAGATCCGTGTACTTACGCGATCATGCACCCTGAAGCTAAGACACGAACCATAACAACAACGACCCCACCGATCCGTCGCTTCTGCCGCTCCGCGGCCTGCGTAAGACGCGATACAAAGCGTCGGTGTGCATAGAAAACGAAGGCAACCGCATCGGCCACCGAGACCATCTTTATCTGAAACAGTTGGAGAGAGGCACACGTCGCCGCCAGGCCGATAAACATCGGCATTCTCGTCGCAACCGCGCAAACCAGTCCGCAATATGAAACCGGCAATGTCAGGCGGGAGCGAGATTCAACTCTGATCGATCGGGCGACCCCCATCAGCCGCATGTCGAATACCAAGGCTGATTCGGGAGGGACCAAAATGCTGCCCACTTGGGCGGGCTCGACAAGCTCGTATTCCCAGCGCGAGAACCCGATCTAGACTCCAGATCGGATGTAGGAAGCGCCGTCCAGAATGCCGTCATCTTTAGTCGCGATCAGGTCGGACCGGCCACCGTGGGTCGCCGGACTCCGAAACCGGGAAATCAGCTTTGTTCGTTAAACGGCAGATCCTCCGCCGTGATAACGTCGAGCGCGCCAGCTGCCATCGCGGGTTCTGTGTCATATAGAAAAAATTTCCGCATGCACCATGGAGCTAGGCACGAACACCGCGGGCACAATCCGGTCGAGATGGACGTCATCGGTGAAATTTACCCGCCCACGCAGCAATCTGGGGTTGTCGACCCGTACCGGTGACGTTTCGCTCATTATACTGGCTTCTCGTATTCCCCACGCGCGAGAGTCATGGCTCCCGTACCGAGCTGCCGCCCTGATGCGTTGGTGTCTTCGAGTTCGGCCCGAAGATCGTCGGAGGCGTATTTCAACGCCGCGCTGTTCCGTTTTACCGCAACGAGAACGAGTGCCCTGTCGGAGCGCAGCCGGGCGGAGGCGTGTTTCAGGGCGACGCCCCATTTTCTGACCGCTTTCAGCACAACATCGTGGTCGTCGCGAAGCGCGGGAGACGCAAACCGCAGCGCGATAGCCCATTTTCCGATCGCTGCCTGCACGATCTGTTTGTCCGCGCGAAGGGTATCGGCGGCGAATTCAAGAGCACGGCCGTTTTGTCGGACCGCCTGCAGAACGATTTCTCGGTCCGCGCGCAGCCGTTCGGAGGCATGGCGGATAGCCAACCCTGATTCTCGCACCGCTGCCTTTACGATTTCCCTGTCATCGCACTGGTCCGCGGTGGCGGCCGACAGATCTGTTTTCATCTTGGCGTAATACCTCCGTAGACGGAACCATCAGTGATTATGGCATTTTCGCCAGAGAGGATCGACGTCCGCACGAAGGCGTCAGTCAGGAACACCCGTCGAAGACGCACTGAACTTTTGCCACAGTTCGTGCGAATATCGGCATTCTCCCTTTCAGGGTCGCCGCCCGCACAACCGATGGATACCGGACATGATATACGATCACCGCACCTACACGCTCGTCACCCGAAAACTGAAGCCGTATCTGAAACTATTTGAGGAATTCGCGCTACCTGTAATGCAGGAAAACGGCATGGTTCTCGAACGCTATTTCGTGACGCAAATCGGTTCTCTGAACGAAGTGGTTCACATCTGGCGATATGAAAGCCTGGCAACGCTGGAACAGATTCGTATCCGGCGCGATGCCGATCCACGCTGGGCCGACTATCTTGAACGGAGCGAGGGCATGGTTCTTATGCAGCAGAACAAGATCGTCGAAGAAACATCGTTTTCACCCGGCATCACCGGGCGCTGACGCCATCAGAGAATGTCGGCTTTTTCAGATCGCCCCAGTTTGTGGATTTAGAATCATCAAGCATCTTGATTTTCTGACGCCGGGGGCTAGGTTTTGGATGTCATAAACCCACGCATACGAATCCGGATCGACCGGGTTGATGTTAGGAGGAAAGGATAGACCATGCTGACGCTGCTCTCCCCAGCAAAAAAACTGAATATGAACCCCGTCGAGATGGCTGTTCCCGTCACCCGGCCGCGCCTGCGCGACGACACGCGTGAGCTTGCCACCGTCGCCAAAACCCAGAGTGCGAGAGACCTAAAGAGTCTGATGCATATCAGCGACAAGCTCGCCGAGATGAATTTCGAACGCTTTCAAGCCTTCAACCTGGATAACAAAAGCAACAGCGCCAAGCCTGCCGGGCTAGCCTTCGATGGCGACGTCTATTGGGGGTTGGGAGCCGACAGCCTAGCGGATAACGCACTCTCTTATGCTCAGGATCATCTACGCATCCTGTCGGGTCTGTACGGCGTTTTGCGCCCGATGGATGCGATTCAGCCCTATCGTTTGGAGATGGGGACCAAGATGGCCACAGGTCGGGGCAAATCCCTCTACGACTTCTGGGGTACGCGTATTGCGGATAGGTTGAATGACGATCTTAACGGTCACGCCGACGCCACAGTGGTCAATCTCGCCTCCAACGAATATTTCAAAGCGGTGGATAGAAAGGCACTCAGAGGACAGGTTATTGGCGCGAAGTTCCTTAATGTGAAAGACGGGGAGTCTCGATCTTTGATGTACTACGCCAAGCATGCCCGAGGCAGTATGGCGCGCTGGATTATGGAAAATCGCGTTGACCGGGCCGATGGTCTGAGAGATTTCAATGACGGGGGCTATAGCCTTGATGCATCTGCATCAACGGAAACCGAACTCGTCTTCACACGGCCTCAGCCGCCCAAAAAGAGTTAGATAAATTGCGCCCGTCAGGCTGAGAGATCGCCTCTAACTAAGCAGTACCTCCATCACTACAACATAGCACACCACGATTTCCTTTTCGGCCGGATGACCTGAATGGATGGTAGCTAAGCAGTAGGTATTGCGAGGCCTAAAAAGCGCCGCATGCAGGGCGACAAGATCGGCCCAGTATTTCCCCAACAGGCGGGCAACTGGCGGAGGGTGAGCCCTTGCAGTTTGCTATTTAAAAATCATCACAGGTCTTTTCCTTGGTAGGGAATTTAGTTCCTGTTAGTCGGCTTGATTAGCCCTGAAATAAACTAGGTCTATCTAGTGTATGCAGTTGCCTAGGCTTGTTTGGCTTCGGCTTCGACTTCGCGAAAGACCCTGTCGGCAATCAACATGGCTTCGCGAACCGTCGGCACCCCGATATAGCCTCCGAGGTGCAGCAGCGCCTCCGTCAGCTCTTCTTCTGTCCAGCCGAGATTGAGGGCGAAACGAAGATGGATTTCCAGCTCAGGCCAGCATTGATTACACACGTCGGACGACAGGGTGATCATCGCCCTTGTCTTGTGGTCCAGTCCAGGGCGCGTCCACAACATTCCGAAAACAGCCTCGGTAGCATAGTCGGCAAACGTCTCCATCACTGGTCCGGTGTAGACGGTCTTCGCCATTTTTTCGGCCATTGCCGGCCCCATCACGTCAAGGCG
>DKQG01000005.1 GCA_002471575.1 Alphaproteobacteria bacterium UBA7314 | reverse complement strand
TTCGCCATGCGTCTTAACCCTTGCGTGTAAATTCTTGGTAGTAGGTGATCAGGCCAGGCTCTCACGGACTTCGTCTGCGACGCCCTGAGGTACCTGCTCGTAGTGGTCGAAATGCATCGTAAACTGCGCGCGGCCCTGGCTCATGGAACGCAGGTTGTTCACGTAACCAAACATGTTCGCCAGCGGCACCATCGCATTCAGCACGCGCGCGTTGCCGCGCGTATCCATGCCGGACACGTTACCGCGACGGCTGTTTAAGTCGCCGATGATGTCGCCCATATATTCTTCTGGCGTCACGACCTCGACCCGCATGACCGGCTCCAACAACTTCGGGCCCGCCTTGGCCACACCCTCGCGGAAAGCCGCACGCGACGCAATTTCGAAAGCCATTACGGAGGAGTCGACATCATGGCTGTCGCCATCAGTCAGCGTCATCTTAATGTCGGTCATCGGGAATCCGGCCAGCACGCCGGTCATCGACGCACCCATCAGGCCCTTTTCAACGCCCGGAATGTATTCCTTCGGCACGTTGCCCCCAACGACGGTGGATTCGAACTCGATCCCGGAACCAGGTTCTAGTGGCTCGAAAGTCAGCTTAATACGCGCGAACTGACCGGAACCACCAGTCTGCTTTTTATGGGTGTAGTCGGTGTTGATGGTCTGCGAGATCGTCTCACGATAGGCTACCTGCGGCGCGCCCACATTGGCTTCGACCTTGAATTCCCGCTTCATCCGGTCGACCAGAATTTCGAGATGCAGCTCGCCCATGCCGCTGATGATTGTCTGGCCGCTTTCTTCGTCCGACGCGACCCGAAAAGAGGGATCTTCCTGTGCGAGACGCGACAGCGCGACACCCATTTTTTCCTGATCGCCCGCCGTCTTCGGCTCCACCGCGACCTCAATAACCGGATCGGGGAATTCCATTCGCTCCAGGATCACCGGATGTGCCGCATCGGAGAGCGTATCACCCGTGGTGACGTTCTTAAGACCCGCGAGCGCGACGATATCGCCAGCATAGGCTTCCTTGATTTCCTCACGCGAATTCGCATGCATCAACAGCATACGGCCGACGCGTTCGCGGTTGCTCTTCACCGTGTTCATCATGCCGTCGCCGGCATTCAGCACGCCGGAATACAAGCGCACGAACGTGAGAGTGCCGACGAACGGGTCGGTCATGATCTTGAAGGCGAGCGCGGAGAACGGCTCGTCGTCTTTGTTCGAGCGCGTGATTTCGGTTTCGCCGTCTTCGGCAACACCCTTGATGGCGGCGACGTCGGTCGGGGCCGGCATGAAATCGACCACTGCATCAAGCAGCGGCTGAACGCCCTTGTTCTTAAACGCGGTACCGTTAAGGACCGGCACGATGGCGTTGGAGAGCGTGCCCGCGCGGATACATTTCTTGAGAACTTCTTCCGACGGCTCAGTGCCTTCCTCCAGGTAGGCCTCCATCGCGTCGTCATCGAATTCGACAGCGGCTTCGATCAGGCGGCTGCGGTAGTCCGCAGCCTGATCGGCAAATTCGGCTGGGATATCCTGGAGTTCGAATTCAGCGCCGAGGTTTTCGTCTTTCCAGACAATCGCCTGGTTTTTCACTAGGTCGATCACACCGAGGTACTCGGCTTCCGCCCCGAGCGGCAACTGCATAACGACGGGCGTCGCACCAAGGCGATCGACGATCATGTCGACGCAGCGATAAAAATCCGCACCCGTGCGATCCATCTTGTTGACGAAGCAGATTCGCGGCACACCGTATTTGTCGGCCTGGCGCCACACGGTTTCGGACTGCGGCTCCACACCAGCGACGGAGTCGAAAACCGCCACTGCGCCATCGAGTACACGTAGCGAACGTTCTACCTCAATCGTGAAATCCACATGGCCGGGGGTGTCGATGATGTTGATGCGGTGGTCGTTCCATTCGCACGTCGTCGCCGCAGACGTGATCGTGATCCCGCGCTCCTGCTCCTGCTCCATCCAGTCCATGGTGGCGGTGCCCTCATGAACTTCGCCGATCTTGTAAGACCGGCCAGTGTAGTAAAGGATACGCTCGGTCGTCGTCGTTTTACCGGCGTCGATATGAGCCATGATACCGATATTGCGGTATCTGTCGATGGACGTTTTGCGGGGCATTGCGGTGTTCCTGATCTCTACGCAAGTATGGTTCTTGGGTTACCAGCGATAGTGCGAAAACGCCTTATTGGCGTCCGCCATGCGATGGGTGTCTTCACGCTTTTTGACGGCGGTGCCGCGATTCTCGGCAGCGTCCTGAAGTTCGCTGCAAAGACGGTCTGCCATCGTGTTTTCGTGACGGTTACGCGATGCCTCGATGATCCAGCGGATAGCGAGCGCCTGACGCCGGTCCGGCCGGACTTCAACCGGAACCTGATAGGTCGCGCCGCCAACGCGACGAGAACGGACTTCAACGGTCGGCTTCACGTTTTCCAGCGCATCATGAAAAACCTTTACAGGATCTTGCCCGGACCGTTTCGCAATCGTATCCAGCGCGCCGTAGACGATCTGTTCTGCCACGGACTTCTTGCCGTGATACATGATGTTGTTAATGAACTTCGTCAGAACGATATCACCGAACTTGGCGTCGGGAAGTACTTCCCGTTTTTCTGCTGCGCGTCTACGAGGCATCCAAGAAGCTCCCCTTACTTCGGCCGTTTGGCGCCGTATTTCGAACGGCGCTGGCGGCGGTCGGAAACACCCTGGGTGTCGAGGGTGCCGCGAATGATGTGATAGCGAACGCCCGGCAAATCCTTCACGCGGCCGCCGCGGATCATCACGACGGAATGTTCCTGCAGGTTATGGCCTTCGCCCGGGATATAGCTGGTCACTTCGAATCCATTCGTCAGCCGGACGCGGGCGACTTTTCGCAGCGCCGAGTTCGGCTTCTTCGGTGTCGTCGTGTAAACCCGGGTGCAGACGCCACGCTTCTGCGGGCATGCTTCCATCGCGGGGACCTTATTGCGCGCAGGCTTTGACTTGCGCGGCTTGCGGATCAATTGATTAATCGTCGGCACGCCGTCCGTTCCTCAAATTTCAGCGCGCGAGTGTCTAAATCGTCATGCCGATCACATACGAGAAGCAAGATGCATGATCGGAGTGGCCGATTTACGACTCACGCAGGTTGTATTCAGTTTGTCCCCGAACGCTTGCCCGGCTAAGCCGGACTTCTCCCGAAGAGGCGCGGAATATAGTGGCGGTCTTTCACCCCGTCAACCAGGTTTTTCAGCCTATTTTTCGGTTATTTGCTGCCCAACGTAACCTGTTTCGTCGGTCGGATTGCTGCGCCGCACAATATCCAAGGAAACCGACCCTTATTCTGCTGGTTCCGCCGCTTCTTCGCTCTCCTCGGACGGCGATGGCAGGGCCGCCTCCTCCGGCTGGGAAAGTTCGGCGATTTCACGGTCCCGATCGGCAGCGATACCGCGCATTTTGTTCATAAATGCACCCGTACCGGCAGGGATCAGACGTCCCACGATGACGTTTTCCTTCAGACCGATCAGACTGTCGACCTTACCGGAAACGGCTGCCTCGGTGAGTACCCGGGTCGTTTCCTGGAACGAAGCGGCAGAAATGAAAGACTGGGTCTGCAGCGATGCCTTGGTAATCCCTTGGAGAACGGGGAGCGCCTCGGCCGGCTTGAGACCCTCCTCCGAGGCCTTTTCGTTCACGGCATCGTATTCCAACCGGTCGATCAGCTCGCCGGACAGGAACGTGGTCTCGCCGGGATCGGTAATTTCGACCTTCTGCAGCATCTGGCGGGCAATCACCTCGATATGCTTATCGTTGATTTTCACGCCTTGCAGCCGATAGACCTCTTGGATTTCGTTGATCAGGTAATTGGCCAACGCCTCGACGCCCATGACTCGCAGGATGTCGTGCGGAACCGGGTTTCCGTCCATCAGCGCATCGCCCCGTTCGACTATATCGCCGTCCTGAACCGCAACCGGCTTACCCTTGGGCAAAAGATATTCGACTGGATCCCCATCTTTATCTTGCGGATGAACGAAAAGGCGGCGCTTGTTCTTGTAGTCATTGCCAAATTCGACCCTTCCCGCAGTATCGGTAATAATCGCAAAATCTTTGGGTTTCCGGGCTTCAAAAAGCTCGGCGACACGTGGCAGACCACCAGTAATATCACGGGTTTTCGATCCTTCGAGCGGAATACGCGCAAGCACGTCGCCGGCATGGACGCGCTGGCCGGCTTCGACCGACAGAATCGCGTCGACCGATAGGAAGTAGCGAGCTTCCGCTCCGGACTCCAACGTTATGACCTCTCCCTTGCTGTCACGCAGGGTGATCCTGGGACGCAGATCCGCGCCCTTCGGCTGCTGTTTCCACTCGATAACGGTCTTGTACGACAAACCGGTAGCTTCGTCGGTGATATCCCGCATCGAAACGCCGTCGACCAGGTCCATATAGTTGGCCGTGCCTTCTTTTTCCGAGATGATCGGACGGGTGTAGGGATCCCATTCGGCGAGGCGGTCGCCACGCTCCACGGTATCGCCATCGTCCTTCAGCAACCTGGAACCATAGGGCACGCGGTAGGATGCGCGTTCGCGCCCTTGCTCATCGACCAGCACAATTTCCGTATTGCGCGCCATCACAACCGGCATCTTCTTACGGTCGATCACCACGTTGCGGTTGTTGATCTTCACCCTAGCATCGAAGGACGCTTCGACGCTCGACTGCTCTGCGCCGCGCTGCGCGGCACCGCCAATATGGAATGTCCGCATCGTAAGCTGCGTGCCAGGTTCGCCGATAGACTGAGCGGCAATAATACCAACAGCTTCGCCCATGTTGACCGGCGTTCCCCGTGCAAGATCTCGGCCGTAACAGGCCGCGCAAACGCCACCCTTGGTCTCGCAGGTAAGCACGGATCGGATCATGAGCGATTCTACTTCCGCTTCGTCGATCTTCTCGGCCAGGGCTTCGTCGATCAGCGTGCCTTTCTTGGCCAGCGTGTCTCCGGAGACTGGATCAATGATGTCTTCTGCCACAGTCCTGCCGAGCACACGCTCGGACAGCGGTTCAAGTACGTCGCCACCTTCGATCATGGGGACGACTGTCAGCGCATTCTTTGTACCGCAATCTTCCTCAATCACGGTGCAATCCTGTGCTACATCGACCAGGCGCCGTGTCAGATAGCCGGAGTTTGCCGTTTTCAAGGCCGTATCGGCGAGGCCTTTACGAGCGCCGTGCGAGGAATTGAAGTATTCCAGCACGGTCAGGCCCTCCTTGAAATTCGACATGATCGGCGTCTCGATGATTTCGCCGGACGGTTTGGCCATAAGACCGCGCATGCCTGCCAGCTGTTTCATCTGGGCGGCGGAACCACGCGCACCGGAATGCGCCATCATGTAGACCGAGTTGACCGGTTTGCCCGGCTCGACCCTTTCCAGACCTTCCATCATCGCGTCGGCAACGTTGTCCGTGCACTGCGACCAGGCGTCCACGACCTTGTTGTATTTTTCGCCTTGGGTGATGAGGCCGTCTTGGTATTGCTTTTCATACTCCTTGACCTGATCCTGAGTTACGTTGACCAGCTTTTCCTTTTCCGGCGGTATAAGCAGATCGTCTTTGCCAAACGAAATACCGGCCCGACAGGCGTATGAGAAACCGAGACCCATCATCCGGTCGGCGAAGATCACCGTATCCTTCTGACCGCAATGGCGATAAACCAAATCGATGACGTCTTGAACGTCCTTCTTGGTTAGAACTTTGTTGAGCACGTCGACAGGAACAGCCGCGCTTTTAGGGAGTATGTGCATGATGAACATACGGCCGGGCGTGGTTTCGATCCGCCGGATAACCTCGTTGCCTTCCTCGTCGACGGTATTGACGCGGACCAGAACTTTTGAATGCAACGTGATGATGCCTGCGTCGAGCGCCTGCTCAACCTCGCCGGTCGTCCCGAAAGCCATTCCCTCGCCCGGTTCACCCTCGCGCTCTAGACTGAGGTAGTAAAGGCCGAGAACGATATCCTGCGACGGCACGATAATCGGCTTGCCGTTAGCGGGGCTGAGAATGTTGTTCGTCGACATCATAAGCACGCGCGCTTCAAGCTGGGCCTCCAGCGACAGCGGCACGTGTACCGCCATCTGATCGCCGTCAAAGTCAGCGTTAAACGCGGTACAGACCAGCGGATGCAACTGAACGGCCTTGCCTTCAACCAGCACCGGTTCGAACGCTTGGATACCCAGGCGATGCAGTGTGGGTGCCCGGTTCAGCATTACTGGATGTTCGCGGATCACCTCTTCTAGGATATCCCATACCTCGGGCCGTTCCTTCTCGACCATCCTTTTGGCAGCCTTGATCGTATTCGCCATACCGTAGAGTTCGAGCTTCGAATAGATGAACGGTTTGAACAATTCCAGCGCCATCTTTTTCGGCAGACCGCACTGGTGCAGTTTCAGTTCCGGGCCTACCACGATGACCGACCGGCCGGAATAGTCGACGCGCTTGCCGAGCAGATTCTGACGGAACCGGCCCTGCTTGCCCTTTAGCATGTCGCTGAGGGATTTCAGCGGGCGTTTGTTAGCGCCGGTGATCGTGCGGCCACGTCGGCCGTTATCAAACAGGGCGTCGACCGCTTCCTGCAGCATGCGCTTTTCATTCCGTACGATGATGTCGGGCGCGCGCAATTCGATAAGTCGTTTCAGGCGGTTGTTCCGGTTGATGACCCGGCGATAGAGATCGTTCAGATCCGAGGTCGCGAACCGGCCGCCGTCCAGAGGTACCAGGGGACGCAGCTCCGGCGGAATAACCGGGATGACTTCGAGGATCATCCATTCCGGACGCGCGCCGGACTCGAGAAAGGACTCCACGAGCTTCAGACGCTTTACGTATTTCTTACGCTTGGCCTCAGAGCCGGTTTCCTTCATATCGATACGGAGTTCTTCGCGCTCTTCCTCAAGGTCGATCTCGCCCAGCATCTTTTTTAGGGCTTCGGCACCGATCATCGCCTCGAAGGCGTCCTCGCCATATTCGTCCTGCGCGTCGATAAAACCTTCCTCTGAGAGGAGCTGGCCCTCTTCCAGCGGCGACAGTCCCGGTTCGGTGACGATGTAGTTTTCGAAATACAGAACCCGTTCAACATCCTTAAGCGTCATGTCGAGCAGCAGAGCGATCCGGCTCGGCAGCGATTTCAGAAACCAGATATGGGCAACTGGAGAGGCAAGCTCGATATGGCCCATCCGTTCGCGCCGGACCTTGGACAGCGTAACCTCGACACCGCATTTCTCGCAGATGATGCCCCGGTACTTCATCCGCTTGTACTTGCCGCACAGGCATTCGTAATCCTTGATCGGCCCGAAAATCCGGGCACAGAACAGGCCGTCGCGTTCGGGTTTGAAGGTCCGGTAATTGATGGTCTCCGGCTTCTTGATTTCACCGTAGGACCACGAACGGATGCGTTCGGGGCTCGCGATCGAAATCTGGATCTGGTCGAAGCTCTGAGCCGTGCTGACCTGGCCGAAGATGTTCATCAATTCATTCATTTGCCGTCTCCTGGCATTTATGGCCTCCGCGAAAGCGCGATGGCCGGTACTAGTTCAAAGTCGCGTAGCTGTTCCCGAATTCCCGCCAATCAGGATTCCTGATTCAGCTCCACGTTGAGGCAGAGCGATTTCAGTTCTTTCACTAAGACGTTGAAGGATTCTGGAATCCCCGCCTCGAAGGTATCGTCGCCGCGCACAATCGCTTCGTACACCTTAGTCCGGCCGGACACGTCGTCCGACTTGACGGTCAGCATTTCCTGCAGAGTATAGGCAGCACCGTAGGCTTCTAGCGCCCATACCTCCATTTCGCCGAAACGCTGACCGCCGAACTGCGCCTTGCCGCCCAGCGGCTGCTGTGTGACCAGACTATAAGGGCCGATGGACCGCGCGTGGATCTTGTCGTCCACAAGATGGTGCAGCTTCATCATGTAGATGTAACCGACCGTCACCGAGCGGGCGAACTGTTCACCGGTACGACCGTCAAACAGGTTGACCTGGCCGGAAGATTCCAGCCCCGCCTGTTCGAGTAACTCCACGATGTCTTCCTCGTGGGCTCCGTCGAACACCGGGGTCGCCATCGGCACGCCCGGACGCAGGTTCTCGGCAAGTTCGATTACCTGATTTTCGTCAAGCGCAGTAATATCCTCGTTGAAGGTCTCCTTTCCGTAGATTTCCTTCATCTCATTTTGCAGTTGCGCGATCTTGCCTTCGCGGACTGCCTTGTCGAGCATGTCGCCGATCTTTTTACCGAGACCGGCTGACGCCCATCCGAGATGGGTTTCGAGAATCTGTCCCACGTTCATGCGTGACGGCACACCTAGCGGATTCAGCACGATATCGACGTTCGTGCCGTCCTCGAGGTAGGGCATGTCTTCAAGCGGTGCAATCTTGGAGATCACGCCCTTGTTGCCATGTCGGCCGGCCATCTTATCGCCGGGCTGAAGCTTGCGCTTAACAGCCACGAAGACCTTGACCATCTTCATGACACCCGGAGGCAGTTCGTCGCCGCCCTGAAGTTTTTCGACCTTGTTTTCGAAACGGTCCTGGAGACGCTTCTCGCTTTCCTGGAACTGCTTCCGCAGCGCCTCAACGTTCTCCATGATCTTTTCGTTCTTAACCGTAACCTGTGCCAGTTGGCGCGCGGTCAGATCATTGAGAATCGCCTGGGTCACGCGCGAGCCTTCGCTCACCTGCTTCGGCCCCGAGACTATGGTCTGGTTGGCCAGCATATCCTTTAGACGGGCCGAGAACGACCGTTCCAAAATTACGAGCTCGTCATCGCGGTCCTTGGCGAGTCGTTCGATCTCCTCGCGCTCGATCGCCATCGCGCGTTCGTCCTTGTCGACACCTCGGCGGGAGAAGACCCGCACCTCGACGACCGTACCAGCAACTCCGGGCGGCAGTTTCAACGAGGTATCGCGAACGTCGGAGGCTTTTTCACCGAAGATGGCGCGCAGGAGTTTTTCTTCAGGCGTCATCGGGCTTTCGCCTTTCGGCGTCACCTTGCCGATCAGGATATCGCCGGGGTTCACCTCAGCACCGATATAGACGATACCGGCTTCGTCGAGGTTTTTAAGCGCCTCTTCACCGACATTCGGGATATCGCGGGTGATTTCCTCTTGGCCCAACTTGGTGTCGCGGGCCATGATCTCGAATTCCTCGATGTGTATCGAGGTGAACACGTCGTCACGGACGATGCGTTCAGAGATTAGGATTGAATCCTCAAAGTTATAGCCGTTCCACGGCATGAAAGCTACGAGCACGTTGCGGCCTAGCGCCAGCTCGCCGAGTTCCGTCGACGGGCCGTCGGCGATGATATCGCCGCTCTCGACCTGGTCTCCCACCTTCACCAACGGACGCTGGTTAATGCAGGTGTTCTGGTTCGACCGCTGGAACTTCCTCAGGTTGTAGATATCGACACCCGGCGCAGACAACGATGTTTCGTCGGTCGCCCGGATAACAATACGCGTCGCGTCCACTTGGTCGACCACGCCGGGACGTCTGGCGGTAATCGCCGCCCCGGATCCGCGGGCAACCGCTTCTTCCATACCTGTCCCGACAAGCGGAGCTTCGGCACGGACTAACGGCACCGCCTGACGCGACATGTTCGACCCCATTAGCGCGCGGTTCGCATCGTCGTTTTCAAGGAACGGTATTAGCGCGGCGGCGACCGAGACAAGCTGTTTTGGTGAAACATCGATCATGTCAATGGTGTCGGGGCGCGCCATGATGAACTCGCCACCCTGACGGCAACTTACGAGCTCTTCTTCGAATTTACCGTTCTTGTCGAGCGGCGCATTCGCCTGGGCGATCGTGAACTGACCTTCCTCGATCGCCGAATTATAGACGACCTCCTCAGTCACGCGGCCGTTCTCAACTTTTCGGTAAGGCGTTTCGATGAAGCCGTACTGGTTGACCCGCGCATAGGTGGCGAGCGAATTGATAAGGCCGATATTAGGGCCCTCCGGGGTCTCGATCGGACAGATGCGGCCGTAATGCGTCGGATGAACGTCGCGGACTTCGAAACCGGCGCGTTCGCGCGTCAGTCCACCCGGACCAAGTGCCGACAGACGCCGCTTGTGTGTGATCTCGCTGAGCGGGTTGGTCTGGTCCATGAACTGCGAAAGCTGCGACGAACCGAAAAACTCTCGCACCGCGGCCGCAGCCGGTTTCGCATTGATCAGATCGTGCGGCATAACGGAATCCAGATCGATCGAGCTCATCCGTTCGCGAATGGCGCGTTCCATCCGCAACAAACCGATCCGATACTGATTTTCCATCAGCTCGCCGACAGAGCGGACACGCCGATTGCCGAGATGATCGATATCGTCAATCTCGCCGCGGCCGTCTTTAAGGCCAACCAGCGTTTTGACGACGGCAAGTATGTCCTCGCGCCGCAGCACACGGAGCGTGTCTTCGCCTTCCACGTCGAGACGCGCGTTCATCTTGACTCGGCCGACGGCGGAAAGATCGTAGCGTTCGGCATCGAAAAACAGGCTCTGAAACATGGCTTCCGCGGTTTCCAGCGTCGGCGGCTCACCCGGACGCATCACGCGGTAGATATCCATCAGCGCTTCTTCGCGCGACCGGTTTTTGTCAATGACAAGCGTGTTGCGGATGTAAGGGCCGATATTGTTGTGATCGATCGCCAGCGTTCCGAAAGATTTCACGCCCGCTTCGCCAAGGGTGATGAGAATTTCTTCATCGATCTCGTCGCCGGCCTCAACATAGATTTCGCCGGTAGCCTCGTTGATGATATCCTCGGCAAAGTAACGGCCGTAGAGCTCGTCATCATGGACCAGAATGTCTGTCAAGCCCCCTTCCTCGAGCCTGCGGCAGACACGGGGCGAGAGCTTGTCCCCGGCCTCGGCGACGACGTCGCCCGTTTTCGCGTTCACCAAATCGTGTGTCAGCTTGATGCCACGCATAGTTTCTATGTCGAAGGCGGTTTTCCAGCCTTCTTTCGAGCGGGTGAAAGCGATCTTGTCATAGAAATAACTCAGGATGTCTTCGATGCTCATGCCGACAGCCTGTTCGGGCGGCAACTGGCCACCCTCCTCAGCGAATTCGACCCGCTTTTGCGCCGTCGCATCTGAGTCGAGAGCCATCAGCAGCGTCGTGACCGGCAGCTTGCGACGACGGTCGATGCGGACGTGCACGATGTCCTTGGCATCGAACTCGAAATCGAGCCAGGAGCCACGATAGGGAATAACCCGGGCTGCAAACAAGAACTTGCCGGACGAGTGCGACTTACCCTTGTCATGATCGAAGAACACTCCGGGCGATCGGTGCATCTGCGAGACGATCACGCGTTCCGTGCCATTCACGACGAAGGTGCCCATATTCGTCATCAGGGGCATGTCGCCCATATAGACGTCCTGCTCCTTGATGTCGCGAACCGATCGCGCGCCGGTCTCCTCGTCGACATCAAAAACGACCAGGCGCAGCGTAACCTTCAGCGGGGCGGCGAAGGTGATATCGCGCTGCTGGCACTCCTCGACATCGTACTTGGGCTGCTCAAATTCGTAGGAAACAAATTCGAGCGTACCGCGCTCGGAAAAGTCGCTAATCGGAAAAACCGACTTGAAGACTTCCTGCAGACCGCTGTTGTTTCGATCCTCGACCTGCGTGTGGATCTGCAGGAAGGCGTCATAGGAACTTTTCTGTACCTCGATCAGATTGGGCATCGGCGCGACTGCCCGAATGCGTCCGAAATCTTTACGAATGCGCTTACGTTCTGTAAACGACTTTGCCATGGCGACCTCTCACGAATCCAATATTGGCCCGCGCCGCAGCGCAGGCGGAAAAATTTGAACGAACGGCACCGCGCCGCGCCGAAGCGCGGGCGGTAACGGTCCGGTAGTCGTTGCTGTGCGGGCGCGAAGCGTCATTACTTGACTTCGACCGACGCCCCCGCTTCTTCCAGCTTTCCTTTGATTTCGTCGGCTTCTTCTTTGCCAACTCCTTCCTTGACCGGCTGAGGCGCACCTTCGACCAGGTCCTTTGCTTCTTTCAGGCCAAGACCGGTGATTGCGCGCACTTCCTTAATGACATTGATTTTCTTGTCACCGGCACCAGCAAGAATGACATCGAAATCATCCTTGTCTTCAGCCGCGGCGCCACCGGCGTCCGCACCACCCGCTGCCGCAACGGCAACAGGTGCGGCGGCCGAAACGCCCCATTTTTCTTCGAGCATCTTCGATAGTTCAGCCGCCTCGAGGACGGTAAGGTTAGACAGATCGTCAGCGATCTGTTCGAGATTTGCAGCCATTTCGTATTTCTCCTTAGGCTTGAACTAGTTAACTGGTTATCGGCTCAGGCGGCCTCGCCCTGCTCGGCACGTGCCGAAATGACGCGCGCAAGCTGGCTCGCTGGTGCTTGGGTCACACCTGCGATCCGGGTGGCCGGTGTCTGGATCATGCCGACAAGCTTGCCACGCAGTTCGTCAAGCGAAGGTAGCTTGGCGAGCGCCGTGACGGCCGACACATCCAGGGCCTGTTCGTCGAGACCGCCGCCCAGGACAACGAACTTGTCGTTGTCATCGGCAAACTTGACCGCAACGCGCGCGGCCGCGACCGGGTCGTCGGAATAGGCGATCCCCGTCGGCCCCTTGAACAGGTCGCTCAAATGCTCGAACTTCGTGCCTTTGAGCGCGAGACGTGTGAGCCGATTTTTGGTCACTTTGAAGCTGGCGCCCGCATTCCGCATTTCCCGGCGTAACTCCGTCGATTGCGCGACCGACAAGCCGTTCTGGCTGGTCACGACAACGAGAGTTGCCCCCGAAAAAGCTTCATTAAACGAAGCGACCAGTTCTTCTTTCTGCGTCCGGTCCACTCAGTCGTCTCCACTTTTCTGGAACAGGACGCCATCTTGGCAGCCTGGTTCCGGTTGCGTCTGGATCCGTAGCAAACCACGAACCCGGTTCGCCTGTCCCAGAAGTTCAAGCCATAATCCGCAAACGTCATGTCTGCGGAAAATTGCCCGTTCTCCCGTCTGTGCAGGCGGTTAAGCCATTACCCGGTTGCAACATTCCTGTTGCGCGCGGACCTGCAGTCTCGGACAGGTCGGAACCGTCATACCGCATCATAGCGGATCACACGGTTCCTGTTCACAGCCCCGCAGGGCTGCGCATTCCATTTAGCCTTGGCCGGCCCGCTCCAGAAGCGGTCCGATGTCCAGCTTAATCCCCGGCCCCATCGTAGAGGAGACGGAAATTTTCTTGATATACGTGCCTTTCGCACCCGAGGGCTTCGCCTTATTCACGGCATCCACCAACGAACAGATGTTTTCGGCGATGTCGCCTTCGGAAAAGCTCGCTTTACCGACACCAACATGGATAATCCCGGCCTTTTCGACCCGGTATTCCACCTGGCCGCCCTTTGCGTCCTGAACCGCCTTCGCGACATCAGGGGTAACCGTGCCGAGTTTCGGGTTCGGCATCAGCCCCTTGGGACCGAGAACTTTACCAAGTTTGCCGACCACCGGCATCATGTCAGGCGTGGCGATCACGCGTTCGAAATCAATTTCGCCCCTTTCAACCTTCTCGGCCAGATCGTCCGCACCGACGACATCGGCGCCTGCCACCTGGGCCTCGTCAGCCTTGTCGCCCTTAGCGAACACGGCAACACGCACGGCCTTGCCGGTGCCCTTGGGCAGCGAGACGACGCCGCGGACCATCTGGTCCGAATGCCGCGGATCGACACCCAGGTTCATCGAGATCTCGATGGTTTCGTCGAACTTCGCCTTGGCGTTGTCTTTAAGCAACTTCACTGCAGCGTCGAGTTCGTAGACGGTATCGCGGTCGACCTGCTCGTAAGAGCCTTTGATACGTTTCCCTCTGCCAGCCATAGCTCTACCCCTGCACCTGAATGCCCATGGACCGGGCGGAACCCGCCAGAATCTTCACAGCTGCGTCCATATCATTTGCATTGAGATCGGCCATTTTCGCCTCAGCGATCTCTTCAAGCTGCTTGCGCGTGACAGCACCGACGACTTCCAAGCCCGGTGTGCCTGACCCCTTATTCAGCTTCGCCGCCTTCTTGATGAAGTACGATGCGGGTGGGGTCTTCGTTTCAAAAGCGAACGACTTGTCGGCGAATACCGTAATCACCGTCGGAATGGGAACGCCCTGATCCTCGTTTTGCGTAGCCGCATTGAATGCCTTGCAGAACTCCATGATGTTCAAGCCTGCTTGGCCTAGCGCCGGCCCGATGGGCGGCGAAGGGTTGGCCTGTCCTGCCGGGACCTGCAATTTGATGTAACCGTCAATCTTCTTTGCCATTGATCCTCACATTTGCTGAGGGCGCGGTCCGGCCATGGCTAGCCTCCCGCACATTTCGTACCGCGCGTCCCGCAATACATCTATTGCCCCTAATCTTCAAACGCTCCCGGGGTTCAGAGCTTTTCGACCTGTGCGTACTCCAGCTCGACCGGTGTCGCACGACCGAAGATCGATACCGCGACCTTCAGACGGGCACGCTCTTCGTCGACATCTTCGACCAGCGCGTTAAACGAGGTAAACGGACCGTCGGATACACGGACCTGTTCGCCGATCTCGAAGGTAACGGACGGCTTCGGCCGTTCCACGCCTTCCTGGACCTGGTGAAGAATACGCTGCGCCTCACCCTCGGAAATCGGCGACGGCTTGTTGCCCGCACCAAGGAAACCGGTAACTTTCGGCGTATCCTTGACCAGATGCCAGGCTTCGTCCGTCATCTCCATTTTTGCGAGAACGTATCCGGGGAAGAACTTGCGCTCTGCACTCACCTTGGCGCCGCGACGCATCTGGACCACTTCTTCCATAGGCACCAGAACTTCCTCGATAATGTCGTCTAGACCCGTCTGCTGAGCCTGTTCGCGGATCGACTGGGCAACCTTACTCTCGAAACCTGAATAGACATGAACAACGTACCAGCGCCCTGCCATTTTAACCCCCAAGTCCGAGAATTAGTTTAACCCCGGACGACAGCACCTGGTCGACCAGCAGAAAAAACACAGACGAGATAGCAACAAAGATGAAGACCATCATCGTCGTTACCATCGTTTCGCGCCTGCTCGGCCAAGTGACTTTCGCCACCTCGCGCCTGACCTGCTGCACGAATTCGCCGGGGTTGGTTCTCGCCATTTACACTTTTACCTTCATTTGCCGACTAAAACCTGGAGAGCGATGCCGCTCCTTCCGATGGCAGGAGTGGAGGGACTCGAACCCACAACCCCCGGTTTTGGAGACCGGTGCTCTGCCAATTGAGCTACACTCCTAGTTTAAGTCGCCGGCCTTTCTGTTATTCGGTTATTGCAGCAACG
>DKQG01000013.1 GCA_002471575.1 Alphaproteobacteria bacterium UBA7314 | reverse complement strand
TTGATCACGCTGCTGATCATTTGTACGAGCCTGTGGAACTTGCCGCTGGAACCTCAAATTTCCCTGCCCAACGCCTCGGGCAGCGCCGGCGGATCGAGATCGCGCAGGCGATACTGGGTTTTAAAGATATTGTCGTTCAGCCGGGCGACGAGCGCCTGCTAAGGATCGACTAACCTCCCGGAACGGCGGCGTGATCAATCCCCCAGCCCGACATAGAATGTTAGCGTGGAAAGCGCCCGTTCCCGCGACTCTCGGTCGAGCTGGGCGGCAAAATACCTCACGTGGAAATCCACCGCGCTGTCGATCTGTACCAGTTTTTCGATCGCCGTCTCGGTGACCTGAACCCAGGTGACGCGGTGATCGGCGGTATCGCGTTGCCGGTAGATCAGGTCGTCGGCCTCGAGCCGAGTGAGCAGCGCCGAGGCGAATGCCGGCTTTATGTCCAGGCGCTCCGCCAGCCCGTTCACCCGCAGGCGCCGTTCGGGGCTTCCGTAGATCTGGATCAGCGCTTGATGGGTCAACGGCTCCAATCCCGCGGCTTTTGCATGCTCTTCCGCGATACGGAATACCCGTCGAAGGATATAGCGTGCTTCCGCCACATCGACGAAATAGTCATGCGGCGCAGCCGGCTTTGCCGCCTGTTGTGCATTGGTCTCTTCGGTCATGTTTGACAAAAGAACCACGACCCCTTACCTACGTCAAATACCTTATTTAACTAATGCTTTTATGCCGGAGTGCTCGAGCTCTGTGGCACCTGAAGGAGACAGTTCATGAACGACGCACAGGTATTGATTTCAGGTGGCGGACCGGTCGGCCTGATTTGCGCTTACGCCCTAGGCAAGCGTGGGATCGACGTCGCCGTGTTCGACGAGAACCCGGAACTCCTGGACGATCCGAGGGCCGCGACCACCCATCCGGCGACACTTGAATTGTTGGCGGCGCTTGGCGTCATCGACGACGTCATCGAGCAGGGGTTGGTGGCCGAAAAATTCGAATTTTGGGACCGACCGACAGGCGAACGCGTTGCGGTTTTCGACCACGCGTCGCTGGCAAACGACACCGACTTTCCCTTCGTGGTCCAGTGCGAGCAGTTCAAGCTGGCAAAAATCGTCCTCGCCCGGTTACAGGGTCTGGACAACGTGTCGATTCATTTCAACTACCGCACCACGGACCTGACCCTGTCGGAAAACAGCGTGACGCTGTCGGTCGACACACCGGACGGTCCAAAGACCATCACCGGCGACTGGCTTATCGGCGCTGACGGCGGGCGCAGCGTGGTACGCAAATCGGCTGATATCGATTTCGAGGGATTTACCTGGCCGGAACGTTTTCTGGTGCTGTCGACCCCGTTCGATTTCGAGGCGGAGCGTGGGATGTCTTTCCGCAACTACATCGCCGATCCAGACGAATGGTGCAACTGCTTCAAGGTCGCCGCCGACGGCCCGCCCGGCCTGTGGCGGCTGGTGTTTCCGGCAGATCCGGAGGCGAAGGAAGAAGACCTGCTTGCCGACGACTTCGTCCAGAACCAAATGCAGAAATTCTTCAAGCGGGACGAGGACTACGACATCGTCCACCGCAACCTCTACAACGTTCACCAGCGCGTCGCGGCGACGTTTCGCAAGGGACGAATCCTGCTGGCCGGCGATTCCGCACACGTCAACAATTCGATCGGCGGCATGGGGCTTAACGGCGGCATACAGGACGCGATGAATTTATGCGACAAGCTGGGTGCCGTGATCGTCAACGGCGCGGACGACCGCCTGATGGATCTTTACGACAAGCAGCGCCGGGCCTACGCCGTCGACTTCGTTCAGGAGCAGACGATCGCCAACAAGAAACGGCTGGAAGCAACCGACCCAGAAGCCCGCGCCGCCAACCTTCAGAACCTGCGCGATACCGCCGCCGACCCGAACAGGGCCCGGAATTTCCTTTTGGGGTCGTCGATGATCGCCGCCATTCGGCGTAATGCAGAAATGACGCTCGAAGACGCCTAGGTTATCGCGCTAGACCGGGCGCCGTGCCTTGAGCGCAGCCGACAAGGTGCCGTCATCGAGATAATCAAGTTCGCCCCCGACTGGCACGCCGTGCGCTAGTCGCGTGATGCTAAGCCCAGCGCCCTTTTCGTCTGACAGGTCTTCCAGCCGGTCGGAGATGTAGTGCGCCGTCGTCTGGCCGTCGACCGTCGCCGACGTGGCCAAGATAACCTCCGTAACCTCGCCGGTCGCAACCCGTGTCAGCAGCGACGCAATGTTCAGGTCTTCTGGGCCGCGCCCGTCCAGCGCCGACAAGGTACCTCCAATCACATGATACGTGCCCTTGAACGACGCTGCCCGCTCCAGCGCCCACAAATCGGCGACGTCCTCGACGACGCAGACCTGGCCCCGGTCGCGGCGGTCGTCCGCGCACACGCCACAGGGATCAGCCGCATCCAAGTTACCGCAAATACCACAGATGGTGACCGACTGGGCCGCCTGCGCCATCGCCGACGCCAGCGGATCAAGTAGCGAATTCCGCCGCTTTATCAGGTGCAGCGCAGCGCGCCGCGCCGAGCGCGGACCTAGGCCCGGCAGTTTAGCCAGCATCTGAATCAGGCGTTCGATTTCGGGAGAGGACATGTTTTTTTGCGTTGCGCCTCTGCTCCGCTCCCCCAGTTAAAAAGGAAGCTTCATGCCGGGCGGCAAGTTCAGACCGCCCGTGACTTCGGCCATCTGTTCCTGCATGTGCTTTTCGGCCTTGGCCTTGGCATCGTTAAATGCCGCCATGATCAGATCTTCGACGACCTCCGCATCTTCGCTGTTGAACAGCGACGGGTCGATCTTGATACCGCGCATTTCGGTCTTGCCGTTGAGTGTAACGCGCACCATGCCGGCGCCGGATGCACCGGAAATTTCTACATCGGCCAGGCGATCCTGCATTTCCTGCATCTTCGCCTGCATTTCCTGCGCCTGCTTCATCAGGTTGCCGAGATTTTTCATATGTAGTCCTCCTCGGTGTCGTCTGGGTCGAAATGGTCCGGGTCGAAGCTATCGTCCTCGTAATCGTAGGATAGATAGTCATCGGGTGCCGGCAGCAGGCCTTCGGGCGTTTCAGGGGTCGCGTCCCGGTCGGCGACACTGCGAACGTCGGCCACCTTCGCGCCGGGGAAAGCCTCAAGCGTTTTCTGAACAAGGGGATGGACGATGGCGGCTTCGCGCCGTTCGGCGGCGGCATCTTCGCGCTGCTGCTGAAGCGTCGCCGCGCCTTCCTCCCGGCTGGCTTCGATAAACCACGCCCGCCCCGTCCAGTCGTTGAGACACCGGCTGAGATGTTTGGCGAGATCCTTGGGCCCTTCGTCAGACACCCGCAGTGAAATCTTGCCAATCTCGTACTTCACCAGATGTACGTTATTTACCAGATAGGCGTGCAACAGCGGCTCGCCGTTTGCCGAGAACAAGGCCACCATGTCTTCGAATGTCGCCGGAATACCCGGCTGGCCTTCGAAACCGGTATCAACCGGCTCCCGCGACGGCTGAATCGCCAGCGCGGTGGGGCCGTCTGTCTGCGGCACGGGATCTACCTGCACTGGCTCAGACGGTGGCGGTGGCGCGGAGATGGCTTCTACCGAAGCTTCTGCAGCCTCAGCCGTCGCTGCCGGCTCGGGGGTGGGCTTCGGTGTTGGCGGCAAGGGCGCCGCCGCCTTTTCAGGTTCATTGGCCAACGAGGCGATCGCCTCCGCCGGGGTAGGCAGTTCCGCGGCGTAGGCTATTCGGACCAGAACCATCTCCGCCGCCTGGGTAGCGGAATGTGCGGTGCGGACTTCAGCCAAGCCCTTCAGCAGAATCTGCCATGTGCGGGCCAGTACAGACATCTGCAGGCGGGACGAAACATCGCGCCCGCGTGTCAGGTCGAGATCGGATGTCGGCGTCGCCTCGGCGGTGTCGGGGGCGGCCTTTAGCCGGGTCAGCCAGTGGGTCAGCTCGGCCAGATCCTGCAGTATGGTGCCAGGGTCGGCACCAGCGTGGTACATGGCATCGAAGTGCGCGAGCGCGGCGGCGATTTCCCCCTTCATCAGCTGTTCGAACAGGTCAAATACCTGCACCCGTTCGGCGACGCCCAGCATGTCGCGGACGATGTCCTCGCCGATTTCGGTTTCCGGACCGCTATGGGCAATCGCCTGGTCGAGGAGCGACAACCCGTCGCGCACCGAGCCGTCGGCGGCATGGGCGATCAGCCCGATGGCACCGCGCGTGATGTTGGCGCCTTCCTTTTCCGAAATTAAGGCGAAGTGATCAACTAGCACGTCGAATTTGACCCGCCTTAGATCGAAGCGCTGGCAGCGCGACAGCACGGTGACCGGCACGCGCCGGATTTCTGTGGTCGCGAAGATGAATTTCACGTGTTCGGGCGGCTCTTCTAGGGTCTTCAGCAACGCGTTAAACGCGTTGCGCGACAGCATGTGCACTTCGTCGATGATGTACACCTTGTAGCGCGCGGAAACCGGCCGGTAGAGCACACCGTCGATCAGCTCTCGGATATCCTCGACCCCTGTCCGGCTGGCGGCGTCCATTTCCATCACATCGACATGTCGGTCCTCGGAAATCGACACGCAATTTTCGCAAACGCCGCAGGGTTCGGCCGTGGCCTCGCCGTTGCCGTCGGTACCGCTGCAGTTCAACGCCTTCGCGATAATGCGCGCCGTGGTGGTTTTACCGACCCCGCGGACCCCCGTCAGAATGAACGCATGCGCCAGCCGCCCGGATGCAATGGCGTTCGACAGGGTCTGGACCATCGCTTCCTGGCCGATCAGTGACGTGAAGTCGCTGGGCCGGTATTTGCGCGCCAGTACGCGGTAGGGCTGGGTATCCGGGCTGTCTGCCATCGTGGGCTAGCGCGTTTTACAGGACGGTTCCAGCGCTCTTCCCCTCCCGGCCACCCGCGGGATCGAGATTATGGGTGGCCGGGAGGGGAAGAGGACCGGCGCGAAACTGCGTAGGCAGATCATGATTACAGTTTTCTCCGATCTGGCGTTTACCGCCGGAACTCATACGGGTGCATGGCCTGCTAATAGGTTGCACAAAGCGGGTGGGAGACTGGTGAGGCGACCCGGAGAAATCTCGTTACGGCTGCTTCCTTCCGGACCTGACCGGGTTGGCGAGCAATCCGTCCGCCGCCAGCCTCCCGTATGCAGTATATCAGGTCCAGCGCGGGGACCAAACGGAGTCGGGGGTGGAATCACATTATTTTGGCGGCCCGCCGCAATTGCGCCGTCTGCGCCTGTATGCGAGTACTACGGCCATGAATGGCGACAATCACTATACCGACGAAATGCTCGACCGCGTCTCCCACTTGCGGACGGACGAATCATGGGTGAATTCACAGGTCCGCGCACACCACACAGTGGTAATCCCGGTATGGCGGTCGCGTAACCTGGTCGCCAACCAGGCGGAACCGCGCGGGGTGATGCTGCCAACCGCCCGGGTACGCGACCTAATGGAGATTGCTAACGCGACGGTACTGTTAGGGCTACGCGATGATATTGCCCATTTCGCCGTCGATATATCGCATCTGGACGAGCATGAAGTCCGCGACCTCCACGACGACAGCGAATTCGTCGATCTCCGAACGGTCGGCGCGGTGATGGATCGGTCGGAAGCGTCAATCCTGGCTTATGCCAAGGGCATCATGCACTGGCATGCAAGGCACCTGTATTGCGGCGTGTGCGGCAGCCCGACAGAAATCCGCGATGCGGGCCACCTGCGCAAATGCCTGAACCGCGATTGCGGCGCGGTGCATTTCCCGCGTACCGATCCGGCGGTCATCATGCTGGTCGCCAAGGACGATCGGGCGCTGCTGGGGCGCAAGGCCGAATGGATGGAAGGTATGTATTCGACGCTTGCCGGTTTCGTCGAGCCGGGCGAAAGCCTCGAACAGGCGGTCTCGCGCGAGGTGTTCGAGGAATCGGGCGTGCGGATCGCCAATATCCGGTACCATTCGTCCCAGCCCTGGCCGTTTCCGGCGTCGCTGATGCTGGGCTTTTTCGCCGACGCCGTGACCGAAGACCTCGTGCGGAGCGAGGAAGAGCTGGAGGACCTGCAATGGTTTACGCGCCAGGAACTTGCGGACGGCGGCGCCGGCATCGCCAAGCGGCCACGATCCGATTCCATCGCCCGGCGGCTGATCGACGAGTGGATCAGGATGGGTGGCTGACACCGTTGGCGTTGGCGCGGGCTCTTCTCCCGAACCGGCGGACTATCCTTTCCCGAAGCGGAACGGGTCGGCCGGATAGGTCCCCAGAACCTTTACCTCGTGGGTGTAGAAATCCAGCTCCTCGAAGGCGAGCTTGACGTTTCGGTCGCGTGGATCTCCCTCGACATCGGCGTAGAACTGCGTCGCGAAGAAGTCGCCGCCCACCATGTAACTCTCCAGCTTGGTCATGTTGACGCCGTTGGTCGCGAATCCGCCCAGCGCCTTGAACAACGCAGCAGGCACGTTACGAACCCGGAAAACAAAGCTAGTGACCACGACATTACCGTTGCGTTTTGGCCGGACCGGTTTTTTCGAAAGGATTATGAACCGGGTCGTGTTGTGTTCCGCGTCCTCGATATTGGCGCGTATGGATTTCAGGCCATAAACCTCTCCCGCCAGTTCGGACGCAATGGCCGCTTCGGTCTTGTCGGCGGCCGCAGCAATATCCGCTGCGGCACCGGCCGTATCCGCATGCACCACGGCTTCCAGGTTGTGTTTACGCAGAAAATTGCCGCACTGACCCAGCGCATGCACATGGCTGTGCACCCGATTAACTGATTTCAGCGTCGCGCCCGGTGGAGCCAGCAGATGATGGTTCACCCGCAGGAACCGCTCGCCGACGATATGGAGACCGGAGTCCGGCATGATCCGGTGAATGTCGGCAACCCGTCCGGCAACCGAATTTTCGATCGGGATCATCGCCAGCTTTGCCCGGCCGCTGCTTACCGCCTTGAACGTATCCTCGAAGGCCGCCGTGGGCATCGGGGCCATGTCGGGAAAATATCGTCGGCACGCCAAGTGCGAATACGCTCCGGGCTGACCCTGGAACGCGATGGTACGCGACGGCGCGGCGGATTTGGTTTTCGAACGGATGGCCATAACCTTGCTACCTTAAGTCAACGGTATTGCGATAGGGGGATTCAGCATGAACCGGACGCCAGCAATGCCCGCGCCCGGTCCAGATCGGCGGGAGTATCAACACCGAGCGGAACAGTGTCAACGAGCGCGACATCGATCCGCATGCCGGCTTCGAGGGCACGCAGCTGCTCCAGCCGTTCGAGGATTTCCAGCCGTCCCGGCGGCAACTTGACAAAACGGTCCAGCGCAGCTCGTCGAAAACCATATAGCCCAATGTGGTGATAATGCGGGCCGTCCGGCGTGTGCGGTACGGTGGCGCGACTGAAGTACAGCGCGCGGCCGATACGTGCTGTTTCGCCGGCGAGGGCAATCACGGCTTTGACTACGTTGGGATCGGTGCGCTCGCGTTCTTCCACGATCTGCACAGCCAGGGTCGTGATATCTACTTCCGGCGTGTCGAACGGATCCAGCACGGCGGCAATCACGGTGGGGTCGATTGTCGGCAAATCGCCCTGGACATTGACGACCGTGTCATACCTGCAGCCGGGGTCGAACCGCTCAAGCGCCTGATGCACCCGGTCCGATCCGCTGGGCAAATAGGGATCCGTCATCACGGCATCGCCTCCAGCCGCGGAAACGGCATCGGCGATCGTCTGATCCCCGGCAGCGACCAGCACTGGACCTACGCCAGCCTGGACCGCGCGGCGCCAGACGTGAACGATCATCGGTGCGCCGTCTATGTCAGCCAGTGGTTTGTCGGGAAATCGCGTGGCGGCGAGACGAGCCGGTATGACAATGACGGTGTTCTGGGGTGAAGGCATGGATGCTAGACGAGAATGCAACGGAAACAACAGGTCGGGTGCGACATTATACCCCTTGTACGCTGGCGGGAATGCCGTATTCGTATTTTCGACATTAGACAGACCGGTGCGCAGTGGTTAAATTTGGCTAGCCGGATCAATCGGTTGAAACCCTCTCATTCCATCGGAAACCCGACATGTCGTCATTCGAATTCAACAAGGTTATCGGCGCGGTTCTGCTTGCCGTTCTGACCATGGTCGTTATCGGCAAGCTCGGCGACAATCTCGTCGCGACCGGCGGCGGACACGACGATAGCCACGGTGCCGAGAAGACAGTGGTCGCCTCAAAAGCCACAAAACCGAAAACACCGGAGCCGCTGCAACCTATTCTCGGCATGCTTGCCTCCGCCGATATCGAAGCAGGCAAGAAGGCCTTTAAGAAATGTGGCGCTTGCCACAAGGTCGCGAAAGACGGCAAGAACGGTATCGGGCCTAACCTTTGGAACATCGTCGGCGCGGATCGCGGCGCGGTCGCCGGGTTCAGTTATTCGAGCGCGCTTAAGACCAAGGAGGGCGGCTGGACCTATGAAAGCTTGAATGCTTTCCTCGCCAAGCCGAAGAAATACATCCCCGGCACAAAGATGTCGTTCGCCGGGCTGAAGAAACTCAAGGACCGCGCCAACGTGGTCGCGTATTTGCGGAGCAATTCCGACACGCCTGCGCCGCTGCCCAGCCAGTCCGAGATCGACGCAGTGATGAAGGCCTTGGAAGAAGCAAAGGCCATGATGGAAAAAGCGGGTTCTCAGGTTGCGGAAAAAGCAGCCGCAGTCGCTAAGGAAGTCAAATCTGCCGTGTCGGCTCCCGCTCCAATGCAGGATATTGGCGCGATGCTTGCTTCTGCCGATGTTGGTAAGGGCAAACGGGTGTTCAACAAGTGCAAGTCCTGCCACACCGTCAATAACGGCGGTAAAAACGGCATCGGGCCGAATCTGTGGAATATCGTCAATCGCACCCCGGGCGAGGTCGGCGGCTACAAGTACTCTGGCGCCCTTGCTGGCATGACGGATAGGCCGTGGAACTACGAAAACCTCAACGCGTTCCTGCTGAAGCCCAAAAAATATGCCAAAGGCACCAAGATGTCATTCGCTGGGCTGAAGAAGGACAGCGATCGGGCGAACGTGATCGCCTACTTGCGCAGCCTGAGCGATAATCCGGCGCCTCTGAAATAGGCTTCAACACGATTCTACCGCGTGTAAGTGTATTCAGACACCGAGGTAATCCTACAGATATTTGCTGATTTTAGACCATCGCACTATGAGGGTAAGCTCTCACCTGTCGTTTTTAGCGGTCGTACACACAGGGAAGGTGACAATTGCAGAAGATCCCTCGCATGTTGAAAATCGGCTGGCAGGTAAACCTCCTAAATTCAGGGGAAATGGGTGCATGGACGGCGGTCTTCCCTCGAAAGCTACGCTGAACATCGCAGACTGTTCGTTCGGCGACACAGACAGCATGGTCATCTCAGTCGGTGCGAACGCATCCTAAGATCACGGCGTTGCCACCGGCCGTCGAAATGGGCCTGCCGTTCTGCCGAGCCTCGATCGATCTGAAAAAACCATGGCCAATGTCGGCCGCTTCTTCAATAGGAAGGGCGAAGAGATTCTCTATCGCAGCATCCTGCCGCCGCTATCTAAAAACTTCACGACCGCCGACCGCATCGTCCTCACCTTCAGCCACGATCGTTCACTAAGCCTCGCCCCGCATCGGAACGCGGAGCATAAATACAGCGCGATCCCTTCCAAACACAGCCGATTTGCGACAGACTGCGCCCATGTCCACCGAGGCTCCTTCAGACCTTATCGAATTGGCGAATCGCCTGGCAGATGCCGGCGGAGATGTAATTCGTCCCTATTTCCGACAGCCCATCGCGATCGATACGAAGGTTGATGCCTCCCCCGTAACCATCGCCGACCGCGAAGCCGAACAGGCCATCCGCGCGGTACTGGCCGCTGCCCGCCCCGATGACGGAATCATAGGCGAGGAATTCGGGAGCGAGAAAACCGGCGCAGAGTACGTTTGGGTAATCGACCCCATCGACGGCACCAAATCTTTCATAACGGGCCGACCGATCTTCGGCACGCTGATCGCCCTCGTTTGCAACGGCGCGCCCATTCTAGGCGTCATCGATCAACCGATCGGCGGCGAGCGCTGGATCGGTCTCCGCGGCCACGGTGCCACGTTGAACGGCAATCCTATCCGCGTCCGCGAATGTCCTACGCTGGCGGACGCCACCATCGGCACAACCGCCCCCGACCTGTTCGATCTCACCGGAGCGAAAACCTGGAAGCAGACGGCGGCGGCGGCCCGGCACGTGGTCTATGGTGGCGATTGCTATACCTACGCGCAGATCGCCACCGGTCTCGTTGACGCCGTCGTAGAGGCGGGTCTGCAAACATACGATTTCGCGGCGCTGGCGCCCGTGGTCGAGGAAGCCGGCGGCGTTGTCACGGACTGGCAGGGGAACCCGCTGACACTGGCTTCCGACGGCACTATCGTCGCCTGCGGAGATGCGCGCCTTCACGCGGAATTGCTGGATCTGCTGCATTAACTTTTTGTTAGGGTCTTGCCCCTACCAGCAAGGCATCCAATCTAACGCCAGTAAGAATCAGGGAACAGACCGTCATGAGACTGATCGCCATCGTGCTGACCGCCGCCCTGCTGGCCGCCCCCGCATTCGCACAGGACAGAAAACCGGGCGCCACCGTCAGCCACGGCCTGACGCTGCTGGAAGACCTTAAATACCCGGCGGATTTCAAGCGGCTGGATTACGTCAACCCGGACGCGCCCAAGGGAGGTACGCTGCGACGCTACAGCATCGGCACGTTCGATACGTTCAATCCCTACATCATCAAGGGAAATCCGTCGGGCGCATCCTCGATGGTCTATCAGACCCTGATGGACAGCCCGATGGACGAGATTTCCGCGGGTTACGGCCAGATCGCCGATAGCGTCGAGGTAGCGGACGATCTTTCCTACGCCACCTTCAATCTGCGCGCCGACGCACGCTTCCAGGACGGCACCCCGGTGACGGCCGATGACGTGATCTGGACGTTCAATTCCCTGAAAAAGGACGGCCGTCCTTTCTATCGCTTTTATTACAAGAATATCGCCCGCGCCGTAAAACAGGGACCGCACAGGGTCAGGTTCGAATTCACCGGCCCACCCAACCGCGAACTGCCGCACATCACCGGCCAACTCCCGGTGATGTCCAAGAAATGGTGGTCGACGCGCGATTTTTCGAAAACCACGCTGGAGCCGCCGATGGGTAGCGGACCATACCGGGTCGTCAAGTTTGAACCCGGGCGGTTCGCCGAATTAGAACGCGTTAGGGATTGGTGGGGGGCAAACGTGCCTCTCAACGTAGGGCGTTACAATTACGACCGCATCCGGATCGATTATTACCGCGACCAGACCGTCGCGCTGGAGGCTTTCAAAGCTGGTCGCTACGACATTAGACGCGAAAACACCTCGCTCACTTGGGCAACCGGGTATGAATTCCCGGCCCGCAAGAATGGGCACGTAAAACTGGAAGAGGTTGGACATGCGCGGCCCACGGGAATGCAGGCGTTCGTCTTCAATACCCGACGCCCAATGTTTCAGGACGCTGAGTTGCGCCGTGCAATCGCTTATGCGTTCGATTTCGAGTGGTCCAACAAGAACCTTTTCTACGGGCAGTATGCGCGAACAATTAGCTTCTTCTCCAACTCCGAACTGGCAGCGACCAAGCTTCCGACGAGGGAGGAGCTCACCCTGCTCGAACCGTGGCGCGGCAAAATTCCGGATCAGGTCTTTACCGCGATATACGCGCCGCCGGCATCCGACGGAACGGGTAACATTCGCCGCAACCTGCGCACAGGCCTGAAAATTTTGAAGGCGGCGGGATACAAGATCGAAAAGAACAAGGCAATTTCGCCAAAAACCAACAAGCCGGTGGTATTCGAAATCCTGCTCGTCAGCCCGGCATTCGAACGCATCGCGGCACCTTTCGTTAAAAATCTGAAACGCCTAGGCATCACGGCAAACGTCCGCACGGTAGACCAGTCACAGTACATCAACCGGGTACGCGGCTTCGAGTTCGACATGATCATAAGCAGCTTCGGCCAATCGGAATCTCCCGGCAACGAACAACGCGATTACTGGAGCTCAGCTGCCGCAGATCGCCCCGGTAGCCGAAACTTGATCGGCATCAAGAACCCGGCAGTCGACGCGCTGATCGAAAAAATCGTCGACGCAAAGGACCGGAAATCGCTGGTCGACGCGACCCGCGCACTAGACCGGGTGCTACTGTGGGGTCACTACGTCGTGCCGCAATGGCACGTGCGCGTCGATCGCCTGGCATACTGGAACAGATTCGGCATTCCGGAACACGCAAAATACGGCGCTGATTCGATGAGCTGGTGGATCGATCCGGCCAAGGACGCGGCGCTGAAGCAGAGCAGGAAAAAGCGTTAACGCCCGCACGGTCCGGCAGCGTAAGATGACCGCGCAATGAATCGGCTAATTTCGGGTATCGCCGCAGCCTTGCTGCTGACGGCACCGGCCATCGCCGCGGACCCCGAACCGCGGCACGGGCTCAGCGTATTCGGTGATCTGAAATACGCCGCCGGCTTCATGCATTTTGACTACGTCAACCCGGACGCGCCCAAGGGCGGTGCAATAAAAATCCCGGGACTGGACACCTTTGAGACCCTTCACCCGTTTATCCTTAAGGGCCGTAAGGAGCTTCTGGCTGAACCGCTGCTGTTCGATACGCTGATGGCGCGCTCGACGGACGAACCGGATTCCTATTACGGGCTGGTGGCAAAAACGGTCGAAGTGCCGGACGACAAAAGCTGGGTGGCGTTTAACATAAATCCGCAGGCGAAGTTTCACGATGGCATGCGCATCACCGCCGCCGACGTTGTATTCACCTTCGATACGCTAAAAAAAGACGGCCACCCTCGCTACCGCGTCAATTTCCGCGATGTCGACCGAGCCGAAGCGACATCGCCGTCGCGCGTGAAGTTCTATTTCAAACCAGGCACTCATCGCGACCTGCCAACCCGGCTCGCCGCATTGCCTGTTCTGTCGAAGACCTACTACGACAAGGTCGACTTCAAAAAAACGTCGTTCGAACCGGCGCTGGCAAGCGGGCCCTACAAGGTCGGCAAATTCGAGCCCGGCCGGTCAATCACCTATCAGCGCGCTGAAAATTACTGGGCGAAAGACCTGCCGGTAAACCGGGGCCGGTTCAATTTCGACCGAGTGACCGTCGAGTATTACCGCGACCGGGAAGTAGCGTTTCAGGCCTTCTTTTCCAACCAATACGATTACCGGGAGGAGTTCACGTCCCGCCAGTGGGCGACGCAATACGACAAGCCGCCGGTCAATAACGGGCTGATAGTCCGCGAAACCCTGCCGGATGAAACACCGTCGGGCGTGCAGGCGTTTATCCTCAATCTGCGGCGTGAAAAATTCCGGGACATTCGCCTGCGGGTGGCGATGGACTTGGCCTTCGACTACGAATGGACTAACCGGACGCTGTTCTACGGCCTATACGAGCGCACAAATTCGATGTTCGAAAATTCCAACCTCGCGGCCAAGGAACCGCCGAGCAAAGAGGAACTGGCGCTGTTGGAACCGTTCCGCGGAAAGATCCCGGACGAGGTTTTCAAGGCACCGTTCGCGGCGCCGGCGACGGACGGGTCGGGCCGCATCCGTGGCAATCTGCGCAAGGCCAACCGGTTACTGAAACAGGCAGGCTACGCTATCAAAAACGGCGCCCTGACCGGGAAGAACGGAAAACCATTGACGATTGAATTCCTGCTGTTCGAGTCCAGCTTCAAACGGATTCTCAATCCCTATATCCAGAATCTGAAACGCCTCGGCATACAGGCCACTATCCGCATCGTCGACGTAGCGAACTTTAAACGCCGGCAGGACAGTTTCGATTTCGACATCGTCATCCGTCGGATCGCCCAGCCGCTGACCCCTGGGCTGGAACAACGAAACTATTTCAGTTCGGAACTTGCCGGAGTGCCGGGTTCCTTCAACATCGGCGGCGTAAAGGATCCCGCCGTCGACGCACTGATCGAGAAGGTCGTGACCGCGAAATCCCGCGACGACCTGATCGTCGCCACCCGCGCGCTGGATCGGGTTTTGATGTGGAACCGCTATGTCGTCACCCAGTGGTACAAGGGCGTGCACAACGTCGCCTACTGGAACAAGTTCAACCGCCCCTCCAAGTCGCCGAAATTCGACCCCGGCGTGATCGACACCTGGTGGTACGACGAGAAGAAGGCCGAGATGATCGAAAACGGGATCGCTCCGCCCCCGCCGCCCGGCGCGCTGCCACCCCCCGGCCAGAACTGACCGGGAGCCACACCGACCCATGCTCGCTTACATCGTTCGCCGACTCCTGCTGATTGTCCCGACACTGCTGGGCATCATGGTGATCAACTTCGCCATCGTACAGCTCGCACCTGGCGGGCCGATCGAACAGATCATCGCCGAAATTTCGGGGACCGACGCCGGCACCACAGGCCGCATCAGCGGCGGCGGGTCGGAAGTATCGGGCGGGGCGTCGCAGGCGGCGGGCGGTGCCAACACCGCCGACAGCGGCTATCGTGGAGCGCAGGGCCTTGATCCGGACTTTATCAAGGAGCTTGAAAAACAGTTCGGGTTCGACAAGCCAATGCACGAACGATTTTTCGACATGATCGCTAACTTTATCGTGTTCGATTTCGGCACTAGCTTTTTCCGCGACGAAACGGTTATCGACCTGGTGCTGGAAAAAATGCCGGTATCCATCTCGCTCGGGCTGTGGACTACACTGATCATATACCTTGTGTGTATCCCGCTTGGCATCCGCAAGGCGTTGAAGGACGGCACCCGGTTCGATGTCTGGACCACAACGCTGCTCACCATCGGGTTCGCAATCCCATCCTTCGTGCTTGCGATCCTGTTGATCGTCCTGTTCTCGGGCGGCAGTTTCCTCGACATCTTCCCCCTGCGCGGTCTGGTCTCGGAGGATTTCGACGAATTGTCGCTGGGCGGCCAGATTCTCGACTATCTGTGGCACCTGGTTCTGCCGGTAACGGCACTGGTGCTGGGCGGATTTTTGTCGCTGACGATGCTGACCAAGAATTCCTATCTTGACCAAATCAATATGCTCTACGTCCAGACGGCGCGGGCCAAGGGGTTGAGCGAAAAGCGCGTGATGTACGGCCACGTATTCCGTAACGCCATGCTGATCGTCATCGCTGGCTTCCCCAGCGCGTTCGTCGGCATCCTGTTCACCGGGGCGATGCTGATCGAGATCATCTTCTCGCTCGACGGACTCGGCCTGCTGGGTTTCGAGGCGGCGATCAAGCGCGATTACCCGATCATGTTCGCGACTGTTTATTTCTTCACCCTGTTAGGGCTGGTGATGAACCTGGTCGGCGATCTGATGTACACGATCATCGACCCGCGCATCGATTTCGAGGGCCGCCATGTCTGAGGCTAATCAGATCGCTTCGACGGCGGCGAACGATCATACTGCGCCGGTGACGCGTCACACTTTGTTGGGATTCCGTATTTCGCCTCTGAATGCCCGGCGGGTTGCCAACTTCAAACGTAACCGGCGGGGTCGCTGGTCTCTTTGGATTTTCCTGGTGCTGTTTCTCGGCACCCTGCCTGCTGAATTCATCGCCAACGACCGGCCCTTGCTCATCTGGTATCAAGGCTCGGTCTACACACCAGTATTCAACACCTACCCGGAAACCGTGTTCGGGGGCGATTTCGAGACAGAGGCCGAGTACCGCGAACCTGACGTGCAGGGACTGATCACCGACAAAGGCGGCTGGATGGTCTGGCCGCTGATCGAATACAGTTACAACACGGTCAACCTGAACCTGAAAGTTCCAGCGCCGGCGCCGCCATCTGCTGATAACGTTCTGGGCACCGACGACCAGGGCCGTGACGTACTGGCACGGGTGATATACGGGTTTCGGATATCGGTCCTTTTTGGCCTGATTCTGACGGTTTTGGGTTCGATCATCGGGATCGTTGCCGGTGCCCTCCAGGGCTATTTCGGCGGTTTGCTGGACCTACTGCTCCAGCGCTTTATCGAAATATGGGGCGGCCTGCCGCAACTCTACATCCTGATCATTCTATCAAGCGTCATCGTCCCCGGGTTCTGGACGCTACTATTTATATTGCTGTTGTTCGGCTGGACCGCGCTAGTGGGCGTCGTGCGGGCCGAATTTCTGCGCGCCCGCAACTTCGATTTCGTCAGGGCGGCGCGGGCACTGGGCGTGGGCGACTTCACCATCATGTTCCGGCACGTGATGCCCAATGCCATGGTCGCGACACTGACGTTCCTGCCCTTCATCTTGACCGGGTCGATCACCAGCCTGACTGCGCTTGATTTCCTCGGTCTTGGCCTCCCGCCGGGCTCCCCGTCGCTCGGCGAATTGCTGCAGCAGGGGAAAACCAATCTGCAAGCGCCGTGGCTCGGCCTGACGTCAACGATTTCCATTTCGCTGGTACTGATGTTGCTTGTCTTCGTCGGCGAAGCCGTTCGCGACGCATTCGATCCGCGAAAGACGTTCAATGACTGATGCGACCGCCAATGATCCGCTGATTCGGATTTCCGACCTGTCGGTATCATTTGGCGGGGGTGCTTCGGAAGTTCGGGCCGTACGCAACGTGTCTTTAGATATCGGGCGCAGCGAAACCGTGGCGCTGGTCGGCGAATCCGGTTCGGGTAAATCGGTCAGCGCGCTCTCGATCATGCAGTTACTGCCCTACCCGACCGCGCGCCATCCGTCCGGGTCGATCGAGTTCTTGGGCGAGGAACTGATTGATGCGCCGTCGTCGCGTATACAGCAGATCCGTGGCGACCGCATCGCCATCATTTTTCAGGAACCGCTTACCTCGCTGAACCCGCTGCACACGATCGAAAAGCAGGTCGGCGAGATCCTGTTTCTGCATAAAAACCTGGACAAGGCGGCGGCCCGCGCCCGCATCATCGAGCTGCTGACCGAGGTCGGCCTGCCCAACGTCGAGGAACGGCTAAACGCCTATCCGCATCAGCTGTCCGGCGGGCAGCGCCAGCGCGTAATGATAGCTATGGCGCTGGCGAACGATCCGGATCTGCTGATCGCGGACGAGCCGACAACGGCGCTAGACGTCACCATCCAGGCACAGATTCTCGCCCTGTTGCGCGACATCCAGCAAAGCCGGGGCATGTCTATCCTGCTGATTACCCATGACCTCGGTATCGTGCGCAAGGTGGCGCACAGGATTTGCGTGATGAAAGACGGCGGGATCGTCGAGACCGGCGACACGGATTCCTTGTTCGCCGACCCGCGGCACGAATACACGCAGCATCTCCTCGCCGCCGAACCAAAGGGCAATCCCTTGCCAGCACAGGACGACGCCGCGCCGGTTATCAAGGCCGATGACCTGCGGGTGTGGTTTCCCATCAAAAAGGGCCTGCTGCGGCGGACAGTTGGCCATGTAAAGGCGGTAGACGGGGTCGACGTGACGGTACGCGAAGGTCATAACGTCGGCGTGGTGGGGGAATCCGGGTCGGGCAAGACGACGCTGGCTATGGGCCTATTGCGGCTGGAAAGCAGCAGCGGGGCAATCACATTCAACGGCGAACGCATAGACGAATACGATTTCAAACAGATGCGTCCGCTGCGCAAGCAGATGCAGGTGGTATTCCAGGACCCGTTCTCTTCGCTGTCGCCGCGCCTGTCCGTAGGCCAGATCATCGAGGAAGGTCTGAGACTGCATGACCTTGCGCGCGACACTTATGACGAACGCCGCGCCGTGATTTCGACTGCGCTGACCGAGGTAGGTCTGCCGCCGGAAGCGCAGGACCGGTATCCCCACGAATTTTCCGGCGGCCAACGCCAGCGTATAGCCATTGCCCGCGCCATCGTCCTGAAACCCAAGTTCATCGTCCTCGACGAGCCGACCTCGGCGCTGGACGTGTCGATACAGGCGCAGATCGTCGACCTCCTGCGCGATCTCCAGAACAAGTATAACCTCGCCTATCTTTTCATCAGCCACGATCTTAAGGTCATCCGCGCGCTTGCTGACGAACTGATCGTCATGAAAGGCGGCAAGGTCGTAGAACAGGGGCCGGCAGCGAAAATCTTCGACAATCCGGCCGAGGACTACACCCGGGCCTTAATGGCCGCAGCGTTCGATATTCAAGCCGTCGACACCGACGCCGTCGGCACATAGCACTGTAGCGCGGTCTCTGCTTCAAACATCCGGAACCCTCCTCAGAACATGTTCTTCACGTCCAACTAAAACGTCGGACAGGCCAAGAGTGTCTCCTACGCCCTAGAGGCGGGAATATCTTTGCGCATGGCGAGGACAAACAGTTTGATCATGTCCTGTTCTCGTTCGATCAGCTTAGCTCAGTCCAGCGTGGCCGAAGGGACGGCTCAGAAAACCGTGTCGTCGGCCTGCGGGACACCGGCTTCGAAAGGGGTGGGGCTGTCCAGCTCGCGGCCCGCTTCCGACACCTGCTCGGCGAATTCTGACAAAAACACCGCGCCCTTTACGGTGCGCTGTACCAGAACGCTGCGGCGGTCGTAATCGTCGCGCCGGCGGCGGATGTAACCGAGCTGTTCGAGCCGGTCGAGGGCGCGGGAAATAGCCGGTTTGGAGATATTCAGGGATTCCGAAAGGCCGCGCACAGTGTGCGGCGGCTGCAGCGTGTAGACCGTCAGCAGGATCGACATCTGCCGCGCCGACAAATCCGGGCCGTCGCCCCGGACGCTGGCGCTCAGCGCGTCGCGCCAAAGAGAAAGCGCATCATCCTGGTTAAGGTAAACGGGCATATCGCGGGTTTGTATTCCGGCGCAGGACGCCTGCAATTCATTTCGGAAGCGGATTGAGTCTAGCACGAATCAACCTGTGCTTGACCATCGCGACGAGCCAACGGAAAAGAGGGCACAGTAGTTTGCAGCCGGAGAACGTCCCATGACCATGAAACTTTTGATGCGCGGTCCGTCCCCGTTCGGACGAAAGGGCACGTTCGCCATCGCCCATCTCGGCCTATCCGGCCGGATCGACATCGGCGATCCGGACAGCGAAGATCATATTCGAAGCCTCAACCCGTTGGCGAAAGTCCCGGCGCTGGTGCGCGACGACGGCGATGCACTTTTCGACAGCCGTGTAATCCTAGAGTATCTCGACACCCTCGCCGGCGGTGGTAAGATCATCCCCACCGACACCGGCCCGCGGTTTAACGCGCTTCGCGAAGCCGCGATGGCGGATGGCATACTGGAGGCCGCCCTCCTGGTCACATACGAAGGCCGTTACCGGCCCGACCAGGAGCCCTACGAACCCTGGCTCGATTTCCAGCGCGGCAAGATCCAGCGCGCGCTCGCAGCGATGTCGGACGCGCCGCCGGCGATCGATCTGCTGACGGTCGGCGGTATCGGCCTTGCCTGCGCGCTGGAGTATATGGATTTCCGCAAACAGTACGACTGGCGGCCGGAATTCCCCGCGCTGGTAGCGTGGCTGGAGGTATTCAATGCCACCCACCCGGCCTTCGCCGACAGCCGCCCTTCGGACTGACGGCAAACCGTTCTGTGCTGACGCCCCGTCGGCATATTGTGCAGCGAATTCCGCCGATGGCGATATCCCGGGCATTACTCGATGCCACTACCGATTCGGACACGAACCGTATCGGTTTCTTTGACGGCCCTGCGGCGCTCGGCTGGGCAACCTGACGCGTGATCGGCGATGCCTGTGCCACTGCCACCCCGCTCGAAGGCCTTTGGATCAGCCTCGAGGCGCGCGCACTCCATGACATGCCGCTCGAAGAACTGATCAATCTTAATGGGTGCGGCGTATAACGAAGCCGCCCTGGGGCTGGGCGCTATACCCGCGAGGGCCTCGAACGGAAGTTCTGCAGGATATTCGAAGAGCTGCGGGTCTAGACCGTCAAAGGAAATTTCGCCAGCAGCGCGTAATCGGGGCCGCTGCGCCCCAGCCGGCTTTCATAGAGCATGAACGATGGTGCCTCGAACACCGGTGCGAAGAACGCGCCGTTCGCCTCCAGCCAGTTGAGCACATGGTTGGGCCGCGCACCTCTCAGCCGGCCGATGGTAACATGCGGCGTATATTTCCGACCCTCCGGCGGCAAGCCGGTACGGATCAGTGCCTGGGCGATCTTGTCGTGCAGAAGCGATAACTCGGGGGTTTTTTCCACGCCGACCCAAACCGCCCGCGCCCGCCCCCGGCTGGCAAACTGCCCGGCGGCGCCGAGGCGAACCGGAACCGGCGTTCCCCGGACCGCTTCGAGCGCGTGGAAAACCTCATCGGCCACCGGCTCGGATACGTCGCCGATAAAACACAGGGTGATGTGCAGATTACCGGCATCAACCCAGCGCGCGCCGTCAATGCCGCTGCCCAACGCGGCAAGGCGCAGGCGCAGATCTCTCGGGATCGACAAGGCGGTGAACAGACGGATCATTGGGAAGCCCAGAACAAAAAGACCGGGTGCTCTAACCTATCAGGGTCAATACGCCGGTATAGCCGTACAGCCGGTTCTTCGAGATTTCGCCGTTGGCGAAGAAGCCGACCACCGGCACCTCGTCGCCAAGCGCGCGCTGTACCGCCTTCAATTCCTCGGAGTCCGGGCCGAACAGGTTGGGGCCGCGGGCGACACAGGAATAGTAAAGCGCCGCCTTGGGTGTGCCGTTCGAACGCGAGATCACGTCGGCCAGCATGCGGTGCAGATCCTCCATCGCCGACGGCCCGTCGCGGCGGACGAACATGACCCGGTCGCCTGCGGAAATACGTTCGCCGATAGCGACCAGCTTGTTGTCGGGATCAACTCCGACCACGTTGCGCACCAGGTAGTCGCCACTGTCTTCGCCGGAGATCGGCAGCGCGGCATGGATATATCCACCGACCCGTTCAAGATTACGGGCCAGCACATCGCCGATATCTTCCTTGAACACATCCAGCGCGGGCTTGCCGTCGAGTTCGAACAGGATGTTGTCTTTCGCCTTCGTCACCTCGTGAATCTCGCCGACCGGCGAACAACCCTGGCTTAACCCAGTGGTCACGCCGACGTCTTCGGCGAATAGAACGCCGGACACGCCACCCTCCGTCAGCCCATCCGCGATCTGACCCTGCTTGCCCCGGGATGCGGTCAGCCCCCCGACCAGAAACGCCTCCGTATCGTCGGTAATCGAGTTCAGGATATCGCCGACATAGGCATTGCGCGGATCGGCATGGACGACACCGAGCATCGGATTTCTGCGCGCAACCCAGTCCATGACTTCATCAGGCAGCGGATCACCAGGCGTGTCGATGGTGGACATGACGCGAAAAGCGTCTTCGTCCAGCGCGCCGACCAATACAACCATGGCAGGGGTGTCGAAATATTCCCGGCCGCCGACCATGACCCCGAACCCGACCGTGCCGACCCAGTGATCGACGCCGGTATCTTTACGCAGCCGGTCGGCGATTAGCGGCAGATCCTCGTCCAGCGTATCCGAGACATAAACAAACCCGAGATTGGCGCCTGCAGGAATGTTGCCGATCTGGGTCAGGCACGACGCTGTCAGCGTCTCCCAGTCGGCGTCGGACGCATGGCCGGAACGGAACGTCTGCGTGGCGGTTTCCATGGTCTACTCCTTGTCGCCCAGAAATTTTTCGATCGATGGCAGCATGCGTTCGACGATGACAGCCACGCCACTCCCGTTAGGGTGCATGCCGTCTTCGAGGTTCAGACGGGGAACGGCCGCAACCCCGGAGAGAAAGAACGGATACAGCATAACGGCGTGTTTTTGGGACAAATCCGTAAACAAGGCGCGAAAGTTGTCGGTATAGAGTTTGCCGAGATTGGGCGTCGCATACATGCCCGCCAGCATCACCTTAATCCCACGTGATTTCAGTTTTTCAATAATCGCGTCCAGGTGCTTTCGGGTCACATCGGGATCGACTGCCCGCAGCATGTCATTGGCGCCGAGCTCAACCAACACATGTGTCGGTTGCGATGCCAGTGCCCAATCCAGCCGTGCCAGCCCCCCCGCCGTGGTATCGCCAGACACGCCTGCATTGATCACCGTAACGGCGTTTCCTCTCGCCCGAAGCGCTGCTTCAAGCTGCACCGGAAAGGCCTGGTTCTGCGGCAGGCCGTATCCGGCGGTGAGGCTATCGCCCAGTATCATCAGGCGCGGCGCGGTACCCGAATATACCGCCGTACTGCTGATCAGCAACGTAACGGCTGTGACAATCCAGCGCTTGAGAACCCGCGCAAACAAGTTATATCGGTGAGTATAATCCAACTTGGCCCAACTCTTGGCGAGATATATGACAGTCGATAGCGGCAAAAGGGAACTCATGGTTCTACTGGCGGACGTTGAACTTAAGCTGGAGAGTGAAGCCGGTTCCGTCAATATACTGAAAGGCATTAATCTCGAAATAAACGCCGGAGAAACCGTCAGCGTCGTCGGTCCGTCGGGTTCCGGCAAGACGTCGATGATGATGCTGATCGGCGGGCTGGAACGCCAGACGGCAGGCAATATACAAGTCGCAGGCCACGATCTGGCTGCGTTAGACGAAGATGGCCTCGCCCGGTTCCGACGCGACAATGTCGGCATCGTGTTTCAGAATTTTCACCTGATCCCCACCATGAACGCCCTGGAAAACGTCGCAATCCCGGTGGAACTGGCCGGATTGGACAATGCCTTCGACCGAGCAGCGACCGCCCTGTCTGCCGTCGGGCTGGACCACCGGGTGACGCATTATCCCGGACAGTTGTCGGGCGGCGAACAACAACGAGTGGCACTGGCTCGGGCCATTGTCTCCGGGCCGCGGCTGCTGCTGGCGGACGAACCGACCGGCAACCTCGACGGCAAGACCGGCGATTCCGTGATTGACTTGCTGTTCAGTCTGCAGGCCGAGTACGGCGCGACGCTGCTACTAATTACCCATAATCCGGCGCTGGCCGAACAATGCGGTCGCGTGATCGACCTGCAGGACGGCCTGATTGGCAGCGACAAGGTACTAGGATGACGAACGCGTGGCGCATCGCGCGCCGCGAACTGCGAGGCGGACTGCGCGGTTTCCGTGTGTTCTTGGCGTGCCTGTCGCTGGGGGTGGGGGCCATCGCCGCGGTCGGTTCTATCGCCTCGTCGGTGATCGGCGGACTGGAAAAAGACGGCGCCATCCTGCTGGGTGGCGATGCGGCGTTGCGTGTCACCTACAAGGACATAACGCCGGAGCAACGCGCCTGGCTGGATGGAAGCGGCAATGTTTCCCGCATCGTCTACCTGCGATCCATGGCCCGTGCCAGCAACCTCGACAAACGCTCGCTGGTCGAAATGAAGATGGTCGACGATGCCTATCCGTTATACGGCAAGCTTGAAATCTCCCCCCCCACCAGCAACGCTGACCTGTTCGCGAAACGTGACGGGGTCTGGGGTGCGGTGGCAGATACCGCTTTGCTGACGCGGCTCGGGATCGAGCTGGGCGGTACGTTGAAGCTGGGCGATGCCACTTATCAGATACGGGGCACCATCAATATAGAACCCGACCGTGTGTCCGGCGCCCGCGCCCTACAGATCGGGCCACGCTTTATGGCGTCGACGGCATCGCTACCTGAAAGTGGACTTGTCCAGCCGGGTAGCCAAGTCTGGTATTTCTATCGCGTTGGATTGAAGTACGGCAGCAGCCTTGAAACGTGGAAATCCGATCTACAGGAAGCGTTTCCCGACGCGCTGTGGGTCGTACGCGACCGCACCAATGCCTCGCCCGTCATCAAGCGCTTTATCGACCGAACGACCTTGTTCATGACGCTGGTAGGACTGACCGCGCTGCTGGTTGGCGGCGTCGGGGTCAGCAATGCCGTGCGCGATTTCCTGTCGGGCAAGATTGAGACCATTGCCACGCTGAAATGCGTCGGCGCGTCGTCAGGCCTGATATTCGGCGCATACTTGGTGCAGGTCATGATCATGGCCATGGCCGGCATTGCTATCGGACTTCTGATCGGCGGCGTCGCGCCGGTCGTGGCGGGTGACATGTTGCACGATGTATTGCCGATCGTGTCGCGGATAGACGTCTACTGGGAGCCGCTCGCACTGGCAACGTCGTTCGGCTTTCTGACGGCACTAGCGTTCTCGATCTGGCCGATCGCGCAGGCATGCGACCTGCCGGCGGCAGGCTTGTTCCGCGATTCCATTGCCCGATTTCGGGGCATACCGCGCTGGCCTTTTGGGCTCGCGACGATTTTCCTGTTGGCGGCTTTGGCGGCACTGGCCATCGGGACCGCGCACAGTTCAGTCATCGCCCAGTGGTTCGTGACAGGTGCCATGGGCGCCATGGTCTTGTTTGCCACTGCCGGCCTACTGGTCGCCCGCGCCGCAAAATCCATCGGCGGATCCGGCGGAACGGGTCTCCGGCTCGCGCTAGCCAATCTACATCGACCCGGTGCGCCGACAGGCAGCGTCGTGATGTCACTCGGGTTAGGGCTGACCGTGCTGGTCACCGTGGCGCTGATCGAAGCCAACTTGGGAAATCAGATAACTAAGTCACTGCCCGAGCGGGCGCCGGGATATTTCTTCATCGATATTCAGAACGATCAGGTCGACGACTTCGAGGCCACGGTCGCCGGAGTGAACGGTTTTCGCGAACTCCGCCGGACGCCGATGCTGCGCGGCCGCGTGACACGCCTGAACGGCGAAACCGCCAAACCGGAAAACGTCTCAGAGGACGGCCGTTGGATCCTGCGCGGCGACCGGGGTGTCACCTGGGCGCACGAGCTGCCGGACAGCGAGACCATCGTCGCGGGGGAATGGTGGCCTGCAGATTACAGCGGCAAGCCGCTTGTCTCCATGCCGGCGCGCAATGCAGCCGCGCTCGGTCTTTGGATCGGCGACACGATCACCATCAATATCCTCGGCCGCAACATCACTGGCGAAATCGCCAGCCTTCGCGATGTGCAGTGGGGCTCGCTACGCATGAACTTCCTATTTATCTTCTCCCCCGGCCCACTAGACGCGGCACCCCAGACCCACCTTGCCACAGTGCACGCCGACCCGGCGCTAGAAGAAGGAATCGAGCGCGCCGTCGCCGACAGGTTTCCCAATGTCACCACTATCCGTGTGCGCGATGTACTGGAAACCGTCGACGCCTTCCTCGGCCGGCTTGGCCTTGCCATCCGGCTAACGGCAGGCGTCGCGATCGTGGCCGGGACCCTGGTGCTGGCCGGCGCCATCGCTGCGGGTCACCGGCGTCGGGTGTATGATTCGGCAGTCCTCAAGGTGTTGGGGGCAACAAGGCGGCGGATCATTAGCATCCTGCTGCTAGAATACGGGTTGCTCGGCCTAGTAACAGCGATCGTGGCCTCGATCATCGGCTCGGTCGCCGCCTGGGCGGTGGTGACGGAGGTCATGCGCTTCAACTTCGTGTTCGATCTTCTTGACGTTGTCTCTGCCGTTATCATCGCCGTTGCGGTGACGCTGATACTTGGCTTTTACGGAACCTGGCGGGCACTTGGCCAGAAGGCGGCGCCACTGCTGCGCAACGAGTAGGAGGCGGACGTTGCTGTCTTTCCCGCTGCCGCGGGAACGACGCATTCGGTACAACGTTAATTTCCGTCCACTATCCCAATAATTCCAATGCGTTCGAGTTGATTTCGGGTCGATAACATCCCATACTCTTTATCAAGTTTAAACGTTTGGGTCTGAAAGGGGTCTTAAATGGCTTTCGGTACGGAAAAACAGGTCTATACGGGCACTCGCACCATCGACCAGGCGGAATTCGACGCCGGTCTCCGCGCGCATATGCTCCGGGTATACAATTATATGGCATCCGGTCTAGCACTAACCGGCATTTTTGCCATCGTCATCGCGCAGTTGTCCGTCGTCACCAATGACGCGGGTCAGATCGTGGCGCTGACGAATCTCGGTAACACGCTGTTTGGTTCGCCGTTAAAATGGGTAGTCATGCTGGCCCCACTGGGCATGGTGTTCTTCCTCAGCGCTCGGCTCCACAGAATGAGCCAGTCGACCGCGCAGATAACGTTCTGGATCTACGCCGCGATGATGGGTATCTCTCTGGCGACAATCTTTATCGCCTTCACCGGCGCCAGCGTCGCCCGCGTGTTCTTCATCACCGCCGGCACCTTCGCGGGGATGAGCCTTTGGGCCTATACCACGAAGAAGGACCTTTCTGGATGGGGATCGTTCCTGTTCATGGGGCTGATAGGCATCATCATCGCCTCCATCGTGAACATCTTTATCAACTCCTCGGCGCTACAGTTCGCTGTGTCGGTGATCGGCGTGCTGGTGTTCGTCGGCCTGACTGCCTACGACACCCAGAATATCAAAAACGAATATGCCGAGCACTTGGACGAAGAAACGGCCGGTAAACTCGCCATTTCGGGTGCGCTGCGGCTCTATCTCGACTTTATCAACCTGTTCATCATGCTTATGCATCTCTTCGGCGACCGCCGCTGAGCAAAGCGAACGGAACGTAAATCAAACCGGGCCCCTTCGCAGGGCCCGGTTTTTTTTGTGGCTACTCCGCCGCCTGCGCCGTAGGCCTCGGGTCGTTTTCTTCCTCGATCAGCGCGTTCAGGTTGCGGATGGCCTGCAGGCCGCCGCCGTCGTGATTGATGTCGACACGTTCCGGCGAGGTGCCGCTGTCAATGTTTTCCTGTTGCAGACCAATGATCCAGAGATCTTCGAGGAACGCCTCGTGCACGTTGGCGACCAGTAGATCGGTGACCCACGGCTCGTCGATACGAAAATCATGCGCTTGGGCCCAAAAGTAATGGGTCGTCTTGTCGGTCTCCGGCGTGAT
>DKQG01000011.1:10234-18606 GCA_002471575.1 Alphaproteobacteria bacterium UBA7314 | reverse complement strand
CGGCACTTGTGCTTTTTGCCAGTCCCGGCAATTTTGCGTCGTTCCGCGTTTTAATGGTCGTGTCGGTCTACACCGGGGAAGCGGGACAGCCGATACCTGAATTCGCGGATATTCCGGCAAGGCCGCAGCCTAAAGATTTTCGGAAAATCGCATGCGAATATCTGAAAGCCTGGGCTGCAACCAACATGGCACGGGCAGGCGTGTTCGCACTGCACTACGATGAGGGCGGGGAAACGAACTGGGCAGCGGTGCTGCTTGGATACGACGTAAGCCCCCGCGCAGACTGGCCGATAGGTGTCTGGCGAAACTCCGCGCCGCGTTTTCCTGGTCGGGAGACGAAAATCCGTTTTCCGGTTCGCTGGGCCGTCAGAAGCTAACCCGGCGGTAAAAATGACCCTGAGCGAAAACGGCGATCTGTGGTGCGATATCCGGACGTCCCACCCTGCCGGCAACAATCCGGCGTTGTTTCTGGATCGTGACGGCACGCTGATCGAACTGGTCGATTACCTCTCTGACCCCGCAGCGGTTGTACTAATCGGTTCGGTGCTAGGGGATATCTGGCAGGCGAATAAAGACGGCCATGCGGTGGTGATCGTCACCAACCAGTCGGGGATTGGGCGGGGGTATTATGGCTGGGACGATTTTCACGCGGTTCAGGCGCGTCTTTACGATTTGCTCGCTTCAGAGGATGTAGTCATCGATGCGACCTATGCCTGTCCCCATCCGCCGCCCGATGCCGGTGGACCGGCGCATTCGCTGTACCGGAAACCTGCTCCCGGGATGCTGATCCGAGCAGCCGACGACCTGAATCTGGATTTGAGCCGAAGTCGGATTCTCGGGGACAGCGTTTCGGACCTGGCTGCGGGAAAAGCGGCGGGCCTACCTCTCGGCATTCTGGTCTCGGACGGTTACGGCGCGCGGGATGCCGAGGCGGCAAGGGTGCTGGCAGATGAAAGGTTCGAGGTTATCGGGCGATAAGGCGCGTGGTCGGAAGTAGCCGTCTCACAACCACATTTGACGCGACGGCGGTGTCGTCGCAGCGGCTTTTACTGCCATCACGATCAGGGCCGGACCGGCTCTCACAGCGGCAGTGAGCGCCATCACATAACGGTTGCGGCTGCGATAGGCCCGGCAGGCTTCAAGATAAACGGCAAGAGTCCGCATCCAGAGGTTGATGTATTTGCTGGAGCCCAGCGTCGGTGCAAACCGGAGTGCGATTTCGAGGCAGCACCGAACACGGCGCTCCGTGTGGGCCGTGATGCTGCCCTCGATCACGTGGTAGCGAGTAAGCGCGTCGTCGAAGACCTCGAACGAGATAGTCCGGTCTTGAAGGATCGCGAGCCAGAGATCGAAATCCTGGGCATTGGCGAGCGTCGTATCGAATCCGCCTGCAGAGACCACTAGGTCGCGGCGAGTAATCAGCGTCGACGTTGCAAGAAAGCCCTTGCGGTAGAGTGTTGCGAACGGGTCCGGGCCTTCGCGGTATTTGGCCGCGCAGTCGACGCGGGCGACGGAGCCGTCTGGCGCGATGGCATCGTAATTGTGCGAGACCAGGTCGAGGCCTGCACCGTTCAGAACGTCGAAGCTGCGTTCCAGTTTTTCCGGCAACCATTCGTCGTCTGCATCTAGGAAAGCGACATATGCCGACCCGGCGTTCCGGATGGCCTCGTTGCGGGCCGCCCCGGCGCCCGCATTTTGTTGGCGCACCACTCTAAGGGCGATACCACCCATTTCTGCGCGGCAGGCCTCGGCCGTCGCGGCCGTGCGGTCCGGTGACCCGTCATCGACTACGATCACTTCCGTCGGCGGCGCGGTCTGGGCAGCGACGCTTCGCAGTGCGCGTCCGATCGTCGACTCCGCCCGGTAGGCAGGAATGATGACGCTAACGTCGAGAGGCAATCTCGCAATCCTGTAAAGCCGAAAACCGAGGTAATTCCATTGTTTTAGTCCATTCGGCGCGAATAGGCAGCAGCAATTCGGTTCTTCATTCAGATAGGATCAAAATGCCGTCCCCGGCCTTAACCGGGATTTCGCCATCATTTACAAAAAGCGGGTTGATTTCGGCATCGACCAGCCGATCGCCGAAGGATTGGCACATATGCGCAAACCGGGCGACCGCTTGCACCAGCGCATCGATATTAGCAGGCGCGCTGCCGCGATAGCCATCGAGCAGGGGATACATTTTTAACGACGTGATCATCGTCCGAATATCCGTTTCGGTGGCCGGCAGCACGCACAGCGCGACATCTTCGTAAAACTCCGTCATCGTCCCGCCGACGCCGATCAACACAGTTGCGCCCAGCGCAGGATCGCGGCGAAATCCGAGGATCATTTCAGTCACATCGGACACCTGCTCCTGAATAAGAAAACCCTCGTCTGTCGAAACGCCATGCCTCTCTGCGGATCTGGCGATCTCATCGCACATCTCGGCCGCATCCTGCGGCGCAACACTTGTCCTGACGCCGCCGATCTCCGACTTATGGAGTAGATCGCGGGACAAGATCTTGACGACGACCTGATTGCCAAAGCGTGTTGCCGCATCGATGGCGCCGGCGCTTGAACCGACGGCGATTTCCCTGACGGGCGGGATGCCAAATTCAGCAAACACGCGTTTGGCGTCGAATTCGTTCAACTGACCCGAAGCGGCCGGCGGGTGTCCCGGGGTGACCAGGGCCGGTGAACGGCCGGAGCCAGGTGGCTCGACGGGGAGGGATCGCGCCAGGACCGTCGCGCAAGCCTCCGGCGTATCAAACGCGGGAACCCCTTCCCTGTTCAGGCGGGCAACGATCCCGGGTGCGTGCGGACTTGTATAAACGACGATCGGAATGTCTTCCGTCGCGGCCGCCCGGATCACCGGGTCAGCGACCATGTAAGGACGTCCCACCGAGGAGGAACCCACGACCGGGATAATGGCATCGTATTCGCCGCTGGCCGATAGCGTCATGATCGCCCGATAGACGATTTCAGGATCGAGCCCCGCGAGGGTCAGGTCGACCGGGTTCCGGTCCGGTGAGAAGCCGTGATCTTGTAACAGGTCCCCCAGTCTGGCGGCCGTTTCCAGTGATGGCACAGGCGTATCGAACCCCGCCATACCGCACGCGTCGGTAACCAGCCCGGCGGCACCACCGGTATGGGTGAGGACCGCGAGGCGCTTGCCATTTGGTCCGGTCATCATTGCCAGTCCGGCTGGCAGGTCGATTAGGTCGTCATATCGGTCGACCCGGATGGCGCCGCACTGACAGAAAAAGGCATCGAACACACGGTCTTCGCCGGCAAGCGCCCCGGTATGGGACGCGGCTGCTTCGGCACCGATTTCCGACCGGCCAACTTTGTACACCACCAGTTTCTTGCCGGCTTTTTTCAACTGAGAGGCGGCGTTTCTGAACGCGGTAGGGTTCCGAATGGTTTCTAAGTACAGGGCGACCACGCTCGTTGCATCGTCGCGGGCTAGAAACGCCATAACATCGCTGACATCGATATCGGCCTCGTTTCCCGTTGCCGCCAATTTCGAGAGGCCAATGCCCCTCGCCACGGCACGCGACAGGAGTGAGCCAAGAATGCCGCCGCTCTGGGATATCACGGCGACGCCACCGGCATGCAAATCTTCGATATCCAGCGCGCCAGAGGCAGATAGCGTTATCCCGTCTGTCACGTTGAGCAGTCCGATCGTATTTGGACCCAGGAGTCTCATATCCCCGGCAGATTTCACCAGTTCCCGCTGGCGGTCCCCGCCTGTTTCGTCGGTCTCGAGGAAACCGCCGGCCAGAACGATCGCGGCACCGCACCCCTTCCGGGCGAGAGATGCTGTCGCGGACACTGCCTGCTGAGGCCCGACCAGGACGACGGCCATGTCCGGCACCCCAGGCAGGCTGTCTATATCGGGATAGGACCGGTAGCCGTCGATTTCTGCCGCATGCGGGTTAACGGGCCATATCTCGCCTTCGAAACCATGTTTCCTGAGAAAGTGCAGAGGCCGGCCACCGATTTTTTTCGGGTCGGTCGATGCGCCGATCAGCGCGACGCTACGTGGGCGGAAGAGCCTGTCGAGCGAGCCGGTCAACGCTATTTCCGTTTGTCGAGAAACGCGGCGACTGCGTCGTGATGAGAATCGGTAGTGTAGCAGATCCCTTGAGCCTGGCTGCCGAGCGCAAAGATTTCTTCCGGGGTGGACTCGAAGCTCTCGTTCATGATCGATTTCGCCAGTGCCAGCGCATCCGCGGAGCCCGCGGTCATCGATCTTGCCATGTCGACGGCATCGTCGATCAGTGTATCCGGATCGGATACACGTTCGATCATGTTTATCCTATGAGCTTCGTCTGCATCGACCATACGACCGGAAAAAATCAGTTCCTTCGCGCGTGCCAGTCCCACACGGCGGGGCAGGAAATACATGCCGCCGCCGTCCGGTATCAAACCACGGATAACGTAGCTCATCACGAAGGTGGCATTGCGGGCGCCGATGACGAAATCGCAGCAAAGGGCGAGATCGGCGCCGAGACCCGCGGCCGCTCCGTTGACGGCAGCGACAGTTGGTTTCGGTATGTCGTGGAGCATCGTCAGCAGGTGATGGGTGCGGCGCTGTCGTTGCCAGCCGTTGATGCCGACGCGGCCGGCCGGCGCGGACAGCCGTTCGCGCATTGCGGCGATATCACCCCCCGCGCAGAACCCCTTCCCGTGACCAGTTAAGACGACGGCGCCGACGTCAGCCGATCTATCGGCCCAGTCCAGCGCCCGGATCAGATCGGCGCGCATTTCGTCGTTTATCGCATTGCGTTTTTCCGGTCGATTGAGCGCCAGGATTGCGATGCCATCGCGGAAGTCAATCTCGACCAGTGTTGTGTCGGGTTGTGTTGGTTCCGGCGCCATGTCTGTCTCCTGATAACAGCCTGTTCGACCAGTTGTAGTCGTTCATGCGAAGCAAGAAAACGCTTAGCAAAAAACAGTCCCTTGATGGATTGGTTTGCGTAGATGCATCCGGCATATTGGAGTTTAAAGCAAACAGAATGTGCAGGGGTGAAATGGACAGCTCGGCGAGACTGAACGGGATTATCGGCGCATTGGAAAACGGGAAACATGCGTTTTCTGCCTTCGTGCCGATGGATATCCAGACCGCGATGCAGATGTCGACGACGAAGTACGACAGTATCGTCTTCGAAGGCGAGCATCTGCCGTGGGATATCGTGGCCCTCCGGGACGCAATGCAGTTCATGCTCGACCGGCGCTCCATCGCCAGCAGCGCTTCCATTGCGCCGCCGGTAACGCCCCTCGTGCGGGTGCCGGTCAACGGGATCGAGATGGGTCAGTGGCATGCGAAGCAGGCGCTGGATACCGGTGTTTACGGCGTCGTGTGGCCGCATATCAGCACGGTCGAAGAGGCCTATAACGCGGTCGCAGCTTGCCGCTACCCGAGGTTGAAAGACAAGCCGCTATACGAGCCTCAGGGTATTCGCGGCGATGGTCCCGTCCGCGCGGCCCGTTACTGGGGGCTTACGCAGCAGGAATACTACAAGAAGGCGGATGTCTGGCCTCTTGCACCCGACGGGGAAATTTTCGTCATTCTGCAGATTGAGGATACCAAAGGCATCGAGAACCTCTCAGAGATATTGGAAAACGTGCCCGGGATCGGGGCGGTGCTGATCGGAGAGGGCGATCTGGGCCAGGAACTCGGGTTTCCGCGTCAATACGATCACCCGGAACTACTGAGCGCGATGGCCGAGGTTGTCGATATCTGCAAGCGCCATGACACAATCGTCGGTCATCCGCACGCGAATGTCGGTAATATGCAGGAATTGATGGATCAGGGTTTCCGGTTCCTGATGTCGGCACCCGGCCGTCACTTCAATGACTTGGACAAGGGACTGGAGCTCGCCGGTCGCGGCTAAGCTTCGAACAAGGAGGAAATCATGGGATCGGATACACCCGAAAGACGTTCTTACTTTGCCGCCAGCGGCAGTTTTGCCGACGGAACGGATTCGCCACGCGCGTTTCTCGACCGTTGCATCGCCGAGATGGAGGCAAGAGACGGCGAAGTGAAAGCATTCGTCTGCACAAATCTAGATGATGCACGCGCCGCTGCAGATGCATCGACCGAGCGATGGAAATCGGGCAGCCAGATTTCACCAATCGACGGGATGCCGGTCGGGGTAAAAGACGTGATGGAAACCGCCGATATGCCGACGGGACAGGGATCAGCTCTGTTCGAGGGCGTGAAGACTGGGCGGGATTGTGCAGCGGTGATCGCGCTGCGCGAAGCCGGTGCGATTATGGTCGGCAAGACCGTCACGACCGAATTTGCCGCCACTCACCCCGGCGTGACGCGTAACCCCTGGGACCTGGATCATACACCAGGCGGGTCCAGCAGCGGCTCTGCCGCTGCCGTGGGATCCGGGATGCTGGCGGGGGCCACCGGCTCGCAGGTGATCGGTTCAATCATTCGCCCTGCAGGGTATTGTGGCGCTTTCGGCTACAAGCCCAGCGTCGGCGGAATCAACCGGGGCGGCAGCTTCGACGGCTTCAGCCAGAGCTGTACCGGCATGATCGCTGCCAGTCTCGCCGAATGCTGGTTAATGACCCGAGAAATCACGTCCCGCACCGGCGGTGACGCGGGTTATGTCGGCGTCACCGGGCCGATGGAGCTACCGGCAGCGACGAAGCCCGGCCGGGTCGCGATGCTCTTCACGGCAGGCTGGGGAAACGTCTCCGAGGGTGCAAAAGCCGAGTGGCAGCGAGCACGCGCCGCGATGAGTTCGGCGGGCGTAGAGGTGCTAGACCGAGAGGGCGACGACAAGGTTGCGGCGGTCGAAGACGCCATCGCGAACGCGATGGAGCTGTCTATGAATATCAATGCCTGGGAAGGACGGTTTCCGTTGGACACTTATAACCGGAATATGGATGCATCCAAGCTGAGCGAAAGTGCACACAACCGGTTAAAACAGGCCCTGAGAATGACGCAGGACGAATTCGCCGGTCTGCTTGCCGAACGTGATCGGGTACGCAGCGTCTATGCGACGATCCGCGATCATGTCGATGTCTGTGTCACCCTGTCGGCGCCCGGCGCGGCGCCTAAAGGGCTCGACTGGACGGGCGACCCGCTGTTTACGGTGCCTACTTCTCTGGTGGGCATGCCGACGGTCACCCTGCCGGTTTTACAGGACGAAAACATGCCGTTGGGCCTGCAGGTGATCGGACATACAAACCGCGATGCGGATCTGTTCGCCAATGCCGGCGGCATTCTCGAACTTTTCTGATCCGGGCACCCCCCTGCGCATCCGTTCGCACGATATCTATTAGATTGGCGGCTGCTAGCCGACCCCCGGTGCGAACAACTCTTCTATCGGCATTACTTTGGCGATGTAGTGCTGTTCGACCATGTATTGCACTTCCGCTTCCAGGGTCGGGCGGTTGGTTTCGATCCCGTAGGGCCACGGGTCGCCATCGAACACGTCTTCTATCTCGTCCAGGTCGGCAGGCAGGAAGGGTAGCATGTACCGTAATGCGCCGGTGTACTTCATGTGTTCCAGCGAGATATCTTTGGCCCAACAGAACGCGTCGTATAGCGATTGTGCGACCTCCGGGTTGGTATCGTATACGTCGCGGCGGATCACCACCAGGTGCATCAGCGGAAAGAGCTTCGTGCGCCTGTAATAATCTGCTTCCACTTCCCGGAAATTAGGGAACAGGCGGACGATATCCGGATTGCGGCCGAAGGACTCCGGCATCATGGCTGAGAGGATGGCGTCGATTTCTCCGTCTTCAAGCATTTGGCTGAGGGATTTATTGCTTTCATTGTTCACCACGTCCGGCTGTTTCAGCAATGGCAGAACAGTAGGCGAACCGTGGCTGCCCGGGCCGTCGATCGCGCCCTGCACCCAGCTTATCGTTGACAGGTCGACCCCGTGATCGTGCTGGAGCATGCCTCTGATCCACATTGCGGCAGACATGGTGTAGAGTTGCACGCCGACGCGACGACCCTCCAGGTCCTTTGGTTTTTCGACCCCGGATTTGCGGTTGATGACGATAAAGCTGTGCCGGAATACGCGTGACGCGAACACCGGAATACCGATAAACGGTGAATTTCCGGACGCGACATGAGAGATGTATTCGGTGCCCGACATTTCGGATGCCTCGAATTCCCGTTTCCCAGCCATTCGGTCGAAGATTTCACGCGGGTCGTCGATGGGAGTGAATTCGAAATCAATGCCTTCCGGCACGACCTCCTTTGTGTAGAGAGGCAGGAAACGGTCGTATAGACCGCTGGCGAAATTGATCTTGATATCGGGCATAGATTGCTCCCTGTTCGGTCGCGAGAACGTAACCAGCTCGTTCCTGTTACCCCCCAACCATTGGGATTATCCCACGGGTGGCTGGGATGG
>DKQG01000011.1:482-9905 GCA_002471575.1 Alphaproteobacteria bacterium UBA7314 | reverse complement strand
GGGTGGCTGGGATGGTTGGCGGGCCGGTGCGACGCCGCGTTACCGGAAATTAAGTCACCGGCTTCATGATGTGTCGTCGGTATCCAGGCCGTTCGCCTAACGCGTCAACCCAGCGTTTCAGGTGCGGGTATTCTTCCCGCTCGATAGGCATATTGAACCAGCGCCAGGCGGCGATGCCCAGCGGAATATCGCCCATGGTGAACGTGTCGCCCGTCATGAAGGTGTTTTCGGCCAGTACATTGTTGATGATAGCCATTTTGGCCGACAGGGCAGCACGACTGGCTTGGATAGCGTCCATGTCCCGGTTTTCCGGCGCAGTGCGGATCATGCCGCGAAAAACCGGGATCATTGTGGGGCTGACCGTGGTGACCTGCCAGTCCATCCAACGCTCAGCGACCGCTCGGACCTGCAGATTGTCGGGATACAACCCGCCGGGGTTGTGCTTGGCGGCGAGATAGCGGACGCAGGAATTCGACTCCCAGTTAATAAAACCGTCGTCGACGATTACCGGGACCAGCCCGTTCGGGTTGAGCCGGTGGAAATCCGAGGTATCGTTCCCGCCGTACTTACCTCCAATGTCTTCGCGTTCGAACTCGAGGTCCAGCTCGGAACAGGCCCAGAGAACCTTCATCACATTGGAGGAAGTGTCGCGTCCAAGTATTTTCAGCATGTCATTGGTGCCCGCAAAGTGAATTCGGGATATAAGTATTCCGCAATCGCGCGGGCCTGTCGACGGCGGTGCGCCGCGACCTTAATATGCGCGAAACGAAGAGCGTATCCATGAAGACCCCACCAAAAATAATTTCCGAAACCCTCAAATTAGCTGGCACCAGCGTCGAGCTTGAACGCCGCGGTAAGGGGCGCTCACTGCTGTTGCTGCACAGCGAAGACGGCTTCGAATTCGATTTGCCGCTGCTCGACAATCTGGCAAAAAAGTTTGAAATCGTGATCCCGCGCATGCCGGGTTTTGGGAAGCCGTCGCTGCCGAACTATCTGAACAGTATCGACGATATCTCCTATGTCTGGCTCGACCTTCTCGACCGGCTGGACCTGACCGGCGTGACCGTTCTGGGGTTCTCGGTCGGTGGCTGGCTGGCACTGGAGATGGCGAGCAAGAGCACCTCCCGAATTGCCAGGATGGCGCTGGTCGGCTCGGTCGGTGTGAAATTCGGCGGCGCTTATGACCGTGATATCGAAGACATCTATTTTCACAATGCCGGGGCTGTGCGCGGGTTGCGCTTTGCCGACCCGGACAAGGATCCGCACCTCGATCTGACCGACCTGAGCAAACGCCAGGCGATGACGCTGGCCTCATCCCGTGAAGCGATCGCGAAAATCTGCTGGGAGCCGTATTTTCACAATCCGTCGCTGCGCAACCGGCTGCACCGGGTCGACGTCCCTGTTCAGGTTGTCTGGGGCGCGAAAGACGGGATGACCGCGCCCAATTACGGACGCGCGTTAGCAAAGGCTCTGCCGGACGGCCGGTTCGTCTCGATCCCCAAGGCGGGCCACTTTCCGCATATCGAACAGTCAGACCAGTTCGCAGCGGCGTTGATTAATTTTCTCGAAGATACCAAGGGAGCCCGCTGATGGACTTTTATCATTTCACCGAATTCGCCTGGCCGCATCTGCCGCCGGACGACGAATTCACTTCTGCGCGGCTGAACCTGCCTAGCAGCGTGTATGATCCGAAAAGAGGCGCTGATCTCTATAATATGTGCCTCGACCAGTATGTGCTGGCGGACGAGCTCGGCCTCAATTGCATGGTCAACGAACATCATCAGACGGCGACCTGTTTGAATTCGTCCGGCACTGTACCGCTGTCCATCCTGGCGCGGCAGACGAAAAATGCCCGCATCCTGATCCTCGGCAATCCGGTGGCAAACCTTGCCGATCCTATCCGCTGCGCCGAGGAAATGGCGATGATTGACAACATTTCCTACGGCCGGCTGGATTGCGGCTTCGTGCGCGGCGTGCCGTACGAGCTCTTCGCGTCCAACCGCAACCCGACCGAAACTTCGGAACGGCTGTGGGAGTCCATCGACCTGATCCAGAAGGCCTGGACCACCCATGACGGGCCCTTCAACTACGAAGGCAAATGGATCCACAAGCGCCAGGTGAACGTCTGGCCGCGTCCCTATCAGCAGCCGCACCCGCCCGTGTGGACGACGGGCGGCAGCGATCTGGCGCATGCCTGCCGGACGGTGGCGCGCGGATTCACCTTCGCCATGTTTCTGACGCCAGTTGACCGGTTGTCGCAGATGTTCAAGGGCGTGCGGTCCTGGTGTAAAGGCCAGGGCCTACAGCGCCCGGCGGACGACAAGTTCGCCTTCATGCCGCTCGTGGCGGTGGGCGAGACCGAAAAAGAAGCCCGCGAGGTGATCGAGCGCGTGTTCTGGTACGTCGTCAACAACAAGGCGGAACCGCAGCACCGCGCGCCGCCCGGCTATGTCGAAACCAGTCTCTACGCCGATTTTCTGTCCGGCCGTTTTACCGGTGGGCGCACCGATGCGATCCGCAAGCAGGGCATGGAGTATTTCCGAGAAAACCATGTCGCGATCTACGGTACGCCGGAAAATGTCGTCGGCCAGATCAATGCCTTGCACAGGAAAACCGGCGGTTTCGGGCACTTGATCGCGATGCTGCATGCCGGGGATATGGATTTCGACGTGACGGCCAAAAGCATGACGCTGTTTGCCGAGAAGGTGGCGCCACATCTGAAGGACCTTGGCACTGTCAGCAGAAATTTTGGCCCGTTGCGTAAACTTGGCGGGAAGAAGGCGGCTTAGCGCCACGATTCTTTGTCATCCCGGATTTATTCCGGGGTAAAGTCTTTTCCCGTCAACGTTGTCTGGGTTCTGGGACAAGGTTGGGATGACAATTTAGATCGCTTAAATCAGTGCCGTATTCAGCCCCCACAATAATCCGGCCGCAATGGTCGACGTCAGAAACACATAGGCGATGTTGGTACGAGTAATCAGTTCGGTGGGCGGGATGTTAAACATCGCGGCGCCGGTGGCGACGGTCAGGCTGGCAATCGAAATACCGCTGCACAACCCCCATCCGACTAGCAACGCCTGCATCAGGACAAGGTCGGAAACGCCGGTTGTTACGCTGGTGAAAATCACTAACAGCAAGGTTCCCATCACGATCGCATGCACGCCGAAAAGCCCGGCGACGTTCATTGTCATGATGACGATCAGTATGACCGCCCATGGCGGCAATGCGAGTGCCTCGAGCCAGCCGAGAACGTCCGTTCCCGGCAGGGCAGCCTCGAACACGGCGCCCAGTGTCGTCGAGCTGACAAGAATGAAGGTTTCGGGCCCGATCCGCCCGATGCCCGATGCGGTTTGCCTGCCCGCCTGCGCAAGGCTCCCCGCCCGAACCGTCAGCACCGCGACGATAGACGGGACAGGCAGGACAAGGATCAGCGCCTGCAGGGTCGACAGACCCGTTGTGGCTGTCGCGCCGACCACAAGTAGCGCGGCGAGGAAGACAGGCAGAGCGACCGGTGCCAGCGACGCCAGGGATTGTTTCAGCGACGCCAACCCGGGATTGCGGTCGAACACGAGGATCGACAACATAACCGCCATGACCGTCATCGCCATGCCGAGCCCCATGATCTGCCACAACGGCACCAATGGCAGGTATTGGCTCGCGACCGCCATACCGACGATGAACGGTGACCAGAACGGCACCGTCATCATGCCGCGGATCGCGGTGGTGAAGACCTGGCGGCGTTCATCTAGCGGCGCATCCCGCCCGAGGATCGGCGCCAGCACGGCGAACACGCCGACCTGTAGTACCGCGCCGATCAGATGCGTGCCGATGATGATCCCGCTGTCTCGTTCGTTCGCCGGTAGGGCCCCAAACAACTGGCGGGCGCTCGCAATCTCCGGGCGCTGATCCGCTGCAGCGCGTAGCAAAACGATCGTCGCGAGGAACGCCGGAAAGATCGACGCCTTTGCGATACCGGTCGGAATAGCCGCCCATTGATCGTAAATCTGCGCCAAGACGAGTATGACGATGACGAGACTGCCGCAGAGGATCATTGTATGGCGCGGCATCCGTGGCAGTCCGCTCGCCAGGAAAAATAGCACCAGAACGGTCATCGCTTCCGGCAAATAGGAAACCTCGAACAATATCTGAACAGCGGCCATCAACCACAACAACGCGACGATGAGACTGAGTAGCTTGTTCACGCGCCTGCCGGATCTTCCATGGTCGTCGTCCGCCGCAGATCGCGGCGCTGGGTGTAATCGAAGCGCCGACCGCGATGTAATGTGCATCGGTTGTCCCACATGACCAAATCACCGGCCTGCCATCTGTGACGATGAACGAATTGCGGCTGCGTTGCGTGTTCGATCAGCTCGTTCACCAGAACGCGCGCTTCGGCCATGCTCATGCCCTCGATCCTGTGGACATGGATCGGCGTGAACAGATACCTACGCCCGGACCCCGGATGCGTGCGGACCAATGGCCAGTGCGCCGGCGGAATGCTTGCCATCTGCTCATCCGAATAGGTGTTGCCCAGTAGAATGCGCGAATAGAGTGGGTGATGTTCGCCGACCAGACCGGTGACCATGGTCCGTAAGTCGTCCGGCAGCGTGTCCCAGGCGGCACGCATATCGGTGAACTCCGTGTCGCCGCCTGTTTCCGGCACGACCCGAGCCGACAGCAGCGAATATATAGCCACCGTTTGCATGAACGACGAATCCGTGTGCCAGAACCGGTTTGCCATCGACGAGGTGACCGTGCTGTGGTCGCGAGCCATGATCTCGCCGTCGATGCCGACATTGGCGATATCCACGAAGCCCGCATGCTTGAAGCGGTTGGGCTTTTTCGTGACATTAAGCAGCCCCATATCCAGCGGGCCGAACCATTTGGTGAAGGCCATGTGCTGATCGTCGTCGAGTGGCTGATCGCGCCATACCAGGACGGCGTATTTGTTCATCGCCTCCTCGATCTCCGACGCTGTCTCCGCACCGATCGGCTGCCGCAGGTCGAGGCCGGACGCCTCGGCGGCGAAACTTTCTGTCACGGGTGCGATTTTCAGTTCCATACGATTGCCATCGGTCTCAGTTTTTTACTATCTTACCCTGCATCACCAACACAGGGACAGCGGAGGCATAATCGTGGCTAATAAGGATTTGCGGGACTGGATCAATGAACTCGAAGCGAACGAACAGCTCCAGCATGTGAGCGGCGCGGATCATCACGAGGAAATCGGCGCGATCGTCGATATTCACATGCACAAGATGACGAATCCGGCGGTCATGTTTGATGACATTCCTGGTTTCCCCAAAGGCAACAGGGTGCTGGCCAACATTCTGACTTCTGTTCCCAGGATCAATATCGCGCTCGGTAAGCCCGTCGATACCAGCGAAATCGAACTGGTGAACTACTGGCGGGAATACATGAAGGACCAGCCGACCCATCCCCCGGTGGAAGTCAATGGCGGTCCGCTGATCGAGAACGTGTTCGAAGGCGACGATATCGACATCACCACCATCCCGGCACCCAAGTGGCACGAACTGGATGGAGGTTACTTTATCGGCACCGCCTGCATGGTGGTAATGAAAGATCCGGATTCAGGCTGGATAAACTACGGCGCCTACAGGGTGCAGTCGCACGATGCCAAGACCGCTTCGGTCATGGTGTCGAAGGGCAAGCACGGTGATATCCTGATGCGCAAGTATTTCGACCGGGGAGAGCCGTGCCCAATTGCCGTGGTCGCCGGGATGCACCCGGCGCTGTTTATGGTGGCCGGGCTGGAGATGCCTTACGGCAAGAATGAATACGATTGCGCCGGCGGGATCCTCGGCGAGGGGGTCGAGGTCATCAACATGCCTAAAACCGGCCTTCCTGTTCCGGCCAACGCGGAAATCGCGTTCGAGGGCTTTATCCATCCCGAAGATCTCGTCGATGAAGGCCCGTTCGGCGAATGGCCGGGGTACTACGCCGGCGACATGCATCCAGAACCCGCTATCCGTATCGAGACGTTCATGCATCGCGACAACCCCGTGTTGCTCGGTGCGATCCCTGCCGTGCCGCCGAACGACGATACGTTCTATCGCGGCACCTATCGCTGCGGCGCGGTGTGGAACCAGCTTGAAGCAGCCGGTATCCCGGAAGTCAAAGGGGTATGGGCGCACGAGGCGGGCGGGAGCCGAATGTGGCTGACGGTATCGATCGACACCAAGTATGGCGGTCATTCCAAACAGGCCGGGCTGATAGCGTCGCAGTGCCATGCCGGCGCCTATGCAAATCGCTGGGTGATCGTGGTGGACGAAGATATTGATCCTTCGAACATGAATGACGTCATTTGGGCAATGTGCACACGTTGCGATCCCAAGGACGGGCTGGATATTCTCAATGGCTGCTGGAGCACGCATCTTGACCCGATGAGCTACAGCCATGAAGACCGGCGCAATTCGCGAGTGGTGGTCGACGCCTGTATACCGTTCAAGGACAAGGACAGCTTCCCCGCCGTGGCGCGGGCGTCCAAGGAACTCGACGAGCGAGTTCGTGCGAAATTCGGAGACGTGCTGCCGGAAGGGTCTTAGGGCCACCCGGAAGGACAGGTCGAACGCTAAACTATATTACCAACCTGCTTGGTGATGTAGTTTAGCCCAGCGAATTCCATCGTTTTGAGCGCCAGTATCGTTTACTCGGCCGCCTATGTGCCCGGGTCGTCCATGAGCGTCGCTACATAGAACTCCCGGCGTCTCATATTGCCGTGGAATTCGTCGAGGAATTCCGGGGCCACAGCACCCGTCACCATTTCATTAGACATCAGGGCATCCGCCCAGGCCCGGACCAGCGGAAACCCGTCCAGCAAACGGGTTTTGAGGTAGCGGTCGGCAATCAGAAAACGCTGAAGGAACGGCGCATAGGCTGCGTCGACCAGGGACAACTCCTGGCCGTTGAAGTACGGGCCATCATTGCTGCGCTGGCGCGAAAGGGCTTCCTCTAGCCGTTCCACGGCCTTTGGTGCCTTGGCCAGGCCTTCTTCCATTTCTTCGCAAGTCTTGGTGTAGTAAATCCCATTCAGTGCGCTGGAGAAAGTCGGCACGAAGTCGGTCCACGCCCGGTTGCGGGCGCGTTCGACCGGGTCTTCAGGATGAAGACGGGGAGGCACGGTTTCGTCCAAGAATTCGGCAATAGCATTAGATTCGAACAGAATCTCTTCATCGACTTTCAGCACTGGCACTTTACCGTGCGGCGAAATCTTCAGGAACCAGTCGGGCTTGTCCCGAAGATTGATAAATGTGACCTCGAACTCGACGTCTTTGGCGCGCATCGCAATCACGGCGCGCTGGACCCACGGTCATGTAAAAGAGCTGATCAAATGGTATTTTACGTTCATACCCTTATCCCTGCAGTTGATGCGCTGTCGACCGTAGTCCGGAACAGGCGTGAAATCGTGACGCCTAGATCGAGACAGCTGCCGGCAGATCCTCTTCCAAGATCGAAATATTGAGCGTGTAGGAGATTTCTCCCTCTTCGTCATCGCGATACAGAACGCCGATGAACTCGTCCCCCAAATAAACCTCTATCGGGGCGTCCGGCTTCTTGGGCTGGAGGATTTTTATACGATTGTTAGAGAAGGTTAACCGGAGGTATTCCTGTACCCGGGTAATCTCGTTCAGCGTCATATTCGGCCTCCTGTGCGGTTTTAGGCGCGATTGCGCACCCTACATCCCGTGGTTACGGCGATCCAGCCTGTTTTGCAAGCCGCGAGGCGCCGATTTTGTTGCCGGAAAGCCTGAAATTCGTTACTCTGGCGATAAGAATGATCGTATGGGAGCGAAACATGAGTCGCAAGGCTAACCAACCCTTCGTGCGCAATGCATGGTATATCGCGGCATGGGCCGAAGAAATCGACAACGGGCTGCTCGCGCGGACCATCATGAACCAACCGATCGTGATCTACCGCGATGCGGATGGCAATGTTGGCGCGCTGGAAGACCGGTGCTGTCATCGTGGCGCGCCGCTAACCCACGGTTCGGTCACCGATGTCGGACTCCGATGTGGTTATCACGGGCTTACCTTCGACACAAAGGGCAACTGTGTCGAAATTCCCGGTCAGAAAAACATCCCGGCCCAGGCGAATGTCCAGCATTTCCCTCTGGTCGAACGTAACCAAATCCTCTGGATCTGGATGGGTGATCCGGCGTTGGCAGACGAAAGCCTGATTGTCGATTATCCGTATCACGACGATCCGGTCAAATGGCCGCATCGAAAGGCGATGTTCCAGATTAAATCGAACTACATGCTAATGATCGACAATCTGATGGATCTGACGCATCTTGGCTATGTCCATGGCAGCACCATCGGCGGCAACCCGCTGCAGCATGTGGGCGCCGACATGGACAGTCACAAGACTGAAAAGGGCGCCTACTTCATCCGCTGGATGCTGGAGCATGATCCACCCCCGACGTACCAGAAGGGCGGCCAGTTCGCGGGCAAGGTCGATCGCTGGCAGGAATTCGAATATGTTGGCCCCAGCATCGTGCTGCAGTGGTCCGGCGCGCTTGCCGTCGGCGACGGAGCCCAAGAGGATCGCGAAAAGAATGGGTTCCATCTGCGTCTTCTGCACGCGGCGACGCCGGAAACGGAAACCACGTTCCATTATTTCTGGTCGACCGCGAACGGGTATCGTCAGGACGATCCCAATGCGACACAGGAAATGTACGACGAAATCTATCCGACCTTCATCGAAGACAAGGTCATCATGGAAGCCCAGCAGGAACGGATCAACCTTAATCCGGACCGCGATCTGGTGGAAATCCATGCCGACAGTGTGCTTGCGCTGGCACGATTGTCGCTCGATGAGATGGTGGAACAGGACAACCAGTTGATGGCGCAGGCCGCCGAGTAATCGCTGACACATATCGATTGAAAGCGGCGGGTTCATCTCGCCGTTTTCTTTTTTGGACGGAGTGACTATCCGACTTAAGGATACACACTCTTTTAGGACCCGATGGAAATCATCCTATTTAACTTTGACAAAATGACGGTGGGATGTAGCCGGACCGCTAGAGGCGATCGGCCGCGTACCCGGAGCCGACGTCAAGATCGTGGGTAAGATCGCGAGGCCGGCATCGGCAGGATAACTGGGATCGTCCGCCGATGACGCGATGGCGGATGTGCCATCGTTGGATATCCTGTTGATCTTCGGTGCCGCCGATATGAGTGACGTATAGTCCGATGAAGAGGTCCTCGACTGAGTATAGAAAGCTGATGGAACAACGACATCGACCAGGTCGATATACACCTGTGCGCTTGAGCTGTAGGCCGCGGGCCTCCTGAAAGGCAGGCGCGTGACGACGCATTGGCCAGCGTTGAATCAGTTCGCGGATTAGGGGGGCAATACCGGTCGATGAGTGGGTGGCGACAGGTGGCAAAATCACGATCGTT
>DKQG01000011.1:0-136 GCA_002471575.1 Alphaproteobacteria bacterium UBA7314 | reverse complement strand
CCGGCGTTTCGGCCAGGATCGATACGGCGCCAACCTTTTTGTCAAAAGTATAAGGCGAGAGTCACGCCCAGTTCGTAAAGCCGATGACCGGGTGGCGTTCGCAGCTGCTTTTAAATGCAGAATTGGCTCACAACTG
>DKQG01000009.1 GCA_002471575.1 Alphaproteobacteria bacterium UBA7314 | reverse complement strand
TTACATCGATCTCGTTAGTGTTGATACCTCGCTGTCTCCAGTGCAACAACGGATGCTCGAAAAAGCTTGGAATGCCAAGGTGATAGACCGGACAGGCCTGATCCTGGAAATCTTCGGCGAACGGGCGGCAACCCGGGAAGGCGTGCTGCAGGTCGAACTAGCACATCTCGATTACCAGCGCAGCCGCCTTGTGCGGACATGGACCCATCTAGAGCGGCAACGCGGCGGTTTCGGGTTCTTGGGCGGCCCTGGGGAAACCCAAATCGAGGCCGACCGGCGCATGATTTCCGAACGAATCAATAAGATTCGCCGCGAACTTGAAACTGTGACCCGCACTCGTGAACTCCACCGCGAGGCGCGTAGACGCGTGCCGTACCCGGTGGTTGCGCTCGTTGGCTACACGAATGCCGGAAAATCGACGCTTTTTAATAAGCTGACCGACGCAAAGGTGTTCGCGAAAGACCTTCTGTTCGCGACCCTCGACCCCACCATGCGGGAGATCAAGCTGCCGTCCGGACGATCCGTGATCCTGTCCGATACTGTGGGTTTCGTGTCTGATCTTCCGACTACGCTGATTGCAGCGTTCCGTGCAACGCTGGAAGAGGTGATCTCAGCCGATATCATCGTCCATGTACGCGATGTCGCGCATTCGGACACGGATGCCCAGAAAACCGACGTTCTGCGCGTGATGTCGGAGCTGGGCGTGGAGTTCGACGACACCCAGGCTTTCATAGAAATTCTCAACAAGACCGACCTCCTGTCTCCCGACGCACTGGAAGCGGTTGAAAATATGGCGACGCGAGACGCTGATATTGTGCCCATGTCCGCCGTAACAGGCAGAAACACGGACCATTTTCTGCACAGACTTGATGTATTATTGTCTGCCGATCGCGGTGTTGTGACGTTACGTGTGCCTCAGGGTGACGGCGCCGCGATATCGTGGCTTTACCGCAATGCAGACGTGCTGAGCCGCGATGATGGGGGTGAACACGCCGAGCTTGAGGTGTCCATTTCGCCCGAGCAATTGGCTAGGTTTGAAAAAAACCATCCCGTTCGCTAGTTTTTTTCACCGGAGCGTGTTGACGCCGCGCAGGCCGATCACTATATATTTGGCACTCACTAGCATAGACTGCTAGCGAGTAGTAAAAAATCTTGGTAAATCAAACAACTAAGGAGAGAGTCGATGGGAATTAGACCTCTGCACGACCGCGTTCTGGTCGAGCCGCTAACGGCGGAAGAAAAAACCGCCGGTGGCATCATCATCCCCGACACAGCCCAGGAAAAGCCGCAGGAAGGCAAGATTATCGCTGTCGGCAACGGCGCTAAGGGCGAAGACGGAAAAGCACAAGCGCTCGACGTCAAAAAGGGTGACAAAGTCCTTTACGGCAAATGGTCGGGCACGGAAGTCAAAGTTGATGGCAAGGACCTTCTGATAATGAAGGAAAGCGACATCATGGGAATCATCGAGTAGGAGCATCGAAAAATGGCTACGAAAGAAGTAAAATTCGAAGGCGATGCCCGCACGCGGATGCAGGCAGGCGTCGATACTCTGGCCGATGCGGTCAAGGTCACTCTTGGCCCGAAAGGCCGTAATGTCGTTATTGACAAAGCGTTTGGCGCGCCGCGGATCACCAAGGACGGTGTCACGGTTGCCAAGGAAATCGAACTGGAAGACAAGTTCGAAAACATGGGCGCCCAAATGGTGCGCGAAGTCGCGTCCAAAACCAACGACGAAGCGGGTGATGGCACGACAACTGCGACCGTTCTCGCGCAAGCCATCGTTCGCGAAGGCTGCAAGTCCGTTGCTGCCGGCATGAACCCAATGGATCTTAAGCGTGGCGTCGACGCTGCGGTTGAAGCCGTCATCGAAGAACTCCGCAAGAAGGCGAAAAAGGTCTCCTCCGACGAAGAGGTCTCACAGGTCGGCACGATTTCGGCTAATGGCGACACCGATGTCGGCGCAATGATCTCCGACGCAATGCAGAAAGTCGGCAAGGAAGGCGTCATCACGGTCGAAGAAGCAAAGTCGCTCTCGACCGAGCTTGAAGTCGTCGAAGGCATGCAGTTCGACCGCGGCTACATCTCTCCGTATTTCGTTACCAATGCTGAAAAGATGTTCGCTGAAATGGAGGATCCTTACATCCTTCTGCACGAAAAGAAGGTCTCCGGCCTGCAATCGATGCTGCCGCTGCTTGAATCCGTCGTGCAGTCCAGTCGTCCGCTGCTGATCCTGGCAGAAGACGTCGAGGGCGAAGGCCTTGCTACACTGGTGGTTAACAAGCTGCGTGGTGGCCTGAAAATCGCGGCCGTTAAGGCACCGGGCTTCGGCGATCGCCGCAAGGCCATGCTTGAGGACATCGCCATCCTGACTGGTGGTCAGGTCATCAGTGAAGACCTCGGCATCAAGCTTGAAAATGTCACGCTCGACATGCTCGGCACTGCTAAGAAGGTTACAATCACGAAAGAAGAAACCACCATCGTGAATGGAGCCGGCAAAAAAGCCGACATCCAGGGCCGCTGCAACCAGATCCGGGCGCAGATCGACGAAACTAGCTCCGATTACGACCGTGAAAAGCTGCAGGAACGTCTGGCGAAGCTCGCCGGCGGCGTTGCGGTGATCCGTGTCGGCGGCGCGACTGAAGTCGAGGTGAAGGAAAAGCGGGATCGTGTCGAAGACGCGATGAACGCGACCCGCGCCGCGGTCGAAGAAGGCATTGTCCCGGGCGGTGGAACCGCGCTTCTGCGTGCGTCCAAGGTCCTCGACAAGTTGAGCCCAGGTAACGACGACCAGCGTGTCGGCGTAGAGATCGTCCGCAAGGCGTTGCAGGCGCCGGTCAGGCAGATCGCTGAGAATGCCGGTGTTGAAGGCTCCATCGTTGTTGGCAAGATGCTTGACAAGAAGGACGCCAACTACGGCTACAACGCGGCGACCGACAAGTTCGAAGACCTGGTGAAAGCCGGAGTTATCGATCCGGTCAAGGTTGTCCGCACCGCGCTGCAGGACGCAGCCTCGGTTGCTGGTCTGCTGATCACGACCGAAGCGATGGTCGCCGAGAAGCCGGCCGAAGCCGGTGCTGGCGGAATGCCTGCTATGCCCGACATGGGCGGCATGGGCGGCATGGGCGGCATGATGTAAGGCAGCCGTTCTCGCTTTTCGGTACTACGGGGCCGCCGCGGTTTTCCGCGGCGGCTTCTTTTTGTCTTGAATTGGAGTGTAACTCTCCGACCGACTCGGATTTTTATTCTCCGGAACTATATAAAAACATGTGTCTCCGGAGCTGTATAAACACATATGACTGTCTCTATCCCGTCATCCGACATAATCGAAAACCTGATCCGCGGGGTTGCCGCTGCCGAAATCATGCCGCGCTGGCGGTCGCTCTCGACCAATGAAAAATGGGAAAAACGACCCGGTTCTGTCGTCACTGCGGCTGATGTCGCAGCGGAGGAGTTTCTCGAGCGTGAACTGCCACCGCTGCTGCCGGGTTCGGTTGTCGTCGGCGAAGAGATGATTGAGAACAATCCTGCCGCGCTTGACCTGCTCGATGGCGACGCGCCGGTGTGGGTGTTGGATGCGGTTGACGGCACGTCGAATTTTGCCAAAGGCAGCCCCGATTTCGCGGTCATGGTAGCGCTTGTTCGCCGGCGTCAGACAATTGCCGGGTGGATATTCCGGCCCGTAGACGGCGACATGTATACTTGCGAACTCGGAGCAGGGGCGTTTCGCAATGGTGAGCCGTTAACGATATCACCGTCGCCGCGTAGCATGGCCGAGATGGCGGGGTCACTCGGAAGCTATATGCGGCGAAATACCGATCTTCCAAAGCGGGTTGCTCGGGTGACGTCCACGAGATGTATCGCAGTCGATTACTGTGCTTTGGTCAATAACTCTATTCACTTCGCACATTATCGGGGTGTCCGGGCGTGGGACCACGCGCCCGGCTGGCTACTTCATACTGAGGCTGGTGGCTACTCCCGGTGTCTGGACGGAACGAGATATCAAGTGGGAAAGCCGGGTGATACCGGTATTCTATTGGCGACGGACCCTGAGGCTTGGGACGTGCTGCAGGCACCGATCCAAGATGCTATCGCTATGTTCAAGTAATTTGCCTACAGGGTATACTCCCAGAATGCGTTAAAACCATTCCGAAACGGGATATTCAGATATGAGCGAAAAGTCACCGGCAGCATTCGTCGGCCTGGGCGTGATGGGTTATCCGATGGCGGGGCATCTTGCCGCGAAGGGGCATCCGATGCGGGTTTATAACCGGACTTATAGCAAATCAGCACAATGGGTGCAGGAACACGGGAGTGACCGGTCGGCTAGTACACATTCGACACCGGCCAAAGCCGCAGAGGGAGCGGATTATGTTATGACCTGTGTCGGTAACGACGATGACTTGCGCAGTGTCGTCTTGGGGGAAAACGGTGTCTTTGCCGGCATGATGGAAGGTTCGGTTCTGATCGATCATACGACCACGTCTGCTGTTGTTGCGCGCGAACTGGCTAACGAAGCCGAAAAACGGGGTCTTGGTTTTCTTGATGCGCCGGTTTCCGGTGGTCAGGCAGGCGCGGAGAATGGCGTCCTTACAATCATGGTCGGAGGCGATGTAGCAACGTTCAATGCTGCCGAGTCGGTGATGGAGTGTTACGGCAAGACCGTGATGCGGATGGGCGACGCGGGCGCCGGCCAGCTAACCAAGATGGTCAATCAGATCTGTATCGCCGGGCTGGTCCAAGGGTTGTCCGAGGGCATGAATTTTGCATTGGCCGCCGGGCTTGATGCGAAGCGCGCTGCCGAAGTGATGTCGGGGGGGGCCGCTCAGTCGTGGCAGATGGATAACCGGGCTGGCTCGATGGTCGACGGTGAGTTCGAGTTCGGCTTCGCCGTTGACTGGATGCGTAAAGACCTCGGGATCTGCATCGACGAAGCCGCACGCAACGGCGCGAAACTGCCCGTCACCGAGATGGTCGACGGTTTCTATGGCGAAGTTCAGGGCAGAGGCGGCAACCGCTTCGACACGTCCAGCTTGATCCTCAATCTCAAAAAACAATAGGGAATACCGATATGTTCGAGCTTTATACTTGGATGACCGATAACGGCTACAAGGCGCGGCAGATGGCGGAGGAAAGCGGCCTTGAGTATGAGCTGAAACCGGTAAACATTCGCGAAAAAGATCAGTTCAAGCCGGAATATCTCAAGATCAGCCCAGGCCACAAGATCCCAGCGATCGTCGACCACGACGGGCCCGGCGGCAACAGGATCTCACTGTGCGAATCTGGTGCGATCTTGCGCTACTTAGCGCAGAAGGCGGACAACGGCCTGTACCCGTCGGATCCGGTCAAGCAGATTGAGGCCGAACAATGGTTGTTCTACGGCTCGGCGCAGTTTACGACGCTTGCCCAGCAATACGGCCTTTTCTGGATCCGTCTCGGCGAAGATGTGCCGCGTGCGAAAGAGCATTACGAAGGGGTGATGCGCGATATGCTTGGCATGTATGACCAGCGGCTGGCCGAAAATGAATACGTGATCGGTAGCTACTCCGTCTGCGATATAGCCGTCTATCCTGATATTCATATTCACGGCGTCAACGATATCGGCCTCGAGGATTACCCGAACGTCAAACGCTGGCACGACGCGATCGAGGCGCGGCCTGCGGTTCAGAAAGCCTGGGTGCCGTTCGGCTAGATAGTTAGAACTCTATGACACAAAAACCCATAAGCCGATTTCCTGTGCCGGAAATAGCCGATCTGCCAGAAGATTTAAGAGAAATGATCCTTTCGGTGCAGGAAAAGGTCGGTTTTGTCCCCAATGTTTTTCTAGTTCTGGCCCATCGCCCAGACGAATTGCGTGCATTTATGGCATATCATGACGCCTTGATGCTACGGGACGGCGGACTGACGGCGGCTGAGCGAGAAATGATTGTCGTTGCTACTTCCAGCGACAATCGTTGCCAATATTGTGTCGTCGCGCACGGGGCGGTTCTCCGAATACGTGCGAAACAATCGACGATTGCCGATCAGGTGGCGATCAATTATCGAGAGGCGGATATTACGCCGCGACAGATGGCGATGTTGGAGTTTGCCCTCAAGGTATCGAATGAAGCAGACGCCGTGAATGAAAAAGACTTCGCTACATTGCACGGCCATGGCTTCTCGGACGATGATATCTGGGACATTGCCGGCATCACCGCGTTTTTCGGGATGTCCAACCGGATGGCGAATTTCACAGCGATGCGACCCAATGACGAATTTTACGTGATGGGGCGCAGATAGGGCCGCCCGTCAGCCATTACTCCTTTGCTTTTACCGCGGTCCAGTGAGTTTCCATTTCGTCGAGATCCGCCTCCGCCAGAGATTTACCTTCCCGGGCAAGACTGTCCTCGACAGCGCGAAAACGCCGGTCAAACTTTGCATTAGCGTCGCGGAGGGCTATCTCGGCATCGATGCCGAGGTGGCGGGCGAGGTTGACGCATGCAAACAGAAGATCGCCGGCTTCGTCCTGTAAACGGACCTGGTCCCGACCTGCCGAAATTTCGGCTTCTACCTCCTCAAGTTCTTCGCGGATCTTAGCGATTACCGGCGGTAGATATGCCCAGTCAAATCCCTCACGCGCCGCACGTTTCTGAAGTTTTTGCGCCCGCATCAGTGCCGGTAGTGCGAGTGCTACTCCGTCAAGAGCGCTCGGTTTTCGACCCGATTTAGCGGCGCGAGCATCACGTTCGGCGGCCTTTTGTTCTTCCCAGGCGATTGTCTGGCCGGCCGACGTCCGCTCGTCCTCTCCATTGAAGACGTGGGGGTGGCGGTCTCGCATTTTTGTAGCAATTCGCCGGGCCACGCTGTCGAAATCGAAGCCGCCAGCTTCAAAGGACATTTGGGCATGAAACACGACTTGGAAAAGCAGGTCTCCCAGTTCATCTTCCAGCTGGTCCATGTCGCCGGTCTCGATGGCATCGGCAACTTCGTAGGCTTCCTCGATGGTGTAGGGCGCGATAGTGGAAAAGGTCTGCTCACGGTCCCATGTGCAGCCGTTTTCAACGTCGCGGAGACGAGCCATAACCTCGAGGAGGTCATCGATGGCCGGGCGTTTTTTTGGAGAAGTTTCGCTCATAGCGTAAAAATAGTGGAAACTGTTGAGCCGTTCGAGGCGTTTTATGACGGCGGGCTATGATTTGGGTATATGGTTGTTTACTGGTTGAGTTTTAGATTCTTTCAAAGTGGTCGGTGGTTCTTAATTTTCTGTCAATATGAAACAAAGGATTGGCTGAGGAAAAGCACAACAACGGGTTATTTTGAAAGGCTCGCTGGAAGAAACCAGGTAAAAAACGGGTGTCAAAGCAGGTAGCGAGGGCAACTGGGCAGGGGCGAGCAGCAACCTTTGCGGCTGTCGTGGTGGCCGAAGGTGCGGTGACGGTGTAGTAATCCGCAGTGTAGTGATCAAGGTTGTACCGTTGAATACTGTGGGGGGTCCGAATGCGAGCACTGCCAACAAGACGCCAGCCAAAATGTAATTTAATCGGCCGTTGTCCCGTTTGGATAGGTGTTGGGGTTTCTTAACGATTGATGTC
>DKQG01000024.1 GCA_002471575.1 Alphaproteobacteria bacterium UBA7314 | reverse complement strand
AGCCGTTTGAACGTGACGGACGTGGTAACCAGCTTGGTCACTGGATCGGCATCTGGGGCCACAACCGTGATACCGCCGAAAACCTTGTGTCGCTGTCCTGACAACAGTTTTAGAAAACGGCGCGCCTCCGTCTCGTCTCCGGGTTTGCCGAGGATACGCCGCCCAAGCCCGACAACGGTATCGGCGGATAAAACCCAAGCATCCGTATTCGCGGCGGCGACCGCTTCACCCTTTTCACGGGACAGGCGCTTGGCCAACGGTCCAGGTTGTTCGTTCCTCAGCGGCGTTTCGTCGATATCGGCGGGGAGAACTTCGTCCGGCACAAGTCCAATTTGGGCGAGCAGATCGCGGCGCCGCGGAGACGCCGAAGCGAGAACAAGCCGTTGCGGCCCGGATTTCCGGACCATCAGAGCTATTTGAAGCGGAAGGTGATACGACCCTTCGTCAGGTCGTAGGGCGTCATCTCGACGTTGACGCGGTCACCGGCGAGAACTCGGATACGGTTTTTACGCATCTTACCGGATGTGTGGGCGAGCACTTCATGATCGTTATCCAGCTTCACCCTGAACATCGCGTTGGGGAGCAATTCGAGAACCGTTCCCGAGAACTCAATAAGATCTTCTTTAGCCATCACTCTTCCCAGCCTTATCCGTATTTGGCGGGAAAGTGCGGGTTAAGCGCGTTAAGGTCAAGGGTTTTAGGGACACGAAACAGATGGGCAAGCCGTTCATGTTCTGCCCTCTTCTTTAAATCGTTCGCCGATACGCCGGGCGAGATAATCGCGAAGATCGCGATATGCAGCGAGACGCGCCTCCCTGTGGCCTTCCGCGACCGACGGATCCGGCGTCGGCCAGTATTCAACCTCCGATGCGGTAACCCGGGTCAGCTCGATTGCCTTGTGCTGCGCTTCGGGCGACAATGTCACGATGACCTCGAACGAGGTGTCCATCAGATCGTCCAGCCGCTTAGATTTATGCCGCGACATATCGATCCCGATTTCATCCATCACTTCGATTGCCATGGGATCCAGGTCGCCATCACGAACCCCAACCGAGTCCACGAATATCTCCGTTCCGTAACGGTTTTTGGTCAACGCTTCAGCCATGGGCGACCTCAGAGCGTTTTCGCCGCATACGAACAGAAGACTGGAAGGGCGGGCGGGCAAATCCGTCACCCTCGCACGTGCAGAACGCAGATCAGCGTGAACAGGCGTCGCGCGGTGCTATCGTCGACCTCGACATGTTCTTCCAGCTTCTCGCGCAGCATCACGGCGCCTTCGTCGTGGAGGCCCCTTCGCCCCATATCGATCGCCTCGATTTTCGACGGCGAGGCCGACTTGATGGCATCGTAGTAGCTCTCGCAGACGGTGAAGTAGTCACGGATGATCTTGCGAAACACCGATAGCGACAACTGGATTTCGGCGACATGGGTGCCGTCGCTGGAGGTAATTTCGAAAATCAGCCGAGTTTCTTGGTGCTTCAGGCATAGGGCGTACGGGCCGAGATCGCTGCCGACGATCTCGAACTTGTTGTCTTCTAGCAAGTCATAGATGGCGATGCGGCGTTCATGTTCTACTTCCGGATTGCGGGCGACGAAATTGTGGTCATCGAGTCTGACATCGAACAGCTTGTTGCGCTCCTCCGACATCGGCGTCCGTTCCGCCGTCAGCGCTTGTTCAGACGGACTGTTACCGCCCAGGCATGCGCGTCTAGTCCTTCGGCCTCCGCTAGTGTCACCGCAGCGGGACCGATCCGCGAAAGCGCATCCGCATCGCAAGACACCAACGTGGTGCGTTTCATGAAATCGATAACTCCGAGCCCGGAAGAAAACCGGGCGCTTTGCGCGGTCGGCAACACATGGTTTGGGCCGGCAACGTAATCACCAATCGCCTCGGGCGTGTGTCGTCCCAGAAAAATCGCCCCGGCATGGGTGATTTTTTCGGCGAGGCCGTCCGGGTCCTCCACAGCCAGTTCCAGATGCTCGGGTGCGATACGGTTGACCAGTTCTGCAGCGCGGAACAGGTTGTCGACAAGGATGATGGCGCCGTGATCTTCCCAGCTTTGACGCGCGATGTCGTGGCGCGGCAGGTTCCCCAGAAGGCTCTCGATCCCATCGGCGACCGCATCGGCCAATGCACCGCTGTCGGTTATTAGCACCGATTGGGATGACGTATCGTGTTCCGCCTGAGACAGCAGATCGGCAGCAATCCATGCCGGATCGTTTTCCGCGTCCGCGACAACAAGAATTTCCGACGGGCCCGCAATCATGTCGATCCCGACAGTCCCGAAAACCTGCCGTTTTGCTTCGGCCACGAACGCATTCCCCGGACCGGTGATCTTATCCACCGGCGCGATCGTGTCCGTTCCGAAGGCGAGCGCGGCAACTGCCTGCGCGCCACCAATCCGATATATTTCTGTCACACCCGCTAGGTGCGCTGCTGCCAGCACGAGCGGATTGGTCTCCCCGTCCGGTGTCGGCACTACCATGACGACCCGCGACACACCGGCAACCGCCGCTGGTATCGCGTTCATCAGGACCGAGCTGGGATAGGCTGCGGTACCGCCGGGCACGTAAATACCGGCTGCGGAAATGGGAGTCCACCGCGCACCGAGACGCACACCGTCCGAATCGGTAAAGGCAATACCGTCGGGCAGCTGCCGTTCATGAAAAGCCCGAATTCTGGCAGCCGCAGTTTCAAGCGCAGCAATCTGGTCCGGCGGGCAGGCATCTCGGGCGGCCTCGATCAGGGAAGGATCCAGGCGCAATCCACCCGATACATCGAGCCGGTCGAACCGCGACGTGTAATCCATCACGGCGGCATCGCCGCGTTGGCGTACATCTGCAACGATGTCGGCAACGATTCCGGATACATCCTCCGCAAAGTCCCGGCGCCGGGAGATATAAGCGTCGAAATCCTCCGAAAATCCGGCCGCGTTATGGGACAGCCTAAGCGGCATCCCGCGCCTCCTCGAAACGGTCGATCCAACCATGGATTTCCTCCGGCCGGGTTTTCATCGCCGCACGGTTTACGACAAGACGCGAAGTGATCTTGGCGATCTCCTCTACTTCCTCCAGTCCGTTTGCCTCCAACGTGGATCCCGTGGACACGAGGTCGACGATCCGCCGGCAAAGACCCAGCGACGGGGCGATTTCCATCGCACCATTCAGTTTCACGCATTCGGCCTGCACACCGCGGGCCGCGAAGTGACGGCGGGTGATTTCCGGATATTTGGTGGCGACCCGGACATGGCTCCATCGGCGCGGGTTGTCCTTTTCGTGTAATTCTCGGGATTGCGCCACCACCATCCGGCACGCCCCGATACCAAGATCGAGCGGTGCGTAAACCTCGGGGAAATCGAACTCCATCAGCACGTCGCGGCCGGCAATACCTATCTGGGCGACGCCGAAAGCGACGAAGGTGGCAATATCGAACGATCTGACGCGCAGAATCGACAGGTTCGGGATGTTGGAAGCGAATTCCAGCTTGCGTTCCTGCTTGTCGTAAAATGCCGGTTCCGGCTCGATCCCGGCTTCCGCCATCAGCGGCAGCAATTCCTCTAATATGCGCCCGCGAGGTACGGCGAGACGCAGATTTTCATTGGCGGCAATCATCTTGTTCTCCTGCGGCGATGCCAGCGTCCTAAAAGGTCAGGCGCTCTCATTATGTGCGGGGCGCCACTTCGTCGGCCAAGCTTCGCCTAAATCCTCCGCGTGGCAAAGGATCGACTCGACCTCGAGCCGGATCGTCGCGCTACCCGCAAAAAGCAGGTCTACATACTCTCTCGCTGCTTCGAGCGCCAGTAAATCAAGCATTTCACCGCGCTGCGACTGATCCAGATTCCGGTGGCGCACCCCGGTGACCCTATCGAATGAGATACCGCAGCGGATACGTTCATAAATTGCCCCAGACACCCTCTCCTCGCCCGCGTCTTCCCAGCGAAACCGGTACACGACGATAGCAAATCGGTGCTCGGCGGCTAAGTAGATCATTTCGCTCGCTGGAACAACGGCATCCTGCAACAATGCCGACAGGACGACTATATCCTCTTTATCTGTAGCGGCGAGTTTCAGCATTTTTTCGGACATCGGTCTTCAGTCCCTATCCTTCGAACCGGCGCTCGATAACTGCGCCGCATGCCGCAAGTTTTTCCTCGATACGTTCATAACCGCGGTCGAGGTGATACACACGCCGTATCACCGTCTCCCCTCTGGCTGCAAGAGCCGCGAGTACCAGCGACGAAGACGCGCGCAGATCGGTTGCCATCACTTCCGCACCTGTCAGTCGGTCAACGCCTCGCACCATCACCGACGCGCCGTGAACGTTAACATTCGCCCCCATACGCGACAGCTCCGGCACGTGCATGAACCGGTTTTCGAAAATCGTCTCGGTGATCATAGCCGCGCCCTCGGCAACCGACATCATGGCCATGACCTGCGCCTGCAGGTCAGTCGGGAACCCCGGGAAAGGTTCGGTCATCACGTCGACCCCGCGCAGCCCGCCGGGATCGAGGCTAACACTTGTTCCCCTGGGCGTATCTTCGAGTATCAGCCCCGCTTTCGACAACGTCTTGAACACCGCTTCAAGCATATCGGACGGCACACCAGCAAGGGTCAGTTCGCCGCCCGTAATCGCCGCGGCCATCGCATAGGTCCCCGCCTCTATGCGGTCTCCGACAACGGCATGCGTCGCAGCGGACAGATTGTCTACGCCCTGAATGGTGAGTGTATCGGAGCCAATCCCGTCGATTTTTGCCCCCATCGCAACGAGACAATTCGCTAGATCCGTAACCTCTGGCTCGCGCGCGGCGTTTGTCAGGACGCTTTCGCCCTTTGCCAGACACGCCGCCATCATGATGTTTTCGGTCGCCCCGACAGACACGAAGGGAAAGGCAACCTTTTCGCCGACAAGTCTGTTCGGCGCCATGGCGGTTATATACCCGCCATCCAGTTCGATTCTGGCCCCAAGCGCTTCCAGTCCCTGAATATGGAGATCGACCGGCCGTGTGCCAATGGCACATCCACCCGGTAGGGAAACCTTTGCCTTACCGAACCGGGCGACCAGCGGGCCTAGCACAAGCACGGAGGCCCGCATGCGGCGGACAAGGTCATACGGTGCAATGGTGTTATCCACCCCGGCGGCATCGAATGTCATGGTCACCCCGGGACCCTTGCCGTCCGATTGCTGAACCTCGACCCCATGCTGCGTCAGTAATTTAGACATAGTCGAAATATCTGCCAGCCGTGGCAGATTTGCGAGTTTCAGAGGTTCGGAGCTGAGCAAACTGGCTGCCATAAGCGGCAGTGCGGCATTTTTCGCGCCGCTGATTGCAATCTCTCCGCTAAGACGATTGCCGCCCTGAATGACGATCTGATCCATTTTTCCTGTTGATGCGACCCGCGCGACGCGCGGCTGGTTAACGTCTCAAATTCCGATAAGTTTGGGGACAGCGATTTATAATGCTGACACCCGGCGATGGCCAGCAATGTGCGATTATTTACGAGACACGGGGCCGCTGCCGGCCGGACCGCCGTCGCGCTTGCTGGCGTCTTCCCGTTCACGCACCTGTTGCTTGCGGCGTTGCAGATTGGCGCGCAGCGCTTCTGCCTGACGGGCGCGGCGTACTTCCTCGCGGCTGGGGCGGGGTTTACCATCATTTTCCATACGATTGTTATATCCCCAATCCGGTACACATGCAGTTGACATTTGGCCCGCCAATGGCATTGTGCTTCGCCCTTTGGATGCCGCCGTAGCTCAGGGGTAGAGCGCACCCTTGGTAAGGGTGAGGCCGTGAGTTCAATTCTCACCGGCGGCACCATTTTTCCTCCCCGATTCTTATCTTTCCTCACGCGGCTTTCGCGCCGGGAGATTGAATACCATCCTGACACCGCAACAATAGGCAAACGGAGTACAGCGTCATGAGAAGAGCGGATGACAAGCAAAATTTACAAGTCCACGAGTCCGGAAGCGGACCGGGACTGGTGCTGCTTTGTGGCGATGTATCAGCCAGCATCGCGAACGCGCGTGGCACCCTGTTCGCGGAAGAAGGCTACGCAGTTCTTAATCTGCCTGGATCGCCGGCGCCAGCCGAGGTGGCCGCCGCGGCCGACACGCTTGCTGAAAAAACTGAATGTACTGGCGGCCCGGTATGCATCGCCCATGGAAAACCCATCGAAGCGGCATTGGCCGTCGCCGGAAAGTTCGACGCGGTCGTCGCCTTTGACCCCGATCCGTCCGCGCCGGCTGACACCCTGAACAGGGCCTGCGCCTGCCCTACCGTATGGCAATTCGGCACAAAGGATGATTCGGACGCATCCGCACTTGTGTGTGCCCTACGGACGGGCCTCGATCCCTCAAATGGTTCCCGGGTTTACGAATGGCACGACGCTGCCGCCGGATTTTCGCTGCCCGGTCATCCCGCTTTTGATGGCCGCGTCGACAGCCTGGCACATTCCCGGACCCTTGAACTGATCCGGCGCATGGTAGGGCCACACTACGACTATGTCGCGCTTTTTGCGGAACACATCCGCCACGAATTCGAAACACGAGATGTCGACGCCACCATGGAAACCATGATTTCGGACCCCTACGTAAATCACGTAGCAACCCTTGCGGGCGGCGTCGGACACGACATGCTGAAACGATTCTATAAGTATCATTTCGTCGAACAGAATTCGACGGACCGCAGCAGCGTCACCGTATCGCATACTCTTGGCCCGGACCGGGTCGTGCTGGAGCTCGTGGTTCGCTTCAAGCACGACCAGATGCTCGACCGATATTTCCCGGAAATCGAGCCGACCCAGGAATACGTAGAACTGGCAACGGTCCTGATCGTCAAATTCCGTGGCGACAAGGTCTGCCATGAGCACATCTACTGGGACCAGGGCTCGGCCCTGAAACAAATCGGCGTCCTCGATACAGGAATGCTTCCTGTTGCTGGTGCGGAAGCCGCCCGCAAGGTGCTGGACGAACACTTGCCATCCAATATATTCATGGCCAATGCATGGGCGACAAGCGCGGGTAAACCTATCTGACCTCCGCTCCCATAGATCCAGACAGGGAAAATACCGAAATGTCCGACACCCCCATGTTCACGCCCTTCACCCTTCGCGGAATGACCGTCAGAAACCGTCTGGTCATGTCGCCGATGTGCCAGTATTCGGCTATCGACGGCACCGTAAACGACTGGCATGTCGTACATCTGGGCAGCCGCGCGATGGGCGGAACGGGACTCGTCATTACGGAAATGACGGATGTTTCGCCGGAAGGTCGGATTTCGAACGGCTGTGCCGGCATGTACAAGCCGGAACATGTCGACGCCTGGAAACGAGTGGTAGATTTCGTCCACAGCCATTCGGACGCAAAAATCGCCATCCAGCTTGCCCATGCAGGCCGAAAGGCGAGCTGCGAGGTCGCGTGGGAAGGCGGAGGCCCGCTGCCTGACAACCAGGCCTGGGAAATCATCGCGCCGTCACCCATACCGTTTTCGGCGGACAGCCAGACACCGCGCCAGATGAGCGAAGACGACATGGCGCGCTTGATCGACGCGTTCGAACAGGGCACGCGGTGGGCCAACGAAGCCGAATTCGACATGATCGAGATCCACGGCGGGCACGGTTATCTGATCTCCAGCTTCATTTCGCCGCTGTCGAATACCCGCAACGATGACTATGGCGGGCCACTTGAAAACCGAATGCGTTTTCCGCTCGCGGTCTTCCGAGCTATCCGTGACAACTGGCCCGATGAAAAACCGGTCTCCATGCGTATTTCTGCCTATGACTGGGTGGAAGGCGGCACCGAAGTCGACGACGCGGTCGAGATCGGCAGGATGCTGAAGGAAGCGGGCATCGATATCGTCGATGTTTCAAGCGGCAACGTGACTGACGATGTCCGTCCCCGGGTCGACGGCCTGTTTCAAACACCTTTCAGTGAACGGATCCGAAACGAGGCGGGCATCCCAACTATGACGGTCGGAAATGTGGGCGGCCCGCAACAGATCAACGAGGTTATCGCCGAAGGCCGCGCAGATTTATGCTGCATGGCAAAAGGACAGCTTTACGACCCGTACTTCGCGCATCACGCCGCCCGGGCGCTGGATATCGAGGATTACGCTTGGCCGAAGCAATACCGGGCGGCCGGCTTTTTCAAACCGGTCGACTGAACCGACGGTGGATCAGTAGCAGAGCCTCGGCGACAATCACTACGAACCCCGACGG
>DKQG01000028.1:19085-40574 GCA_002471575.1 Alphaproteobacteria bacterium UBA7314 | reverse complement strand
GCGCAGGTCGTTGATCGCATCGATCACTGCATCAACCGCGTGCTCCCACATATCACCCTCCGCGTCTCCCTCGAGCACGCCCTGCACCGTCAATTGCGGATCGCTGACCAGCCTGCCTCTCGCGTCCATCACTACCGTCGCTACCGCGGCACCGTTGAACCGGATACGGTTGCGTTCGCGGATCACCGCACCGTCGATGGGTACTAACCGCCGACCGTCCACCGCGAGGCGGCCGGTAGCGACATGGTCGACCACTTGCGGGCCGGCCTTCGACAGGGTGATCATGGTACCGTTTTCGGCAATCTGCGTTTGCGGTATCTGGCACTTATCCGCGAACCTCTTCTGTTCCTGAAGGTGGCGCAGTTCGCCATGTATCGGCACCAGAATCTGGGGCCGGATCCATTGATACATTTCCATCAACTCTTTTCGACCCGGGTGGCCGGATACATGGACGAAACCGTCCCGCTCCGTGATGACGTTGACGCCCATACGGGCAAGCTGGTTCTGGATCCTGCCAATCGCGAGTTCGTTCCCCGGAATTTCCCGTGATGAGAAAATAACGGTATCGCCCGGATCAAACGACACGTTCTGATGCGATCCCGAAGCTATGCGGGCCAGCGCGGACCGTGGCTCTCCCTGCGAACCGGTCACGCCCATCAGCACGTTTTCCGGCGGGATAAAGCCGATTTCCTGCTCCGGCACGAACGGCTCAATATCGTCCAGATAGCCGCATTCGCGCGCGATATCGACGCTACGCCACAGCGATCGGCCGACCAGCGTAGGATGACGCCCGGTTTCGACCGCAGCCCGGTTGATGGCCGCGACCCGCGCCACGTTGCTGGCGAAGCTTGCGACCGCAACGCGGCCTTCGCATTTTCCGATAATCTCGATCAGGCTTTTGCGCAGCGCCGCTTCCGACCCCGCCTCGCCCTCGACAAATACATTGGTGGAGTCACATACTAGTGCCAGCACCCCTTCGTCGCCCAGACTGCGCAAAGCGTCCTCATTCGTGACCCGGCCGACCAGCGGTTTCGGATCGATTTTCCAGTCCGTCGCATGGACGATGATGCCGGCGCCGGTCCGGATCGACAGAATGTTGGCCTCCGGCACGGAATGTGCCGCCGGGATCAGGTCGACGGTAAACGGCCCGATATCGACACTTCCCGCCACCGGGATTTCCATCAAATCGACCTGGTCCAGCAGGTCCACGTCTTCCAGCTTGCGACGCAACAGACCGCAGGCAAAGGGCGTGGCGTAGATCGGACAGCGAATTTTGCGCCACAAATAGGGGATCGCGCCGAGATGATCTTCATGGGCGTGCGTCACGATAAGGCCGGAAAGTCGGTCCAGCTGATCCAGCGCAAAGGCGGGATCCGGCGTCATCACATCGATACCGGGCGTCGTATCGTCGCCAAAGGCGATGCCCATATCGATCATCAGCCAGTGACCATCATGGCCATAAAGGCTCATATTCATGCCGATTTCGCCCGCGCCGCCCAGCGGGACGAACACCACTTCGTCAGAGCTCATGCGGTGTTCCGGGCGTGAATGCTGACCAGACCCCGCAGGGTGAGGTTTCGATCGACTTTTTCGATCACATCAGTCGCAGGTTCGAACATCGGGGCGAGGCCGCCGGTTGCGACCACCCGCAATTCCTCACCGTATTCCTTGCGTATGCGGTCCACGAGCCCTTCGATCAGGCCGACATATCCCCAGTAGATGCCGGACTGCATCGCTGGTGTCGTGCGTGTACCAATTACGGTTTGCGGCGGCGCAACGGATACCTTGGGCAGCATCGCTGCAGCCCGGTGCAATGCCTCAACTGAAAGGTTTATGCCGGGCGCAATCACACCTCCGACATAGTTACCGTCGGCGTTTATCACGTCGAAGGTTGTCGCGGTGCCGAAATCGAGAATAATCAGCGGTCCGCCATACTCTTCATGCGCGGCAACGGCATTGACGAGACGGTCGGCGCCGACGGCTTCGGGCGTATCGACCAGCGCATCTATCCCAAGCTGGACATCAGGATCGCCGACGACCAACGGTTCGACGTCGAAATAGTTTCGGCACAAGCCTTTCAGACTGAACAGTGTATCGGGCACCACAGTAGCAATGATTGCCGCGTCGACGTCTTCCGGATGGAGTTTTGCCAGCGCCATCAGCTGCAACAGCCAGACCCCGTATTCATCCGCCGTCTGTCGATTGTCATTCGCCCGCCGCCACACGCCGCGCTGCTTCTCCCCCTCGTACAGGGCGAAAACGATGTTGGTGTTTCCGGAGTCGATGGTCAGCAGCATTCAATCAGTCCGTTTCGGGAAAAAACACGTCCCCGGCGACAATTGCGTGAGCTTCGCCGCCTGCGTCCACCAGGATCAGCGACCCGTCGCTATCGAGATCTTCGAAACGGCCTTCTACAACGCCGCTTCCTGTGGATGCGGCGATGGTATCGCCGATCCCGTGCGCCGACGCAAGCCACACGGCGCGCAGCGGTTCGAACCCATCGGCCTGCCAGCGCCGGTACCAGCGGTCGAAATGGCGGCACAGAGAGCCGATCGCCGCCGCCGTCGGTATGTCGGCACCCGATGCCGCGTGTAAGCTGGTTGCCGGAAAACGCACTTCATCGTCCGGCGGTGCGTGCGCGAGATTGATTCCGATCCCGACCGCGTATCCGCCGGTCTCCCCCGCTTCGATCAGGATGCCCGACAGTTTCCGCCCGCAACAAAGCACGTCATTCGGCCATTTGAGCGCGAATGCCGGCCCAGGCACCAGTTCCGACACCGTATCCAGCACCGCAAGGGCCGCCACAAAGGCGACCTGCCCCGCGATGCGGAGGTCGGTCAGGCCGACGCAGATCGTGGCATACAGATTCCCGGGCGGAGACTGCCAGACGCGCTGCTGCCGCCCCCTGCCCGCCGTCTGCCGGTCCGCCGTAACGACCAGCCCGTGCGGACATCCGGCGCGCAGCGCTTCGGCATTCGTGCCGTCGATTTCGTCGAAAGTGCGAAGAACGTACCCATCTGGCAAGGACACACACTGCGCCGGCGAAGACAAGGTGCTTCTATCCAGACGCAAACAGGACCGCTGCGGCCTGGCCGGCGCCTTCTACGATCGGTGACGGGAAGACAAAGAACAGTAGGGTGAACATACCGGCGACCGCCATGATCGCGCCGATTTCGCGCCCGGCGGTTCGGTCGAATGCATCGGCCGGTTCGTCGAAATACATGATCTTGACGATACGCAGGTAATAGAACGCGCCGATAACGCTGGTCAGCACCCCGATAATCGCCAGAACGTAGAGACCTTCGTTCACCGCCGCCATGAAGACATAGAGTTTGCCGAAGAAACCGGCCAGTGGCGGTATACCTGCCATGGAGAACATGAAGATCGCCATCGCGGCGGCCATCATGGGATGGTTTCGTGCCAGGCCTGCAAGATCGTCGATCCCCTCTGCCAGAACCCCCTGACGGCGCATCGACAGAACGCAGCAGAATGTGCCGACATTCATGGCGAGATAGATCGCCATATAGACGCCGATGCCGCGAATGCCTTCTTCCGACCCGGCGGCGAGACCGACCAGCGCATAGCCGATATGGCCAATGGAGCTATAGGCCAGAAGACGCTTTATGTTGGTCTGCCAGATGGCTGCCAATGCGCCCAGCAGCATGGAGGCGATGGAAATGAAGACGATGATTTGCTGCCACTGGGCGAACAGTTCGCCAAAGGGCCCGACCATCGTTCGCACCAGAAGTGCGATTGCCGCAATTTTCGGCGCCACGGCGAAGAACGCGGTGACCGGCGTCGGTGCGCCTTCATACACGTCCGGCGTCCACATGTGGAACGGCACCGCCGATACCTTGAAGGCCAGCCCAGCCAGCAGGAATACAAGGCCGACGACAACCCCAACGCCCGGATCTGCGCTCGGACCGGTGAAGAGAGCTGCCAATGCATCGAAGCGCGTCGTGCCCGCAAATCCGTAGATCATCGACGCGCCGTACAGCAACATACCCGACGACAACGCACCTAGGACAAAGTATTTCAGACCGGCTTCGGAAGATTTCGTGGAATCGCGGCGGAAGGCAGCGATCACGTACAACGCCAGGCTTTGCAGTTCGAGACCGACATACAGCGAAATCAGGTCGTTCGCCGACACCATCAGCAGCATGCCGAGGCTTGCAAACAGGATGAGCACCGGGAATTCGAACCGTTCGATTTGCTCGCGTGCGTTGTAGTTCATTGACATGACGACCGCGAGCGCGGAACCAAGAAGCACCAGCCATTTCATGAAGCGCGCGAACTGGTCGACGACAAATTGCCCGCGGAACGCTGATTCCGCGTTTTCCGGCAACAGCGACATGATCACGCCGGTAACGATCAGCGCCAAGACCGCCAGCCACGAACAGCTGCCCGTCGACTTGTCACCGCGGAACACGCCGTACATCAGCAACGCCATCGCTGCGACCGCCAGGAACAGCTCCGGCAGAACGGGATAGATATCGGCAGTGGTGATCATATCGGTCATATCCGCCTAGTTCCCTGCCACCGTGACGGACTGCAGCGCATTCATGGCCACCTTGTGCTGCTCGATCAGATTGGCGATAGATGCATCCATGACCTCAAGGAACGGTGCGGGCCAGATGCCCATCCAGACCGTCACCACGATCAGCGGAGCGAAGATGGCGATCTCCCGCGGATTCAGATCGAGAATGGCCTTGAGATCGTCTTTCTCCAGCTTGCCGAAGATTACCCGGCGATAGAGATAGAGCATGTAGGCCGCGCCCAGAATAATGCCCGTCGTCGCCAGGGCCGCCACCCAAGTATTCGCCTCGAAGGCGCCGACAAGGATCAGAAATTCCCCGACGAAACCGCTGGTACCCGGCAGGCCGACAGAGGCGAGCATGAACACCATGAAGACCAGCGCGTATTTGGGCATTCGTTCGACCAACCCGCCATAGCGCGCGATTTCACGGGTATGTATTCGGTCGTAGATCACGCCCACGCACAGGAACAGGGCGCCGGATACGAAACCGTGGCTCAGCATCTGCACGACTGCGCCCTGCACACCCTGTTGCGTCAGGGTGAAAATGCCGATCGTCACGAAACCCATATGCGCGACTGATGAATAGGCGATTAGCTTCTTCATGTCCTCCTGCGCCAGGGCGACGAGGGAGGTGTATATGACGGCCACGATCGACAGAGTGTAAATCAGCGGCGTGAAGTATTCGGTCGCATAGGGCAGCATCGGGACCGAAAATCTCAGGAAGCCATAGGCGCCCATTTTCAACAGAACGCCGGCCAGAATGACAGAGCCCGCGGTGGGCGCTTCCACATGCGCATCGGGCAGCCAGGTATGCACCGGCCACATCGGTACTTTCACCGCAAAGCTGGCGAAGAAGGCGAGCCAGAGCCATAGCTGCATGCGTGGATCGAGCATCGCGTCCAGCAGCGTCGGAATATCCGTCGTCTCGGTCTCGAAGTAGATCACGAGGATCGCGATCAGCATCAGCACGGAGCCGGTCAGCGTATAGAGGAAGAACTTGAACGCCGCATAGACTCGGCGCCCGCCACCCCAGATCCCGATGATCAGGAACATCGGGATCAGCACAGCTTCGAAGAAGATGTAGAACAGCACGAAGTCGAGCGCGCAGAACATGCCGATCATCAGCGTTTCCAGCACCAGGAACGCGATCATGTATTCCTTTACGCGGTGCTCAATCGCCTCCCAGCTCGCCAGGATGCAAAGCGGTGTCAGGAAGGTCGACAGCAATACGAAGAAGACGGAAATGCCGTCCACGCCCATGTGGTAATTGATCCCGAAAGACGGAATCCACGCGATTTTCTCGACGAACTGGAAGTCGGCGGTCGAGGTGTCGAACCCGACCCATAAAAAGATCGAGACAATAAACGTGGCGATCGACGTCCACAGCGCGGTGGCACGCGCATTACGGGCAACGGTCTTCGCATCGCCGCGGATCAGCAGAATGGCGAGCGCACCGATGGTTGGCAGGAACGTCACCAGAGACAGGATGGGCCAGCTATAGGACATCAATCAGCCCCCCGACCCGACGACAAGGTACCAGGTTACGATGCCGGCAACGCCGATCAGCATGGCGAACGCATAGTGATAGACATATCCAGACTGCATCGACGCAACTTTCTGCGCCAGATATCTCGCCGCCGAAGCAACACCGTCGGGGCCCAGACCGTCGATTACCGCGCCGTCGCCGTCTTTCCAGAGGTTGCGGCCCAGACGATGTGCCGGACGGACGAACAGGAAGTCGTAGAGTTCGTCGAAGTACCATTTGTTAAGCAGGAACTTGTACGTGCCCTGGAACCGTTCGGCCAGAAGGCCGGGCAGGTCTGGCTTGGCCATATAGGCATAGTAAGCAGCTCCGATCCCGACGACTGCGACGACGATCGGCAGCGTGATGACCCAGGCCGGCACCTGCTTGGCCGCTGCAATTGGATCGGTGCCGGGAAGTACGAAGATCGAGTCTCCCCAGAACGCATTCATATTGTCGCCCGCGAAATACGCATAACCGACGAAGCCTGAGAAAATCGCCCCCACGGCCAGCACCAGAAGCGGGATCAGCATCACCTTCGGTGATTCATGGACATGAGCCAGCGTCTTTTCGTCCGCCCGGCTTTCCCCATGGAACGTCATGATAATCAGGCGCCAGGAATAGAACGCCGTCAGAATGGCGGCGATGATGCCCATCCAGAAGGCATACATGCCGACCGACGTGTTCGCACCGAACGCAGCTTCAATGATTAGATCCTTGGAATAGAAGCCGGCGAAGAATGGTATGCCTGCCAGCGCCAGACTGCCGATCCACATCAGCGTGTAGGTCACGGGGATCATTTTCCAGATACCACCCATACGGCGCATATCCTGTTCAGATGACATCGCGTGGATTACCGAACCGGCACCCAGGAACAGTAACGCCTTGAAGAACGCGTGCGTCGTCAGATGAAAGATACCGGCTGAATAAGCCGAGACGCCGCAGGCAAAGAACATGTAGCCGAGCTGGCTGCAGGTCGAATAGGCGATAACGCGCTTGATATCGGTTTGCGTCAACGCCACCGTCGCGGCGAACAGACATGTGGTGGCGCCGACGATGGTTACCAGCGTCAACGCATCCGGCGCGTATTCGAACAGCGGCGACAGCCGCGCAACCATAAAAACCCCTGCCGTCACCATCGTCGCGGCGTGGATCAGCGCGGAGACAGGCGTCGGGCCTTCCATCGCGTCCGGCAGCCAGGTGTGCAGCCCAAGCTGCGCCGATTTACCCATCGCCCCGATAAACAGCAGGATGCACAGCGTGGTCAACGCATGTGCCTCGAAGCCGAGGAACTGGATCGTCGCATCCGCCTTGCCGGGCGCGGCAGCGAAAATGGTCTCGAAACTGATGGAATTGAACATCAGGAACACGCCCATGATGCCCAGAGCAAAACCGAAATCGCCGACCCGATTGACTACGAAGGCCTTGATGGCGGCCGCGTTGGCTTCCGGTTTCTCGTACCAGAACCCAATCAGCAGATAGGAACACAGCCCCACGCCTTCCCAGCCGAAGAACATCTGCAGCAGGTTGTCGGCGGTGACCAGCATCAACATGAAGAAGGTGAAGAAGCTGAGATACGACATGAACCGCGGGATATGCGGATCGTGGCTCATGTAGCCGATGGAATAGACATGAACCATCGACGAGACCACTGTCACAACGAACACCATGACGGCCGTGAGCGTGTCGAAGCGCAGCGTCCAGTTGACCTCAAACGCGCCCGAGTTGATCCACGAGAACAGCTCAACCGTCTGCGGGTTTCCGCCAAGGCCGACCTCAGCCAGAATAATGCAGCCGAGCACCGCCGATATTAGCATACAGCCGCTGGTAACGATCTGGGCGCCGCGATCTCCGAGCGCGCGGCCGCCGAACCCGGCGAGGATGGCGCCGACGAGCGGCAGGAATATGGCGAGCGCGTACATCCTGCCTCTAACCCTTCATCAGGTTGATATCTTCAACCGCGATGGAACCGCGGTTTCGGAAATAGACGACGATAACCGCAAGACCAATGGCGGCTTCCGCGGCGGCGATGGCAAGGATCAACAGCGCGAACACCTGGCCTGCAAGGTCGTTAAGATGGATCGAGAACGCCACCAGATTGATATTCACCGCCAGCAGGATCAGTTCGACCGACATCAGGATGATGATGACGTTCTTCCGGTTCAGAAATATGCCGAACACGCCCAGCGTGAACAGGATCGCCGCCACGGTCAGATAATGGGAAAGTCCGATTTCGATCATGTCAGACCCCGCTCCCCGGTTCGACGTGACGGACTTCGACGGATTCTTCTCGGGTGCGCCCGACCTGGTCGGAAATGCGCTGACGTTTCACACCCTCGCGCGATCGAAGCGTCAGCACGATCGCGCCGATCATCGCAATCAGCAGGATCAGGCCTGCCGCCTGGAACAGATAGATGTAATCGGTGTAGAGCACCTGGCCTATAGCGTGTGTGTTGGTGGTCTCCGTAATCGCCGGGGTCGGCGCGGCGGCCCGGCTCGCTGTATCGGGTGCGATGGCCCAGCTGCCCAGGATCAGGACCAACTCGGCCAACAGCACCAACCCGACCAGCGCACCGATCGGCAGGTATTGCAGGAAGCCCTGTCTCAACTCGACAAAATTGATGTCGAGCATCATCACGACGAACAGGAACAACACCGCGACAGCGCCAACATAGACGATCACCAGGATCATCGCGATGAACTCGGCGCCCATCAGGACGAACAATCCTGCCGCATTGAAGAATGCGAGGATCAGGAACAGCACCGAATGAACCGGATTGCGTGCCGAAATGACCATCACCGCGGCGGCGACGGTCACGGCGGCGAATGCATAGAATGAAATGGCCTGAAGGATCATCTTTTGGACCTCACCGGTACGGCGCGTCTGCCGACAGGCGCTGCGCGAGGTGGCCTTCCCACCGTTCACCGTTATCGAGAAGCTTGTCCTTGTTGTACATCAGCTCCTCACGGGTTTCGGTCGCGAATTCGAAGTTCGGCCCCTCAACAATCGCATCGACTGGACAGGCTTCCTCGCAAAATCCGCAATAGATGCATTTGGTCATATCGATGTCGTAGCGCGTGGTACGGCGGCTGCCGTCAGCGCGCGGCTGCGCCTCGATTGTAATTGCCTGGGCCGGGCAGATTGCCTCGCACAGCTTGCAAGCGATGCACCGTTCCTCGCCATTAGGATATCGGCGAAGCGCATGTTCACCACGAAAACGCGGGCTCAGGGGGCCCTTTTCGAACGGATAATTGACCGTCACTTTGGGCTTGAACATGTATTTCAAGGTCAGCGCCATACCCGAGAGTAATTCGGTCAGGAGCAACGCGCGTGAAGATTTTTTTATAAACGACATCCGGATATCCCCTACCTATGCGCCTTGGTTCGGCAGCCAGTCGAATGCGATCAGCGCACCCGCCGTGACGGCGACCCAAAGCAGCGAAAACGGGAGAAATACTTTCCAGCCGAGACGCATCAGCTGATCATAGCGATAGCGCGGGAAAGTCGCCCGCACCCAGAGGAATACGAAGAGGCACAACGCGATTTTCAGCGCAAACCAGATGACGCCCGGGATCCAGGTAAACGGTTCGATGTCGAAAGGTGGCAGCCAGCCGCCGAGGAACAGCACAGCCGTCATACCGCTCATCAAGATCATATTGGCGTATTCGCCGAGGAAAAACAGCGCGAACGTCATCGATGAATATTCGACGTTGTAACCCGCGACAAGCTCGGCTTCCGCTTCCGGCAGATCAAACGGATGACGGTTGGTTTCGGCCAGCGCGGATATAAAGAAGATGATAAACATCGGGAACAGCGGCAGCCAGTACCATGACCAGAACCCCTCACCCTGCTGCGCCATGACTACATCGGTCAGGTTCAGCGAGCCGACACACATCAGCACCGTGATGATGACAAAACCAATGGCGACCTCGTAAGACACCATCTGCGCGGCGGAGCGCAATGCACCGAGAAAAGCGTATTTCGAGTTGCTGGCCCAGCCCGCCATTATGATGCCGTACACGCCCAAAGACGAGATCGCAAACAGGTAAAGTACGCCGACATTTATATCGGCCAGCACCCAACCCGCATCGAACGGGATTACCGCCCAGGCGACGAGGGCAAGTATAAAGGTCAGCATCGGGGCCAGGATGAACACAACCCGGTTGGCCCCGGAGGGAATCACTGTTTCCTTGACCAAAAGTTTCAGTCCGTCGGCAACCGGCTGGAAAAGGCCGAACGGTCCCACCACGTTCGGACCCTTGCGCAGCTGCATGGCCGCAATAACCTTGCGTTCGGCAAGCGTCAGATACGCGACCGCGCCCATGATCGGCAAAACGATCAGCAGGATCTGACCGACGATGATAAGGCCGGGCCAGAGATATCCGTCCCAGAAGCTAGCCATCGGTACCCGTTTTCTGACCTTCCTTTACGAAGGTTTCCGTGCAAGCGGCCATCGTTTCGGATGCACGGCTTATTGGATCGGTCATGTAAAAATTAGTTACCGGGCTTTCGAACGGCGCGCTGTCCATTTCAGCGATCTCGCCATGGTCGCTCCAAGCGGACGGTGTCAGCGTGTCGATCTCGCCCAACACCGGCACGGACTCGGACATGTGCGCCCGCAATTCAACGATATTGTTGTAGGGCAGCGTCTTGCCCAGCACGTCAGACAGAGCCCTGAGGATCGCCCAGTCTTCACGCGCATCGCCCGGCGGGGATGTCGCGCGCCGACCACGCTGCACCCGACCCTCGGTATTCGCGTAGGTGCCGTCCTTTTCAGTATAGGCCGCCCCTGGCAGGATAACGTCCGCAACATGCGCGCCGGCGTCACCGTGGTGACCCTGGTAGATAACGAACGCATCAGTCAGTTTCGATACATCTATCTCGTCGGCGCCGAGCAAATATACGACCTCGATATCGCCCGATGCGGCTCCGTCGAGAATACCCACAACATCTTGGCCGCCGTCGCCCGGCATGAGACCCAGATCCAGTCCAGAGACCCGGGCCGCCGCGGTGTGCAGGATATTGAAGCCGTTCCAGTCAGCGGACACCATCCCGGTATTATCTGCAATTAGACGTGCGGCGCCTATGACGGCCGTCCCGTCGGCGCGGGCGAGCGCGCCTTGTCCCAGAATCAGCATCGGCCGTTCGGCTGATCTCAGCACGTCGCAGAACGGATGCGTGCCGTCGGCGATTTCTTTCAGGGTGTCCGGTCCAGCGCCCAGGTGTTCTGTTCGGTATGTCAGGTCAACGTTTTCTCCGACGATACCGACCCTGAAACCGCCGGCACCGGCACGCTTGCGCAGACGCGCGTTGATGATCGGCGCTTCGAGTCGCGGGTTCGACCCGATGATGAGGCAGACATCTGCGTCTTCGACTCCCGCAATCGTCGTATTGAACACGTATCCCGATCGGCTGCCGCCGCCGAGCTTCGCTCCGTCCTGGCGACAATCGATATTGGGCGATCCGAGCCCGTCCATCAGCCCTTTCAGAGCCATCATTGATTCCGCATCGCACTGATCACCAGCGATGGCTGCAATTTTTCGCCCGTCCAGACCACGTATTTTGTCGCCGATGACGTCCAGCGCCTCATGCCATGCCGCGGAATGCAGCTTACCGCCTTTCTTGACATAGGGCTTGTCGAGACGCTGCTTTGCCAGACCGTCGCAGGCATAACGCGTCTTGTCCGAAATCCATTCCTCGTTCACGTCCTCGTTCAACATCGGGAGGATACGCTTCACTTCGCGGCCACGGCTGTCAACGCGAATATTACTGCCGACCGCATCCATCACATCGATAGATTCCGTCTTGCTCAATTCCCAAGGACGTGCCTCGAATGCATAGGGTTTGGACGTCAACGCACCGACCGGACAAAGATCGATGATATTGGCGGACAACTCGGACGAGATCGCGGCTTCAACGTAGGTACCGACTTCCATGTTCTCGCCGCGGCCTGTCGCACCCAGTACCTCCACGCCGGCAACCTCTGTAGAGAACCGGATACAGCGTGTACAGTGAATGCAGCGCGTCATGTGCGTCTCGACCAACGGACCCAGATTCTTGTCTGCGACCGCCCGCTTGTTCTCGGAAAAACGCGAATGGTCAAAGCCGTACGCCATCGCCTGGTCCTGCAGATCGCATTCCCCACCCTGATCACAGATCGGACAATCCAGCGGATGATTGATCAGCAGAAATTCCATCACGCCATTACGAGCCTTCTTAACCGTCTCGGTGTTGGTGTGAATGGCCATCCCGTCTCCCACCGGCATCGAGCAGGACGCGATGGGCTTCGGCGCCTTTTCCATCTCGACCAAGCACATCCGGCAGTTGCCGGCGATCGAAAGACGGTCGTGGTAGCAGAAACGCGGGATCTCGACGCCGGCTTCCTCGCAGGCCTGCAGAACGGTGATGCCGTCCGCGACCTGAATTTCTTTACCGTCGATGGTGAGCTTTGCCATTTGTTCGCCTGCTCCTATCAGGCCGCCGTCTTCGAACGCCGCGATGCGATACGGTCTTCGATTTCATCGCGGAAGTGACGAATAACACCCTGTACCGGCCATGCCGCCGCATCTCCTAGCGCACAGATGGTATGGCCTTCGATCTCATAGGACACGTCGAGAAGCATATCTATTTCCCCGATCTCAGCATCGCCAGTCACGAGCCGTTCCATCACCCGCCACATCCAGCCGGTACCTTCGCGGCACGGTGTGCATTGCCCACAGCTTTCATGCTTGTAAAACTTCGACAACCTGGCGATGGCGGCGATGATATCCGTCGACTGGTCCATCACGATGATGGCCGCGGTACCGAGGCCAGATTTCACTTCCCGCAAGGAGTCGAAATCCATCAGGACATCATCGCAAATATTCTTCGGCAGACACGGCACCGAAGAACCACCTGGGATGATCGCCTTCAGATTGTCCCAACCGCCCCGGACACCGCCGGCATGTCTATCGATGAGTTCCTTGAGCGGAATACTCATTTCTTCTTCAACGTTGCACGGATTGTTCACGTGTCCCGATATACAAAACACCTTGGTGCCGGTGTTGTTTTCGCGCCCGAAACCAGCAAACCATGCTGCGCCGCGACGGCAGATGGTCGGCGCCACAGCAATGGTTTCAACATTGTTGATGGTCGTTGGGCAGCCATACAGTCCGGTATTCGCAGGGAACGGAGGTTTGATCCGAGGTTGCCCCTTCTTGCCCTCCAGGCTTTCCAGAAGCGCCGTTTCTTCGCCGCAGATATACGCGCCAGCGCCGCGATGGACATAGATGTCGAAATCATAGCCCGATCCGCATGCGTTCTTGCCTATTAGCCCGGCGTCGTATGCCTGCTGCACCGCTGCATCCAGCGTCGCTGCTTCGTTGAAAAATTCCCCACGCACATAGATGTAGGCGGCATCAGCACCCATCGCGAACCCGGCGACCAAGCAACCTTCGACCAGCTTGTGCGGATCGTGGCGCATAATATCTCGGTCCTTGCAGGTACCGGGTTCGGATTCATCCGCATTGACGACCAGGTAATGCGGTTTGCCGGTCGGTTCCTTCGGCATAAAGGACCATTTCAGCCCGGCCGGGAAGCCAGCGCCACCTCGTCCGCGCAGACCTGATGCTTTTATCTCATCGATAATCCAGTCGCGGCCCTTCTCCAAAATAGCCTTGGTGGCGTCCCAATCACCGCGCATCTTCGCGGCCTCGAGCCCCCAGTCTTTAAGGCCATACAAATTGGTGAAGATGCGGTCTTTATCACTCAGCATACCGCTATTTCCCTGTCCCAGTCAGTGTGGTCGGTCCGCCGGCCGGCGCCGACATCTGCCTATCGGTCATCGTTCCCGGCTCCGGCCTCTCGCCCTTGCGGAACGCCTGGATGAGCCTGCGCGCGTTGTCGGGGTCGACGTCTTCGTAATAATCGTCGTCGATCCAAATGATCGGCGCATTGACGCAAGCTCCCAGGCATTCAAACTCAACCAGCGAAAACATGCCGTCACCCGACGTCTGGCCCACCTTGCAGCCAAGTTCGTCCTCGCAGGCGGCGACAATATCGGAACTGCCCCGCAGCCAGCAGGGCGTCGTCGTGCATACGCGAAGTTCGTGTTTGCCGCGCGGCGCGTCGTGATACATCTCGTAGAACGACACAACCTCGTAGACGCGGATCGGCGCCATATCGAGCGTCTCGGCGACGTGATCCATCGCTGCGCGGGGCAGCCATCCTCCGCATTGGCGTTGCGCGATGTCAAGCAGCGGCAATACCGCACTGGCTTTCCGTTCCGGCGGGTATTTCGCCAGGTGCTTTTTCACGAGCGCCGTGCTTTCAGCGTCGAATGTAAAGGTTTCGGGTTGCTGGCTCACCGGTCGATCTCCCCGAAAACGATATCCATGGAACCAACGATCGCCACCATGTCGGCCAACATGTGCCCTTTCGACAGGTAATCCGTCGCTTGGAGAAACGCGAAACCCGGCGCGCGGATCTTGCAGCGATAGGGTTTGTTGGTGCCATCGGCGACCAGATACACACCGAATTCCCCCTTCGGCGCCTCTACCGCTGTATAGGTCTCGCCGGCCGGCACGTGATAGCCCTCCGTATAGAGCTTGAAGTGATGGATCAGCGCTTCCATCGACTGCTTCATCTCGCCCCGGCGGGGCGGCGAGATCTTGTTGTCGGTCGTCCTCACCGGTCCGCCCGGCATGTCGTCGATGCATTGTTTCATGATGCGCAGGCTCTGGCGCATTTCTTCGACCCTCACGAGATACCGGTCGAAACAGTCGCCGTTCTTGCCTACGGGAATATCGAAATCGACACGGCTGTAAACATCATAGGGCTGAGATTTACGCAGATCCCATGGAACACCGCTGCCGCGCAGCATCGGGCCGGAGAAGCCCCAGTCCATGGCCTCGTCCTTGGTGACGATGCCGACATCAACAGTGCGCTGGCGGAAAATACGGTTCTCGGTCAGCAAAGACTCGATATCGTCGATGATCGCGGGGAAGGTCTCGCAAAACTCGGCGACCTCCTCCAGCAACCCCGCAGGCGGGTCCCGATGAACGCCACCGGGACGGAAATAGGCAGAATGCAGACGTGCACCCGACACCCGCTCGTAGAATTCCATCAGCTTCTCGCGTTCTTCAAAGCCCCAGAGCAACGGTGTCATCGCGCCGACATCCAGCGCAAAGGCGCTAATGTTGAGGATGTGATTCAGGATGCGAGTGATCTCACTGAACAGAACGCGGATGTACTGCCCCCGCAGCGGTACTGTGATGCCCGCCAGCTTTTCGACCGCCAGTGCGAAGGTATGTTCCTGGCACATCGGCGAAACGTAATCGAGCCGATCGAAATACGGTACGGCCTGCAGATAAGTTTTGTTCTCGATCAGCTTCTCGGTGCCGCGATGCAGCAGGCCAATATGGGGATCGCAGCGCTCGACGATTTCGCCGTCCATTTCGACCACCAACCTGAGCACGCCATGCGCCGCAGGATGCTGCGGGCCGAAATTCATCGTCAGGTTTTTGATTTCTGTCTCGGCCATCAGTCGGCTTCCTCTGCCGCCTCGCCGTCAGCTTTTTCGTCACCCGGCAGGATGTATTCGGCGCCTTCCCAAGGGCTCATAAAGTCAAAGTTACGGAAATCCTGGGTCAGGGTCACCGGCTGGTGTACGACGCGCTTCTGCTCCTCGTCGTAGCGCACCTCAACATAGCCGGTCAGCGGAAAATCCTTGCGCAGAGGATGTCCCTCAAAACCGTAATCGGTCAGCATCCGGCGCAGATCCGGATGGTCGGTAAAGAAAACGCCAAACATGTCCCACACTTCGCGTTCGAACCAGCCCGCAGCGCTGAACAGAGACACCATAGACGGCACCGGAGTATTTTCATCTGTTGACACCGTCACCCGGATGCGCTGGTTGTGCGACAAGCTCAACAGGTTGTAGACGATTTCAAAACGTTCGCCACGTTCCGGAAAATCGACCGCGGTAATATCGATCAGAATCTTGAAAAGACAGTTGGAGTCGTCGCGGACGAACTTCATCAACGCGCCGAGATAATCGCGCGTGGTTTCTAGCGCCAGCTCGCCGAGCGATATACTCCATGAAGTAACCGCATCACCGGACTGGTCGGCGATATATTCCCCAAGGTCGTTCAGTGCTTCGTCCATTTGCCGAACCGGTCCGTCCGCCTACCGCACGATCGTGCTGGTGCGGCGAATTTTCTTCTGGAGTTGCAGAATACCGTACAACAGGGCTTCCGCCGTGGGCGGACAGCCGGGCACGTATACGTCCACCGGAACGATCCGGTCGCAGCCGCGCACCACCGAGTAGGAATAGTGGTAGTAACCGCCGCCATTGGCACAGCTTCCCATCGAAATCACCCAGCGCGGTTCCGCCATCTGGTCGTAAACCTTGCGCAGCGCAGGAGCCATCTTGTTGGTCAGGGTGCCCGCGACGATCATGACGTCGGATTGGCGCGGGCTGGGCCGGAACACGACGCCGAACCGGTCAAGATCGTAACGGCTAGCCGCCGTGTGCATCATTTCTACGGCGCAACAGGCCAGACCAAACGTCATCGGCCAAAGCGACCCCGACTGGGCCCAGGAAACCAGTTTGTCCATCTGGGCAACGACGAAACCTTTGTCGCTCAACTCGTCCGTCACGTGCCTCAGGATCATATCCTGCTGCGGGCCCGGTTTGAGTGGTGCGTCTACTCCCATTCGAGCGCGCCTTTCTTCCATTCGTAAATAAAACCAATTGTGAGCACACCGAGGAACGCCATCATTGACCAGAAGCCGAAAAGGCCGATTTCTGAAAGCGATATTGCCCACGGAAAGAGAAAGGCGATTTCAAGATCGAAAATGATGAACAGTATGGCGACCAGATAAAACCGGACGTCGAACTGGCCGCGGGCGTCGTCGAACGCATCGAAGCCGCATTCATAGGCGGAGACCTTTTCTGGATCCGGACGCTGTCGGGCGACAATGTAGGACGCCACAAGCGCAGCGATCGCAATCCCTGTCGCGATCCCAAGAAAAATCAGGATCGGGAGATATTCGCTCAACATATCCTGCATCAGATAGCCCCAGAGTGCATCCGCAACCACCTAGTCGCGGCGAGAATTCAAGCAAGGTTGCCGTGTTAGATTAACCGGTGGTTAACTCAACCCTCGAAGCGCCAATTAACCGCCGTTGTTATAGGGTGAAAATTATTGGATTTCAAAGCTTTTGGGCCGAATCGGACGCTTTGCCGCGCACGAACTATCGAGCGCATCCAGCGAAAAAAGACAGCCGCCCAACCGGGTCCTCTCTCGTGTTATGGTTCCCTCCCATGACGGCTCAGCCGTCGCGGTTTTCGATTAGGTCCAGTAGCTTCGGCGGAGACATCGGCAACGACTGGGGACGCACCCCAATGGCATCGCCGATTGCGTTGCCGATAGCCGCCATTGTCGGCACCACCGGCACTTCGCCGACACCGCGAAGGCCGAACGGATGGCGAGGGTTCGGCACTTCGACGATCACGGTGTCAATCATCGGCACGTCCGAGGTAACCGGCATGCGGTAGTCTAGGAACCCCGCGTTTTGAAGCCGCCCATCTTCGCCGTAAACGTACTCCTCGTTCAACGCCCAGCCTATCCCCTGCACGGCACCACCCTGATACTGACCTTCGACCTGCAACGGGTGAATGGCTTTGCCGGCATCCTCGATTACTGTGTAGCGGGTTACATCGGTCCGTCCAGTCTCCTCATCGACCTTCACATCGACTATATGTAGCCCGAAGCCCGGCCCCGCACCGGTCACGTTCATTGATGTGCTGGCCGTGACCGCGCCGTGCGACATGGTAGTCTGTTTGGCGATGTCAGCGATCGAAAGAGGCTCGAACTCCCCAACGTTTGCACTGGCAGGACGGCATTCACCGTTTTCGTAAATTACTGCGTCCTCCGGAACATCCCAGATCTCCGCCGCCCGCTTTACGAACTGAGAAATACAGTCGCGTGCGTTATCCACAACTGTCATCCCAACCGAATAAGTCGTCCGACTGCCCGCGGTCACCCGGTTAAACCCGAGTGAATTCGTATCAGCCATGGTGATCCGAACTTTGTCGACATCAATACCCAGTTCTTCGGCCGCCATCATCGCGATCGAAATGCGCGAACCTGCGACGTCCGCAGTCCCAGTGATGATTGTTACCGACCCATCCGGCGCTATATTCATCGAGGTCGATGTCTCTCCGCCCCGATTGAACCAAAAGCCAGTCGCGATGCCACGCCCCTCCCCGTCCTTGACAGGCGATTGATAGTGATCCGTCGCCTTTGCCGCCTCAAGCGTTTCAACAAAGCCAATTGGACCAAGCGTTTCTCCGTAGATCGTCGTGTAACCCTCGGTCGCTGCATTCTTTAAGCGCATATCGATGGGATCCATCTCGATCTTGCGGGCAAGTTCGTCAATCACGCCTTCTACACCGAATACGATCTGCGGAACGCAAGGCGCACGGAACGAATTCACCTTGGGTCTATTCGAAATCACCTCAAATGACTCGATATAAACGTTTTCCAAATCGTAGCGCGTGAACATCGCGTTGGGCGCATTGAAGTACATCGATCCTGTAAAGATACCCGTCTGGAAGATCAGTTCCCCCTGGGCAGCCGTAATCCGACCATCTTTAGTGCAACCCATCTTGATTTTATAGTTCGTCCCCGAAACAGGCCCGGTGCCTCGAAAAACCTCGGTACGGTGCAGAACCATTTTCACCGGCCGAGAGGCCTTCTTAGACAGCAGGATAGCAATGGGCTCCGGGTAGAAACCCGTCTTTCCGCCAAAGCCGCCGCCAAGTTCGGATTGTTGAACGTTGATCTTTGCTGCATCGACCTTGAGGATCGCCGACAAGCGATCGCGGTAGACGAAAGGCGCCTGGGTGCTGCACCACAATTCGACCTGACCGTCTTCCGAATATTCGGCGACGCAGCCCTGCGGCTCAATATAACCCTGGTGCATTGGCTTGGAGTCGAATTCTCGCTCGACGATTACGTCTGCTTCAGCGAAGCCTCTCTCAACGTCTCCCATTTTGCTGACCATTCGTTCAGTGACGTTGGTCGGAGCATCGCTTGGTTCGTCCAGACCCTTAGTCCGAATGTGATCATGCAGAATGGGTGCATCTGGTTTCATTGCATCAACTGGGTCAATCACGTGAGGCAGAACCTCGTAATCAACCTTGATCAGTTTCAGGGCGCGCTTTGCTATCGCCTCGCTGGTAGCAGCCACTGCTGCAACGGGATGACCGTCAAACAGCGCTTTCTCACGCGCCATGGCAGTACGGGTCATGTCACCAGCGACGGAACCGGGATCAATGTCCGGAAAATCGTCTCGCGTCACGACCGCCTTCACGCCGGGAAGCGCCTCAGCCTCACTGATATCAATTGACTTAATAATCGCGTGCGCGTGTGGGCTGCGCAGCGTCCTACCGAACAGCATTCCGGGGAGAAAGAAGTCCGCACCAAACTTCGCTCGGCCGGTAACCTTGTCGAGACCGTCATGCTTTACGGGGTTACTACCGACGGTCTTGAGGTCACGCTGCGGATCGAATTTCGAGTCTTCCAGGATGGTAGCCATATCAAGCTCCTCGCATTTCTTCGGCCGCCGCCATCACGGAGCGGACAATTTTATCATACCCGGTGCAGCGGCAGAGGTTTCCCGCTAGCCAAAAACGGGCTTCCGTCTCGGTAGGGTCAGGATTGCGCTCCAGCAACGCCTTCGCCGCGACCAAAAAACCGGGTGTGCAGATCCCGCACTGAAGCCCGTTCAACTCAAGGAAGTTCCGCTGCAGCGGATGCAGTTCGTCCCCATTTGCCATGCCTTCGATTGTCTCCACCGACTTACCGTCGGTTTCTGCAGCCAAAACCAGGCACGAGCAGACGAGTTCACCGTCGACAATCACGCTGCAGGCGCCACAGTCGCCAGTGGAACAGCCTTCCTTGGTGCCCGTCAGTTCCAGTTCATTCCGCAGCACGTCGACCAACGTCTGACCTGCTTCGGCGAGATATTCGTATTCGTCGCCGTTCACCGTCGTTGTTACATGTACTTTTTTCGCCATCAGTTTGCCCTCGCCCTTTCAAGTGCCTTCGATGCGGCGCGGCGCGCGATGACGCCGGCGGTCTTGATTCTGTATTCGCGGGTTCCGCGTTTGTCACTAATCGGATCGCAGGCTGCGCGAACGGCGGCGACCATGTTTTCCAGTGCCGTGCCGTCAACTTTCGTCCCGATCAATGCATTCGCCGCTTCCTCCACCAGAAGCGGACGCGGCGCAACAGCCCCGATCGAAATCCTTGCCGCATTACAGGTCCCGTTGTCGTCCAGCGTTAGCGAGACACCTGCACCCACAATCGCAATATCCATCTCGGTGCGTGGCGTCAGTCGAAGATAGCAATCCCCGCTGTGCGGCGCCCGCGTAGGAAACGAGAACGAAACAATAAATTCTCCATCCCCGAGCGAAGTTTGCCCGGGGCCGGTCACGATATTCTCAACAGGTTCCTTCCGCACCCCACCGGGACCGATAATTTTTGCAACCGCACCAGCCGCGATTATTGCCGGCACGCTGTCCGCAGCAGGAGAAGCATTGCAGAGATTACCGCCGATGCTGGCTCGGCCTTTCACCTGCACCGAGCCGATCAGCGCAACACCCTCACAAACACCCGGCCACGCTGTCGCGAAATCCGCGTTGTCAACGATGGTCATTCCGGATACCGCAGCGCCAACTAGCCAGCCGGCTTCCGTTTGCGACATCGCTTTAAGGTCAGGAATATTCTTTATATCCACCAAGACTTCGGGCTCTATAATTTCGGCGTGCAGCTGGACAAGCACGTCGGTGCCGCCTGCCATCACCTTGCCGCCACCACTGGCATCGTCTAGCAGAGCGATTGCCGCATCCAGCGTTTCCGGCGCCTCGTAGCGCATATCGGTCATCGGTTTTTCTCCCAGTTCATTTCACTGCTCAACGAAAAAAAACTAGTCTCTAGAACTTTACAGGATTTGTCTGATGCGTGTCACGGGGGAGAGGCGAAGTGTCACGGGGCAGAGGTGAGGTGGCATGGGGAAAAGGCTAGCGGAGATGCGGTGGCTAAAATGGCAGAGTGACGAAAAACAAACCCATCCTCCGTTTGTCTTACATCGATTTCAATCTTTTATGACTTAGCCTCGATTAACGGGCTGTTACTCCTCCATTCTCCCGATAAACATTTTTGCTCATCAGGAAAAATATAATCGAGTTTGTAAAAACTCGCAGATATCAATTCCGCCAATTTGGAAAATGGAAAGCCCTAAACTTGGCTACTTATTCAATCAAAACTGTTTCATGCGGCGAGCCATCCACACATCACGCGACAGCACCGTGAGGGGCAACGGGTTAGAGAACGTCTAAACCGCAACATACTGGGAAAAGAGTGGCGGGAGTGACGGGAC
>DKQG01000028.1:11181-18746 GCA_002471575.1 Alphaproteobacteria bacterium UBA7314 | reverse complement strand
CGCGGCCTCTGGCGTGACAGGCCAGCGCTCTAACCAGCTGAGCTACACCCCCGCATTCTCGCGAACGCGAGGCGAGATGATGTAATGCAGCCAGGCCGTGGCGTCAACACACCATTAGCTATGTTCATCCTCGGAAACGTCTGTTGACACTCTATTTGACCGCCGGCCCAGACTGAAGCCCGATCATACGCCATTTGCCGCCGTCTCGGGACCAAACAGCCAGTAGCCGGTTGTCGAGATGGCGATCGCTCCCTTCGAACACGGCATCCGCAACAAGATGATGAAACACCATGGCGAGATCGTCATGAACGCGGATCGTCTGATCGTCATATTCGATCCGTTTATATGCCGATGTTCCGGCACGCAGTCCGCCAAGATACCCCTCTTTGGACTCCAGATCTCCAGTCGAGTGCATATAGGCGAGTTCGTCGTGAAGTAGCTCTTCCAGCACATCAATGTCGCCGGCCTTCATGGCGGCGTATCGGCGTTCTTCAAGATCCCGGAGTTCGGCAATATCGCTGTCGGACATGAATTCAGCCCCTGTCTGTCGATGGTGCAAAAAATTTGGTGGGCGGTGACGGGTTCGAACCGCCGACATTCACGGTGTAAACGTGACGCTCTGCCAGCTGAGCTAACCGCCCTCACCGCTTGTATAACGAATGGCCGACACGTTTTCCACAGCACATATCCAAAAACAAAACCGGCCGCCCGAAGGCGGCCGGCAGATCAGTTCGCTGAGACGAAGCGGTTTAGTTGACCGCGTCCTTCAGACCTTTACCTGCTTTGAACTTCGGCTGTTTGGAAGCCGGGATCTGTATCGCTTCGCCGGTACGCGGATTGCGACCCGTGGAAGCTTTCCGGTTTGCAACGCTGAAAGTTCCAAAGCCAACTAGACGGACTTCTCCCCCGCCTTTAAGGGAACCGGTAATTGAGTCAAACACTGCGTCGACAGCTTTAGCTGCATCTGCCTTAGAGAGTTCTGCACCGTCAGCCACGGCAGCCACGAGATCATTTTTGTTCACGACACGCCCTTTCAAATCATGCATCTTTGTTGCCGCTTTTCGTAGAACACCGGATAGCGGCAGAAATCTCCGGTGCGTCTCATAAGTTTAAAGGCGGATTTTCGGCGCGGTCAATCTAGAAAACCGCAGTTTTCTGCGGGTTTTGGTTGTTTTTAGCCCCGAATCGGGCGAATCGATTCGTTTTCGGGTCTACGTAGTCGTTGAAGTGCGGGCACGCCACAGAAAACGGCCCCCGTAAAACAACGAGGGCCGTTGATAGCTCAGACGCAGACGCCGCTTAATGCGTCATGACACCTTCAGCGTCTTCTTCGCCGTCTTTCCCGGACACGACTTCGTCGCCGTCATCCTCAAGATCGATCGGAACGGGCTCTCGCGACAGCGCCGCGCTAAGGACTTCATCAACAGTGCCGACAGGAACTATCTTCAGGCCCTTTTTCACGTTGTCCGGAATATCGACCAAGTCTTTTTCGTTATCCCGGGGGATCAGCACCGTCGTGATGCCGCCGCGATGGGCCGCGAGAAGTTTTTCCTTCAGGCCACCTATCGGCAGGACGCGACCGCGCAACGTAATCTCGCCCGTCATCGCGACGTCGCGCCGCACCGGAATACCGGTCAGGGCTGAGACGATCGACGTGCACATTGCGACGCCTGCGGATGGCCCGTCTTTGGGTGTCGCTCCTTCCGGCACGTGAACGTGAATATCGCGCTTGTCGAAGAATTTCGAGCTGACGCCGAAGACCGCCATTCGGGACCGAACGTAACTGCGGGCCGCCTGCACGGATTCCTGCATCACGTCGCCCAGTTTACCGGTATGGGATACGTTGCCCTTGCCGGGCATCAGCAGGGCTTCAATCGACAGCAACTCTCCTCCAACCTCGGTCCATGCGAGGCCCGTGGTCACGCCCACCAAGTCTTCGCTTTCCATTTCGCCGAACCGGTAGCGCGGCACGCCCGCAAATTTGTCGAGATTGCGTCGCGTGATGCGGATCGATTTCTTGTTTTTCGTCGCCAGTTCCTTAACCGCCTTCCGCGCCAATTTGGCGAGTTCGCGCTCGAGATTACGCACTCCCGCTTCTCGGGTGTAAAGCCGCACCAGATCACGAAGCGCGTCGTCCGAAATCGACCACTCAGTCTTTTTCAGGCCGTGGGATTTTAACTGTTTGGAAATCAGGTGCCTTTTGGCGATCTGGACTTTTTCGTCCTCCGTGTATCCGGACAGCTGGATAATCTCCATCCGGTCGAGCAGCGGCTGCGGCATACGCAGCGTGTTTGCAGTGGTCACGAACATCACGTCTGAAAGGTCGTAATCGACCTCTAGGTAATGATCGGCGAAGGTGTTGTTCTGTTCCGGGTCCAGTACTTCGAGCAGCGCGGATGAGGGATCGCCGCGCCAGTCGGCGCCGAGCTTGTCGATCTCATCAAGAAGGAAGAGCGGATTGGAGGTCTTGGCCTTTTTCATCCCCTGAATGACCTTGCCCGGCATCGAACCGATATAGGTTCGCCGGTGGCCGCGTACTTCAGCCTCGTCACGGACCCCGCCGAGCGACATGCGCACGAAGTTCCTACCGGTCGCCTTGGCGATCGATTTGCCGAGGGACGTCTTGCCGACGCCGGGCGGGCCGACAAGGCACAGGATGGGGCCCTTGATTTTTCGCACACGGATCTGCACCGCGAGATATTCAAGGATGCGTTCCTTGACCTTTTCGAGGCCATAATGATCCTGATTGAGGATTTTTTCGGCGGCCGTGATGTCTTTTTTGACGCGCGAGCGCTTGCCCCACGGTATGCTGAGCAGCCAGTCTAGGTAGTTTCGCACGACCGTAGCTTCAGCCGACATCGGGCTCATCGATTTGAGCTTCTTCAGCTCTTGCGTGGCCTTTTCCTTAGCTTCCTTGGACAGTTTAGTCTTCTCGATAAGCTCTTCAAATTCACCCGCCTCGTCTCGGCCGTCTTCAGTCTCGCCGAGTTCCTTCTGGATCGCCTTAAGCTGCTCGTTCAGATAATACTCGCGCTGGGTCTTCTCCATTTGGCGCTTGACGCGGTTTCGTATGCGCTTCTCGACCTGCAGGACGCCGATTTCGGATTCCATAAATGAATACGCACGCTCCAGTCGTTCGCCGGGCGACATGAGTTCTAACAGTTCCTGCTTCTCCGAGATTTTCAACGCCAGGTGCGAGGCGATGGTATCCGACAGTTTTGAAGGTTCTTCAATCTGGTTCAGCGAAACCAGCACTTCGGGGGGAATCTTTTTGTTTAGCTTGATATACTGCTCAAACTGACTGACGACCGAACGGCTAAGCGCCTCGACATCTTTGTCAGCGTCGGCCTCGTCCTCGATCAGTTCGGCCTCAGCCTGGAAAAACTCGTCGTTATCGGCGTAGCGCAGGATTTTCGCGCGCTGGCTGCCTTCGACCAGAACCTTCACGGTGCCGTCGGGAAGTTTCAACAGCTGCAGAACCGTACCAATTGTGCCGACGTCATAAATATCATCAACGGTCGGATCGTCTTGGCCGGCGTCCTTCTGCGCAATAAGTAGGATTTGCTTGTCGTCCTGCATGATGTCATCCAGCGCCTTGACCGATTTTTCACGCCCTACAAAGAGCGGCACGATCATGTGCGGGAAGACGACAATGTCTCTCAGCGGCAATACCGGGAATGTGGCTATTTTTGCGTTGTCCGACATATTCTGTTCCTATTCACACTCAACAGCGCCGAAGGATTTCGGCTTATGATTAAAAATTTAAATGGACTTCGCAGGCGCTAAATCAAGTGAGCGGGTCAGGCGGGGGTGCCGCTTTCCTCCAGCTTGTCCGCATAGATATAGAGAGGCTGCGACCGGCCTTCGACGACTTCGCCGTTGATCGCGATCTCCTCCACGCCTTCCAGGCCGGGCAGCTCGTACATAGTTTCGAGCAGAATGCTCTCCAGGATTGACCGCAGACCGCGCGCGCCTGTCTCTCGGCTTATCGCCTTGTTGGCGATGGCGGAAAGCGCGTCCTCTGCGAACGTAAGTTTCACGTCTTCCATCTCGAAGAGGCGGCCGTACTGTTTGACCAGCGCGTTCTTGGGCGTAGTTAGTATCTGGACGAGCGCGTCTTCGTCGAGATCCTCCAGCGTGGCGATGACAGGCAGGCGGCCAACGAATTCGGGAATCAGCCCAAATCGGAGAAGATCTTCCGGCTCGATCTCTCGCAGAATTTCTCCAGTCTTGCGGTCGTCGGGGTCGCGCACGTCGGCACCAAAACCTATGCTGGTCCCCTTTCCGCGGTCGCTAATGATCTTGTCCAGACCCGCGAACGCGCCGCCGCAGATAAAGAGGATGTTGGTCGTATCAACCTGCAGGAATTCTTGCTGAGGATGCTTGCGCCCCCCCTGGGGAGGCACGGATGCAACGGTACCTTCCATAATTTTTAGGAGCGCCTGCTGCACACCCTCGCCGGATACATCGCGGGTGATCGAGGGGTTGTCAGATTTGCGCGAAATCTTGTCGACCTCGTCGATGTAGACTATGCCGCGTTGCGCGCGTTCGACATTGTAATCGGCCGACTGCAGCAGTTTCAGGATAATATTTTCAACGTCTTCGCCGACATAACCTGCCTCCGTCAACGTCGTGGCATCCGCCATCGTGAATGGAACGTCCAGAATGCGGGCGAGGGTCTGCGCCAGCAGGGTTTTGCCGCAACCGGTCGGTCCGATCAGAATGATGTTCGACTTCGCAATTTCGACATCGTTGTTTTTTTGGCCGTGCGACAGGCGTTTGTAATGGTTATGCACCGCCACCGAGAGAACGCGTTTGGCGTGGGCCTGACCTATGACATAGTCGTCCAGCACGGTGCAGATTTCCTTGGGTGTCGGTACGCCATCGCGCGATTTTACAAGTGTCGTCTTGTTCTCTTCGCGGATGATGTCCATGCAAAGCTCGACGCATTCATCGCAGATGAATACTGTTGGCCCGGCAATCAGTTTTCTGACTTCGTGCTGACTCTTCCCGCAGAAGGAACAATAAAGTACGTTTTTCGAGTCGCCGCTGACAGACTTGCTCATAGATACCCCTGAATGCCTAGGTCTTTCATGCGCATGTTAACCAAGGGGGACACAAGCGTCCATCCGCCAGCTCGTGACGCATCACGCCGGGCCCCCGCAACGTTGAAGAACATGCCGGAATAACTCATATAGATCGCGAATCTCTTTCGTACAGCACCATTTTGCCTATGTGGACGTCAACAATGTGTTAACGAAAGGTAACGCTTTAGCTCAATCCAACGATTTGTCCGATTCGTCTTCAGCGGCGTCCGTGACCGGTCGCTGGTTCACGACTTCATCGATAATGCCGAACTCCTTCGCCTCCTCAGGATCCAGGAACTTGTCGCGTTCCATTGCATCCTCGATCACCTTCAAGTCTTTGCCGGTGTGCTGAACGTAGATATCATTGAGCCGCGCCCTCAGCGACAGGATTTCCTTGGCATGGATTTCAATATCCGTCGCCTGGCCCTGAAAGCCGCCGGATGGCTGATGCACCATGATCCGCGAATGCGGCAGTGAATATCTCTTTCCGGCCGCGCCCGCCGCCATGAGGAGTGAACCCATGGAAGCAGCCTGACCTATGCACACGGTAGAGACGTCGGGCCGAATGTACTGCATGGTGTCGTAGATCGCGAGCCCCGCGGTGACAAGTCCGCCCGGCGAGTTAATGTAGAAGGAGATGTCCTTGGTCGGGTTTTCCGATTCCAGGAAAAGGAGCTGCGCGCAAATTAGACTGGAAACGTGGTCTTCCACGGGGCCGACAAGGAAAATGATGCGTTCCTTAAGCAGCCGCGAATAGATGTCATAGGCCCGTTCGCCGCGGTTAGTCTGTTCGACCACCATGGGGACGAGAGAGTTCATTTTGGTTTCGTTGCAGAGGTTCATTGGATCTCCAGCGATGTTAGGGCGCAGCGTAAACGGTCAGCTGCGCGTGTTTTGACTCTCAGGCCTCATCCCCGAGTTACGTTACTTCCCTTTGCCTTTTGCTTTCGCCTTGCCCTTGGCTTTCTTTTTTTTGGCCTTCTTGGTTTTGGCCTTGGGCTCGCCTGCGCCTTCGCCGTCCGGGTCCGCCAAAAGCTCCTCGATGCTAACGGTGCGCTCCGTCACCTTTGCAAGCTCGAGAATGTAATCGACGATCTTTTCCTCGAAAATCGGCGCCTGCAGTTCTTGCATGGCCTGCGGATTTTCCTGGTAGAACTGCATCACCTGGGCCTCCTGACCCGGGAAGCGCTGGGCCTGTTCGGCCATCGCCCGGTTCAAATCATCTTGGCTGACCGTCAGGTTATTTACCCGGCCGATTTCAGATAGCAGCAGACCGAGCCGGATGCGCCGCGCCGCGATCCCGCGATAGCGTTCCTCCAGCTCCTCGTCGGATTTACCCTTGTCGTCCTCATCCAGGCGATCTTGTTCCTTGGCTTCTTCGAGCTGCTTCCAGATATTCTGGAATTCGTCCTCCAACATGCCCGGGGGCACCTCAAAGTCGGCCGTATCGGACAGCTTGTCGAGCAATTCGCGTTTCAGGCGGCCGCGGGAAATCTGGGTGTATTCCGATCCGATCTGATCGCGCACCATCGACTGCAGCGCAGTGAGGTCTTCCGCGCCCATGGATTTCGCAAATTCCTCGTCGATCTCAATCTTGGCCGGCGCACGCACCTCGCTGACATCAACCTCGAACTCAGCAGCCTTGCCGGCGAGGTTTTCAGCGCCGTAATCCGAGGGGAAATCGACATTCACCATTTTTTTGTCGCCGGCCTTCGTTCCGACAAGCTGCTCCTCGAAGCCGGGAATGAACTGGCCGCTGCCAAGAACGAGTTCCATGCCCTCGGCGGCTCCACCGTCGAAAGTCTCGCCGTCAATCCGTCCGAGGAAATTCATCAGCAGCTGATCGCCTTCCTCGGCAGCACGTCCCTCTTCTTTAGCATAGGTTTTCTGCTGCTCGGCCAGGCGTTCCATCGACGTCTGGACATCGTCGTCAGGCACGTCGGCAATCAGCCGTTCGAGTTCGATCGTGCCAAAATCGATGGGCTCGATATCGGGAATTACCTCGACGGTCAGTTTGTATTCCAGGTCCGTGCCGTCTTCGAAGGTGACTAGATCGACCTTCGGTTCCATTGCCGGACGCAGGTCTTTTTCGTCCATTGTGTTTTGAATCGAATCCTGGATGGTCTTTTCCAGGATCTCGCCACGCACCGCGTCGCCGAAGCGTTTTTTGAGGATCGCCAGCGGCACCTTCCCGGGCCGGAAACCAGGGACGTTTACTGTCGTGCCCACCTCGGTAAGCCGTTCGCTCATTCGGCCGTCGATATCCTCTTTAGGAATAACAACGGTATATTCGCGTTTCAGGCCTTCGTTGCTCGTTTCTGTAACCTGCATATATCTCTCTTTTCATCGCCGACCCGACGACCATAAAAAACATCGCGGAGCAGGGTTTCGACTGGTGCGGGCGAAGGGACTCGAACCCCCACGGCTTGCGCCACAGGTACCTAAAACCTGCGTGTCTACCAATTCCACCACGCCCGC
>DKQG01000028.1:0-10876 GCA_002471575.1 Alphaproteobacteria bacterium UBA7314 | reverse complement strand
GTCTACCAATTCCACCACGCCCGCGGAATCAGGGTGCACAACTAACCGTGGTACCTGTTTCCGTCAACCGAACCTCTTGGTCGGCGGGGGTCTACATCAATCGGCTGCGTCGGGCAATGGTAAGGATTCCAAATTCCTGCCGCGTCCGTTGCCACTGGGCAACCCTAAAAGTTGATTGCGTTGGATATAGTTGGATACCGCTAACGTCAGCAGACTGTTGTGATCGGCAGGCGTGAGCCTTAGACTCGATGTCGTGCCTTTTGTATCGCCTTCCTTATTTTTGGGTTTGGCCACACCGACGCCGCCTCGGCATCGAGAAACGTCTATAGACAGCCAAACCAGACAGAGATATTTTCCTGCAGTATTTGAGAAAAAAACTTGGGGTCCGAACACCTTCGGGAAAAGGCCTCTATGTTGGCCAAAGTCGTTGTTTTAGCAACAGAAACAAATCACTAGTTTGGGACGATATCGGGGCACGCCCTCCTCCGGACCAATAAGGATCAGCGACGGCAAATCACCCGCAGTTCTCTGGTTGAGCGTCTCGGGCCAGGTTTCACGGATGTTCGATACGTAAGGGCACCTTCCTCGACGTATTCACCTTCTGCGACACAAGCGCCAACCGTGTATGCACCGATAATTGCCGCAAATCCGATTTCCTGTTTCACCCATAAATAAATTTAATAATTTGGATTTCTTAGAGCGCAACAATCACTTGGTATCATAAGGTGCCGTACCCTTCGTCGCAGAACACCGTCGAGACATTCGGCATGTCGTAGAGGGGCAGCACCCCACTGCGAGGAAAGGTGGCCGCGGGATTTCGATTTTACAGATACCAAGGAGTGACTACCGGAAAAGCCCGCACACCCGGCCGTAAGAACGCTTATCACTGCAAAGCCAGTCTTGATCTTCAAATGAGAATACCTCTACGAGGCTGCCTCAACACTGGTGAGACGACGGATGCAGGCCCGCGCAGCGGCGTCGAGAATGGCGTCGCTGTCAATTCCGTAGTGACGATACAGATCCTGCAGATCGCCGGACTGACCGAACGCATCGACGCCAAGCGGGTAAATCCGGTGTCCCGCGACAGACCCAAGCCACCCGAGAGTGCCCGAGTGGGCGTCGCACACGGTCACGATCGCCGCGTCACTGGCCAGCGGCGACAAAAGGCTTTCGATATGTGCGATAGAGCCGCGCTGCCCTGACATCCGCGATCGACGGACGGAAATCCAGTCCTGGTGAAGACGCTCGGGAGATGTGATCACCAAGAGTCCGGCACCGGGGATGTCCTCTAGGATATCGTCGTGGGCTGCGATCGCCTCGGGCATGATCGCGCCGGTGCACGCGATGATTAGTTCAGAGCCCGCCGCCGGTCCTCGCAGCCAGTAGGCCCCGGCCGTAATCTCGGTCCGCAGTGTATCAGTCATTTTGCGGTCGGGCTGTTCGAGAATGCGGGTTGAAAGTCGAAGGGCCACCGATCCGCCGTCGTCCGCCTGCATGTATTCGAATCCCCAGCGCATGATTTCCGCCAGTTCGTCGACATAGGCCGGTTCGAAAGCGGCCATGCCGGGCTGCGCGAGCGTGATCAACGGCGTTTCCGACGACTGGTGTGCGCCGCCCTCCGGCGCCAGCGTGATCCCCGACGGCGTCGCCACCAGCATATATCGTGAATCCTGGTAGCAGCCGTAATGCATCGCATCGAGACCGCGGCGAATGAATGGATCGTAGACGGTCCCGATGGGAAGCAGGCGGGCACCGAACATGCTGCCCGAAAGGCCGAGCGCCGAGAGCTGCAAGAACAGATTCGTCTCGGCGATGCCAAGTTCGATGTGCTGGCCCTTGGGCGCCATCTGCCATTTTTGCGCCGAGACGACGCTCTCCTGCGCGAAGGTATCCGATGCCTCCGACCGGCTGAATATGCCACGGCGGTTCACCCACGGTCCTAGATTGGTAGAGACCGTGACGTCGGGCGACGTGGTGACTATCCGGTCGGCGAGGTCGGTGTCACCCTGTGCGATTTCATTAAGGATGCGGCCAAACCCATCCTGGGTAGACATTTTCGGCCGGCGCTGAATGTCGAGCGAGGGCACGACGATGCCCGGCGTTTCGAACCGGCGGGGATATTTCTGCGCAAACGGTACATCAGACAGGAACCGTTCTAGTTCCGCAGCATCCACATCGATTCCCGAAAACCGATCCCATTCCTCTCCTTCGGGAATGTTCATTTCTTTGCGAAAATCGTCCATCTGCGCCGGGTTCATCAGCCCAGCGTGGTTGTCTTTATGCCCTGCGAACGGCAAGCCGAATCCCTTAACCGTGTATCCGATGAAACAGGTCGGAGCGTTGTCGGTAATACCGTTAAAAGCCTCTAGACAGGAATCGAGATCGTTGCCTGCCAGGTTGGTCATCAGCCGATGCAGGGTATCGTCGTCGTGGGCGTCGAGCAGCGCCTTAATGCCATCGACACCGGCAAGGTCGCGCTTGAGGTATTCGCGCCACGATTCCCCGCCCTTGAAGGTTAGCGCTGAGTAAAGCGAATTCGGACAGGTGTCGATCCAGTTCCGGAGCGCATCTCCCCCAGGTTTCTCGAACGCCTGCTCCTGCAGCTTGCCGTATTTCATGGTTACGACTCGCCAGCCCATGTTCTCGAAAAGCTGGTCAATGCGACCGAACAATCGGTCGGAAATGACCGAGTCAAGGCTCTGGCGGTTGTAGTCAATCACCCACCACACATTGTGGATGTCTTTCTTCCAGCCCTCCAAAAGCGCTTCGTACATGTTGCCTTCGTCCAGCTCGGCATCGCCGACCAAGGCAATCATTCGGCCTTCTTTAAGGCCTTCCGGCGAGAGGTTCTTGAGGCGGACATAATCCTGCACTAGCGACGAAAAGACGGTATGGGCAGCGCCCAGACCGACCGAGCCGGTCGAGATATCGACATCGTCCGTATCCTTGGTACGTGATGGGTACGATTGCGCCCCTCCCAGCGCCCGGAGCCGTTCGATCTTTTCGCGGGTCTGGTTGCCCAACAAATATTGTATGGCATGAAAGACCGGCGACGCGTGCGGTTTGACGGCAACCCGGTCTTGGGGCCCAAGGACATCGAAATACAGGGCCGTCATCATGGTAGCAACTGACGCGCTCGACGCCTGATGTCCGCCGACCTTCAATCCGTCCCGCGGCTCACGGATGTGGTTGGCGTTGTGGATCATCCAGCTCGACAGCCACAGCACCTTTCGTTCAAGGGCCCGAAGGATAGACATTTGCAATTCCCGGTCGTCGCCGGGGTCCGATATATCGACAAATCGTAGTTTGCTCGTCATGACCGCTGTTCCGTCGACTGTCGCAGCAACGATAGCGGGTTCCGCAAAGCGGTTTCTTGCAAATGGCTTGCAGATTTCGTCAATATACGCAATATAATTGCGTATATACTACTAAATGAGCCTGACTATGGCTAAAATGCAACTCGACGTGTTCGATCGCCGCATCATCGATCAGTTGCAGCGCAATGGACGCATAAGTAATGTGGAGCTCGCCAAAGCGGTGGGCCTGTCGCCGTCGCCATGCCTCCGGCGGGTTCGGTACCTGGAAGACGCAGGGATCATTGACCGCTACGTCGCCATCCTGAACCAGGGCAGCGCAGGATTTTCGCTGAGTGTGTTTGTGCAGGTTACACTTGAACGACAGGTGGAAACCGCCCTCGAAACGTTCGAACGTATAATTGCCGAACGGCCCGAAGTCATGGAGGCGTACCTGATGACCGGCGATTCAGACTACCTGCTGCGGATCGTGGTGCCGGACGTGTCCGATTATGAGGTGTTTCTCAAGGATCACCTGACGCGGATACCGGGCGTAGCCAGCATCAAGTCAAGCTTTGCGCTTAACCGGGTAAAATACGAGACCGCCCTGCCGCGACAAACAGAGTGAAACTGAGGGTCAGAGACTCGCAGCTGCCTGAGCGGATTCAGTTTCGCGGTATTGGTTGGCGACGGGTTTCAGCGCAAGTATCCAAGCGCCACTATCTACGTGATTACGGTTGGGTCGGCGGAGGCTGAACTGAGGGCGTGCGCGGGGAATGCCGTGAGAGCCCGTGCTGAAAGATAGAACTTGAACCGTTTCAATCAGACCATCGCGTTGAATGCGTCGCAACGTGGAGCCGGACCGGACATATTCCAGCTTGCTGCCGCACTTTAGAGAGAAACTGCTCCGCAAACGTCCGGAGTCATTTCCGAGCCAACCAATGACTTCCTGTTTCTCTGATGACAAACCAGATATTTCCCGTTTTCCACTTTACGCACTGGCCTTAACAAAGAGTTAGTCCAACCCACTGAAAACAGTGTTTTCTGACAATTAATATGCTTATCCAAACACGCGTCGCGTGAGTGATCGCCGTTTCAGCAGCTTCGTATCAGATCAACAGAGGTTAATTGACTTTCAGCATTTCGCGCAGGTTCGATAGCGCTGTCGGGAATCCGGCAGGCAGATCTTCGGCTATCAGCCCGTAACCAAACGACGTAGCCACGTCTCCGTTCAGCCAAACCGCCGCACAGGCCGCTTCAAACACCGGCATTCCCTGGACCAGCAGTCCGAGAATGGTTCCCGCCAGGACGTCGCCGGCGCCCGCGGTCGCAAGGGTCGGAGGCGCGTTTTCGTTGATTGCCGCCCGCCCATCCGGCGAGGCGATAACGGTATCCGCTCCCTTCAGCAACACGACCGATCCGGACACTTCGGCAGCCCTGCGTGCCCTAGTCAGCTTATCGCCGGTCATCCGGAAAAGACGCGAAAATTCTCCCTCATGCGGCGTCAGCACGCAGGGAACATCGGCTATCGCTGTGAACAAGGCATCGGTCTCTGTCTGAAACGAAGTGAGTGCATCGGCATCGAGCACCAGTGACCGTCCCCGGCGCGCAGCCGACAAAACGACATCTTGGGTGCTGCGGCTCACCCCGCTGCCCGGACCGATCAGCACACCGTTCTTTCGTTCGTCGTCCAGGATTTCGCCGAACTCCTCTGCCGTCCGAAACGGCAGGGTCAGCAATCCCGGCTGATCCGCGGTGTAATCTCCAAGAGCTTCGGGGCTAGCTGCGACCGTGACCAGCCCGGCCCCGCTCCGGCGTGCCGCCAGGGAGCCAAGACGCGCCGCGCCGCCCATTGACATTCCGCCGACGATAACTCCGTGCCCGCGGGTGTATTTGTGCCCCCCAGCGCTAGGCCACGGGAAGCTGTCACCCCAGACACCGGGATTGTTCGACCGCAAGTCGGGGGCGATTTCTTCGAGGACCGTCTCGGGGATACCTATATCGGCAACCACCACGCTGCCTGCGCGCTCGCGGCCGGGCATCAGCAGATGTCCCGGCTTACGGCGAAAAAATGTTACCGTAAGTTCCGCCCGGGCCGCCGCGCCCAGCACCATGCCCGTATCGCCGTTTACACCCGACGGCACATCTATCGCCACACACGGCGCACCGGTCTCCGAGATACGATTGACCGTCTCCAACGCGAGACCCTCCAGCGGCCGCGCAAGTCCGGCGCCGAACAGGGCATCGACGATCAGTTCCGAGCCATCCAAGGCATCCGGTGACAGCGGATGGATATCGCCCGTCCAGCGTCCGGCATGCAGAGCCGCATCGCCGATCAGCGCCTCACGGCCACCGAGCAAATACAACGATACCGGCCAGCCTGCCCCGGCCAAGTGCCGCGCAACCACAAAGCCGTCACCGCCGTTGTTTCCAGGCCCGCACAGCACAGCAACCGGCCGGCTAGCCCAGCGCGCCCGGATCTCGATGGCCACCTTCAATCCCGCCGCTTCCATCAACGCTTCGCCGGTAACGCCGGACGCAACAGCTACCGCGTCGGCGGCGTACATTTGATCGACCGTCAGAAGTTCGGGCTTGCCCAATTCACTCATCTTGTTCCGCCCTGCGCTTGACTCGGCGCGGCCGCGCGCCTATCCGCGGAGCATTTTTACGCACAGGGGCCACGTGGTTATGGAATATACAAATATCAAATTTAACATTGAAAACGGTATCGCACATCTGGTGCTTGCTCGAGACGATATCCGGAATGCGTTTTCGGAGAAAGATTTCTCCGACGAGATAGTCGATGCCATCGAATACACCCAGCTCAGCGAAGACGCCCGCGTGCTAGTCCTTTCGGCGGAAGGCTCCGCCTTTTCCGCAGGCGGAAACATCAAGGACATGAAAGACAAGAAGGGCATATTCGGCGGCGGTCCCGCCGGTACTCGCCGAGGATACATCGAAGGCATCCAGAAAGTGCCGAAAGCCCTCTATACGCTGGACATTCCGTCAATCTCCGCTGTTCAAGGGCCGGCAATCGGCGCGGGCTGCGATCTGGCGCTGTATTGCGACATCGTCATCGCCTCCGAAAAGGCGAAATTCGGCGAGACTTTCATCAACGTTGGCATCATCCCGGGCGACGGCGGGGCATGGATCGTGCCGCGCCGGGTCGGACTGCAGCGGGCAGCGGAACTGATTTTCACCGGACGCGTCGTCGGCGGCGAAGAAGCGGCGGAAATCGGCCTCGCGCTGGAGTGCGTGGCGCCGGACGAACTGATGCCGCGCGTGATGGACCTGGCAGAAACGATCGCAGGACGCCCGCCGATCACCGCTCGCATGCTCAAATCGCTGCTTCGGCAGTCGCTTAGTTCCGGGCTGTTCGATTTCCTCGACAACTGCGCGGCCCTGCAGGCGATCTGTCACAGCACCGACGACCATATCGAAGCCGTCACCGCGATGCTGGAAAAACGCGCCCCCACTTTCGAGGGCAAATAGACGGAGCCGCCCCCCCGGAGGGCAAGCAGCATTGACGCTCCTGCCTATCGCCGACCAAAAAAACCACCCCTAAACCGTTGTTGTAAAGAAATGAATCTGGGACGGTTTGTGCATCGGTCTCTAAACATATTAAAGTCGCAGAAGACAAAATACTAATGCAGCCCTCGCGTAGACCCTTCCTCAGGGCATTCCGATGCCGGCCGGCATGATCGCCAGTAACGAGGACGATCAGCCCAAAAACCAGATCAGCTAAAACTACCCGGTCGGCGAGATGATGCAGGGGTTCGACCGGCTTCGCCGCAGAGCCAATATTGACAGTTTGGTAGCCGCCGTCGCCAGCAAATTCCTACCGATCTCTCTCACGATCTAGATCGGGACAAGCCTCAGACCGCAACGACAAAAACGCCCGGCTTTGGCCGGTCTTTTTTATGCGGCGGCGAGCAGATGCTCCAGATGAGCCACAATATCCGCCACCGGCATCACGTCCGCGTATTTGTGGTGCAGATCGAACAGGTTGACTTTGTGTGATAGGATCGACCGGTCAAACACGCATTCCTCGGCAATGGAAACATGGTAACCGGCGGAATAGGCATCGACTGCTGATGCCCGCACACAACCCGATGTGCTTTCGCCGCAGACGATCAAGCTGTTGATACTCAGACGGTTCAGTTCCGGCAGGATCGGCGTACCGTAAAACGCGCTCGCGCGCTCCTTCACGATCATGATGTCGCCTTCCTGCGGTGCGAACGCCTCGTAAATTTCGTAGTCGTTGTCTGTGGTTCCCAGACCCGATTGTCGGTTGGTCGCGACAACATCCGACGTAGTCGGTGCCGTGGTATAGAGCACGGGGATACCGGCGTTCCGAGCGGCGGCAAAAAGTTGCTTCGTCGGCTCAATCGCCTCCCACGCATACCGCCCACAGGTGCTGGGAAATTCATCAATGATCTCATGTGGATCTCTCTCGCCGCCCTTGTAGACCAAGTTGTAAAGATCGATCGCCAGCAGCGCCGGCCGTTCGCCCACGCAAACGTCCCGGTGATAGGGTTCGTACACTTTGAGAATCTCGTCCGACACAATGTCGGCCCAGCAATGATCCTCGAATCCCTGTTTCATTTTACGAACTCCCCTCCGTTATCTCGGCCATACGCGTTTTCACTTCTTCCCGGGTCAGGAAGCCCCGCTCGACCGCCATTTCCAGTAAAGCAATCACCCGGATTTCGTAATACGTAACGCTATCGTATACGTCTTCGCCCAGTTCTTCGATTTTGCGGCGCTGTTCATGCAGCCTGTACCGGTCTCCGAGGGCGTTGCGCAACGCATCTGTCAGGTGAGCCCAGCCTGGCGGAACCGCCGTCTCATTCGACACCGGTCCTGCATGGCAAGGGTTGCCACCGATATCGTGATACCCGCGCCGTTCGTAGGGCATATCTATTCCCATATTTTCTCTGCCTGAATTCGCCCATAGTAGCCGGGTTGCTGACGCCTTTCGACCCCCGCTGTTCTATTGCTGGCGAAGTGGATACGATTGCCGCGATTTTCCGAAAGAGGGTCAAAGACGTGTCCGCATCATCGCGAAGACTGGAATTGTTCGCCCCTGACGGTCTCCCGGAGATCAATCGGGGGGACGACCTCGCGCCGATACTTACCGCCGCATTCGATCGCGCGAATACCAAATTTAAAGACGGCGATGTGGTTGTGATCGCTCAAAAGATAATCTCCAAATCCGAAGGCCGACGAGTAAACCTGACAAGCGTCCGCCCATCCGCCGAAGCTCGAAAGCTGGCACTAGATACGGAAAAAGACCCGCGCCTCGCTGAACTGATCCTGCAGGAATCCACCGAGATTGTGCGCAAGCGTCTGGGTCTGATTATCGCCCGCCACCGCAACGGGTGCGTTGTCGCCAATGCGGCGATCGACCTGTCGAATACGGGTGGCGCCGACAAGGCCGTTTTGTTGCCGGAAGATGCCGATATTTCGGCACGCGCTATCGCCGAGAGGATCCGGGACGCGGCCGGCGCAGCGGTAGCCGTCATCATCAACGACAGCATGGGTCGCGCATGGCGTAAAGGTACAACCGGGACAGCGATCGGCTGCTACGGAATTTCCGCCCTCCTCGATCGCCGCGGACAACTCGACCGGGCGGGCAACGAGCTTCAATCCAGTGAGATCGGGCTGGCGGACGAAATCGCCGCCGCTGCATCGCTGCTGATGGGCCAGGGCGACGAAGGCCTGCCGGTGGTCCTTGTGCGGGGACTGGATTGGGCTAGCTGCACTGGCAAGGCATCGGACCTGATCCGCCCTCGTGAACAGGACTTGTTTGTCTGACATGGTGTGTCTGGCACTGGCTGGTGGCGTGGGCGGTGCCCGAATGGCACACGGTCTGGCAATGGTGCTGCCGCCGGAAGAACTGATGGTTGCCGTGAACATCGGCGACGATTTCACGCATATGGGCCTTCGTATCTGCCCCGATCTTGACACCGTGATGTACACATTCTCGGGACAGGCCGACCCGGAGACCGGTTGGGGTATAGAGGGAGAAACCTGGAACGCCATGGCGGCCCTCGAAAATCTCGGAGGCCCCACCTGGTTCCGTCTGGGTGACAGAGACCTGGCCACGCATCTTGAACGCACCCAAAGGCTCGCCGCGGGCGAGACGCTGTCGGACATCACTCAACACTTATCTGCGGCTCTTGGCATCCATCATAGGATCATCCCCGTTTCGGACACGCCGGTACCGACCGTCGTCGAGACCAAAGACGGCGATCTCGCGTTCCAGGACTATTTCGTGAAGCTGCAATGCGATCCCGCTGTGACCGGATTCCGGTTCGACGGCGCATCCGGCGCCATGCCGTCGCCCCCATTACTGGACGCCATGACCGGCGGCAAAATCGATGCAGCCATCATCTGCCCGTCCAACCCCTATGTCAGTATCGATCCCGTGCTCGCCATTCCCGGCGTTCAGGAACTTCTTAAATCCGATATTCCTGTCGTGGCAGTCTCTCCCATCGTCGGCGGCACGGCGATCAAAGGGCCCGCAGCCAAGATGATGGCGGAACTCGGCATCGCCCCGTCGGTCGCGAACTTTGCCAATCATTATCGCGGTATCGCGGACGGGATCGTTATCGATATCGTCGACGAGGCGGATGCCGAAACACTTCGGGACAACGGCCTGCACGTTCTGGTCACCGATACCGTCATGACCACTGACGTCATCCGGAAATCCCTGGCCGCAGACACGTTGGCATTTACAGCGCAGTTGCGTGGCTGAGCGGCTCAATATCGTCGTCCCGGTAAAGGGACTGCACGACGGAAAATCCCGCCTCTCAGGCGTACTCGCCGATGACGAGCGCGTTGAGCTAAACCGCTTTCTGGTCGAGCGAACGCTGGACCTGATCGAAACAGTATTTCCGAACTCACACCGGTGGATCGTCAGCCCCGATCCCGCAATCCAGAAAATCGCCAGACTGTCCGGCACGGGTTTCATTCCCCAGTCGGGGGCCGGGCTGAATGAGGGTCTTGCCGAAGCCGCCGCGGCCGTAGCGCCGGTCCGAACCGTATACGTCGCCGCCGATCTGCCCGAATTGTCGGCCGAAAATATCATCGAGCTGGCACACGTTCCGGGGATCGCGATTGCGCCTGACGAACGCGCATCGGGGACCAACGCGCTGTCCTTGCCCCTACCCGACTCGATCGGGTTCGGCTTCGGCCCCGGTAGCCTGTCCGTCCACAAAGAAAATGCGGCTGCAACTGGCTTGATGGTCGAAATCGTGAAGCGTCCCGGACTAATGTTCGATCTCGACACAAAAGACGATTTATCCCGCCTCGAGGGGTGGCGGTAAGAAGACGATCCGCGTACGCTAACTCCCGCGCGGGGATGGCAACCACCCCGCCGATTAGTTCGGAAGGAAAATAAGAATGTCAGACCAGATACAGGTGTCACACATCCTGCTGATGTATGACGGTTCGCTTCGCTCCACGGCGACGCGTTCGCAGGACGAAGCAAAACAGAAAATCGGAGAAATCAAAGCCGAGATCGACGGTGGAGGCGATTTCAGCGAAGCGGCGCAGGCCAATTCGGATTGCCCGTCATC
>DKQG01000018.1 GCA_002471575.1 Alphaproteobacteria bacterium UBA7314 | reverse complement strand
GTGCCGTCGCCGGTTAAGCTCCGGCAGAGGGGAAAAAGATCCGCAGCCCAGCCATGAAGGGTTTCTCCGGTCATTAGGACCGCTCCGCGACCAACAGCCAGTTGCCCACGATGTCGTGTGGCGCTGCAAGAAGATTGGAAATTTCGTGGTGTTCCTGAAGAAGAATGTTCCAGCCTTCGCCGAACAGGGAATCGATCCTTTCTTCATCGTAGAAACAGATCTGACCGACGCCGGCGAGACGTCCGGTTATGTCCAGAGTCACGCCGTCAGGGCCCTCTCTGCCTCCGGCCGTTGTCCGGGTTCCGTACAGTTCGTTATAGAACCGCCCGCCAGGCCGCAGCACGCGATGAACTTCTTCGACAGCCTGTTTGGCAGACGAAAGACCGGTTTGCGTCAGCGCCGCACGGTTGATCGCGATGTCGAACGAACAATCCTCAAACGGCAGTGCCGTGAAGTCTCCGACGCGGAGATCCCCGGTCAGCGCTTCCTCGGCGAACCGGTTCTGCCCGAAGCGGATAGCCGCCTCGCTTGCGTCAATGCCGGCAACGTCACACCCTTCGCGCGCCGCAAACCAGAGATTGTTGCAGGCGCCACACCCGACTTCCATAACCCGCAGCGGCTGGTCTTTCGAAGTCAGAGCACCCCGGCTTTCGAACAGGAAAGAGACAACCCGATCAACCGGGTAAAGATTGAGTTGCTCGTTGCGACCGTAAATCTCATCCCAGACCCGATCATAGGTCTTGGCGGTATTCTTTTCGTCAGTCATGAAGATCGTTACTATTCAGTGGCAGCAGATTCGAGCTGCAATAATGGAAGAATTTGGATGGAACGCGACGACGGTTTCTACGTTGATCGGCTGATGGATCTGTCGACATATTCGTTGACCCAGGCGGAGCCTGATAGTGACTGGGATAAATTCGTAGAGGCGTCTCCTCAGGGAACGATTTTTTCTCTGACGGAGTTTGTCGGCGCTTCGCGTTTTCGCCCATCTTTGTGGTACTGCCAAAAAAACAAACGGATTGTCGCCGCTGTCGCGCTGCTGGAGACGGAGGACGGGACCGGGTGCTTGCACGCGGGCCTCCTGGTCTACAACGGCATTCTCTTTGCTCCGCACGATCCCAACCAGAATCAGGCTCAGAGATTGTCCGAAGAGTTTCGTATCACGTCAGCTATTGTTCGTGATCTGTCGGAGCATTACGGGCGGCTGGAAATGTCGGTTCATTACACGATGTCCGACCTGCGGCCGTTTGTTTGGCACAACTACGGAACCGAAAAGCATAAATTCGATATCAGCCTGCGTTATACGAGCGTCGTCGAGATTACAGGCGCGCAAGAAAGAGACCTGAACAATAATCCCGTCTATGCCGCATGCAACAAATCCCGGCGACAGGAAATTCGCTACGCTTTGAAGGCGGGTGTTGAGACGCGGGAAAGCTATGACGCCAGCGTGTTCGAAGAGCTATACCGGAAGACATTCGAGGTGCAGAACCTGACCCCGCCGCCTGAGGAGATGAGAGAAATTTTGAGCGCCGTCGACCGGCTGAAGGCAGGCGGGCGACTGCGGATGTACCAGTGCTCGGAGCCTGGCCAGACTGTCGGTAGTGTGGCGATTTTCGGAGTGGACTCAAAACGGGCGTATTATCTATATGGTGCAAACGATCCTACCCTTCGCTCTGGCCACACTGGTACTGCAGTCCTGTGGCATGCCTTTCAGGAGATGGAACGAGACGGTTTCCCAGAAGCCGACCTCGAAGGGATAAACAGTCCGAAGCGCGGATATTTCAAGCTAAGTTTTGGTGGCTCGATCACGCCTTACCATATTCTGCGTTTGAGAGCGGATTAGAGCTTTCAGCTTCAAAACTACTCGTGATCTCCTGTATCGCCGGTTGCCATTTAGCCGCATTGTGCGAAACAGCCATGGAAAAGCTATGCGTATATAGGGTTCGGATCAGTCCTTGCCCAAGATTTGAAATTTTATCCAGCTCTTCTCTCGACCTTTGGGGCAATTCCACTAGTGTCCAATAGAAGTCCACGAGCCTGGCCTGTTCCTCGAGCAGACCGGCTTCTTTTAATTCGGCAATGATGGCTTCCACAGTGGACCGGGTCCGGGGCACGTCCGAAGGAACATAGGCAGATAAAAGACGAGAATTCGGACGCTCTGTGTTTGGGCGATAAAACTCTGTCAGATCACTAGCCATTTCGGCAAATTGCGACCCGGAAAATTGAACGAAGGACATCTTTTTTTCTTTTGCACCGTCAACCAAAAAGTGCACCTGAACGTTTTCAATAACCTCACCCGGCAACTGGGTATCGATACCATTTATCAACACATGAGTGAGTTTAGCTGACCCGGGCACAAAGAGTTCGCCTGAGCAAACCATATCGCCGTTAATGCGGCATTTGACCAAACTAGAGATCGTATCTATCTCGACATCATCCAACTTTCCATTGAGTTTAAGGTCAAAATTCCCAAGCCGAACAACGTGTTCCAGACTTTCGACGAGAGCCGGGGTGCCACCGACAATATATTTGAATGGTTTGCGGCGAGGCGTTGGGCTGAGGATTCCCATCGCGGATCTATAGTATGGACTGATCAAGTTTCGCAAAGATCGCCAGGAAAACTCTCCTCGATATAGCCGCGGTGATACCTGAGAACCCCATTTTCTTGTAAAACTGACTCGACGGAAGCCTAAAATTGATCTTGCTAAGACATACTCTGGTGGTGGTTCCAAAAGAGTTAAAACAAGCCCAGGCAGTTCTTCCATGAACGGGTATACGTTAGGCAAATCAACCAAATAGTGTGTGCCGCACTCGACGATACCTAAATCTTCGAAAGAGAGAGTTGACCAAGCCCCCCCGACCTTGTCGGAGCGATCTACGACTAGAACGCGTTTCCCAGCTTCTGCCATTGCCGCAGCTTCAAACAAACTGGTAGGGCTGGCACCAACAACGATCGAATCGTAGTCGACATTCGGGTTCGAACCTATCGGCACCATTTTTCTCTCTTTGAGGGATATGCAGTTTTCAGGATTTCTCTGATCCAAGCCGATCGCCAGTTGCGGTCAGAGCGAGCAAATTGTTTGCTCCAGTTTCGGCGGGCTGACTGTCGTACCGGATGGCTCCACCACTCTGAAGAGCGTTTCCACACTCCGTTTACGGTGCTCGCGGCCTCGCGCGGTGAGTGAAATAGAATTCCTGCGCTGCGGAGTTCTTCAAAAAAAGGCTGGGCTGTAGGGCTGAGAGAGAAGTACTCGGGTCGCCAGAAAGCAACCATCGGCACATTGGCCGCCATCGCCAGAATCATTGTCGTATTCGGGCTGCAAAGAACTAGGAGGCGGCAACTACACATTCTGGCATGCAGATCACCTTCGAGCCGCCCGACTTGGGGAAAGTCTCGAACGATGTGCTCATCCGTTATGTCCGTTTGGGCATTGACATACGGGCGGAAAACGGTGTTGTCGAGTTTTTCATCGTCCAGAGTAGACAGGAACTCTACGGTATCACTACAGTAATTCAGCCATTCTCCGCCTCTGGGCTGAGGCGCAATTCTTGTTACCCCGAAGCGGATGGGATCCCCGACAATTATAAGCTCGTTATTTCTTAGTCGATGGCGGTCACGCAACTTTGCCAGGTAGGGCGACGGGAGAGGAGTAAAGTCAGCGACGTAATCGTCATGTTTGTCGAAACCCCAACTAAAAAACCTCCCATACTTATATTCTCCCTCGGTCGCCAAAACATTATATCGCATCTGCCCATAAAAGCTGCCGTGCTGCGTCACCGCAAAGTTTTCTCCCGCTTCTCTAGCGAGCGCTGCGACTATTTTTTCCTCATCGTTCCAGTAGTCGATACTGCCGATACGGACCCGACCTTTTCGGTATCGAAAAGACTGACCCAGCATTTCGAGTGTGCGGAAATTATCGGTATAGGTTTTGGGTATGGTAGCGGTAAGAATTTGATCGATTGCATTAAGAAAACCTGCGGGAAATTTGTGATGCCAATCGGGAAGGGTTCGGGGCTGCATATCTCTCTGCTGTACACGCCCCCCGATCATGCTGGCGTAGATCGCCAGAAACAGCCCCCAGTATCGCGCGCCGATGATGTCAGTCAGCCCAATTGACAGTTTAGCCCGGCGCAGAAAACCGATTCGGCCGATACCCGACTCTGACGCTTTAGGGACGGGCAGCTCGGGATCAACTCTGATAACTTCAATTTTGAATGCAGGGGAACTTAAATGATCTAGCAAAACGGAATCGAGCCACCAGCCGAATTTCTCGTGATGATAGAGATGCTCTTGGAATGACCTTACGTCTAAAAATGGCCATAGATGATTTGTTTCTATGGTTCTGACTTGCACCGAACCCGCCGCATGTTCCGCAGCGATCAGCTCCAGTGACCGCCAACGGGCATGAGTCCGCTGAACGATCTCGCAAAGCCAGGGCAAAAGCAGCATGCGCCAAAAATCGACTGAATAATTTTTGCTGTGCCGCGAGTTCAGGCGGTCTGCCCAGACATTCACCAGTGCGTTTACAAGGTCGGTGACGTCGCGCCTCGCAAACTCCAATGCGGTCTCGTCAGGATAGGGGTCGGGGAGCCCCTCGACGGATGCCTGTCCGAGCCGTGTATGCTCCGCAATGACGCTTGGGTCGGAGACGATATCTTTTTCTATGTCTATCGTGTTGTCCCGTCCTCCACCGCCCACCAGGTGAAGGCGCCGGCTTTCGCAGTAGCGAACCCGGGCCGAATCCGGTCCCGACTCAGAGATCATCTTTCACCGAGCCGCTTGCCGACGATAATTCCATCGACAAATGTGTCGCCATCTCTTGCGTGTTCCCGCATGCGACCCTCGATTTCGAACCCGGCTTTCACGAACGCCGCGACGGATCCGGCATTGGTCGCATGACACCCCGCGAATACTCTACGCAGGCCGAGCGGCTTTTCCGCATATTCGGTAACGGCTCCAATTGCCTCCGATCCGTATCCTTTTCCCCACTGGGATCGCTCACCGATCAGAAGGCCGATGTCACCACGTTTGTGAAATCGGTCGATTGATCCGATCTTTATATTTCCTATATGCGTGCGCGTATCCTGCATGAAAATGCCCAACAACAAATCGTAGGGACTTTCGTTCATGCCCGATATGTACTGCTCCAACTCCTCCGACGACGGTTTCTCCCGGCCCCCTTCTATGAATCGGGTAACGTAGGGATCTGAAAACCAGCTCGCATAGGAACCCGAGGCTGTTTGCGGCGTCAGCGTGTCGAGCAGCAGCCGCTGCGTGGCGAGGGGCGTTTCAACGATCATGGAACTGGCCTGGGCTTATCCGAACAAAAGTTCCGAGAGGTTGTCGACGACGAACTTTACCTCGTCGTCTTTCATGCCGAAGAACAGGGGTAATGACAGACACCGGGCATAGTATGATTCTGCGCCCGGAAACGATTGTCCGTCGCAGAATGGCCGAAAGGCGGGCATCCTGTGCAACGGAATGTAATGGACTTGG
>DKQG01000055.1:12936-18957 GCA_002471575.1 Alphaproteobacteria bacterium UBA7314 | reverse complement strand
GGTTTCGGGAAGCATTTTCGATATTGGCGTCTGGCACAATTTTCAGCGCGATGGCACCTTTCACTCTCAGAATATTTGGCACCTTTCACTCTCAGAATATTTTATGTGCATATCGGTGCTATTCCACTTTCGGGTCTCAATGCAGGGTAGTGGAGACAAAACTAAGCCATATGATCGATTTTCCCCTGATCGCGATCCGACAGCCGACGCGGAACGTAACTTTTTCATTCAATTTCACGCGGGGTCGCTCAATCTTGGCGGGCCGAGTATAATGATAAAGAAGGAGAAATTTCGATGGATGCTATTGTGGAACTTAAACATCGGACCGCGGGTCCGACCCAGGAAGAGGCCGAAGAGGCAGTCAGAACGCTGCTCCGTTGGGCCGGAGACGACCCCAATCGCGAAGGCCTGCTCGAAACGCCGAACCGCGTGGTGAGATCCTACGGCGAGTTTTTCTCGGGGTACGACATGGATCCCGAAGAGGTGTTGTTAAAAACTTTTGAAGAATCCGGCGGCTACGACGAGATGGTCCTGGTCCGTGACATCGAACTGGAATCGCATTGCGAGCACCACATGGTGCCCATCATCGGACGGGCACATGTCGCCTATATCCCGAACAATCGCGTCGTCGGGATTAGCAAGCTGGCAAGGGTCGTAGAAATCTTTGCCAAGCGTTTGCAAATCCAGGAAAAAATGACCGTTGACATCGCAACTACGATCGACAAGGTACTAAAGCCGCAAGGCGTCGCCGTCGTGATCGAGGCAAGCCACCAGTGCATGACGACACGCGGCGTGCGCAAGCCCGGCGCGGACACGGTGACCAGCCAGATGTTGGGCGCTTTCCGCGATGATCCGTCGACACGTCGGGAATTCCTGACAATGATTCGGAAGTATTGATCATGTCCAACCGGCCGCCGCCGGGCCAGATGTTTGCAACCAACCTCGATAAGGAAGTCTTGGAAGAGGGCGAGATCTTTGCACCGAGTTTCGACGAAAACGGCCTGATCCCCACGATCACCATGCACGCCGAGACGTTCGAAGTACTTATGTTCGCCTGGATGAACGAGGACTCACTCGCCAAAACTCTCAAATCGGGAGAAGCCTGGTACTGGAGCCGCAGCCGCAACGAGCTATGGCATAAGGGCGCGACCAGCGGTCAGATCCAGAAAGTGACCGAGATACGCACCGACTGCGATCAGGACGTGGTGCTGCTGAAAGTCATCCCGCAAAGCCCGGGCGCCTGTCACGTCGGCTATAATTCCTGCTTCTACCGGTCTATTCAGATGAACGACGATGGAACCGCCCGTCTCATGTTCGAAGAAACCGAAAAGGTTGCAAAATGACCAACGAACTTCTCCCTACGACCGTCGTCGGCAGCTATGTGCAACCAGAATGGCTGGTCGACCGCGACAACCTGAAAAGTCGGCTACCGCCGCGGGTCCGCGCGCTGGAGATGTGGCGCATTGATCCGGCATTCCTGGAAGACGCTCAGGACGACGCCACCTTGCTGGCTATCCGCGACATGGAACGCGCCGGTATCGACATCATCACCGATGGTGAGGTTCGGCGCGAAAGCTATTCAAACCGGGTTGCGACCGCACTGGGCGGTATTGACATAGACAATCCGGGCACCGCCATCGACCGAACCGGCCACCCCAACCCTGTACCTCGCATCGCCGGGCCCATCACACGCGAACGCCCGATAGAGGTTGACGACGTTAAATTCCTGCGTGCCGCCACCGACCGGAAGATAAAGATCACCCTGCCCGGCCCCTTTACGATGACGCAGCAGGCTCAGAACGATCATTACGATACCGATGAAGACGCGGCCATGGACTATGCCGCCGCGGTGAACGGGGAAATCCGCGACCTGTTTGTTGCCGGCGCCGACGTCGTGCAACTCGACGAGCCCTACATGCAGGCGCGTCCAGAAATCGCCAGGAAATATGCGGTAAAAGCGATCAATCACGCGCTTGATGGTATCGACGGCGAGACCGCTGTTCATATCTGCTTCGGCTATGCCCATGTCGTCCATTCTCGGCCCGAGGGATACTCGTTCCTACCCGAACTCGAAGATTGCGCCGCCGACCAGATTTCCATCGAAACCGCACAATCCGGGCTCGACCTGAAGGCGCTTGACCACCTGCCGTCGAAGAAGATCATTCTGGGCGTGCTCGACCTCAGCATCGAGGAAATCGAGACCCCGGAGACCATCGCCAGCCGCATCCGCCCAGCGGTCGACCGCATCGGCGCGGAACGCATCCTCGTCGCCCCTGACTGCGGCATGAAATACATGCGCCGCGACGTCGCATTCGGGAAACTGAGGGCGATGTGCGACGGTGCGGCGATCGTGCGGGCGGAGCTCTGAACGCGCCAGCAGGGTCAAAAAAGCAGCGAGGAATCGCTTATTTCGTTTTACAATTTTCGGTTTACGTTTTCGACGACTGGAGATCGGATATTTCCAACGGCATGACAGCCGCGGAGCGGGAACGCTTCCACAATCTTTTGCTGATGGCGAAGGAAAGCCCGTTCGAGGGCGAGCGCAGCAATGCGCTGGAAGCGGCGGAACGCATGGCCAAGCGTAACGGTTTGACGCTGGAGGAAGCCGCGCGGTCCGGAGGCGAAGCCATGCAGCAGGTTCCGTCGGTACGCCAGCAATCGCGCTCGACCTTCGAGCAGGCGGAAGCCGAAGCCTTGGCCCGCGAACGCGCCTTCTCAGAAATGGCGCAGTTTATGCTCAACGTCGAAATGCGCGACCGCAGCGATAGGGCGCGCCACGACGAAGCGCTCAAAGCCGCCTATGAGCGCGGGCTCGACGCGGCCGAACGGCGACGCGAGGAAAAACAGGCCACGCGGGATTTCCAGATCCGCAAAAACAGCCGGCGCAGGGACCCTCTGGTACATGCGCGGGTCCTTCTCCGCGAAACCCGTCTGCCGCTCTCTGAAATCGCCTCGATCTGTGGTCTCGATGTCTACACCGTAGCCGGACTAAAATTGAAAATGCGCGACGACGCGGCAGGTTAAAAAAGGAATACCCCGATGCTTGAAGATAAAGTTGTTATCGTCACGGGCGCCCATCGGGGACTGGGACAGGCTTACGCTATCGAAGCGGCCCGGCTGGGCGCCAAGGTCGTCGCGGGTGATATTCTGGATTGCGGCGATACAGTTCGCCAGATTGAAGCCGATGGGGGCACGGCGATTGGCGTAGAGCTGGATGTCACCAAGATGGGCACCGTATCTGCCATGGCCGAAAGCGCCATCGATGCATTCGGCGACATAAACGTACTGGTGAACAATGCAGCGCTGTACGGTGGTCTTACGGGCGGCCGCTTCGATCAGCTGGACGAGGACGAATGGGACCGTTGCATGAACGTCAACGTCAAGGGTATCTGGAACTGTTGCAAGGCAGTGGTACCGCACATGCGAAATTCGGGCGGCGGCTCGATCGTCAACGTCGCCTCGCTAGCCGCGACTTACGGCCTACCCTTCGTATTACATTACACAACGTCAAAAGCCGCCGTGATCGGACTCACCCGCGGCCTTGCCCGCGAACTGGGCCGTGGCGAAATCCGGATCAATGCCATCGCACCGACCGCCGTCGTTACCGAAGGCACCGCCGAGTTCTTCGGCGACAAGATGGATGGCGCCATGGACGTTATTAAGAACGACCAAAGCCTGAAGCGGAACCCGCACCCGGAAGATATGATAGGGACAGTGATGTGGCTGGCCTCCGATGCCAGCGCATTCGTCACCGGCCAGACCATCGCTATCGACGGCGGGACGGTGATGTCGTAATCGCTGGGTATCTCCCGCGTAATTGATTCACTTAAAGCCGTAGGGGTATGATCGTCGAATTAGTTAAATCCGGGAGACTGCATCATGTTCCTACAAAATGCCTGGTATGTTGCCGCCTGGGCTTCGGAAATCAGCGATGGTCCGTTCACCCGCACCATTCTTAACGAGCCGGTGGTGATGTTTCGGACGCAGGACGGCATCGTCGCGCTCGAAGACCGCTGCTGTCACCGGGCCCTTCCTCTCTCCATGGGCAAAGTTGTCGAAAACAACATCCAGTGCGGCTATCACGGCCTTGAATTCGATGCATCAGGTGCCTGTGTGAGGGTGCCGGGGCAATCCAAAATTCCACCGGGCGCCGCCGTGCGATCCTACCCGGTGATTGAACGTTGGGGCATGATCTGGATCTGGACCGGCAATCCCGCAAAGGCTGACCCGGGGCAGCTGCCCGACTGGTGGTGGCTGGATCACCCGGAATGGAAGAACACCCCAGGCCGGGATGGCGCACCAATGCATGTCGATGCAAACTATCTCCTTGTTTCGGACAATCTGTTCGATATCACCCATCTCAGTTACGTTCACACGACGTCGATCGGCAACACCGACATCGTCGATTTTCCATGCAAGACCGAACGGGTACCCCCGCGCAGCATCAAGATGACGCGGATGATCTTGGACCGTCCGCCAGCGCCGTTTTTCAAGAAGGCAGGCGGCTTCGAAGGAAATGTCGACCGCTTTATCATCACCACATCCGATATGCCGGGATATATCGTCAATCATTCCGGCACATACGAGGTCGGCTCCGACCCGGAACCCGGGCACGTATCCGAAAATATCGGCGTAGAAATGAAGGTGATGAACATGCCGACGCCTGAAACGGAAACATCGTCGCATTATTTCTACTCGCATTGCCGGCACTACAAGATTGACGATCCCGAATGGGATGAGATCTTCAGAACCCAGTTCACGCAGGTCTTCGAAGAAGACCAGACTGTGTTGAATGCCCAACAGATGCGGATATCGTCTCACCCGGATGCGATGGAAGTAGACATCAACGGCGATGCTCCCAACATCCAAGTACGGAAAATGATGGACGAACTGATCACTGTTGAACAGACAGAACTGGCAGGCATGCGCCGTAGCGCCTAATCTGCAAGCCAATGACCTCGAAGATTGAAATCAACCGGCTATCCGATGTTATTGGGGCCGAAATCATCGGCATAGACTTGAATACGCTGGATGACACGACGTTCGACGCGATCAACGACGCCTATCTCGAACATCAGATGCTGTGTATCCGGAACCAGGAACTGGATCCGGGCGCGATGGTGGAATTTTCCGAGCGCTTCGGCGAAGTGCTGCCGCACGACAATCTAAAATTTACACTGAATTCCCATCCTAAAATCCTGGTCCTGTCCAACGACGTGGATGCGAACGGCAATCAGGTGGGTGTCATCGATGCGGGTGACACCTGGCATACCGATCATCAGTTCAAGACACATCCCGCCAACTGTACGATCCTGCATTCGCTCAAAAACCCGTCACAGGGCGGACATACAGATTTCGCCAACATGCACTCTGCATACGAAGCACTCTCCGGCGAAATCAAGATGAGGATTGCCGATTTGAAGGGGCATCATTCGATCAGCAAGCTGAAGAACAAGCGGGTCGAGATCTCCGGTGCCCGCGAAGACGCAGTCGAATTCTACAAACGTCAGGAGCGGGAAATTCCGGACGTCGAGCATCCACTGGTCCGCGTGCATCCAGTGACGGGCCGCAAGAGCCTCTATTGTTCGCCGCGTTTCACCATCGGCCTTAGAGGCGATAGATTGTCGAAAAAAGAGGCCGAAGCCCTGCTCGACGAACTAATCGCCCATTCGATCAAGAGGGAATTTCGCTATCGCCACCACTGGGCCGACGGAGATGTCGTCATGTGGGACAACCGTTGCACTAATCACCGCGCGACCGGCGGGTATGAATACCCGGACATCCGGTATCTGTATCGTACAACGGTGGAAGGCGAGGCCACAGCTTAAGCAAGACGTCTGGCTGCAGAAAATCCGTCCTGTCCAACCTATATGCAACATCGCCCATTACTGGCGAACCCAGGCCGCGATGCCATCCGTTGTCACGCCAATCGACGGTCCACCGTCGATGCCGACGAAAGCTGCCATGCCGATCCAGGGCTGACATACATATGTCGGCACGATAGAAACGCCGTATCCTGAC
>DKQG01000055.1:0-12570 GCA_002471575.1 Alphaproteobacteria bacterium UBA7314 | reverse complement strand
ACTGGCAATATTCCGGAGTTTCAGCTCAGGATCCGACTGAGTTCGGCCGAATGGCAAAGAGCGATCACCAGCTATAGCAACCCGTTGGAGGCTCCCTCTAGGCCGCCAAAAAGCCTGAGGGCTAGCGCACTCCTGCTCTCTCCAGCCGCGGCAGGACTCCATCTCTGAAATAGGGGAAATGTTCAACGTAGTTCGCGAATCGCATCGCGAATGCGTCGATCCCCGCTCCATGCAGCGTTAAAAGCTTTGCTGCCACGGTATCGGGGCTCCCAACAATGGGATAGGCGCCGTTACCGCCGCCTGCGCGCTGACGCAGATTTCGCTTCATTTCTTCTGGCAGGTCATCAAACCTGCCCCGCCGAGCGCGTCGGGCGACCAGCGCATCGACCGCGCCCTCATCTGCTATCTTCGCAGCGATAAGGTTCTCTTCCCAAGCCCCCCCCAACGCACGGGGCGCCAGCGTCCCCGACAGTCCGCCAGAACAGTTAAGCCCGAAAAGGCCAAGCTTCAGTCCATGTCGGTCGAAGTATCGCATTTTCGACCCCGCCGTCGATTGCAGGTTGCCTTAACCTACATCCCGTAACGCCTGCCACACCCTCTCCGGCGACGCCGGCAGGTCGATCTTCTCTACGCCCGCACCACGAAGCGCGTGTTCGATGGCATTCATCACGGCAGGCAACGCACCCACCGTGCCCGCTTCGCCCGCGCCTTTGACGCCTAGCGGGTTCTGCTTGGTTGGCACGGGGTTCGATTTCACATCGAACAGCGTGAAGTCCTGCGCACGCGGCATAGCGTAATCCATGTAAGAGCCGGAGACGTTCTGTCCGCCGCCGTCGTACACAGCGCGTTCCATCACCGCTTGGCCAACCCCCTGCGCCACACCTCCATGAATCTGACCCTTCAACAACGCGGGGTTCAGCACCGTGCCGACATCATCTACGATGACATAGGCCTGAATTTCGATCTCGCCCGTGTCGGGGTCGATTTCCACCTCGCAGGCGTGGGCACCGTTGGGATAGTTGGCGACCTTGGGCGAGAACGTCGCTCGCTCATCGATGCCCGCGTCGACGCCGTCGGGTTGCTTGCCCGGCGTGTAGGAAACCTTCGCAACCTCGTCCAGCGTCATCGATCGGTCGGTTCCAGCAATAGTGAAAGTTCCGTCAGCGAATTCGATATCGTCTACACTGGCTTCCATCTGATGGGCCGCCAGCTTCTTTGCCTTGTCAATCGCCGCAAGCGCCGCCCTGTAGACGGCGGACCCACCGCACGTGGCGGAACGCGAGCCGCCGGTGCCGCCGCCGATACCCTGCATGTCGGTGTCGCCTTCTCGGACACGGATGCGACCGACAGGCACGCCTAGCTGTTCGGCGACGATCTGCTTGTAGACCGTGTCGTGCCCCTGCCCCTGGCTGATCGTTCCGGCCATCACCATGATGTTGCCTGTTTTGTCTATGCGTACCGTAGCCTCTTCCATGGAAGGGCCACCGGCACGTTCGATGGTGTTGGAGATACCGATGCCGCGGAGCTTCCCGTTGGCTTCCGATTCTGACCGCCGAGCCTCGAATCCCGCATAGTCGATCATTTCCAGCCCGTCGGTCAGGTTCTTTTCGAACTCGCCGCAGTCATAGGTAAACACCAGCCCCGTTTTGAACGGCATGGCGTCCGGGGGGATCGTGTTCTGGCGGCGCAGATCGGCGGGATCGCGCCCTAGCTTCTGCGCTGCGGCCTCGACCAGCGTTTCGATGATATAGGCTGCTTCCGGCCGTCCGGCGCCGCGATAGGGACAGGTCGGCGTTGTGTTGGTGAAGACGCCAGACACCTCGACATGGATAGTAGGCGTCCGGTAGGTGCCCGCCAGTGTGCCGAGATTGTTGATGGGCGGGCCGTTGCCGCCGGTGGTGACGAATGCACCCAGGGCAGCGAGCGTCCGCACATGCATACCGAGAAAATTGCCGTCCTTGTCCAACGCCAGCCTGGCGACGGAATAGTTGTCGCGACCCTGATAATCGCAGAGATGGGCTTCCGAGCGTTCGGCCGTCCATTTCACCGGCTTTCCGACTCGACGCGACGCCCACATCACCAGCACCTGTTCCGGGTAAACACTGCCACGCAAACCGAAGCTGCCGCCGACATCGCCAGCGATCACCCGCACGTCCTGCTCGGCAACGCCAAACACCTCCAGCGCCATCTGTTCGCGAATCTTGTGGGGATAGTGACACCCGGTATAGAGCGTATAGCGCTGATCCATCGGGTTGTAGTCGCCGAGATACGCCCTGGGCTCTATCGTGTTGGTGATGGTCCGGGTAATGGGAAAAGTCCGCTCCACCACGACCTCGGCATTTTCAAACGCGGCCCTCGTTTCTTCTGGGTAGCCGCGCTGCTCGTAGAAACATTCGTTATTGGGGCGGTGTTCCCAGACGGCCGGCGTATCGTCATCCATCGCGATCGCCGTGACCGTGTTGGCAGGTAGTTCGGCATATTCGACGTTAATGGCTTCCGCCGCATCCTTCGCCTGATCGATCGTGTCGGCGATTACCATGACGACCGCCTCGCCCACGTGACGGACGCGGCCCAGCGCCAGCGGCGGGTTCGGCGGCTGGTACTGATGTTCGTTCCAGCGCGATCCGCATTGCAGGTCTCCGTGACCGTCGGCACGGTAATCCGCCGCCGTCAGGATCGTCTGCACGCCCGGCATTGCAGCAGCCTGGTCGATGTCTATGGACTTGATATCGGCATGGGCGTGCGGCGACCGTAGCATGTAGGCGCGCAGTTGATGCGGCAGGTTGTAGTCGTCCGAATACCGCCCGCCGCCGGTCAGAAGGCGCGGGTCCTCGGTGCGCGGAATCGGCTGCCCGACGTCGAATTCACCCATCCTTGATTTTCCTTCGAATTCTAAGTTTATTGTTTTTTTATAGAGCAATCTCGATAACGGGAAAACAGGGAGGAACGGGGATGAAACTGTCAGGAAAAGCGGCCATTGTGACCGGCGCAGGCCGGAATATCGGCGAAGAAATCTCGGTCCTTTTCGCGCAGGAAGGCGCAAAGGTTGCCGTTGTCGACATGGACGAAGGTCGCGCCAACGCAGTCGCAGACCGAATCAAGGGCGATGGCGGCGAGGCAGTGGCCGTAGTCTGCGACGTGTCGGACACGGCGGACATAGGAAAAATGGTCTCGGCCACGGTCGACGCATTTGGGGCAGTGGACATCCTGGTCAACAACGTCGCAATATCCGACAACAAGGACATCTTCGAAATCACCGAGGACGAGTGGCGTAAGACAATCGACGTGACCCTGTCCACGCCATTCTACGTTACCAAGCAGGTCGCCAAGTGGATGGTGGATAATGACCGTGGTGGCAAGGTGATCAATATCGGCTCGACCTCAGGATTTAAGGGCCGTCCCAAGGCACTCGCCTACACCGCAGCCAAGGGTGGCGTTGCCAACCTGACGCAGTCCATGGCCGTTCAGCTGGCACCGTATGGCATCATCGTAAATCAGGTATCGCCGAACATGACCGGCTCGCCTGTGGGCCAGCAGATCTTCGACCGCAACCGCAAGGTCAACAATCTGGTCGGTCGGCCGGGCGAACCGGACGAACAGGCCAAAGCCGTGCTTTTCTTGGCCTCGGACGACGCTTCGTTCATCGCCGGCGCCAATTTGTTCGTCGACGGGGGCACCATGGCAATGGCGCCGTTTTCCAGCCCGGCCACACGCGCGGACGGTAAATGAGCGGTCCCTATCGCCTCGGCGTCGACGTCGGCGGCACACACACTGATCTGGTCCTACTGAACGTTGCCGACGGTTCAATCGAGATAGAAAAAGTCTCGTCAACACCCGCCAATCCGGCGGTCGGCGTGCTAGAAGGTGTCAAACGTTTCATCGCCCAAGGCAAGCAACCGGGCACGATCGATTTCTTCGCCCACGGCACGACCATCACGACCAATGCGCTCCTAGAAGGCCGCGGCGCCAATGTCGGCATGATGATTACTAGGGGCTATCGAGCGATCCAGGAGATCCAGCAGCAGGCGCGCGACGGCAACCCCTTCGACTATTTCTTCCAGCGCCCGCCGCACCTCGCGCCGCAGAGCCTGACCTTCGAGGCGGCCGGCCGGTTTGACTACGAAGGCAACGAACTGGAGCCACTGGACGAAGACGCTGTGCGCGCGGGTGCCCGAGCGCTGAGAAACAAAGGCGTCGACTCCATCGCCGTGGTCTACCTGTTTTCCTATATCAACCCGTCCCACGAACGACGCACCCGTGACATCATCCTAGAGGAATGGCCCGACGCGCACGTGTCGTTGTCATCCGACGTGCTGCCACGTATCCGCGAATGGCCGCGAATGTCGACCACGCTTCTGAATGCTTATCTCGAACCGGTGCTGGTCCATTATATCGGCGATCTGTCAGACGGACTTGACGAAGGCGGCGTCGAAACCCAACAGCGTTTCCTGATGCAGTCCAACGGCGGCGTGATGCCGTTCAAGGCGGCCGTCGCCGGAGCAAAGACGGTTCACACGCTTTTTTCTGGCCCTGCAGCAGGCGCGCAGGCCGCCGCTTATTTAGCGGCCGAGGATGCGAAAAAGGGTCTTGTAACACTCGATATGGGTGGCACCTCCTGCGACATTGCCTTTATCGAGGGCGGCACACCATTGGAAGTGACCGAGGGCGAGGTCGCCCGGCGACGACTGGACGTCCCAGCACTGGATCTCACGACCATCTCAGCCGGCGGTGGATCCATTGCCTGGGTCGACGGCGGCGGATTGCTGGCGGTCGGTCCGCAAAGTGCAGGGGCGGATCCTGGACCCGTCTGTTACGGCAAGGGCGGTGAAAACCCGACGGTGACGGATGCCGATATTGCCTGCGGCCTTCTGAACCCGGACTACTTCTTAGGCGGCGCACAATCTCTTGATGTCGATGCATCATTGAAGGCGCTGGAAGACAAATTGGGCAAACCACTCGGCATGTCCGCGCTGGAAGCCGCAGCCGGTATCCGGCGCATCGTCGACATGCGGATGGCGGATGAGGTTCGCATATTTGGCGCCAAGCGCGGTGTCGACCCGCAGGAATTCACGTTGCTGCCGTTTGGCGGAGCAGGTGCAGTGCATGCTGCGCCAGTCGCCGAAGAACTGGCCATGACCCGTATCATGGTGCCTCCACGCCCCGGTGCGTTTTCGGCGCTGGGCCTGCTGTGCACCGACGTTGTCCACGATTATATCCGCTCCGAGTTACGGCCGCTGGACCAGGTGCCGCCGGATCATGCAGAGACGATCTTCCGGGAACTGGAAGACCGCGGCCGCGCCGAACTGGAAAGCGAAGGGATGGACTCCGGCGCCGCGACCTTCGCCCGCGAACTCGACATGCGATACACCGGCCAGGGGTACGAGCTGCGCGTACCGCTCGACGGTATCGGCGGCGCGGACGGGCTCGACGATGCGGCGCTGGCGGAAGCGCGAGACCGGTTCGACGGCATCCATGCACGGATTCATGGCCACGCGGCCGAGGAAAAACCGGCCGAAGTGGTGAGTTATCGCGTCCGCGCCCGGGTGGCGGTACCGAAATACGAGCCGAACGCGGAAGCGAACGTCGCCGAAACACCGGCACCGGAAGAGGCACGGAAAGGCAGCAGGGACGTCTGGTTTACATCGGATGCCTCGACCGAAACCGCTATCTGGGACCGTAACACCCTGCCCGCAGGGTCTATCCTGTCCGGTCCCGCCATCATCGAACAGCTCGACAGCACCATCATCGTGCCAGACGGATGGATCGCCAACGTGGACGGTTATATGAACTTTATCCTGACGCGGGAGGCCTAGGGATGTTTAAAGCACAATCCAGCAACTCCCATGCCCATCATTCCCACAAAGGCGGGTGCTGCTCGGCGGGTTTAGACAGCGGCAAAGAAATTACCGCCTTCGCGGGAATGACGACCCTTTTTGTTGCGTTACGGGGAACTCGCTGACTATGCCCCTCGATCCCGTTACCGTTCAGATCCTAAAGAACAAGGTCGCCAGCCTGGTCGACGAGATGCACTATCATTTCTACCGATCCGGGTATTCCACCATCATTCGCGAAAGCCGGGATTTTTCCTGCGTGATCTTGGATAAGGGCGGGCGGCTGATCGTTCCGCCGCCGATGTTCTTTCACGCCCCGTTTTACAAACATTTCGTCGACCGCACAGTGGAAATATACGGAGAGGCGGGTCTGAAGGACGGCGATGTCGTGGTTTCCAATCACCCATACGAAGCAGGCGTGCCGCACGTCTCGGATATGGCGCTCATCGCACCGATATTCGCGGAAGGCAAACTGATCGGCTTCTCCGGAAGTTGCGCCCACAAGGCGGATATCGGCGGTATGAACCCGGGTTCGACATCCGCCAATTCGACTGAAATCTATCATGAAGGATTGGTTCTACCGCCAGTGAAGATATCTGCGGAGGGCACCTACGACGAAGATCTAGAGCGGCTGATTCTTACCAATAGCCGTCAGCCCGAACTGGTGCGCGGCGATGTGCGCGCACAGATCGCCGCGACAGAAATGGGCGTGACGCGGATGCAGGATCACTGCCAACGCTTTGGCACGGAAACGGTCACGGACTCCTTCGCCGCCATCCTGAAAAGCGCCGCCGACGAAATGCAGGCGGCAATCACCGCCCTACCCGATGGCGAAGCATCGGCCGACGGCTATATGGACGACGACGGGGTGGAGATGGACAAGGGCGTGTATTTTGCCGTTACCATCACTAAAAAGGGTGACGACATCACCTTCGACTTCTCGAATTCGCAGTCACAGGCAAAGGGTCCGATCAACCTGCGTCCTTCGATGGTCGAGGCCTGCGTATTTTATTCGCTGATCGGCTGTCTTGGCCACAACATGCAGTTCAACGACGGCATGCGCGATGTCGTGAGGTTCGTCTATGCGCCACGCACGATCACCAATGCGGAATCCCCTGCCCCGGTCTCGTCATATCAAAAAGCCAATCTGCGCCTGACCGACGTGATCCTCGAAGCGCTGGCGACGTTCAATCCGGCCCGCGCGATCGCCGGGTCGGGATCTTCCGGATCGCTGTCTATTAACTGGCACCAGGGCGGCAAGCCGGGACACAATTCGCTGCAATACGAAATCCTCGGCTCCGCCTATGGCGGCGGCAACGGGAACGACGGCTGCAACGCCACGGCAACCCATCTGTCCAACCTGCACGTCACACCGGTGGAAATCATCGAGAGCGAATACCCCTGCCGCATCACGGAGTTCGACATGGTCCCCGATTCCGGCGGTGCGGGCGAATACCGGGGCGGCGTCGCCTTTCGGCGCAAATACGAGGTGTTGCAGGACTGCACCGTGGTGCGGCGCTACGACCGTTATAAATACCCGCCGCCCGGCACCGAGGGCGGAGAAGCAGGCGGCGCCAGCAAATTCGTCATCAAGGCTGACACCGAGGAAGAAACGTTGACACCTGCGGCGGGCAAGTTCGAGCTCGATTCCGGCGATGTCTTTTTTCTCGAAAGCGCAGGTGGCGGCGGCTACGGCGATCCTAAAGCCCGCGCACCGGAACGGCTGCAATACGATATTGCGCAGGGTTACGTGACGTCAGGCGCTGCGAAGGAGAGGTACGGAGCCTAATTCTAACTCTCACCGGCGAGGCGAGAGGATATATTTTGCGAGTGACCCCGCATCGGATCCCCTCCCCCTTGGAAGGGGAGTCAGGGAAAGGGGAAAACAAGCCCCCAGAAGGAGACTGAACAAATGGCACAGGATCGCGTCGGCATTATCGGACCAGGCCGTATGGGGCTCGCTATGCTGAAGCATCTCAAAAGGCACGGCTTCGATGTCTCTGTATACGACGTCAACGACGGGCAACTTGCTAAAGCGGTTGAAGCCGGAGGCATTGGGACAAACAGCCCGAGAGAAGTCGGCGAAAACAGCGACTATGTCATCGTGGGCGTCGGGTTCGAACCGGAAGTATACGCCTGCTTAACCGGCGACGACGGAGCGCTGGCGTCGATGGCGCCGGGCAGCGCAATCGCGGTGTGCTCGACCGCGTCCGTGAGCGGCGTTCAGGAGCTTGCGCGACTGTGCGAAGATCGCGGCATCGGGTTTCTCGACGCGCCTATTGCTCGAGGCCGCTGGGCCGCAGACGAGGGTACCCTGCTGGCTTTAGTTGGCGGCACGGCGGAAGTCGTCGAACGCTCCCGCCCGGTATTCGGGACGTTCTGCTCCAACATCGAACACATGGGCGATGTTGGCCACGGCCAGGTTGCCAAGATGATGAACAATTACCTGCTGTGGGTGAATGGCTGCGCCCTGATCGAGGCGGGGCGTCTTGCGGAGTCCACCGGAATCGACCTACCAAAACTTCGTAATGCGCTGATGATGAGTTCCGGCGACAGTGCGGCGCTGCGGGACTGGGACCGCATGACGTTTACCTGGGCCCTGAAAGACATGCAGATGATGGAAAAACTGATGGATCGGGAAAACAGGGCTTTTCCCCTCGCCGGTCTAATCAAGGAGCTGGTCAAGGACGGCCGTACCATCAAGGCGACCAATCCGCCGGACTGGTCGGGCGAAGCCCGGGTCGCAAAATAGCCATGACGGAACTGCCGTTCGACGAAACATACGACGTCATCGTCGTCGGATATGGCTTCGCCGGAGCAACAGCGGCCATCGAGGCCACGCGTGCCGGGGCAAAAGTGCTGGTGCTGGAAAAAGCGCCTGATCCGGGCGGCATCTCCATCTGCTCGCAGGGTGCAATATGCTGCTCCGCCGCGCCTGACGAGGCATTCGCCTATCTGAAGGCTACCAACGGTGGACGTATCTCGGACGACGTTATACGAACGATCTCAAACGGTATGGCCGAAGCGGAGGGTTTTCTGCGGGATCTTGCTGATGGCAGCGGCGCGGAAATCACGACCCGGTCGCGGGGTGGCAACTACCCCTTTCCGCATCGCGAAACGTTCTACTATAGCCATGTCGACGCCATCCCCAACTTCAATGCCCAGGCCTTTTTCCCACAGGTGAAAGGCCGGGTGGGCGGGCCATACCTGTTCAGGGTGCTGCAGATGAAACTCGAGACACTCGGCATCGACGTCAGGTTGTCCAGCCCGGCACGGCGGCTGATATACACCACCGACCGCGAAGTGCGGGGCGTGGTCGCCGAAACACCGGAGGGTATTCGGCATTTTGCCGCTACCCGCGGCGTTGTGCTGTCGTCCGGCGGGTTCGAGGCTAATGACGGCATGAAGCAGGAATACTGGCAGCTCATGCCCGTGCTTACCGCCGCCAACCGCTACAATACCGGCGACGGCATCCGTATGGCGCAAGAAGTCGGCGCCGATCTGTGGCACATGTGGCATTTCCACGGCTCATACGGATTCCGTCACCCCAATCCGGAATACCCATATGGTATCCGCGTAAAACGCTTCCCAGACTGGGTGCCGGGCGACAACGGTGCGGACATGGTGGGCGCGGATATAGTGGACGTGCCAGTCGCGTGGATCCTGGTGAACCGTGAAGGCAAACGGTTCATGAACGAACAGCCGCCCTATCTGCAGGATACCGGCGCACGCCCGTTCGAGGACATGGATACCGTCACCCAGCGGTTCCGCAACATCCCCGCCTGGCTGATCTGCGACGAGGAAGGCCGCAAACTCTACCCCCTCGGCAACCCCGCCTATAACGACCGAGACGTGCAGATGGAATGGTCCAACGATAATCTGAAAGAGGTCGAAATGGGCATTCTGAAGCGCGCAGTTACTCTGGACGAGCTCGCGGACATCATCCGGACGCCTGCCGAAACGCTGAAATCAACCATTCAACGCTGGAATGACATGACCGTGGCACGCAACGACGACGAACACGGCCGCCCGGCGGGATCGATGCTACCCATCGCCACCCCGCCTTTCTACGCGGGCCAAATATGGCCCATCGTTTCGAACACCCAGGGCGGCCCCAAACATGACGGCAACCAGCGCATTATCGACGTGCATGGAGAACCGATCCCGCGTCTATATGCAGCCGGTGAGATGGGCAGTTGTTTTGGGCACCTTTATCTGGCGGGCGGCAATATAGCGGAGTGCCTTATTTCCGGCTGGACCGCCGGACGGGGCGCGGCCGCGGAGCCAGCATCGTGACCCTGATCCTGAATAATCAGAACGTCCGCGATCTGCTGACCATGACTGACGTCATCAAGGTGCTGGAATTTGCCTATAAGGAACTGGCGGAGGGCCGCGGCGCGCTGCGGAGGCGCAGCGATACCATCGTTACCTCGGATACCGCGCCGGACGCGATTTACGCGCTCAAATCGATGGATGGAGTCGCTCCCTCGCTGGGTGTCAGCGCGATCCGCATCAACTCGGACATCATCACCCATCCGCAGGTGGGAGAAAATATCCGCCGGGTGAAAGTGCCTGCAGCGCCTGGCAACCGCTATACCGGTCTTGTACTACTGTTTTCCACCGAAACCGGCGAACCGTTGGCGATCTTTCCGGACGGCGAGGTGCAGCCAATGCGCGTCGCCGGTACCAGTGCGCTCGCCGCAAAATATCTGGCGAGGGACGGCGCCCGTTCGGTCGCGCTGATCGGCACGGGTTGGCAGGCTCAGGCGCAACTGCGCGCCATCGATACCGTTCATGAAATTGCCGATTACAGGGTGTATTCCACACAGAAGCAAAATCGCGACCGGTTTGCGATGGAATGGTCGGAAAAACTGGGTACCCAGATCCGCCCCTGCGACACCGCCGAAGAGGCCGTCGCCGACGCCGATATCGTCCTGTTGGCGACAAATTCGATCGAACACGTGGCGCGGGAAGCGTGGCTGGAACCCGGCATGCATGTCAGCTCCATCAAATCGCCGGAAATCAGCGCGGATGTCATCAACCGTTGCGACATAGCCGTCTGTCATGTGCCGCACGGCCGCCCCACGATAGAATTCGGCGCGGGTGCGGCGCTGCCGGAGACGGACGGGCTGGATGTTGATTCCCTAGCGCAGAAAATCGGCCTCGCGGATATGCCGACCTTGGCAGATATCGTCAGCGGGCGCAGGCCAGGACGGACATCGGAGGATCAGACAACCTGTTTCCTGAACATCCTGGGTCTCGGATATCAGTTCGCGGCGGTCGGATCAGTCTTGTACAAGAAGGCAAAAGAAGCAGGCCTCGGAAACGAAATTGCGACGGATTGGCTAACCCAGATCGAGGTGCCTTAGCCGCCTTATTTCAACGTATCCGCCAGTTCCTCGTGCGTCGTGATCCAGACGTCGTCGCGCGCCTGAACCGCCTCGATCGATTTGCGCAGCTCTATCGCACCGAACGGCCGGCCGAAGACGTGGGCGTGCACCGTGATGTCGAGGATCGCGCGCGGCGTATGCGTGTCGACGAATCCGTCTAGAATGCGCTCCAGAATCCGGGTAAACGCCTCCGGCTCATTTCCATACCGGATATACAGCGGCATGTCGTTGACTTCCGTCGTGAACGGCACGGCAACGAGATCGCCGTATTCGTTGTCGATGAAGTACGGCACATCGCGGTCGAAATGATCGGAATGCCATTTGAACCCGTACTTGATCAAAAGCTCGACCGTGTCGGGGCTTGGCGTTCCGCGCGGGCTGATAAAGCCCCGTGGCGCCTTGCCGAACACAGACTTGAAGCCTTCAATCCCCCGGGCCAGATCAGCTTCCTCGTCGGCTCGGTCTTGGTACACAGGGATAATGTTCTGTGCCCAGGCATGGGCCCCGATGAAATGACCGTCGCTGTCGATACGCTTCAGCAGTTCGGGATATTTCTCCGTAATGATGCCGCTGGCGTAGGTGCCGCAGGGCACGCCCGTTTCGCCGACGATGTCGAGCAGCCGGTAGGCGCCCGTAGTCATGCCGTATTCCGCCCATGACCGCGCCTGGGTATCGAGATGCCCCTTGGCAAGCGGATTCCCCATCGGGCCAAGGCCCGGCGCGGAATCGTCGGTCCACATCTCGCACATAACGTTTACGCAGACAGCGAGAGGTTTGTCATCAGGCCAGTCAGTCATTTTTTTCTCATCCCCAGAAAGCAGGTTAGCAGCGGGTTGCTCTCTTTATACCCGGACCGCCAATATCATAGAATAGTGGCGGATTTTGACCTGCAGACCTGACAATTCTATGGTCGTTTCCGAGCAATCGAGAAAGACCTGATGTATGGGCGAAACCCCCGATAATATCGGACCTGCAGAAGCAACGGCGGCAGAAGCCGGCCCCGGCCACAACCAGCCGAAAGAAGTGGTGTGGGAGCGCTGGCAAAAAAAGCGCATTTTCGTGCGCGCCCTCGAAGGCACATATGGCGAATTACAGGAAGGCCTTATGGAGCAACCGCGCGTCTACAAATCGCGCGACTGGAAATGGAAGGGCGGCCCAGCGCTTTTCAACAAACCCATCATCAACCCGCAGCGGACCGATATCGCGCAGTCGATCGAAACACATATCTCGGTCATCGCACCGGGGGGCACCGGCCAGCGCCACGGGCACATGAATTCGGCGCTGTTCTACATCATCCAGGGTAAGGGCTACGACATCCACGACGGCAAGCGCATCGACTATGAAGCTGG
>DKQG01000035.1:1379-15279 GCA_002471575.1 Alphaproteobacteria bacterium UBA7314 | reverse complement strand
AAATCCTGCCCCCGCAACCAAAAATTACACCCGTTAACTCAATGAGTTGGCGGGTTTTTTGTTTTCCGGCTTCCCTCTTCAGGTACGAGCATTCAAGAAAAGCGCCGGGTTCGATATCACTTTTTGCAGTGGGCAGGTAGCTTCGACGTCCGTCCCGTTCTTAAATTCAGAATTTAAATCAGCCAGAATAGAGGTAGCGATTAAATATTCAATGATGGGGATGGCGCCAATTATCGCCACAGTTGTGAGTGATCGTTTCAGCACACAATTTTCCCCCGGTTTTTATTGGCTATGTGTTTGGACTCCCGAAGCCGAGAGAAATTACAAACAGTCACACAGAGAATTCTGGAATTAGGTACAAAAATGGCGAAGGCTGGGGCCACCTGCAAAACCCCAAACCAAGTTACCTCTCCCCCCCCGTCAAACGATCCGCGTTATAATGATTTAAATGATTTGACGTCAAACCTCATGCAGGGACTTGAGTATGTTCACCCTAGTTAACCGCAAAAAATTTACGGTTACTTTGTTGGCGGCCACATTTGTTATGGTGGTATGCCTCGTTGGTTTCTTGAAGAAACACAACTTTATAAACTTTTATGAATACTTCGTACAAGATGGTCCCTACATAAATAGAACATTTGTAGTTGAAGATATCATTTTGATTCCTGACAGTGAACGCTATCGAGATATAATAGTAAATATTAAATATGATGATGACAGAGGTTTATACCCAAATTTTGAGGAAAATTTGAATATTAGAATTCAGTTAAAATTTCAAGAAAATGATATACAAAAATATAAAAATTTGATGATTTTATATAATAAAATAAAGAACAATAACTACCAGAGTGAGTTTAGTGCAGTTGTATCTATTCGTGATCTCATTTACCGACATATTTGAAAAATAGATTTGAAAAACCACTAGATACAGATTTCCTTTCTGGGCTGCCAGAAAAAGAGCGATTTCCAGAGAATTTTTTGTTGGGAGTTGCAAGCCGACGGACTTATTGCGGGACTGCTTCAGAGGCTACTGTTGCATTGTTGCGTGATATGGGGCTCTCGACACGTCTTCTACGTATCGCATCTAAGCCAAGCAGCTTAGTCGCTAACCATGTATTCTTGGAATATTACTCCAGTAATTATAAAAAGTGGGTTATGGTTGATGTGATGGAGAACTTCACACCAATTTTTAAAAATGAGCCGCTAAGTGCCTTCGAGTATTTTGCAATACGAAATAAAGAGAAGGTACATGAAGAATCGGATGTTGAATCATACCGCTTCGATCGATGGAATAATATTATATGGTTTTATAAAAATGGCCCTTTGAAGGAAGTATACTACTTTGTTAATGATCAAAAAGTGCGGGACGAACTTTCTCAGCTCTTATATTAAAGTAACCATTAAATATCTATTTCTCTGCCGCCTTATCAGTCCTGCGCCTTGAAGCGGCGGCCAATGGTGCCTGAATCTAGTGGTGGTCATCAGTAGCCGGTATCCAACCAACCCGCGTTTCAGTGTACGGCTAGGCGTCAATGAGGTATGTGACGGGCGTAGACAACCATCGGGACTCCTGAATGGCGCAGGTAAAGATAAAGGACCAAGGGCTGCCAAGGGTCGTGGAACAGTTGTGCTCTATCGACGGTGTCTTGTGTGAGGATTTTTCTGGCGACCGGTCAGTTTTTGAGCTTGCCACCGAAGGCGGCAGCCGAGAGCTAGAAATCGTGTTCAATTCCGGTGATTACCGGGTGCAGAAAAACCAGTACGAACTGCTCTGTCGTGCGCTGACCGAGCTCGGCATTCCGGAGGGTGCGACCTACAAGCCACCACCGCCACCGCGCCGGGGCATGACGCCGCACATCCGCGCCACCCGGGAGCGTCAGAAACAGGTTTTCGAGGCCTGGCAGGAAGCCTGGCGGACGATCCGCAAAGCGGAAAAGGCACTGGACGTCGAATACGAAATCGCCCAGATGAAGGATTACTACTGAGACCGTCTATTTAGTCAGGTATTTTGAGAAAATCAGTTAGTTTTTTTGATCTAGGTTGCCTTATGCCATCTAACACATTGCGGCATCGCGCGACACTTACGCGGCTACCTTAAATTAAGTGCCCCGGCGTAAAATAATAATAAATATCAGAGCGGTAGAGAGCATTATAAGGCTGTAAGTCGCCGCAGGGACCGATATCAGACCTCCCCCGAACAATAACGTCGAAATTGCTATGGCCAAAGTGCCGTTCTGAAGCCCGCATTCGATCGATATTGCGGCCTGTTGAGGGATGCCTGAGGCGAATGCTCTGGCGATAGTGTAGGCCAGCAACATCATCAAAACGTTTAGTACAAGCGTGACAAACCCTGCCTCCGCAAAGTAGGGAATGATGTTATTGCGCTGCTGGAAGATTGCGCCGACTAACACTATCACGAAGAGCGCAGTCGACATGCGGTTTGTCCAAGGCTCGAAACGGGTGGCAAAAGGTTGCGCGAAGCGCCGCACCAAGAGGCCGATGAGCACCGGCACTGTCACGATGAAGAAAACGCTGATCGCGGTTTTGGCGACCGATATATCACCAACATTGCCGCCGATGAGCTGGGAGTGGGCGAACACGACGATCAGTGGGATCGTAGCTACGCAAACTAAGCTGATCACCGCCGTCAGAGAAATTGACAAGGCGACATCGCCGCGCGCAAAGGCGGTAAGGATATTGGACGTTACGCCCCCCGGCGCTGCAGCGATTATCATCACGCCAAGGGCGATTTCGGGATTGAGAGGCCAGATGCTGACCAAGATGAAGGCGACGATCGGCAGCAAGATCAGCTGAGACACCGCGCCCACGAGAAAGTCCCTCGGCTGCTTCGCGACCCGTGCGAAGTCGCCGAATGTTAGCCCAAGTCCCAAAGCGAACATGATGAAAGCCAGTGCCACTGGCAGAAAAACTTCGGCAACGACGCCCATTAGCGCATCCTCCGCTTGTGTCTGCTATATATCTCTGGCGGTCTAAGCAATTGGCATAAGCCTTTCGTCAGGTACGGCTTCAAGAGGGGGGGTTGGACTTTACAAAGCCTTACCGGTATGCAGCGCAGTTCTCATTGTCATCGTTTATTTACGCGTAATATCACGCGTGGTTTGGTAATGCGAATTTAGGCTGACGGTGCTGGATGGAGACAATTGTCGGAGGTGTTCGGCTCTTCCAAGGCCGAGGTTTTTGATCGGAGGCAGGGGGTGATGTGTACACATGCAACAAGCAAAGACGGAATGAGTCTGACGACACAAACAGTCAGGTGTGACTGATAGATATGAGCAAGGCGCATCGTGATCTCAAGGGATTTGTAGGAGCGGGACGGCACATAGCATGACCAAGACATTCGGCATTACTGGAGGCGCGGGATTTATAGGGACGAATTTCTGCGACCGAGTGCTTGCCTCTGGGAACTCAGTTGTGATTTTGGACGACCTCTCACGGCCCGGAGCAGGTAGAAATCTGACTTGGCTTAACGAGAGATATCCTACTGGAATCGATTTCATGGAAATCGATATCTCATCCACAAATCCCCATTTGCAGTCGTTTACAGAAAAATCGGACGTGATTTTTCATCTCGCCGGGCAAGTCGCCGTTACGACATCGGTGCAGGATCCGATGCGAGATTTCGAAGTGAATGCGCTCGGTACGTTGAACCTTCTAGAGGCGGTACGTGGGTCCTCTCATCGACCCGGTTTCGTATTCGTGTCCACCAACAAGGTTTACGGCGGGCTGGAAGACCTAGAGGTCCGAGAAACAGATGATCGGTACTATTTTCCAGATCTGCCTGTGGGGATTGCGGAAGATCGAGAGCTCGACTTTCACTCGCCTTACGGCTGTTCCAAAGGGGCCGCCGATCAGTACGTGATGGATTACGGCCGTTCGTACGGGTTATCGACGTTGGTGCTGCGCCAAAGCTGCATCTATGGTACCCGACAATTCGGCATAGAGGATCAGGGTTGGGTTGCCTGGTTCGTCATTGCCGCCGTTACCGGCAGATCACTAACCCTGTACGGGACGGGAAAGCAGGTCCGTGACATACTTTATATCGACGATTTGGTCGATTTTTTCCTCATGATCTCTGATAACATTAATGCGTATCGTGGTGAAGTATTGAATATCGGTGGCGGCGCGGAACGGGCCGTTTCGCTCCTGCAATTGCTCAAATTGATCGAATCGGTGCTCGGACGCAAAATACCTATTGAGTTTGGGCAAGCGCGCGTAGGTGACCAGCCTGTTTACATCTCTGATATCGGCAAGGCGACGTCAGTGACAGGTTGGGTGCCAAAAGTTAGCGTGGAAGAAGGCGTCCTAAAACTGGTAAAATGGGTTGAGGACAACAAATTTCTGTTCGCAACTTGAAACAACAGGGCGGCATCAAATCGCCTTGCAGAGTTGGACCCGGGTCAAAACGACCACAGGTATTACGCGCCCGTTTCCAGCTTTTTCCTGATACTCGTCATAGGGCGGATAAATCTCCGCCATCATGGGCCAAAGGCGGGCACGTTCTTCCGGGTTGGCTGTCCGCGCCTTCGCTTCGAACAAGTCGTCCTTGATCTGCACCGCAACTCGGGGATCAGCTTGAAGATTGAAATACCAGTTTGGGTGTTTCGGCCGCCCGCCTTGAGAGCCGATCACGATAAAATTGTCGCTGTCACGGCCATAGATCAGCGGAGTCGTGCGCGCCTGCCCTGAAGTGCGCCCTGTAGTCGTGAGCAACAGGCAGGGGAAGTTGCCATTTCCATCGAACCCGGTCCAGATATGGCCATCCGCCCCTTTGGAGGCTCGGTATCGCTCGACATGTTCCTTTGCCCAATCCAATTGCGCCATGATTTCCTCCCTGTCGCCGACCTTTATCAAAGCAGAATTTGTCGTTCGGAACACCCTGCGATTTGGATTGGTCTCACGATGCCGAACTGCATAATATCGCCGGGAGGCGAAAACAAATCAGGGCGGCGGACGTGTCGGATATTGAAATGAAAACATTCGATTACATCATTCTGGGCGGTGGCTCGGCGGGGTGCGTACTTGCTAACCGCCTGTCGGCGCGACCGGGCAATGAGGTACTGCTGGTCGAGGCCGGCAAGGACTATGCACCTGGGAGCGAGCCCGATGATATGCTGGATTCCTATCCGATGGGCGCATCCTTCAATCCGTCCTACCACTGGCGGGAGCTCAAGGTGCGCTTGTCGCATGCGCCGACGAATTCCGAACGCCGGGTCGCGCCGCGTTTCATGGAGCAGGCGCGGGTCATGGGCGGTGGTTCGTCGATCAATGCGCAGATGGCCAATCGCGGCTCACCGCTGGACTACAACGAATGGGAGGAACTCGGCGCCAAGGGTTGGAGCTGGAGCAGCGTCCTGCCCTATTTCCGCAAACTCGAAACCGACGAGGATATCCAAGACGACTATCATGGCGGCGACGGTCCGATCCGGATCCGCCGCGTGCCCGAAGATCACTGGCCGGAATTCACACGGGCCGTGGCCGGCGTTCTGACTGATACTGGCCTCATGCCCGTGGAGGACCAGAACGGGTACTTCGAAGATGGCTGGTTCCGCAGCACGATCTCCAACAGCGATGAAACCCGTGTCTCTGCATCGATGGGTTATCTGAGCCGGGATGTCCGGGCACGGCCCAACCTTCATATTTTGTCTGAAGCCACCGCGGAAAAGGTAACGTTCGATGAGCGCACGGCTACCGGCGCGGTGGTCAACCGGAACGGCCAGCGTTTGTCACTTAAAGCTCATCATGTCATCGTGTCGTCCGGCGCGCTGCATACGCCAGCGCTGCTGATGCGGTCAGGCATCGGCAGAGGGGCGCATCTGAAAGACATGGGTGTCGACGTGGTCGCCGATCGTGCCGGGGTCGGCGCTAATCTGAACGAGCATCCCACCATCGCCGTGTCCGCCTATCTGAAATCGCGCGCGCGCCTCAAATCCCATACCGGTACCCGACGTCATGCGCAGATTTCTCTGCGGTACAGTTCCGGCGTAGAGGAGTGCGCGCCTGGAGACATGTACGCTTCGGTAACCGCGAAATCGGCCTGGCATGCTGTCGGTGTGCGGCTGGGATCGTTTCTGATGTGGTGCAACAAGCCGTATTCGCGCGGGCGGGTATTGCTCAGCAGCGCGGAACCGTCAGCCGAACCAGATGTTGATTTCAACCTGTTGGCTGACCGGCGGGACTACGACCGCATGGCCGAAGGGGTGCATCGGATGGCAGGTTATTTCGCCCATCCCGGCATGGCGGACGTCGCCTCCGATCCGTTCCCGAGCTCATATTCGGAGCGGGTGCGCCGGATCGGTGCGGTAAACACTAAGAACCGGATTCTCACTAATACCTTGGCCGCCATCATGGACGGTCCGGGACCACTGCGCCGGGCGGCGATCAGCGGGCTGATCACCATGGGCCTGACCCTGCCGGACCTATTGAACGACGAAAAGCGGATGGAGGAATTCATTCGCGAGAACGTCACCGGGTGCTGGCATCCATCGGGTACCTGCCGGATAGGAGCGGTAGACGATCCGGCGGCAGTTACGGACCCTGCCGCCGCAGTATACGGGGTCGACTGCCTGACCGTATGCGATGCGTCGCTGTTTCCCTGCGTCCCGCGTGCCAACACGAACATACCGACCATCATGTGCGCAGAGAAGGTCGCGGACGGGCTGCTGGCACGCGCCTGATCTGCCGGTTTATCCGAGCTCGAACGTCGTGATGTCGAAGATGTTCGAAATCGGGACCGCCGGCGCCTCGCCGCGATATATCCGGGTCATGTCGAGCTCGGGCGACAGCCCTGACCCGATGGCCATAGATAAGGCGAGCTACATTGGCTGCATGACGCAAGGGACGCAGAAGCTTGGTGGAATCAGCAGAAAGTGAAGCTGATACCTATAGTGGAAGAGCTTTCGGAGCTGTAGCGAAATGGGTAGCAGAATAGCTTCGGGAATAATCCTTCTGAAACGAACCCGATGTTGTCTTGCGCGTGATTTATGTCACTTCCTTTTTTCATGACTCCCTTTATGCATTTGATGGATACTAAACAAACCTTGGGTCGCGGGTTCGAACCGTTGTCCGCAGCCTTCCATCATGCGCTCACTTCGTACGATACTCGGCTGATACGAAAGACGTTAAGAAGCGCTGCTAACCTATGGAGATACCAATGATTGACTTCTTCTTTCCCACAGAAGGTATGGGCTCACAGACACTCCGTTTGGTTGCCGAGGCCAGCCAAGGCGGTGGCGATGTGTTCGAGGTTGCTCGGGTCTGTAAAGAAATAGAGCTCGGAGACCAGGAGAGCTGGGAAGTAGAGTGGGTTAGAAAGGCCGAGGATACAGAAGCACGCGCTAAGAAATGTTTGGCAGCCGGGCACGAACGTTCCGCCATGCAGTACTTTTTCGCTGCGAACCAGTACTGGCGGATGGCCGACGTTTTTCTGCGCATCGATCGCAATGACGACAAGGCGGCGTATTTTGCAAAATCGCAGGAAAACTTCCGTGCCGCCGCTGCTCTGCATGACCCGCCCATTGAGGTAATTGAAGTTCAGTGTGGCGACGAAACGTATGACGGGTACTTCTGCCATCCGCGAAATCCCAAACCGGGAAAATGGCCCGCCTTATTCTTTATAGGAGGAGCGGACGCTTTCGCCGAGGAGATCTACTTTTCTGGCAAGGAAATGACGGAGCGTGGGTACGCGATGCTTTTGGTGGACACCCCCGGTCGTGGGTCATCCATGTATCTAAAAAACATCCCGACGCGTGCAGATTATGAGGTGCCGGGTAAGGCGTGTTTTGACTATCTATTCTCACGACCGGAGATCGACTCAGACCGTGTCGGCCTGATGGGGATTTCGATGGCGGGATATTACGCACCGCGCGTTGCCGCTTTTGAGGACCGGATCAAATGCCTGGTGTCTTGGGCCGGGTGTTATTCGATCCTTGACGACCTATACGACTTCTATGAACATCTGCAGCCGGTCGTGCAGAGGCTTCTGGGCGGAGTCAGCCATGAAGAAGCACGTGAGCAGTTGAAGGCGTTCACAATGGAAGGCTTGGCCGGAAATATTAAAGTTCCGACTTTGATGACACACGGTACTAGTGACAAATTGATGGATTGGCAAGGCGCGCAAAAACTCTTCGACGAGATTAGTGCTGAGGACAAAACTCTGGTGCTATACGACGACCCCAAGGTCGGTGGAACGGTGCACTGTTCTCATGATTGTTGGGTACATCAGGGTCCAATGATATTTGACTGGATCGAAGAACACCTTTGAGCGGGCGAGCTCCAGGGACATAAGGCCGGGTCTACGCCCTCTTGTTCAAGTTCGGAATTTCGCTCCTTACTGTCAGCCGAGCATTCCGAACGGGGCCCAAGTAGTGGCGACAAAGATACCGTCGGTGGCGACAGAGTAAGTCTTGAACACGTACCCAATCATTGTTCTTTCTTCATATTACATCTAGACGCCAAGTCTTCAAATTAGCATAAGGACCCGGTAAAGGGGGCTGGTCACAAGCGGCAAATTCTTCCACTTAATCCGGTTTTACGGACAAAAGAGATGAAATCAAATTGGCTCCGTTTCGCTGGGGATCGTAATCCGCTAAATTCCCGCGAAATCAGCTACAGGAATTCCGATTGACCCAGCAGAACGAACTGACCATCCGCCGTCCCGACGACTGGCATCTGCATCTGCGCGACGGCGACCTGCTGACGGCAGTGCTGCCCTTTACAGCGAATGTTTTCAGGCGTGCGATCATAATGCCCAATCTGAAGCCACCCGTGGTGAAAGTTGCCGACGCGGTTGCCTATCGTACGCGCATCCTTAAGGCGCTAGCTGGCGATACCGGGTTCGAGCCATTGATGACTGCCTATCTGACTGATGCCACGGACGCGGATGAACTATCGCGTGGACATGCCGAGGGCGCTTTTACGGCTGCGAAGCTGTATCCCGCAGGCGCGACGACGAATTCGGACAATGGCGTCACGGATATCGGGAAGATTTACGGTGTGCTGGAACGCATGGAGGAAATCGGCATGCCGTTACTCGTCCATGGCGAGGTTACCGACCCCGACGTGGACATATTCGACCGGGAGCAAGTGTTTATCGATAACGTGCTGATACCGACCCTGCAGCGCTTCGACCGCTTAAAGGTCGTGTTTGAACACATTACAACCGCGGAAGGCGTCGCCTTCGTGGAAGGATCGGGCGCCAATATCGGCGCCACCATCACGCCCCATCACTTGGTGATAAATCGCAATGCGCTTTTTGTCGGTGGGATGCGTCCGCATATGTTCTGTCTCCCAGTCGCAAAGCGGGAACGGCACCGGCTAGCGCTGCGGGCGGCGGCGACCTCGGATGATACGTCATTTTTTCTGGGCACCGACTCAGCGCCTCATCTAGTGTCTGAGAAGGAAAGCGATTGCGGGTGCGCCGGGATTTTTAATGCCCCGTCGGCACTGGAAGTTTATGCGCAGGTGTTCGACGAGGAAGGCGCGCTTGACCGGCTGGAAGCGTTCGCATCGCTTAATGGCCCGGCGTTTTATGGCATGCCGCCAAACGAGGGTAAAGTGACGTTGAAGCGCGGAGAACGCCCGGCAGATGACCGCCTGACGGTCGGGTCAGAGGAGATTTTGCCGTTCGATACCGGGAAATCGGTTCTGTGGCGCGTCGTTTACTAGCGCAACGTAACCGTTTTAAATGTGTGGGGTTTTCGTCACGTTTCCGCCCGGGTTTTTCGGGATCAGGGAACAGTCGTAGCGTTCCAGCGTCAGCCGGTTTCCGCTATTAGCCTCGGCGCGTTCGAGCCGCGCTGCGTAATGCCCCTCGTCGGCATCTTCTAGGGTTGCCCAAGGATAAGTGCCCTTAGTCGCGAGGCTGTAGGGGGCGCGCACGAACATTTTCCGAAACAACCCCGGAAAATCGGTTCAGCGCTTGAGGGTGTCCGCCGCATCGGCGATCATTCCGTTTTGGTTTACGTCCGGGTCGGTCGATTTAGACGATTTCGGTATTCATGAGGCGCTTCAATTACTTTTCCTTGCCCGGTAGGTCTAACCACCTTTTCCGACAGCGCCAATCCGGTGTGAATATCTGGCATCCCGCATCTCGGTGTCGTAAACCTGTTCCGCATAAGAAATGCAGCAGCGGAGACGGCAATGCCCAAGGATTTGACACACTGGATTAGCGGCAAACATTTCGAAGGCACGTCGGGACGTTCCGGGGATGTGTATAATCCGGCAACGGGCGAAGTGGGGTCGCGGGTGCCCCTGGCATCCAAGGCGGAACTGGACACCGCTGTGGAAGCAGCAAAGGCCGCGTTTCCAGACTGGGCGGCGACGCCGCCGCTGACGCGTGCGCGGATCATGTTCAAATACAAGGGCCTGATCGAAGACAACGCCGACGAACTGGCGGCAATCATCACCGCCGAGCACGGCAAGGTATTGTCTGATGCGCACGGATCCCTGACCCGCGGGCTGGAGGTCGTCGAATACGCCTGCGGTATTCCAGAGTTGCTCAAAGGTGAATACACCGAGCAGGTGGGGCGCGGTATCGATGCCTGGACGACTCGCCAGCCGCTGGGCGTGTGTGCTGGTATTACGCCGTTCAACTTCCCGGCGATGGTGCCGATGTGGATGTTTCCGATGGCGATTGCCTGCGGTAATACGTTCATCCTGAAGCCATCCGAGAAGGATCCGTCCTGTGCCCTGCATCTGGCGGAGCTTGCGAAGGAAGCCGGATTGCCCGACGGCGTTCTGAATGTGGTAAACGGCGACAAGGAAGCTGTCGACGCGATACTCGATCATCCCGATATTCCGGCCATCAGCTTCGTCGGATCTACCCCGATCGCCCAATATATCTATTCGACCGGCGCCGCAAACGGCAAGCGGGTGCAGGCGCTGGGCGGGGCCAAGAACCACATGGTCGTAATGCCGGATGCGGATCTCGACCAGGCGGCCGATGCGCTGATGGGAGCGGCGTATGGGTCTGCCGGGGAACGCTGCATGGCGATTTCGGTCGCGGTCGCGGTGGGCGATGCCGGCGATAGGCTGATGGATCTACTGAAGCCCAAGGTCGAAGCATTGAAAATCGGCCCCGGTACGGACAACGACATGGACATGGGTCCGCTAGTGACCGGCGATCATCTCAACAAGGTAAAAGGTTATGTCGATATCGGCGTCGAGGAAGGCGCGGATCTGGTCGTGGACGGACGCGATTATTCGCTGCAGGGCTATGAAGAAGGTTTCTTCATCGGAGGCTGCCTGTTCGACAACGTCACAACCGACATGCGGATCTACAAGGAAGAAATTTTCGGGCCGGTTCTTTCCGTCGTTCGTTCGCCGGACTTCGACAACGCCGTCCAGATCATCAACGATCACGAATTTGGCAACGGCGTGTCAATTTTCACACGTGACGGCGATGCCGCCCGCGAGTTCACCAACCGTATCGAGGTCGGCATGGTAGGCGTGAATGTACCGATCCCGGTACCGATGGCTTTCCATTCCTTCGGCGGTTGGAAAAGTTCGCTGTTCGGCGACATTCACATGCACGGGCCGGAGGGCGTACGTTTCTACACCCGTCAAAAGGCCATTACGTCGCGCTGGCCGACCGGAATCCGGTCCGGGGCCGAATTCACGATGCCGACGATGAAGTAGCGCCGTCATGCCCGGCGACAGTAAGGTGACGGCTGCGCTGGGCCATTGGGCGCGACGGCTGGTGGCGAACGGTGTCCCGCTTACCGATTTCCAAGAGGTCACCGCGGAAATTGAGAGCTGGGACGACTGGTGCGCCGAATGGTCGAAAAGGGCGGCAGTCCATGAGGAGATGGGGCGCCTGGCGCTGGACGGCGGATATCCTGTGCCGCTAATCGTCACTTGACGGGCGTGATCCGGAGGATCCTGCCTTCGCTTTCGTCCAGCGCATATACCGCTCCATCCGGGCCGACTGCCACATCGCGTATGCGGTTGCCTATTTGTCGCAGTAGACGCTCTTCGCTGACAACCTTTTCGTCATTCAGTTCCAAGCGGACAATGGCGCCCGCCCGCAGCCCGCCGATCAGCAGGTTGCCCTTCCAGGCAGGAAACAGGTTGGCTGTGTAGAAAGTCATACCTCCCGGGGCGATCACAGGGGTCCAGGTCGTTACTGGTGGCACGACACCGTCCATGAACTTAAGGCCGTCGCCTATCTGGCCGCCCGAATACTCAACGCCATGCGAGACCAGCGGCCAGCCGTAATTGGCGCCGGCGGCAGGTATGTTGATCTCGTCGCCACCTCGGGGGCCGTGTTCAATGGTCCAGAGCTTGCCGGTCACGGGATGTATATCAGCGCCCTGGATATTACGGTGACCGTAAGACCAGATTTCCGGACGGGCGTTTGTCTTGCCTATGAGAGGATTGTCCTGCGGAATACCGCCATCGATGGTCACCCGGACTACCTTGCCGACATGCCCGTTCAGGTCCTGAGACAAGTCCCGGTTGCCGAGATCACCCAGCGTGATGAACAGGTTTCCGTCCGGTGCCGCCAGTACGCGGGAGCCGAAGTGCTGGCCGCTCCCGACCTTGGGTGACTGGCGGAACAGGACCTTAACCTCGTCCAATCGGCGTTCGTCGGCGCGAAGTTTGCCGCGGAGCATCGCGGTATAGACCGACCTGTCGGGCGAAAATTCGCTATATGTCAGAAAAACCAGCCTGTTCGTGTTGAAATCGGGGTGCAGCATGACGTCGAGCAGACCGCCCTGTCCGATATAGCCGACCAGCGGTGTTCCCAGTATCGGTTTCGACTTATTGCCGTCTTTGTCGACGATAAGAAGATTTCCGACCCTCTCGGTGACGATCATCCGCCCGTCCGGCAGGAAATCGATGCCCCACGGGGACCGGAGCCCGCCGGCGACGGTTTCCACGCGGATTTCGCCATGTTTCGTCGTATGAGTGTCGGCTGCCTTCGCCGTGTAGCCTGCAATCACGATTACCGTGATGAGTGCGAGAACCGCTGTGATCTTCATTGAGGTCTTCCTCCGCAGGGCGTTATCCACTTATCATACAAGCACGTCTTACACCTACGGGTCCGTCCGCGGAAACCTACTTCGCCAAATAGGAAAGTTATTCATGAATGCCATCGTCCTGCACGTTGAATTGACCCTTCATCCCGAGCATCGCGAGGCGTATCTGGCGCGGGCTCTGCAGCACCGTGACAACGTCCGAAAGAACGAACCAGCCTGCCAGCGCTTTGAGGTTTCCGTCGAGGAAGACAATACCAATCTTATCCGGCTCTACGAAGTGTACGATGACGAAGCCGCCGTCGAACATCACATGCAGACCTCCTATATGAACGCCTATCGGAAAGAAACCGCCCCGATGATCGCCAACCGCAAGCTCACCCGCGCTATCATGGCGCACGGCTGACTGCGCGCCCGGGACCGTATGTCGTGCAAAACCGCTGTTTGATCCTAAATGACCGACCGGTCGGCGTACCGGGACCGGAATTTTTCGATATCGACACCCGGCGGGTTCCTGACGTCGTTGAAGGAGAAATCCTGGTCCGCAACCGCTATCTCTCGGTCGATCCGGCCATGCGCGGCTGGGTAAACGATGCGCCTAACTATTCGCCGCCGGTCCCGGTGGGCGATGTAATGCGGGCGATCGCGGTGGGCGAAGTCGTCGAGTCCCGACACCCAGCCTATCAGGCGACCGGATTTCGGGAGCGTTCGGCTGGCAGGAATACGCGGTCAGCGACGGGTCCGACGTTATGCGAAAACTTTCTGATCGGGAAACATCGCTCTCGCGCGCCCTCGGCGTCCTAGGCCTGACGGCCTATTTCGGCCTGCTCGACCTGTGTACCGGAAGAGGGCGAGACACTGGTGGTATCGCCTGCAGCCGGTGCGGTCGGATCCTGCGTCGGTCA
>DKQG01000035.1:0-1049 GCA_002471575.1 Alphaproteobacteria bacterium UBA7314 | reverse complement strand
GGTCATCTCGCTCTGGGTGCGCGGATTGCTATTTGCGGTACGGCCAGCATTCAGGAATGGGACCCGTTGCCAGTCGGTCCCCGCGTTCATCGTCAGCTTTTGGTCGCCCGCGCGCGAATGAGCGGGCTGCTTGTTCACGACTATGCGGACCATTTCGACGAAGCCGTCGGCAATCTGACCGGCTGGCTAGACTCCGGCGAACTGGTCAGCCGCGAACAAGTACTTGACGGTATCGAACAGGCCCCCGGGGCTATCGGTATGCTTTATCGCGGCGAAAACACCGGCAAGCTGGTGATCCGTCTGGAGAACGCCTGAGGTCCGAGGTCACGCCCCGATTGCGAATTTCACTATGACGACCACGATCAGAACCTGAAACACGTCCTGCGAGGCAGGGGTGTAAAGATATATCCGCATCATCCGCTGGATCTTTTCCGGATCCGGGTTTTCCTTACGCATCTCCAGATGCGCCCGCAGACTCAACGGCATCAGAATTCCCAGCCCCCGGACTGCGAGGATCGTCGCGATGGCGAGCGCCGCGATCACCCACTACATTTCGGGATACCCGAGATCGAGATAGCCCATGCGGACGGCCAGATAGAATCCCGACGTTGGCACTATGATCCCCAGAGTTTTCATAATGAACGGTGATTTCGGTGGCATCTTCAGAGAGAACGCTTTCCGCACCTCGAAAGGCAGGCTGCGCAATACCCGGCCGAGCACAAATCAGAACAGGATATCTGCCCCCGTCAACAGGTCGCCACTCGCGACATGGACGTAGCGCAGAAACCAGTTACTGCCCCAAACGATCGCGACGATCATCACGCCGAGTGCGAGAAACGCCCAGAACAGGTTCCGGAAATCGATACCTTCCCAAACCCACTAGGAAGTTTTTTGCCTCTGTTTCCGTCATTCTTTGCCGCCAATCTCCGCCATACGGCATGGTATGCGGTTTTCCACCGGATTTCCCTTACTTATCCCCCGATTAAATGGTGTGTCTGTGGGTAAGGTTTACTCCGTTGTTGTTTCGGCCGGGGCGTGGGTGCAATATT
>DKQG01000047.1 GCA_002471575.1 Alphaproteobacteria bacterium UBA7314 | reverse complement strand
TGCCGGCCCCATCACGTCAAGGCGCGCGGCTGCACCCTTTTTATATGTTTCGCTTCTCGACACCGTGTTCCTCCAAAAGATTTTTGCACGAGGTGGAGTCTATGTGGCGGTGACGGGATGGTCTACGCTTTGGAGGCGCGTTCCTGGCGCTGGGATCATCACTTCCATCGGAACAGATCTTTTAGCGAGCGCCATATCCTCGAATAATTTGTGGTTGGAATATAGCGATCCTCCCGAGCAAGTGGGTGCTGACCAAGAGGACCAAGCCCATCCTCATCGGAACATTATGAGAAATTAAGTGTAGGTAGAGATGTAGGCAGTGATGACACTTACCATATAAAATATTGTTTTTATTGAAAGAATGGCGGACGGGGTGGGATTCGAACCCACGATACGGGGTTACCGCATACACGCTTTCCAAGCGTGCGCCTTCAGCCACTCGGCCACCCGTCCGCGGCGGCGGATAATGCCCAAGGCGGTGCCGAGATGCAACGTCGAATTGGCGTCGGTGACTCGGTCACCGGTCCGGAGCGCAGTATCCCGACGGGGCTATTCCTACGGCTTCCCGTCTAATGACTGGAGGTAAAGACCATGTGCTTCCCGCCGCCTGCATGGCGTTCGAAATAGGCCCGCATCTCCCGGAAATATCCCAAGGTATAGACGAAGCCGTATTCGCCGAATTCCGGCCATACACGCTTGCAGTCTTTGAAATATCTCTTGCGTGGATCGGGACGGCCGACGGGGTTGCGGCGTCAGAGTATTAAAAAGAGTAGTCCCCTGTCCCCTGCGGAAAGATGGTTAGGGAAAGAGGGAGACAGGCTTATTTCACCCTCTTCTCGCCCCCCCCTCAAGTGGATGGGATTACCAGCGATGGATCCCGACAACCCTACTCGTCGCCGATGCGCAGCGCCTCGATGAAAGCCGACTGTGGGATTTCCACGGCACCAAACTGGCGCATGCGCTTTTTGCCTTCCTTCTGCTTTTCCAGAAGCTTGCGCTTTCGGCTTACGTCGCCGCCGTAGCACTTGGCCGTCACGTCCTTACGCATGGCGGAGATGGTTTCGCGGGCAATGATCTTGCCACCGATCGCCGCCTGTAGCGGAATCTTGAACAACTGTCGCGGGATCAGATCCTTCAGACGGGAGCAGATTGCGCGGCCGCGGAATTCGGCCTGGCTGCGGTGCACGATCATCGACAGCGCGTCGACCGGCTCGGCATTGACCAGGATGCCGAGTTTTACCAGGTCGCCCTCCTCGTAGCCGGTGACCTGGTAGTCGAAGCTGGCATAGCCGCGGCTAACCGATTTCAGGCGGTCGTAGAAATCGAATACCACCTCGTTCAGCGGCAGCTTGTAAACCAGCATCGCGCGGCCGCCGGCGTAGGTCAGCTCCTGCTGGATGCCGCGGCGGTCCTCACACAGTTTCAGGATCGCCCCGAGATGCTCATCCGGCACCAGGATGGTCGCCTGGATCCACGGCTCCTCGATATAGTCGATCTTCACCACGTCGGGCATGTCAGCGGGGTTGTGCAGTTCCAGCACCGTGCCGTCGGTCATATGCATTCGGTAGATCACGGAGGGCGCCGTGGTGATCAGGTCGAGATTGAATTCGCGGCTGAGCCGTTCCTGTACGATTTCCAGATGCAGCAGGCCGAGAAACCCACAACGGAAGCCGAAGCCGAGCGCCGCCGACGTTTCTGGCTCATATTGGAAACTGCCGTCATTAAGGCGCAGCTTGGCGAGGCTGTCGCGCAGGTCCTCATAATCTGCAGCGTCGATCGGGAACAGCCCGCAGAACACCACTGGAACGCTGGGCTTGAAGCCGGGCAGCGGTTCATCGGCGAGGTTCTTTTCCTCGGTAAGTGTATCGCCGACCTGTGCATCGGCCACTGTCTTAATCGAGGCTGTGATAAAGCCCACCTCACCAGGGCCAAGCTCCGCCACGTCCTGGCGCTTGGGCGTAAAGACACCGCACACATCAACCTGGTGGGTCGCACCGGTTCCCATCATGCGAATTTTCATGCCTTTTTTGAGCACGCCATCGCGAACGCGCACCAGAACGATGACGCCCAGATAGGAATCGTACCAGCTATCCACCAGCATCGCCTTTAGCGGCGCGGCGCGTTCGCCTTCGGGCGCGGGCAGACGTTCTACCAGCGCTTCCAGCACTTCCGAAATTCCTTCGCCGGTCTTGGCGGAAACCGCAATGGCATCCTCCGCCGCCAGCCCGACGACGTCTTCGATCTCTTGGCGCACTCGGTCGGGTTCGGCAGCCGGCAGGTCGATCTTATTCAGGACGGGAATGATTTCATGATCGGCATCGATGGCGAGATACGAATTGGCCAGCGTCTGCGCCTCGACACCCTGCGACGAATCGACGATAAGCAGCGAGCCCTCGCAGGCTGCCAGCGAGCGCGAAACCTCGTACGTAAAATCGACGTGGCCCGGCGTATCCATCAGGTTGAGCTGATAGGCCTCGCCGTCTGAGGCCTTGTACATCAGCCGAACGGTTTGTGCCTTGATCGTGATGCCGCGCTCGCGTTCGATATCCATAGTGTCGAGCATCTGTTCTTTAAGTTCGCGCTGCTCGACGCCGCCGCATTCCTGTATCAGCCGATCGGCCAGCGTCGACTTGCCGTGG
>DKQG01000042.1 GCA_002471575.1 Alphaproteobacteria bacterium UBA7314 | reverse complement strand
TTATTGCCTCGAGACAAGCCCCGGGAAATAAGAGAGTGCTCCCTAAACCTCCTCCAGCACACCGTTCCGCAGCATTAGTTTACGATCCATGCGGGCGGCAAGATCCGGGTTATGGGTCGCCACCAAGGCGGCGACACCGGTCTCGTGGGTAAGCTGCATGAGCAGCGCGAACACGTGGTCGGCGGTTTCCTGATCGAGATTGCCGGTCGGCTCGTCGGCGATCAGCACGTCAGGACTGTTGGCAAGCGCGCGGACGATGGCGACGCGCTGCTGTTCGCCACCCGACAGCTTTGCGGGACGATGCGTTGCCCGATCGGCGAGGCCGACCATGCCAAGCAGATCCCGCGCCCGGTCGCGCGCGGCGGATTTCGCAGCCGCCGCGATCATCTGCGGCACGACGATGTTTTCCAGCGCCGAGAATTCCGGCAGCAGATGATGGAACTGGTAGACGAAGCCGATAGCCGTCCGCCGCAGCGCCGTGCGCGCGTCGTCGCCGAGCCGCCGGCAGGACGTACCACCCACGATCACATCGCCGCCGTCGGGCCGCTCGAGCAGTCCGGCGATATGCAGCAGGGTAGACTTGCCCGCGCCCGACGGACCGACCAGCGCCACGGTCTCGCCACGCCGGATGGAAACCGACGCTCCCCGCAGCACATGCAGATCATTCCCCGCCTGTTTGAATGTCCGTTCGACGCCGTCCAGCGCCAGCGCCGCGTCACTCATAGCGTAGCGCCTCCACCGGATCGAGACGCGCGGCCCGCCACGCTGGATAGAGCACTGCCAGGAATGACAGGCCGAGCGACATGGCGACGACACTGACTACGTCTGAGGTTTCGACCACCGACGGCAGCTGCGAAAGGAAATAGATCTCAGCGGCGAACAGTTCGGTCCCGGTCAGACCCTGCAGCCATTGCCGGATGGTTTCGATATTGCCTGCGAAGGCAACGCCGAGCCCGAACCCGATGGCGGTACCGATGACGCCGACCGACGCACCCGCCAGCAGAAAGACCCGCATCACCATCCCCCGCGACGCCCCCATCGTGCGCAAGATCGCGATATCGCGGCCTTTATCCTTCACCATCATGATCATACCGGAAATGATGTTGAACGCAGCGACCAGAATGATCAGCGTCAGGATCAGGAACATCACGTTGCGTTCCACCTCGATCGCATTGAAGAAGCTGGCATTCGCCTGCTGCCAGTCGACGATCCGCAATGCCTCGCCCGCCGCGCGAAGTATCTCGGCCCGGGTGTTGGGTACCTGATCCGGGTTTTCGAGAAACACCTCGATATTGGTGACCGCATTTTTCGACCTGAAATAGATCTGGGCGGCTTCCAGCGGCATGAACACGAAGCTGGAATCGTATTCGAACATGCCGACCTCGAACACGGCGGCGATTTTGTACCGCTTGCTGCGCGGGACAGAGCCGAACGCGGTCGCGTTGGACTGCGGTGAGACGAGCCGGACCGTATCGCCGGGCCTGACCCCGAATTTCCGCGCGAAACGGGACCCGACGATGACACTGCTGCGCCCCTTGAAGTTCTCCAGCGAGCCGGCGCGGATATTGTCGGCGATGATCTCGCGCGCCCGGATGTCGCCCGGCCGCACGCCGCGCACGATGACACCTGCCGCCACGCTGTTGGCACTTACGAGCACCTGGCCCTCGACGGTCGGGATGACGCGAACGACGCCGTCCACCTTGGCGATTTTTCCCGCAATCTTATCGAAATCGGTCATCGGTCGGTTGGTCAGCTCGTAGACGCCGAGATGACCGTTGAGGCCGAGAATGCGCTGCAGAAGCTCGGCGCGAAAGCCGTTCATCACGGACATGACGATGATCAGCGTTGCGACGCCCAGCGCAATGCCGGCCAGCGAAAATCCGGCGATGACGGAGACGAAGCCTTCTTCCCGCCGCGCCCGCAGGTAGCGCAGCGCGACCATGCGCTCGAAGGCGTTGAAGATCATCCGGTGAGCCGCGCCAGTGCGGACTCAGCGGAGATTTCTTCCCGCTCGCCGCTCGCCCGGTTCTTGAACTCGACGACGCCGTTCTTAATCCCGCGGGGACCGACGACGATCTGCCACGGCACGCCGATCAGATCCATATCAGCAAACTTCGCACCGGCGCGTTCATCGCGATCTTCATAAAGCGGATCGACACCAGCCGCCCGCAGCTTCGCGTAGAGATCGTCGCAGACCGCATCGCAATCCACATCGCCAACCTTGAGGTCGATCACGGCAGCGCCGAACGGCGCGACGGATTCCGGCCAGATTATGCCGTTCTCGTCGTGGAAAGCTTCGATCAAGCCGCCGACAAGACGCGATACGCCGATGCCGTAGGATCCCATTTCGGGGAAAACCTGCTCGCCGTCGGGCCCTGTGACGGCCGCGTTCATGGCCTTGGAATACTTGGTGCCGAAATAGAAAATATGGCCGACCTCGATCCCGCGTGCATTGACCAGCGCATCGCCCAGCTTGGCGGCTTCGGCCTCGTCGTGTTTTTCGTCCGTTGCCGCATAGAGACTTGTCCAGCGGTCGACGACCGGCTGCAGATCGGCTGCGTGATCCACGTCCTCGTCAAGCACGTCGAATTCCAGCAGGTCCCTGTGGCAGAACACCTCGCTCTCACCCGTCTCCGCGAGGATGATGAATTCGTGGCTCAGATCGCCGCCGATGGGCCCGGTATCCGCCGCCATCGGGATCGCCTTCAGCCCCATCCGCGCAAAGGTCCGCAGATAAGCAACGAACATCCTGTTATAAGCGGCGCGCGCTCCTTCGTGGTTCAGATTAAAGGAATAGGAATCCTTCATCAGGAATTCGCGGCCGCGCATCACGCCGAACCGGGGGCGGACCTCGTCCCGAAATTTCCACTGTATGTGATAGAGCAGCTTCGGCAGGTCCTTGTAGCTGCGGATATGAGCGCGGACGATCTCGGTGATCAGCTCCTCGTTGGTCGGCCCGTAGAGCATATCGCGGTCGTGTCGGTCGCGGATGCGCAGCATCTCGGCGCCGTAATCGTCATACCGGCCACTTTCCTGCCACAGCTCCGCAGGCTGGATGGTCGGCATCAATAGCTCCTGGCAGCCGGCCGCGTCCTGTTCCTCACGAACGATCTGTTCGACCTTGCGCAGCACTTTCAGACCCAGCGGCAGCCAGGAATAGATGCCGGCGCTGGACTGGCGGATCATGCCGGCACGCAGCATCAGCCTGTGAGAGACGATCTGCGCCTCCGACGGGTCTTCCTTGAGCGTGGGCAGGAAATATTGCGACATGCGCATAGGTGAAACGGCCTCCGTCAACGTGCGAGGCGAACATAGGGAATGGCGCAGGGTGCCGCAATGGAAACTGCGGCGTTACCCTTCTGCTGTTCCCGGCAGGCGCGGGCGATTTCGTTCTGCGCGCGGGTGGCCAATTCCTGGTCGTTGTAATAGACACGACCGTCCTTTTTGATCTCTGCCTTACCGGCCTTGATCTCGCCCATGCACCGGCCCTCGTTGGCCGGAAGACCGAAGCGTTACTGCAGATCGATATTGATATCCACCCTGAGGGTTTCCGGTGGTTTCACCGAGTACCCGCCACCCAGAGTCGCAGGTGCGGTCGGCCGGCCCTAGGCATCTACACCGGACGTGTATGCGACCCACACGTCCAGCGTATGGCTGACGATTCAACCGCAGTCCTCCGTAGTCAATGTGACGGTCGCCCATGGGCCGGGTCGAGAAGCCAGGCAACGACGCAAAAGATGATAGCGATGACTTTCCTGCCCCGATTATCCGATCCGGCAGGTAAAGCTACCTTTAACGGCTCGCCTCCTCCAGGAATACCCCTACAAATCAGGCGCTCCCCCAGATCTCCTCTGCCACCGTGACGACCAGTTCCAGCTTTCGACGCTGATCGTCGAAGGTGATCTTGTTGCCGTGCTCGGTAGACGAAAACCCGCATTGCGGCGCGATACCGAGCTGATCGAGATCGGCATATTTGGACGCCTCCTCGAACTTGCGCTTAAGGTCGTCGACCGGTTCCAGCTCGGGCTTTTTCGTCCTGACGAAACCGGGCAGTACGCGCTGCTTGCCTTTCGGCAACAGGCGCAGTGGTTCGAGCCCGCCTGAACGGTCGCTGTCATATTCCATGAAGAAAATATCGACGCCGGTCGAGAATATCGCCTCTGCCGCAGGGTCATAGGCTCCTTCCGCCGCATAGGTGGATTGGAAGTTGCCGCGGCACATATGCATGCCGATGACCATATCGTCGGGCCGGTCCTTGATCGCTTCGTTCATCATTCAGGCATAGCGTTTCAGAGTGTCGTCGGGAAAATCCAGCTTGCCCTTGATCGTCGGATAAAGCGGCGGGATCTGGGTGCCAGCGAACTAAATGCCTTCATCCCGCCGATCGAGTTCGAACCCGGTCAGCATGCCCATGAAATCGTAGTGCCAGAAATATCGCCGGTATTCACCGTCTGTCGTCACATGCAGGCCGAGATTTTCCTGCATTCTGATGGCATCAACTATCGCCGCATCCTCGATGGCCTTGAGTTCCTCGGCAGAGATACTGGGATCATTTGTATAAAACTTCCTGCGCGCGTTCATGACGGCGGCGGGCCGCAGCAAGCTGCCGACGTGATCTGCACGAAACGGAGGCGTTTGGATAGCGGTCATCGTTCTTTTCTCCCTTGCATCAGCCGCTGGAGTTATCTGTGATGATGGTTGCCTATTGCGCTGCCAAGGACAATCCCCGGCGAAAGCTTCAGCCGACCACCCTCAAGCCGTTCGCATAGACGGCGCGTATGGCCCGGTCATCGGCAAGGATCATCTGAGCGAACAGGATATCGCGCAAGTTTTCCGCTCGTTTCACCCGCTGGTCGATCACGGGAGTCGATTTAAGGTTCAGGACCACGACGTCCGCCTCATACCCCGGCGCCAGCCGGCCGATCCGGTCGCCAAGTGACAACGTGTCCGCGCCGCCCGAGGTCGACAGCCAAAAGGCCTGCTCCGGCGTCAGGGGATAGCCGCTGAATTGTGCAATTTCGTAGGCGGCTTTCATCGTCGCGAAGGGCGACAGCGACGTACCACCGCCGACGTCGCAGCCCAGCATCACGTCGACGCCCGCGTTCCATGTCCGCCGTATGTCGAACAGGCCGCTGCCGATAAACAGGTTTGAGGTCGGACAATGCACGTATCTGGTTTGCGTTTCCGCCGCCTGGGCCAGATCGGCATCGTCCATGTGGATAGCATGCCCATACAGTCCTCGCGGCCCCAGCATGCCGTAGTGCGCATATACGTCCTGATAGGAACGCGCGTCGGGAAACAGCTCGGCAACCCATTTCACTTCGTCGGTGTTTTCGGAGACGTGGGTCTGCAGGTATACATCATCGAATTCCGACATCAGCGTACCGCAGGCTTCAAGCTGCGCCGGCGTGCTGGTGGGCGCAAATCGCGGCGTAATCGCATAGAGATTGCGTCCCTGCCCGTGCCATTTCTCTATCAGCGACTTGGTGTCGTCGTAGCCCGCCTGGGCGGTGTCGGTAACGGTTTCGGGCGCATTGCGATCCATCAGAATTTTACCCGCGATCATGCGTAGGTCACGCGAAGAGGCTTCCTCGAAAAAGGCGTCAGCGGATTCCGGATGGACGGTGCAATAGACAGCCGCCGTCGTCGTGCCATTGGCCAATAGCAGATTCAGGAAACGCGATGCCGTTTCGCGCGCATAGGCAGCGTCCGAAAACCGGCCCTCCTCGGGGAAGGTGTATTTCTCAAGCCAGTCCAGCAGTTGCGCCCCGAACGAGGCAATGACCCCGATCTGCGGATAATGGACATGGCCGTCCACGAACCCCGGCAGGATAAGGTCGTCGCCGTGATTGTGCCGCTCTGCACCGGCGCTCAGGTCAGCGGGTTCATCGCCAGCCTGTCCGCACCAAAGGATACGACCGTCACCTATCAGCACCGCGCCCTTTTCCGTATAGCGCGCGGCATCCGCATTGATGCGCGGATCCGCATCGAAGGTCAGCGTCCTTCCGGTTATGTGAAGCCTTCTGCCGCCTTGCTCGCTCAAATCGCGCTCCTTCGTTCTGCGGGCAGAAAAAGGGCGGCAAGGGGATCACCCCGCGCCGCCCCATTTTTTATTCCTTACTTGGGAATTGTACCGTCAATGCCTTGAACATAGAAGTTCATGCCTGCCATAAGGCCATCGTCAGCCCTTTTTCCTGCAGGAATACGAACCTTTCCAGCTTGATCCCTGATCTCGCCCTCAAAGGGGTGGATAGTCCCGGCAATTATTCCCTTGCGCGTATCCTCGGCCAATTTGACAACATCAGCTGGAATCGCGGAGTTGTATGGTGCCATCTTAACCATTCCCTCTTTAAAACCGTGCCAAGTGTTTTGCTGTTGCCAATTACCATCCATCACTGCTTTGGTGCGAGCAACGTAATATGGGGCCCAGTTGTTAACAATTGCCGTCAGATGGGCTTTCTTACCGAAATTCCTCATATCAGATGCTTGGCCAACAGCATAGACACCACGCTTTTCAGCGACCTGAAGAGGCGCAGGACTATCGGTGTGTTGCATGATCACATCGGCGCCCTGGTCAATCAGAGCCTTTGCCGCATCAGCCTCTTTGCCCGGATCATACCAAGTCGACACCCACACCACCTTAATTTTAATTTTAGGATTAACCGACTTCGCAGACAGGTATGTGGCGTTAATGCCGCGGATAACTTCCGGGATTGGGAACGACGCGACGTAGCCGATCGTATTAGTTTTTGTCATTTTCCCAACGATTTTCCCGGCAACATATCTTCCCTCATAAAAACGTGCGGAATACGTAGATACATTGGGTGACAACCTTTTGTATCCGGTCGCATGTTCAAATGTGACCTTTGGAAACCGTTTTGCGACCTTATTAGTTGGGTTCATATAACCAAAAGAAGTCGTAAAAATAAGGTTGTGACCAGTACTCGCCAACTTGGTGATTACCCTGGTTGCATCCGCATTTTCTGGCACCTTTTCCACATGGGTTGTCGTAACCTTGGAACCAAGTGCTTTTTTTAGCTCAAGGAGCCCTTGGTGATGTTGATAATTCCAGCCGTGATCACCAATCGGTCCCACGTAAACAAACCCGACCTTCATTTGCGCTTCGGCGGCTGTCGATAGCCCAAACGCCGCAACCGCCAGAGCTACTGCGCCGCCGAATCCTGATTTGAAGTGCATCTTTACCTCCTTTTGAAATGATAGTTCGTAAGTTTGGTCTTAACCTGATACATGAAAATTCTTTCCTAGACATGCCGGCGCGTTGAGCCTTGCCTTAGCGCTATCGCGCGATATCACAACCAGTACAAGGATCGTCGCGAGATATGGTAGCATCGATAGGAACTGCGCGGAAACCTCTACGCCCATTCCCTGCGCATAAAGCTGGATGATGGTGATGCCGCCGAACAGGTAGGCACCAAAAAAAGCCCGCCAAGGTTTCCACGATGCAAACACCACAAGCGCAAGCGCAATCCAGCCACGGCCTGCGGTCATATTCTCAACCCACAACGGTGTGTATGCGACTGAGAGGTATGCGCCGCCGATACCAGCCATGGCACCGCCAAACAGGATCGCGCCCATGCGCACCAGCATGACCGAGTAGCCGATCGAATGTGCCGCATCGTGGTTTTCACCCACGGCGCGGACCAGCAGCCCGGCGCGCGTACTGTTAAGGAACCACGCCACCAGCGCAACGCTGATCACCGACAGGTAAACCAGCACGTCATGACCGAAAATTAGCGGCCCGATGGTCGGGATATCCGACACACCTGGAATATCCAGCTTGGCCAGCCCGTCGAAGGTAGCTCCGACATAGGAATGTCCAATCAGCGCGCTGAGCCCGAGACCGAATATCGTCAGCGCCAGTCCGGTCGCGACCTGGTTGGATTGAAGGTATACGCACAGAACGCCGAAAATCAGTGACAGTAGCAACCCGGCCGCTGCACCGGCCAGGATTGCAAGCACTTCGCTACCGGTGGAGACCGCGGTCGCGAACGCGGCTATGGCGCCCATTATCATCATGCCCTCGACACCGAGGTTCAGGACGCCTGCTTTCTCGACGACGGTTTCACCGACCGCGGCAAACACCAGCGGCGTGGCAGCGGTAACGATGGTCAGGATAGCGGGGACTAGCCAGTCTATACTCATTCCGCTGCCTCCGCCTTAACCCGGGGAGGGCCGAAGCGCACCCGGTATCTTATCAACACGTCGGATGCCAGCAGGAAAAACAGCAGCATCCCCTGAAATACGCCCGTGACGGCATTGGGCAGGTTCATCGTGATCTGGGCAGAGTCGCCGCCAAGATACGTCAGCGCCATCAGAAGCCCAGCGAACAAAACACCCACTGGATGAAGTCTTCCCAGGAATGCGACGATGATCGCTGTAAACCCGTAGCCCGGCGAAATGGAGGGAACGATCTGGCCGATCGCGCCGGAAAGTTCGATCACGCCTGCAAGACCGGCACAGCCACCAGAAATCAGCAACGTGATCCAGATCAGGCGATTTTCCTTGAAGCCCGCAAAGGCACCGGCCATCGGTGCCATGCCAATAACCTTGATCTGAAATCCAATGATATGGCGCGACATCAGGATCCAGCCTAGGACGACCACGAACAACGCCAGCAACCAGCCAACATTCAGTCGGGTTTCATCTATCAGGATGGGCAGCAGCGCAGAGTCGTGAAATAATCTTGATTCGGGAAAATTCTGGCCTTCGGGGTCTTTCCACGGACCATGAACCAGATAGCTGAGCACCAACAGACCCACATAGGTCAGCATCAGGCTGGTCAGGATTTCGTTGGTGTTGAAACGGGTCTTCATCCACGCGGGGATCGCCGCCCAAGCCATCCCGCCGATCACGCCGCAAACCAGCATGGCGGGAACCAGAAGGGTGCTCGACTGGCCGTAGAACGCTAGCGCCAACCCGCCGCCCGCCAGCGCACCGATCACCAATTGCCCTTCCGCGCCGATGTTCCATACGTTCGCCTGGAAGCCAAGCGACAACCCAACGCCGATCAGCACCAGCGGTGTCGCCTTGACTAGAAGTTCTGCAACGCCGTCGAGTGTGGAAACCGGCTCGATGAAAAACGTCTCGATAGCTTTCGCTGGGTCGACGCCCAGTGCACCGAACATAATCATTGCCGTCAGGATCGTCAGCACCACCGCGATCAGCGGCGATACATAGACCATAATGTTCGACGCCTCCGGGCGTTGTTCCAATCTAATCAGCATGGGCTTTTTCTCCGTCCGGGCCGACACCGGCCATCAGCAGTCCGATCTCCTCCACCGTGACGTTTTCCGCCGGCTGCGCATCCGACATCCTGCCTTCGCAGATAACCGCGATGCGGTTGGAAATTTCGAAGAGTTCCTCCAGGTCCTGCGAAATGGCAAGGACCGCCGCACCTTCCGTCGCCATATCGATCAGCGCCTGCCGGATCGAGGCCGTGGAACCGGCATCGACACCCCAAGTCGGCTGCAGCACCACGATGACGCCCGGTTTCTGGACTAGCTCCCGACCGACGATAAATTTTTGTAGATTGCCGCCCGAAAGGCTGTTGGCGGGATGAGTAACGCCCGGCGTCTTAACCCTGAATTGCTCCACCACTTCCTCGGCAAATGCTGATGAGGCGCCCACTTGAATGAAACCGTTATTGATCAGCTCCATCCGGGTTGCCGCGGACAGGAACCCGTTCTCCCAGAGCGACATATCCGGTACGGCACCGTGACCGAGACGTTCTTCCGGCACCAAACCGACACCGACACCGATACCGCGCCGCTGGACCGGGCCAAGCTGGCCAACCGGTGTGCCGTCGATTGTGATGGACTCCGCCCTGTCGACAAGGACCTCACCGGTCAGGACCTCCATCAGCTCGCGCTGGCCGTTGCCGGCGATCCCTGCAACGCCGAGCACCTCGCCAGCCCGGACCTGCAGGTTTACGGACCTTAGATCGGTTCCGTGCTGATGCGTCGAGGCTGCATCGAGATCCTTGACCTCAAGCCGCACCGAGCCGTCGGTCTGGCGGTCCGTCCGTTCCGGACTGACCAGGTTTTCGCCCATCATCATTTCCGCCATGGAGCGGGCAGTTTCGTTTTCCGGCGTGCATTCGGCCACCACTTCGCCCATCCGCATAATGGTCGCCGTGTGGCACAAAGTCTTTATCTCTTCCAGCCTGTGCGAAATATAGAGGATCGAAACACCTTCTTCCGACAGGCGGCGGAGCGTCTTGAAAAGTTCTTCAACTTCCTGCGGCGTCAGAACCGACGTCGGTTCGTCCATGATCAGCAGGGTCGGGTCCTGCAGCAGGCATCGCACTACCTCAATCCGCTGGCGCTCGCCAACCGACAGCGTGTGCACGTAGCGGTCGGGATCGAGCGGCAGCCCATACTGGGCCGAAATTTCCCGGATACGGACAGATAGGTTGCCCTTGGTCAGTTCCGGTGAAATACCGAGCGAGATATTTTCCTCCACCGTCATGGCGTCGAACAGTGAGAAATGCTGGAACACCATGCCAACGCCGAGCTTGCGCGCCGCATTGGGATTGGCGAGCCGGACCTCTTCGCCTTCCCAGAGCATGCTGCCGGAATCGGCCTTCTGCACACCGTAGATAAACTTTACCAGCGTGGACTTACCGGCGCCGTTTTCGCCCAACAGCGCATGTATTTCGCCGGGCATCACCTTCAAGCTAACATTGTTGTTCGCCACCACACCTGGATAAGCCTTGGTGATCCCAAGCAGTTCCAGTCTTGGTGTTAGTGTCTGGGGCGTTTCGCTCATGCGTTGGTCATCTGTTGTTTGATATCGTCCAATGCCATCAAAATTGCCTCCGGGGTTGCGGGCGCGTTCAGCTTCGGCAGGAATTTGTAATCGCCGGTCCGTGCCACAGCGTCGCGCAGCGCCAACCACACGCTGATAGACAGCATCAGCGGCGGTTCGCCAACGGCCTTCGACCGGAAGATCGTCGGCACGCGGTTTGGCGCATCTTCCAGGATATGCACCTTGAAATGCGGTGGCACGTCGCGGCTGCCGGGAATCTTGTAAGTCGACGGGCCGTGGGTCATCAGCCTACCCTTGTCGTTCCAAACGAGTTCCTCCGAGGTAAGCCAGCCCATACCTTGCACGAAGGCGCCCTCTATCTGGCCGAGGTCGATCGCGGGGTTCAGCGACGCGCCGACGTCCTGCAGAATATCCGTCGCAAGCACCCGGGATTCGCCGGTTAGCGTATCGATGGCAACTTCGGAAATCGACGCGCCATAGGTGAAATAATAGAACGGACTGCCGGTCATGGTTTCGGCATCCCAGTGTATATCAGGCGTCCGGTAATAGCCGGTTGCAGACAACGAGACCCGCTGGTTCCAGGTCAGCTGCGCAGTCTCAGCGAAGGAAAGGCTCTCGTTTCCGGCATAGACCCGGTTCTGGCGGAACTCGATGTCATCGGGGGACACATCGAAATGCTCCGCCGCTACGCCCGCCATGCGGCCCCTGATTTCCTCCGCCGCATTGAGAGCGGCCATACCGTTGAGATCGGACCCAGCAGACGCCGCCGTCGGCGCGGTGTTGGGTACCTTGTCGGTCCGCGTCGCCGAAATCTTTACGTGATCAATGTCAATCTGAAAGACGGACGACACCACCTGGGCCATCTTGACGAACAGCCCCTGCCCCATCTCCGTACCGCCGTGGTTCAGATGTACACTGCCGTCAGTGTATACATGCACTAGGGCGCCGGCCTGATTCAGCATCGGCGCGTTGAAAGAAATGCCGAATTTCACCGGCATCAACGCTATGCCCTTCTTCAGCGTGTCGTTAGATGCATTGAACTCGTCGATGGCCTTGCGGCGGTCATCAAGACCGACCTCCCGGGCGAGACGCTCGACGATTTCGGGCATGATGTTATCGGTCACCCGCTGACCATAGGGCGTGACGTTGCGGTCATCGGTGCCATACCAGTTTACGGCGCGGATCTCGTCGACCGATTTGCCGAGATCGTGAGCAATATGTTCGATCGCCGTCTCGATCGCGATCATTCCCTGCGGGCCGCCAAACCCACGAAACGCAGTGTTGGACACCGTATTGGTCTTGCACGGCCAGCCTCGGAACATCGCATTGGGAATGTAATAGGCGTTGTTGCCATGGCACAGCGCGCGCGCCACAACGCCGGCGGTTAGATCCGCGACGTTACCAGATCGCGCCGCCATGTCGATCACTGCACTATCGATCCGACCGTGCTCGTCGAAGCCGATCTCGTATTTAAATAAGAAATCGTGGCGTTTTCCGGTAGCGACCATGTCGTCGTCGCGGCGTAGACGCAGCTTCACCGGCCTGCGGCACTGATCCGCCAGCAACGCGGCAATCGCGGCGATGATTGTCGACTGGCTTTCCTTACCGCCGAAACCGCCACCCATTCGGCGGACTTCGATCGTCACGTCATTCAGCGCGACGCCCAGCACACGGCTAACGCCGTGCTGCGCTTCGGTCGGATGCTGTGTCGAGGAATAGACCGTCATATCGCCATCTTCGCCCGGCACCGCAAGCGCGATATGGCTTTCGAGATAAAAGTGATCCTGGCCGCCGCAACTTACCTCACCCGAAACGATGTGTGCTGCGCCGGACCTGGCCGCTTCCGCGTCGCCAAAAACGATCTTCGGAGGATTGTAGGTAAACTGTTCCTTCTCCCAGGCTTCCTCGATCGACAGAACAGGCGTCAGTTCCTCGTAGGCGACCCGAACGGCGCGGACCGCAGCCAATGCCTGGTCGTATGTGTCCGCCGCGACGGCCGCAACAGGCATTCCCACATACTCGACAACGCCGAAAGCCAATGCCGGTTCGTCCTCGAATACCGGTGCAACATCGTTTACGCCGGGAATGTCCGCCGCCGTGACCACCCCGTGAACGCCCGGCATAACAGCCGCCTCGCCAGTTTCTATAGAGAGAATCTTCGCATGCGCATGCGGGCTAAGCAAAAGCGCCACTTCCTGCGTGCCCGGCAGTTCCGGCATATCGTCGATATAAACCGCCTTTCCGCTGACGTGCTTGACCGCACTGTCGTGACGGACGTTGGTATGAACCGCGCCGCGAATATCTTTGCCGCCATCCATCAGAGCTTCACCACTTCAAGTGTTTCTTCCACGTCCGCCAAATCGCGATACAACCGGGTCAATAGGTTCCCGGCGACCCGCAGACGATAATCCGACGATGCACGGTGATCGGAAATCGGTGAGTAATCCTGTCGCGCCATCACGCCTGCCGCCGCCGCGGTTTCTTCTGACCAGCATTTACCGATCAATGCGCCTTCCATCGCGGCCCCGCGTTTCGGCGTGGCCGCCATGCCGCCGAACCCGATCCGTGCGTCGGTCACGATGTCACCATCGATGGTTAGGCAGAATGCGCCGATCACTGCGGAAATGTCCTGATCGTAGCGCTTGGACACCTTGTAGGTCCTGAAAGACTGCCCGTCAGACAGCTTCGGTATGCAAATGGATTTAATGACCTCACCCGGCAGAAGGTCGGTTTTGCGGTAGTCGAGGAAGAAATCCTCGATCGCGATTTCACGCTCGCCGTCCTGCGAGGCCAAACTAAGAACCGCTTCGAGCACAATCAGGCAGGGCGGCGTGTCGCCGATGGGCGACGCATTGCCGATATTACCGCCCAGCGTGCCCAGGTTCCTGATCTGGCGTGAACCGATGCGCCGGATCATCTCGGCGAATGGCGGATAAAGCCGATCGATATAAGGTAGGGCACGCGAATAGCTGACCGATGCGCCGAAGGTAATTGCGTCTTCGGTTTCAACGATTTCCTGAAGTTCGGCGACATGTGCGGTGTGAATGACGACATCCGGTCTTTGTTTTTCCTTGCTCACCAGCAGACCGAGATCTGTTCCGCCCGACAACAGCATGGCTTCGGGATAGGCTGCTCGCAGCGCCGTTAGCTCCACTAGCTTGTCCGGCGCGTGGAACACTTGGCCAGCGGCGTGGTGCTCCTTGGTCCGTCCGGGCGGCATCTGCGGGGTGTAATCCACGATTTTCCCGCAGGCATCGCGCGCGGCATCGACGATCGGGCGGTAACCGGTGCAGCGGCAAAGATTACCCGCAAGTGCCTCGTGAATGATTTCGTCAGAAATCTTCTCGTCCGACTGTTCCAGCGCGAACAGGGCACCGATGAAGCCGGGCGTACAGAAGCCGCATTGCGTACCATCGCCCCGAACCATCGCCTCCTGGATCGGGACCAGTTCGCCCCCGTTGATTGCCTTCAGGCCCTCGACCGTGATGATTTCCGTGCCATCGGCCTGGCCGATCTGCATCAGACAGGCATTTACCGCCTCGAACCTTCCGTCGGTGACGCGCACCACCGTGCAGGCGCCGCAGTCGCCCTCGGCGCAGCCTTCCTTGGTGCCAGTCAAGCTGAGGTGGCTTCGCACGTAATCGAGCATTGTAGTGGTCGGCGACACGTTTTCCGCCGCGTGTTCCTCGCTATTGAGGATAAAGCGGATCATTCTTCGCCGTCGGGCATACCGGCCCGGATCCAGACACCCAGCGCTTTACGCTCGGCATCGGTCATCTTGGTCTTATTGCCCAGTGGCATGGCCCTCGACAGCACCGACTGTTTCAGCACCCCTGTGCTGTGCTTGCGCAAGTCTTCGACCGTTTCCAGCATCACGCCGCCGGGTGCCTTTTTGACGTCAGGATCGGTCGTTTTCACCGCATGACAGGATGCGCAGTGCACCTGGGCGATCGCGACCACATCCGTCGCTGTCGGCACCTCGACCTCCGTCGACGCATCGACAGCGGGCTGCCAGCTCAGATACACCACAAGAAACGCCATCAGGACAACCGCGGTCGGCCACTGCCAGCGCAGCGTTTTTATTTCCCGCCCAGTATGCATGAGATTGAAGAAATGCCGGATGCTGGCGCCAACCAGCAGGATTAGCGTTACCACCAGCCAGCTATTATCGTTGTCGTAAAGCATCGGATAGTGCTGGCTGATCATCATCAGAATGACCGGCAGGGTCAGGTAATTGTTATGGGTGGACCGGTGCTTGCCCATGGCTCCGAGGCGCGGATCGGGCTCTTCGCCCGCCAGCAGCGATTTCACCACCTTTTTCTGGTTGGGAATGATGATAAAAAACACGTTCCCGACCATGATCGTCCCAACCATCGCCCCAACATGGACGAATGCCGCCCGGCCGCTGAACAGGTGGGTCAGGAAATACGCAGAGAACGCGATCAACACGAAGACAGCCGCGGAGAGTAGCAATTCGTGCGACGAAAACGGCGACCGACAGAGGAGATCATAGACGATCCAGCCGCCGGCAAAAAACCCGACACTGATCAGGATGGCTTCCCAAGACTGGAGATCGAGGACTTCCTTATCGATCAGATAGCTTTCCGCGCCCCAGTAGTAAATAACTGCCAGCAGCGCGAAACCGGACAGCCAGGTGAAATAGGCCTCGTACTTGAACCAGTGCAGTTCCTTCGGCATCTCCGCCGGAGCAACGGTGTATTTCCGCATCAGGTAAAAGCCGCCGCCATGCACGTTCCAGGACTCGCCGCCAACACCTTGGGGTAAGCTGGCGTGCTTACGCAGGCTGAGATCGAGAAAGATGAAATAGAAAGACGTTCCGATCCACGATATCCCGGCTATGACGTGAAGCCAACGAAACCCCAGATTCAGCCAGTCGGCATAGGCGATCTCAAGCATGCGGCATCAGCTCCCACGATAGGTTGAATAGCCGAACGGCGAAATCAGCAGCGGCACGTGATAATGCTCTTCCGCCGCCGAAATGCCAAAACGGACGGGTACGATATCCAGAAATGCCGGGGCGCCGGACACTGAACCATCCTTGAAATAGGCCCCGACATGAAACTGCAGCTCGTAAACACCGATGCCGAAAGCACCCCCGTCCAGGACCGCGCTGTCGCAGCGGCCGTCGCTGTTAGTGACCACCGAATTAATAGCGATCAGCTTGCCGTCCTCACCGACGGAAAACAGGTTGATCGTCACACCGGACGCCGGACAGCCATTCGCTGTATCGAGTATGTGGGTAGTCAAGCGCCCCATGGAGTTTTCCGTGTGAAATTGTATCCGATCGAAAATCTAGAGATTTCTTTACGTTCGGGTAAGAAAACTACATGTGGCCAGAAGGCTTCGCAAGTTGAGATTGCCGGTTTCTACGCGTCCACGCTATCAAGCATCGTACCCGCTGGTTTCGTCGAGTTTTTGAAATCAACCGCCATCGACGGTACGGTATTCCTGTCGGAAGGGACCCCAAATAGAACGATTTTAGTTGAGCATCAAATTGTATACAATTATACGTCGAAGAAGATTCATGGTGGCACAATTGAAACGCAGCAAAAAACCCTCCGAAGGCTGGATCTACGATCAGGTATTCGACGCCATTCTCGAACAGCGACTGTTGCCGGATACCAAGCTGACGGAAAAGGATCTATGCGATGTTTTCGGCGTCAGCCGGACCATCATCCGTAAGGTCCTGTTGCGCCTGTCGCTCGACAAAGTGGTAAAGCACCGACCGAACCGCGGTGCAGTCATCGCCGCGCCGGAACCTGACGAAGTCCGGGAGATATTCGAAGCCCGGCGTTTGCTTGAAGACGGCATCGTCGCCGAAGCAGCCCGCAAATGCACGCCGGAGGATGCCGATGTCCTGACCGATATCGCATCCCGCGAGCACGCTTTTATCCACGCCGGAGAAAACAGCGATGCCATCCGCCTATCCGGCGATTTCCATCTGAGACTTGCCGATATCGCCGGAAACCGACCGCTACGCGAATTGCTCCGTCAGCTCGTTGCGCAAACTTCGCTGGCTATCGCACGGTACGTCCCGTCCGGCAGCGGCATGTGCGAAAATGACGACCATGACCGGCTGATCGCCGCCATCTCTGAGGGCGACGTGAGGCAGAGCCGCGACATCATGAAACGTCACCTGACGGCCTGCGAACGGCGCCTGATGCTGGATACGCCTGAAGGGTCAAAAAATCTGCACGCCGTATTCGCCGACGTCGTCGCCGCTCAATAAGGACCGACCGCATGACCACTCCCTACCCCCGTGATATGGCCGGCTACGGCGCTAACCCACCCAACCCTGACTGGCCGGGCGGCGCACGCATCGCGGTTCAGTTCGTAATCAATTACGAAGAGGGCGGCGAAAACGCAATTTTGCATGGAGACAAGACTTCGGAGGCCTTTCTGTCCGAAATCATCGGTGCCGACGCACGCGAAGGCGTGCGTCACATGAGCATGGAATCAATCTATGAATACGGCAGCCGCGTGGGCGTCTGGCGACTGATGCGCATGTTCGGCGACTATGAGATCCCGGTGACATTTTTCGCCATCGCCATGGCGCTGGAACGCAATCCCGCAGTCGCGGAAGCCGCGATGAAAGCCAGGCATGAAATTTGTAGCCATGGCTGGCGCTGGATCGACTACCAATACATCCCGGAAGAGATAGAACGTGAACACCTGTTGACCGCGATCGATATCCACACGCGTATCTGCGGCGAACGCCCGCTGGGCTGGTATACCGGCCGCACGGGACCGAACACGCGACGGCTGGTCGCCGAGGAAGGTGGCTTCCTCTACGACGCGGACGATTACAACGACGATCTACCTTTCTGGACCAAAAGCGGGGGCAAACCGCATTTGGTGGTTCCCTATACGCTGGACGCAAACGACATGCGCTTCGCGACCGCGCAAGGGTTCAATTCAGGCGATCAGTTCTACGCCTATCTGAAAGACACCTTCGATACGCTCTACGAAGAAGGCGCCGATACTCCCAAGATGATGTCGATCGGCCTCCACTGCCGACTAGCCGGGAGGCCAGGCAGATTTGCCGCGCTGAAGCGTTTTGTCGACTATGCCTGCGGGCACGACAATGTCTGGTTCTGCCGCAGGGTTGATATTGCCCGTCACTGGCGGGAAAAATTTCCCCCACCCGAAAGCACCGCGACATGATAGAAGCCGCGAACGAGAACCGAAGGCTAATGCCGAGCCGAATGAATCTCGATACGTTTCTGGAGTCCTTTGGAGGCGTCTATGAGCATTCCTGCTGGATCGCCGAAGATGTCTTCGCCGGCGGTCTGACAGGCGATCATGACACCATCGCAGGTCTTCACGGAGCCATGCATGACGTCGTTGAGGAAGCGGAAAGCGACAAAAAACTCGCGCTTTTGCAGGCGCATCCGGATCTAGCCGGCAAGCTGGCGATGGCTGCCGACCTGACGGCCGAATCCACCGCCGAACAGGCGAGCGCCCAGCTCGATCAGTGCACGGCGGAGGAATTCGAGGAATTCCAGTCCCTGAACGGGCGCTACAAGAAAAGATTCGGGTTTCCTTATATTCTGGCCGTGCGCGGTCGCCGCCGTCAGGAAATCCTCGATAATTTTCGGAGCCGGGTGGACAACCCCCCGGAAAGCGAATTCGCAGAAGCGCTGAAACAGGTTCACCGTATTGCCCTTTTGCGCATCGAGGCCATTTTTCAGGAAGAACAAGAATGAGCGACACAGCACTAGCCATAAGGACCGAAGAAACCAAGCCCGATTTCGCGGCCGACGCAGGCGCCGTCAACCTCGCATCTCCCCGTCTCGGCGCGAATGTGACCGAGGTTTCTGATGAATTTTTTGCCCCGCGGGAACGCATGCTGGAAGACGCGCCGCCCGTTTTCTACCCGGATCGTTATGACGAACACGGCAAATGGATGGACGGCTGGGAAACCCGGCGGCGGCGTGGCGGCGGCAACGATCACTGTATCCTGCAGCTCGGCGCCAAGGGCATCATTGCAGGGTTCGATCTGAATACCCGTTTCTTCACAGGCAACCATCCCCCGCGCGCTCGCATCGAAGGGGCTCTGACAGACAGCGCTCTGGACGACAGCACCGAATGGGTGGAACTGGTACCGGAGTCCAACATCGCCCCGGATTCTCCCAACTTGTTCGCCATCTCGGACGATCGCGCCTACAACTACCTCCGCCTCAATATCTATCCGGACGGTGGCATAGCGCGGTTCCGGGTCTGGGGTAACCCCGTCGCCGAATGGAAACTTCAGGACCCCAACGAAAATCACGAATTATCGGCGATCATCAATGGTGGCCGCGTCGTCGGTTACAATGACGCCCATTACGGCGACCCTTGGGTTATCCTGACCGCGGGCCGCGGCCGCAACATGGGCGATGGCTGGGAAACGCGTCGACGGCGCGAACCTGGCAATGACTGGATTGTCGTGGCGCTTGGTGCCGCTGGGCTTGCGGAAAAGATCGAAATCGATACCGCTCATTTCAAGGGCAACTACCCCGACCGCTGCAGCATCCAGGCCGCTCACCTCGATGACGGGGAGACAGATGAGGATATTCTGTCGTCCTGCGAGGGCTGGGATCTTCTGATGAGAGAACAGAAACTGCAGATGGACAATATCCACACCTTCGACAGCGCGGCAATCGACGGTGATTTCGGATCGATCACTCATATCCGACTGAACATATTTCCAGATGGCGGCATCAGCCGGGTGCGCGTTTTCGGCCCGTTGTCGCAGACGGACTGACTTTGGATCCGCTTCAACTGTTTCCGGCACCACTGTCGCGCGAGGCCTTTGCGCCATTTGGCGACGTCATCGAGACCGAGGGTGCGCAGCGGATCGAAATCAACGAGGGAACCACCGAGAGGTTCCACGACCTCGCTACCGTCGACGTCAAATCGGATGGTGGTCATCCGCTGATCAATATCTTCCGGGGTCAGCCCAGGCCCCAGCCGATCGACATCCACATGGTCGAACGCCATCCGCTGGGTTCTCAGGCGTTTATTCCAATGCAGGCACACAAATGGCTGCTAGTCGTCGCTCCTCCCGGCGACGCACCCGACCTCAGCCAGCTGCGCGCTTTTCGGGCCGAGGGCTATCAGGGTGTGAATTACCACGCCGGTGTATGGCACCACCCGTTGCTGGTGTTGAAACCGGACCACGATTTTCTCGTGGTCGACCGCGGCGGTCTGGGCGCTAATTGCGACGAAATCTGGTTCGAAGGTGCGGGGGCAACCTTGGTGGTCTGAGCCGCTTGCCCGGCGATCAGCCCCGGAAGCTGAGAGCGCCGCTGTCGATAAGAAAATAGACGGCGACGGTCAGTGCCGCCGCGATCAGAGTGGACACGCCTGCTTTAAGCCATATCCTCGGACGTAATGGCGCACTTTCCGCGTTGCCAGTTTCCACTTCTTCGCCCGCCTCGTGATACGAGCGAGCGCCGAACGGAAGGCTCATGAAAAAGACCAGCCACCAAACGACGACATACACCAGTACCGCTGAAAACCAAGTCATCTTCTAGATCCTCACCACATGGACGTCCGTCACCGGTCGCTTGCCGACACTTTCGCGCAATGCCCGGCGGACAGCAATGCGCGCAGCTTCAGCGACGGCATCATCATCGCA
>DKQG01000038.1 GCA_002471575.1 Alphaproteobacteria bacterium UBA7314 | reverse complement strand
GGCCAATTCGGATTGCCCGTCATCGGCTCAGGGCGGTGACCTGGGCAGCTTCGGAAAAGGCATGATGGTACCGGAATTCGAAGACGCGGCATTCACACTGGATGTCGGCGCGACCAGCGGCGTCGTCGAAACCGACTTCGGCTATCACCTGATCATGCGGACCGGCTGACGCCTCACCATGCGAGCTTGTAGGGCATCTGAACCGGGCCGTCGTACTGATCGACGGTTCCGGTATCGGGATTGAATCTGTTCTGAACGAACGTACCGGAACGCTGGCTTCGGACGATGAATCCAATCGTTCGCTGATCAGTGTTGTGTTCCTGGTGGATCTCCCACGGGGGCACAAAATCGATATAGCCAGGTATAACTTCATGCGATCCGGCTTCACGGATGTCGGCCATTTCCGGCACCTGAAGGCCGTCGTCGATCCGGTCGAACCGCGTGACGGTCTCGCCGCCTTCCAACACACCATACAGCGTCCATGACCTGCCATGATCATGGACAGAGGTCTTCAATCCAGGCGCCTTGACGAGCGCATTCAGCACAAAGCCGTAGTCAGCGTCTTCGTAGAACAGCAGGTTGCCGGGCTTGCCCTCCACCGACAGGCTGTCCGGCCAGGTTTCGGAATGTTTCTTTAGGTCTTCGTCTTCGAGAAGGTCGCGCAAATATTCGCAGGCGGTCGACCAGATTTTTGGCTCGTCCCCTCCGCCCTCGAACAAGGCGCGAACACGGGTGACGAACGTCTCCGCCGCCGGAAGCATGTTGCTAGTGCTGGAGAGCTCGATCTCCGAAACCTGCGTCGCCATGACGCCCTCCTCCATTCGTGAAGACTGACTATAGCCGAATTTCTTTCTCCAATGCGGCCTGTTCGTCTACAAAGGTAGTAGATCAAATCCAACAGGGGACAACAATGTATTACGACTTCGTACCCATGCCGGAGCGGAAACCGCTTAAATGGCCGGACGGCAAGCGGCTCGCAATAATCGTCACGTTCAATCTTGAATACTGGGATTTAGTGAGAGATACCGAAGACGCATACTATGCCGGCGGCCCGGCAATTCTGCCCGATCCCTTGCCCGGCAATGTTGCCGATATTCCCAACTTCACCTGGCGCGAATACGGTCAGCGGGTCGGTATATGGCGTCTGTTCGACATAGCCGAAAAAGCCGGAATCCCCGTCAGCTGCACAATGAATGCCAAGATGGGCTTGGAACGTCCGCAGGCGGTGAAGCACTGCGTGAAAATGGGATGGGAGCTGGTCGCGCACAACTACGTCCAGTCCGACCTGTTGACGAACTACTACTTCGACGAAGAAGGTGAACGCGAACTCGTTCTCGATACCCTGAGGGTGTACAGGGACGTTGTCGGCAAGAAGGCGACCGGCTGGCTGTCGTCGTCGTTGCGCGGCAATCCCTCTACAGCCGACATCCTCGCCGAACAGGGATTGCTCTACACGACCGATTACCTCAACGACGACCAACCCTATCTGATTCATACCGATCACGGCCCACTCGTCTCAATCCCGTATTCGAACGAGGTCAACGACTTCATGATCTTTATGCGGCGCGGCAACACCACCGACGAGGCAGTCGATCTGTTTAAGGAACAGTTCGATACCTTGTATCGCGAAGGTGCCGATAGCGGCCGTCTGATGAACCTGGGTCTGCATCCACATGTCGTCGGCCAGCCGTTCCGCGCACGCTGCGTCCGTGAATTCATCGAATACGCGCAGCAGTTCCCGGACGTTTGGTTCACGACCCGCGAAGAAATTGCGAAATGGTATCTCAAAAACCATGAGAGCCACATTCCTACTAAGCGGCGCAGGGGACGAACGCAAACTCCGGCAAACCAGATCAAGGGACGGCGGAAAAAAAAATCCTGAATGTAAAAAAGGCTCCCCGAGGGGAGCCTTTTTTACAAACGGATATCAAGACCGGGATTATTTCACGGATCGCCTGCGCCGGGCAAAGTACAACCCGATCAGCCCGGGGCCGAACACCGCCGGGGTGCCCGGTTCGGCCCCGCCCTTTTTTATATCCCGACGATGGTAGCGCCACCATTCGGCGACAGCACCTGGCCGGTCATGAAATCAGTCTCTTCGGAAGCCAGCCACGCCACCGCCCAGGAAATATCGTCGAGCGTCCCGATCCGACCCATGGGAATTTCATCGGCCATACCGTCGATCCGCTCCTTGCCGATGGAACTCAGTGTCATGTCCGTCTCGATGATACCTGGCGCCACCGCATTCACCGCGATGTTCCAAGGCGCAAGTTCCCGAGCCCACGACTTGACGAACCCGGACAGCGCCGACTTGCACGCGGCGTAGTGCGACGCGAATGCTGCCCCACCCATGGCAAAGTTTGACGAGATGTTGATGATCTTGCCATATCGCTTCTCTTTCATTCCCGGCACGACAGCCTGTGTGGCGAAGAAAGATCCCTTCATGTTGACGGCGACCATGGCATCGAACGTGGCTTCGTCGATATCTTCGATCGCGAGCCCCTGTCCGCCGATCCCCGCATTGTTGACCAGAATATCGATGGGACCGGTCTGTTTCGCCGCATCCGCGATGGCAGCCTGGAGTGCCGGCACGTCGGTAACGTCCGCCGCCACCGCCAGTGTTTTGCCGTCAATCATATCCGCCGTCTCGTCTGCCGCATCCCGGAAGCGATCCAGTACGATCACCGCCGCCCCGCGCGATGCCAGCATGAGGGCATGATGCCGCCCCATGCCACCACCTGCGCCTGTTACCAGCGCGACCCTGCTGTCGATTGAATTGTCGGAACTATCCATGATCTCGTTCTCCAATGTATGTCTACTATGGCCAGATCAGCGCGCGGATCAATTGGGTTTGACAGGCAAACCGACTTGCCGTCTAACGGATCGATGAAGCCGATTGTCGATACCGCCCCGGACATCGTACGAAATTTGCCAACCGTCGCCCTTGCAGTGCTGGGCGGTTGGCTATTTTCACTCGTCGGTGTGCCGCTGCCATGGTTTTTTGGATCCTTATTCTTGGTCGCTGGTACAAACCTGGCGGGCCGGCCCATGAGAGGCCCGCGCGGCGCACGGCAAATCGGCCAGATTTTTATTGGCGCAACCATCGGCCTCTATTTCACCCCAGTCGTCGCCGCGATCGTTGCTGCCCATCTACCGTGGATGATCTTGGTCGCTATCCTTTCCATCGCCCTGGGCGGGGTGGGCGCGATCATCCTTTGGCGTGTCGCTCGGGTCGACAGTGCGACGGCGTTCTTCGGCAACGTGCCCGGCGGCATGGCCGAGATGCTGGCTCAAGGTGACCGGTACGGCGCCCAGCCGGTACCGCTGACGATTTCGCAACTCACGCGGGTGACCATCGTCATACTATCGATCCCACCGGCACTGACCTTTTTCGGAGAAACCGGCGATGAAATTTTCATTCCATTCGCCGAAACCGTCGATTACGGCGGTCTCGTCCTGCTCCTAACGTGCTGCGTCGCCTCATCGCTTGCCCTCTATAGGGTGCGCCTTCCCAATTGCTGGATGCTGGGCGCCTGCACCTTCGCCAGCTTGCTGACCGTGTTCGAACTTTCGTTGTCCGCGATGCCGCGCGAGTTGTTAAGCGCGGCGCAGGTCTTCATCGGCATTGCGCTTGGCGAACGCTTCGAACGCAGCGCCATGACCTCAGCGCCGAGAGTTATCCTGGGATCGGCCATCACGACAATCTTGATGATGGCGGTCGCCTTGGTGCTCGCGGTAATCATCGCGGATGAAACCGATATCGTGGCCACTGCCATGATCGCTGCCACGGCTCCCGGCGGATTGGCGGAGATGAGCCTCACGGCAGCGGTTCTGAACCTCGGCGTGCCGCTGGTGGCGGCCTATCATATTATCCGGATCATCATGATTACCCTCTTCACCCTCCCCGCGTACCGGATCATCGCGCGGCTCTTCCTCGATCGAGAGGATAACCCGGCGTGACCGGCACCGACATCGTCGCCTTCCTTACTCGGTCCGGTTTGGCCGGTCCCGGCACGACACCCTCGATAAACCCGCTGACCGGCGGGGTGTCATCTGATATCTGGAGGGTGGAAACAGCGTCAAACGCGATCTGCGTTAAGCGTGCGTTGCCGACCCTAAAGACCGAAAAAGAATGGCACGCTCCGGTGGAACGCAACGCCAACGAGGCCGAATGGTTCCGAAAGGCCGCAGAAATTGTACCCGGTGCCGTTCCGGAACTTCTTGCTGAAGACCGCGATGCTGGGATGTTCGCGATGGCGTACCTCGATCCAGAAACTAACCCTTTGTGGAAAAAAGAACTACGAGACGGCCGCGTTACGCCGGAGTTCGCCGCGTCGGTGGGCGCGACGTTGGGGAAAATCCACGCCGCCACTGCGAACGACGATATCGTTGCCGAACGTTTTGCCACGGATGAAATTTTTCATGCAATCCGCATAGAGCCCTATTTGCTGCGCACTGCTGAAACCTGTCCGGATGTAGCCCTCCGCCTGAAAGCGCTCGCACGAGTTACTGCGGAAACACGACGGGTCTTAGTCCATGGCGACGTTAGTCCCAAGAATATCCTGAGCGGCGCACGCGGTCCGATCTTTTTGGATGCCGAATGCGCGTGGTACGGCGATCCGGCATTCGATCTCGCGTTCTGCCTAAATCACCTTCTGCTCAAGTGTATATGGAAACCGGCCCATATCACCGCCTATCTCGCCAGCTACGATGCGCTTGTGGCTGCCTATCTGGAACATATTCACTGGGAGCCGGTGGCAGTTTTGGAAACCCGCACGGCGGCGCTTCTGCCCGGACTATTACTTGCCCGCATAGACGGCACGTCGCCGGTGGAGTACATCACGGATGAAGATGGAAAAGACACGGCCCGCCGAGCCGCCCGCCTTGGATTGAAAAACCCACCAGAAACCCTTGCCGGTTTCCGCAAAACTTTTCGAAAAGAACTTACCTGATGGCATCCACCAAGATAACACAGCTGGCCGGACGACGCGTCTGGGACTCGCGCGGCCGCCCGACAGTGGAGGCAGAGGTCATGCTCTCCGGTGGTGCAACGGGCCGGGCCATCGCCCCCGCCGGCGCCTCACGGGGGATGCACGAAGCCATCGACCTGCGCGACGGCGGCGACGATCTCGGCGGCTTCGGCGTCGAAACGGCCCTCGACAATCTCGCTGACCGGATAGCGCCGCGACTGAATGGCATGGAAGCTACCGACCAGGAAGACATCGATCTCGCCATGATCGATCTGGACGACACAGACACCAAGTCGAAGCTCGGCGGCAACACGATGATTGCGGTTTCGATGGCAGTGCTGCATGCAGCCGCAGCGGCCCACCGCTTACCGCTCTGGCGCTACCTCGCGGGTGATGCGGAGGTGCGCATTCCGATGCCCGAAATCCAGATATTCGGTGGCGGCGCTCATGCAGGCGGTCGTGTGGACATTCAGGACTTCATGGCGATACCCATCGGCGCCGAAAGTTTCGACGAAGCAATGGAGATGGTCGCCGAAGTCTATATCTCGGCAGGCCGCCTGATGTCGGAATCCGGCAAACTGGCGGGAGTCGCCGACGAGGGCGGCTGGTGGCCGGAATTCGACACAAATGAAGATGCGCTGGATATGCTGGTGCGCGCTATAGAAGCCGCCGACATGATACCTGGCGAAGACATCGGAATTTCTTTGGACATCGCTGCTTCCGAATTCGGCAAGCTCGGCCGCTACACCCTCGGTCTCGAAAAGCGTGAGCTGGACGGAGGCGGCATGGTCGACCTACTGTCCAGCTGGGTCGACCGCTACCCCATAGTTTCTATCGAAGACCCGCTGGGCGAAGACGACCCTGACCCGTTTCGGATATTCACACAGAGATACAGCGACAGCATCCAGATCATCGGCGACGATTTTCTGGTGACCAGCGCCGAACGCATCGCTAGGGCTGCCGACGCTGGCATATGCAATTCCGCCTTAATCAAGCCAAACCAAGCGGGCACAGTGACGGAAACCAGGGCCGCTCTGGACGCCGCAAGAAATTCGGGATGGGCTACCGTTGTTTCTGCCCGTTCGGGCGAGACCGAAGACGTTACTATCGCCCATCTGGCCGTCGGATGGGACGCGGGGCAGTTGAAGGTCGGCTCCTTCGCCCGTTCCGAACGTATGGCCAAGTGGAATGAAGTTTTACGGATAGAAGAAGCGCTGGGCGATCGAGCGCAACTGGCCGGCACGTGAAGGCCGTTCTGCAATACCGGGCGAGCCCAGGGTTCCGTCGCCAGGTCGATGCAGCCGTGCCCGAATGGCTGGACGTCGTAGTCGTGGACGAAGCGGACAAGGAACAATTCGTCACAGAGATGATCGACGCCGATGTTCTGCTTCACGTACTGGAACAGGTAACGGCGGACGTCATTGTAAACGCGCCCCGGCTGCGGCTGATCCAGAAAATCGGCATCGGCGTGAACACCATCGATCTCGACACGGCAAAGGCGCAGGATGTCGCCGTCTGCAATATGCCGGGCACCAATTCCCAAGCCGTTGCGGAGATGACCCTGACCCTAATGCTGGGGGCGCTGCGCCGTGTATCGTATTTCGACCCTCGGATGCGCGCCGGCGAGGGATGGACCGCAGACATCGAAGCATTCGATGGCCTCGGCGAGATTGCTGGGCGCACCGTTGGCCTAGTCGGCTACGGCGACGTCGCGCGCATTCTCGCTCCAATCCTGGCTGCTATGGGAGCGAGTGTTCAGTATACGGCCACCGCGCCGAAACCGGATGCAATCGCCGAATGGCGCGACCTGTCGTGTCTGCTGGCGGAGGCCGACATCGTCTCGCTGCACCTGCCCCTGAACGGCGAAACGGAAAAACTCATGGATGCGGCCGCCATCGCGTCGATGAAACGAGGAGCCGTTCTAATAAATACAGCGCGGGGCGGCCTTGTCGACGAAGCGGCGTTGGTCGACGCGCTCCGGTCCGGTCAGCTGCGCGCTGCCGGTCTAGATGTAGTAACGGTGGAACCCGCACCAGCCGGCAACCCGCTTTTTGAAATGAGCAATGTCGTCGTGATGCCGCACATCGCCTGGCTGACGCCGGAGACGCTGGATCGTAGTCTGGGCATCGCGTTCGACAACTGCCAGCGTATCCGCGACGGCGAAGAACTGCAGTTTCGAGTAGTATGATCAGATAACAAGGACGGACGGAGAACCGGGATGAAGCTAGTCAGCTTCGAAATCAACACCGCACTGGGCAAGGTCCGTCGCATCGGTGTACCGATCGACGGCGACGAGACTGGCCGAATCGCCGACCTGACGGGGTGCTACACGGCTTATCTCGCCACCGGAACTGACGAACCGACACCGCGGCAGATCGCGAACGTCCGCTGCCCGCCCGATATGATCGGTTGGTTGAAGGGCGCACACAAATCCCGGGAGGCCGCGGAGCGGGCCTCAACCTGGATCGCCGAGCAGCTGAAGGATGACGACGACCCCGAAGGCATCGATGGCGAACGCTTGGTTTTTCCGCGCGACGAGGTAAAGCTGCTGGCGCCCGTGCCGCGACCCGGCGCCTTTCGCGATTTCTCGATTTACCAGACGCATATGTCAAAGGCGGATGTGCCGTTCCTCAAGACCGAGCACTGGTACGTCACGCCGCCGTACTACAAGGGCAACTGCGATACTATCACCGGCGCCGAAGACCCGGTGCCGTTTCCCTACTACACCGAGCGGCTGGATCTCGAATTCGAGCTGGGCATCGTCATCGGAAAAAAGGGATCGAACCTGACCTTCGAGGAGGCCAAGGATCATATCGCCGGCTACACGATACTGATCGATCCGAGCTGCCGCGACGGCTACAAGCGTGAACCTTTCGGCCCCAATAAGCGCAAAGATTTCTGCACCCCAATGGGTCCCTGTCTGGTCACAGCCGACGGGATTAACGAACGCGATATCGATTGCCGCATCATCGTCGACGGCGAAACCTGGTGGGAGGGCAACACGGGCGAGCCGCGTTCGTTCTGGGCCGAACATCTCGTCGCCTATGTTTCAGACAATGAAACCATTTTCCCCGGCGATATCATCGGCACTGGCACCATTGGCATGGGCTGTTCTATGGACATCCACAAATGGCCTCAGATCGGCCAGCAGATGACGTTCACCATGGAAGGGATCGGTTCGATGACGCTGAAAATCGTGAAGGGTAACGAACGGGTACGTCACGTCGACGGCATGGCCGGCCTACTGGAATATCCGGGCGAGGATATTTAGCCGCCCGCGGCTACCTTCTTAACTCGATGAACAGCCAGCGCCGTCAGCGGAATAGCTGCGGCGAAGAACCACATGCCGATTTCCATGCTGGCGCCCGCAATGCCGGACGCCTTGGCAACGACAATCACAATGGCAACCAGCAATACATCTGCGCAGGACCAGCGGCCGAGGAACTCCAGCCGCGAAATCCAGATAAGCGAGATATCCCCCGTGTTTCGGAACCGCGCCCAGACCATCGCCGTAACCAAGATTTTGCCGAACGGAAATACGATCGAAAAGATGATCACCACGAGGCCGAGGAGATACTGCTCGTCGATCAGCAACTGCCAGGCTGCCTCCATGATGGAAAACCGGTTTGCGAAGATGACGAGATTACGCACTTCGACTACCGGCAGAAAAACCCCGAGCCCCAAAGCAATAACGGCAAGCGCCAAAAGCGGCATTACTAAGCGATCAAACGACATCAATACCCTTCACAGAACGCTGTCCTGAGAGAATAGGGGAAGCATTATACCACCCATCTCGGCGGTGAAAGGGACGTTTAGGTTCTGCCTTCCGCGATACCGACATCGAAAAGCGTGGCACGCAGGTTTGCTTAGCCGGTTTTCTGGATGTGGTAATCGCCGAACGAGACAAAAATTTCGAGCTCGCGGGTCAGACCCTCAGCGGACAATCTCAGAAGACCGCGCCGTCCCTGCGGGTCTTCACAAACAACTTCAACGATCGAACAAAGCTATTGAAGCACCGAGGCGAGGCCCCGATGCTCTAACGTTCCACGCGCCATCGAATAATTCCGTTGGTTGTCTGCTCAGTCGCGTACCCCATTCATGGAAGGCAGTACACCGAAACGGAGGCTGATACCGACGTGGACGCCCCATAGACACAGCGCCGGATCCGCCCGGTCCCAAACTGAACCGGAACTCGGACCCGCTGAGCCCATACCGAGGTTTGTCAGGCCCATCGACCAGATTTACAGCTCTCGAGAAACATATTGTTATGTTATAACATTATGTTTTATGCTAACTGGGATTCGTTTGGCTCACCGAACCGAACTGTCACATCGCAACTTCTCGGGACCTGTGCTTAATGACCACCGCCGATCGTCTACCCGTCACTGTTCTCTCCGGCTTCTTAGGCGCGGGGAAGACAACGCTGCTCAATCGCGTTCTAAACAACCGTGACGGCCGCCGCGTTGCGGTGATCGTCAACGATATGTCCGAGGTGAATATTGATGCCGATCTCGTGCGCGCCGATACCGAGCTTTCCCGGACCGATGAGACCCTGGTTGAGATGTCGAACGGCTGCATCTGCTGCACACTGCGTGACGATCTGCTCAACGAGGTCCGGCGTCTAGCGGGAGAAGATCGGTTCGACTATCTACTGATCGAGTCGACCGGCATATCCGAACCGCTTCCCGTCGCCGCGACATTCGATTTTCGCGACGAAGATGGTGTCAGCCTGTCGGATGTCGCCCGGCTCGACACAATGGTCACGGTCGTCGATGCGGTGAATTTGCTGAACGACTTTTCCAGTCACGATTTCCTCCGCGACCGCGGTGAGGTCATGGGAGAAGAGGACGAGCGTACGCTTGTTCACCTGCTGACCGACCAGATCGAATTCGCCGACGTTGTCATCCTGAACAAGGTAGACGACGCAACTCGGGATCAAGTCGATGCGGCGCGAAAGATTATCCGCAGCCTGAACGCGGATGCACGGATTATCGAGACCAATCATTCGGATGTCCCGGCCGAAACGATCCTGGATACGGGGATGTTTGACTATCAGAAAGCGCATGAGCACCCAATGTGGGCGAAGGAACTATACGGTTTCGCGGATCATGTGCCGGAAACCGAGGAATATGGCGTCGCCAGCTTTGTCTATCGGGCCCGCCGGCCGTTCGAGCCGGCAAAGATCATGGAAACGCTGAATGGGGATTTACCGGGCGTCATCCGAGCCAAAGGTCATTTCTGGGTAGCTACGAGACCGGAGTGGGTGGCTGAATTTTCCCTTGCCGGCGCGTTATCTGGCGTGCAGCCACTAGGAAACTGGTGGGCATCTATCCCAAAAGAACACTGGCCTGAAGACGAACGAGCTCTTGAGTACGTGAATTCATTCTGGCAGGAGCCTTGGGGCGACCGACGCCAGGAAATCGTGTTCATCGGTTCGGGGATCGACTGGCCCGCGCTTGAGAATCGCCTTGACGCGTGCCTCCTGCCCGAGGGCGCGGCATCAGACATAAGTGAGCTTCCCGATCTGCACGATCCGTTCCCTCTCTGGCAGCGCGCGGAGGAAGCGGCATGATGGTGTTGCGGGAAGCAATTCGGCAGGGAGCATCGACCGGCATTGCCGCCGTAGATGCCGCAGATGAACTGCCCGAGTTTCTTCAACCCGATTGTCCTGCCCTGATCTGGCGACGCAATCCGTCTCCCTGTTTTCAAAAGTGGGTCGACGCGTTTGAACCGGAACGGCTACCGCGCGCCCGCGTCATCCTGCGGCCGAAAAATGTTGCGGAGGCGATATCCCTGATCTTCGACAACTGCAATACGCCGGGCAGCCCGCAAAGCGCCATGCTGGCGGAAGATACCGCCCTGCAGGCACAGGTATTTGCGGATCTGATGCGTACCCCGTTTCTGCGACTGCGCTACGACGTGGTAAGCACCAATGCATGCCGAAAGTTTCATATCGATTTTGTCACCGCTCGTCTAATCTGTACCTACAGAGGTCCGGGTACACAGTACGGATTCCCTGAAAATGGCGACGCCGATCCCGCACACATCTATTCCGTCGCAACGGGATCAACCATCTTGTTACGCGGCAAGCTCTGGCCGGAAAGCCCTGACGCCGGGCTCCGACACCGTTCACCTCCTATCGAAGGAACCGAACATACTCGGCTGGTCCTCGTCCTAGATCCAATTGCCGACCCCGACGCGCACTCGGAACCTAAATTTCTGTAGTCACGCTTCAGCGCGTTTTGTGCCCCGATAGCCTAAACAGACGGTCATAATCGTCTCTTCAATACCAAATGGTTATTTGGCTTCAAACGTTCTGCGGGTCACGGCCTCGGAGGTAGCCAGTTGTCCTTTTGTAGACGCACCGTCCAGTGTTCCCAAGCACGCATGTGACCGGTCGTCATTCCACCGTCGCTTGAACCGGCATCAACATCGCCTTGGCTAAGCGGATCAATCTCCCCGCTGAGTTCCGCCAACCGCTGAAATTCAGCGTTGCGACACGAATAAACACAGCGGAACGTTAAATCTATGAGACTGGTGCCTGCGACCGTGACGCCATGCCGGTTCATAAGAACCATCATTTTGTCGCCCAAAGCTTCGGCCAGCGAGGCTCCTTCTTCGGGATTGACCACCAGATAGTTGGTATCGCCGAACTTGGCTCGCTGATCCCACCACGGCAGATCCTGACCACCCACGGAGCCGAGATGCACAACGGGGACATAATCCCTCTTCGTAACGATAAGCGGCATAAAGGCTTCCGCGTGGTGGTGACACACGGCCATTACGTCGGGCCGCGCTTTGTAAATCTCACCGTGGATCACGCGCTCGGAGTAGGGCGCCAGATTGGAAGGGCTTACGGGAACAGAATCGAGGTCGTATTCGACGAGATCGTTGGGCTCGACAAGTTCGGGCGCACGAGACCGAGACATGAAATAGCGATCCGGCCTTTCCGGATGCCGCGCGCTGACATGCCCGAACGTGTCCACAACGCCCTCGTTGGCCATGATGCGATACGCCAGCGCCAACTCGTACTTGATCTCGTCAATTGAATTGGTCTCTTTAGATGCGGTCCTCAACTCCGTTCCCTCCCTCATATCCATAAAGCGCCCGAACTTATAGAGCCTGCATCAGCACGGCACGACGCGCAACTTCTTGGTCTAGATTTTTCCGCACGAGATCTGCCCTTAACAAGCCAAGTAGACACTTCAATCCGTCACAGAGGGAGTCCATGTGAGGGAAGAATGATGCAAAGAAATCAGAACGCATCCGTCCAGTTTATGATAGACGAACGTATAGTCTGCGTGGGTCGCGCTGCTCTCGCCATCGAAGAGGGTGTACTGCCCCATATCCATATAGCCCAATCCTCCCGCTACGATAACCGGACCGGCTGCGCTCTGGAAATCAACTCGTATCCAGCCTCGGCTGAGAAAGCCATGGTCATTAGGGTAGTGCGGATCTCCGCCGACGAAGTACGATCGCGCCCCTTCCCGGTCGAGACGAATGACGTCCGCGAGGGTCGGTTTAAACAGGAGCGGTTCGTCCGGCGTACCGAAGTCGTATAGATCCAGCAGCCCGTCAACATCGCAGTCGATAAGACATTTCACCCAGGCACGTTGCGCTGCAACAACTTCGGCCTTTGTCATCGGTTGGAAATCGCGCTGAGAAATTGTTCTTGCTCCTCACTATTTGACTGACCAATAATCTAGTGGAAAAGAACGAATCTGCGATTGGGATTAAGCTGGCAGCCTGTCAAGGTAGTGCCACTAAGCTCTCGGGACGGCGAAGTGGTCTAGTGGAACCTCACACGCCGGCCAACAGGTTCGTCCAGTAATAACCTGTCTTGCAGGACCTCCTTGTCGAGGGCCGAATACGGCTCCTGCTTGATCAGCCGAGCGATTTCCTTATTGGTCCAAACCTCCATCCGCCGACCGTTGCTGCTTTGCGCTGCGACGTGCGCGCGGGCCTCGTCCGGCACAAAGGCAGACCTTGCCCGACGGATTGACAGCCTACCACACATACGACTACCGGCACTCAGCCCCCGATTGTTCGACCACCCGATCCAGCATCTGTAAGCCCTTCAGCATGGCGATGCCGTGCTTATCGATTTCCGTAAGTTGCGGCCGAAGAGGGCCTCATTACATTTTCGAGCCTGACGATCTAACCGCTCCCGCGAGTCAGCTAACACCGGCATTTGCAGACGGACCACGTCCCACTTCCGTTCTATGGTGACAGCCACCTCACCAACACCGTCAGCCACCGCCTGCACGCGGATGCGATTAAGCTCCTTCGCGTCGGTCACTGTGTCGCACTCCTCTCACCGGTGGTCAGACATATTTGATGAGCATGGCTGTAGTGGGACAGCCGCTTGCGGGAAGCTGCCAAGAGCTTCCCGCAACCTCCGGGCTGGGGAGCGATCGGTCCCTTTTCGCTCCCCAGCTTCCCGGTGGTTTTTTTGGCGCCGCGAAATGGCGGGACATCACAGGGGTGTGGGGAAGGTGCAGGGGTTTCTAAAAAAAATGGAACAAATCAGGAACAAAATCCAAAAAAATAAAACGCCCTAAAAGGGCCCATGAAAAAGTTCGAACCCATCACCGTCCGAACGATCGATGACCTGACCCGACGCGTCAGGGGCATGGCTGGTCTCTTGCAATACCCTTGGGAGGATATTTGACGTGACCCAAAAAGCCTGCAGAATGTTAATTGCGCTTTACTCACCGACGGGGAACCCAGCGGCATGTTGGGAAACATGAAGAAACGGAATGCCTGAAGATTACCTCTCAGAGAAATTTCTTGTTCCACTCCTGCAAAAACTTGTCCGCCACCCCAGCGAACAAACAGATCTTCAGGAAGCGGATCCAGAGATCAAGGCATTCATCCGTGACTGTCTTGCACCCGAGATAAAACGCCTCGAGATCGGCGCCTTCCGTTACGATGACATGGGAAACCTGATCCTCGAAATCGGGCCGGCTGACATCGGCCGATCCATTCTGTTTATGACCTACGCAATGACCCACCCGGCGTCAGAGATGCCTGACCCCTTCTCGGCAGAACTGATAGATACGTCAGCTGGAGCAGCCGTCCGGGGACGCGGCGTCGCCGAGCAGAAAACAGCGATGGCGGCGGCGGTGGCGGCGATAGCGCAGGCGGCGCATACCGATCTCGGCGGGCGCCTGATATTCGCTGCCGTGAGTGCGGGCGAGACGGGGCGTCACGATGCCGTCGCAAGCGTTCTTCGCGCGCTCTCCGGTCCGCCAGATTATGCGATTGTCTGTATCGGAACGAATGGAAAAGTTGCCGCCGGCAATAAAGGTCGTATCGACATTGATGTCACCGTCCGCGGGCAATCCATTCACTCCAGCATGCCGTGGAACGGCATCGACGCAATCGACGGTGCGCGTCGGTGTCTCGTAGCGCTGGACGAACTGGATCTGGGCGTACCCGAACATCCCGCGTTCGGGCCAGCGACGTTGACGCCGACATCGATAAAAAGTGGGCCCAATGCAACTCATACCCTACAGAACATTGTGGAGATGAGGTTTGATCGACGGCTCCTACCCGGTGAAGATGTTGAGGAGGCATTCGCCAAAGTGGAGGCGGCTTTACCCCAAGACGGTCTTTGGTCTGTAGATTGTGCCCGTGGCCCCTTTATGTATCCTAACGAAGTCGCTGACGATGGGCCGCTTATCAAACTTCTAGATCTCTCCTATCAGGACGCAGGGTTTTCAGGAGCCGAGCGCATTGATTGCAGTTTCGCTCTGGACGCCGGGTATTTCGGACATCTCGGCAGGGAGGCCGTGATGCTCGGCCCGGGCGAAATCGACCAATTTCACTCCGATGAGGAAAGCGTGCTGGTCTCGGACATGGTGAATATGTCAAAAATCTATCGCGCACTGATTGAACACGCGCTGAATTCATAGATCACGGCGGAGACAACGACAGATGAAGGCTGCGGTAATCGAAAAACAGGGTGGCATCGAAAACATCGTATACCGTGACTGGGAAGACCCAACCCCCGGAGACGCGGACGTCATCGTTTCTGTGCGCGCATGCGGACTGAACCACCTCGATATATTCGTAAGAAGGGGCATGCCTGGATTTCCGGTCCCGATGCCCTTTATCTCAGGAGGTGATATTGCCGGCGTTATTGAGGAAGTCGGCTCATCGGTCTCGGGCTGGTCTAAGGGCGACCGTGTAACGCTTAACCCTCAAACCGACGAAGGAATGATAGGCGAGGAACTGGTCGGAGGACTGGCAGAAAAAGTCCGCGTCCCCTCCAAAAATCTCGTAAAGCTGCCGGACAACGTTTCCTTCGAAACGGCCGCGGCCATCCCAATCAATTATGGAACCGCTCACCGGATGCTTTTTACTCGCGGCCATCTTCATCCCAGTGAAACAATGCTAATACTGGGCGCCAGCGGGGGCGTTGGGCTGGCTTGCGTCCAGTTCGGCCAGATGGTCGGCGCGAAGATTATTGCTGCCGCAGGAACCGACGAAAAATGCGATCGACTTTCCGAAATGGGTGCCGACCATGTGATCAACTACCAGTCGGAAGACTTCAGCCGGGCGGCCTGGCTTGCATCCGGAAAGGAAGGCTGCGACGTCGTGATAAATTTCACTGGCGGCGAAACCTGGGCTCCCTCGCTCCGCGCGGCCAAGAAGTGTGGCCGCGTCCTAACCTGCGGTGCGACTGCCGGTCATGATCCTCAGACAGATCTCAGATATCTTTGGGTCCGCGAGCTCGATGTTCTTGGCTCAAACTCTTATTCACAGGAGGACGTGGCTCGCTCAGTAGATTACGTGGCAGACGGCAAACTGTCTCCAGTCGTTAGCCACATTTTTCCACTTGAAAAACTGGGCAAGGCCGAGCAGCTCATGGAAGATCGAGGTTTTTTCGGTAAGATCGTTCTTACCCCCTGACCGTACCGTGACATCTGCCCTTTCAGTCGCTACCTATAGAGCCATCTCCGCCGATGCGTTCAGTTACTTCAGAGAGGGCCTGCGTCCGATCGATCTTGCCGGCGCCGTTTAAGGGCAATTCATCTGCAAAAAATATACGCCGAGGATGCGCATAGGCCGGGCCGTTCGCCAGCGTAAATTCCTTCAAAGCGCTCTCATCTACCTCAGCATCTCTCCTAAGAGTGACAAGGGCCGCGGGCGCGACTCCTTTGACTACGTGCGGCACCGGCACCACGACTGCGTCGACAATTTCCGGGTGCTGAACCAGCAGGAGTTCTACCTCCTTAGGATTGATGTTTTCACCGCCGCAGGAAAACTGATCATCCGTCCGACCCATGAAGTAGAAGAACCCGTTTTCATCGCGCCGGAAGATGTCCCGCGTTTTGAGGTACCCACCCACAAGGCGTTCGGCGTCGAGCTCGGGACGATTGTTGTAACCGCTCAGCACCGCGGGTGACCTGACCCAGAGCTCTCCTTCACGATCGTCTTCCTTACCTTCTGCACCGACCAGCTTCACGTCAACTTCGGGCGCCACAAGTCCGCAGCTTCCGAGCGGAGAACCTCTACCATCCATTGGCTCGCGTAACGGGCCGCCACCTTCCGTCAGGCCGTAAGCCTCGATTACAGGCACCGAGAAAGCGCTCTCTACTGCCGCAATCAAATCTGCACCCACGACGGCCGATCCCATCTCGAGGCTTTTCAGCGCAGGAAACTCCAGACGTGAGAGCAGTTCTTCTTCCGCGAGCACCATGCGGTACATAGCAGGCACGCCGCCCGTGTGGGTGCAGTGGTATTCGGCAAGGGCCGTTAGAAACGCCTTGGGCTCAAACCTCGGAAGGATTACCACCGATCCACCCACACGCAGCTTCGGTTTTACTGAAACACGCATGGCGTTTTTGTGAAACAGCGGACCTGCAATCAGGGCGCGGTCGTTGGGTTCCGCGGGCCAGTATTTCTGTGCGACGCGAATACCCCACAACATACCATCATGCGGAAGCAGTACACCTTTGGGGACACCCGTGGAACCGGAGGTATAAGGTAAAAAAGCTGTTTGCCCTCTCTCAATCTCCGGCGCCCTAAGTTCACTGGCGTCGCTTTCGGATACCCATAAAGCATAGTCGAGCCAACCGGTGGGGACAGGCGTTGTTGCGACACGCAAGGATAATGACGCCTCTTCAACTATCTGGGCGATCTCTGGATGACACATCGGGTCTATGATGGCGGCGCCCGCGCCAGCATCCGCGATTATGAACCTGATCGTGTCCGCGCCCAATTTATGGTTCAGCGGAATCGGGACACACCCCGCCCTCATTGTCCCGAAAAAAGCTTCGATAAATTCAGACCGGTTCTCCATTGCCAGAAGGACACGAGTATGTGGCTGAAGACCTGCTTTTTGCAAAGCCGATCCGACACGACTCATCCTGTCGTCAAGTCGAGCGTGGGTAAGTTCGGTTGGAGGCGTCTTAGACATATCTATGACGGCCACTCTGTCACTATATTTTTTAGCGGCAGCGCTGTTGAAAAATCCCAGATTATTATCTCGATGATCCATGCTCGCGCCCTTATGAGCGTGTCTGTCGTTTGACGGCCGCAGACTTCTTGATGACATTTACCGCGAATGCGGTCAGCGGTACCGAGGCCGCAAAAAACCGCATTCCAATATCCATGCTCGCCCCGGCGATGCCAGACGCCTTTGCAACAATTTGCATCCCGATGGTTTTTTCCTCAATCGATGGAGGGGTGCGTTTCAAGGTCGTTGTTACCGTTGACGGTTCGCTAGTCTGAGATTTTTCACCCGTCGGTTGCTCGTAGCCAACCATTAGCCACATGACCACGCCGATTATCACGTAGGCCACTGCGTAATAGATAAATACCCAACGGGGAGTTTTCACTTTCATTTCACGTCAGCCGAATAGAACGCGCAGCAGGCCGTCGATC
>DKQG01000025.1:2284-30187 GCA_002471575.1 Alphaproteobacteria bacterium UBA7314 | reverse complement strand
TGACGGCTTGGATAGCTTGCGCCCACTTCCATTGCAGGAGAATACCATGCGCCCTTCCGGCCGTTCCCCAGATCAGATGCGATCCGTTACCCTTGAAACGGGCTTCACGCCCTACGCGGAAGGTTCGTGCCTTGCGAAATTCGGCGATACGCACGTCCTTTGTAACGCGACCGTCGAGGAGCGCGTTCCGCCGTGGATGCGTAATTCAGGCCGTGGGTGGGTGACTGCTGAATACGGGATGCTGCCGCGATCGACCCATGATCGCACGGATCGCGAAGCGGCGCGGGGTAAGCAATCCGGACGCACCCAGGAGATCCAGCGGCTGATCGGCCGCTCGTTGCGCGCGGTTATCGATCTTAAAGCGCTGGGCGAGCGGCAGATACGTCTGGATTGCGACGTCATTCAGGCCGACGGCGGAACGCGGACGGCATCCATCACCGGCGCCTGGGTGGCGCTGAAAATCGCGACCGACGCCCTCGTGCGGTCGGGTTCGCTGGCGAAAGATCCCGTGACCGGCTCCACCGCGGCGGTATCCTGCGGCATTTTCGAGGGTACACCGGTTCTCGACCTCGACTATCCGGAGGATTCCAACGCCGAAGCAGACGCGAATTTTGTGCTGACCGGGTCGGGTGGAATCGTCGAAATTCAGGGAACCGCTGAACAGGAACCGTTTTCCGAGGAAGCATTCCTGCAATTGCTGGAACTCGCCAAGAAAGGCATCGGCGAGTTGACGACGGCACAGATAATGGCGCTGGGAGATTGATCGTGGCGCGCCGGTTTACCGAAAAGAGGTTGATAATCGCCAGCCACAATTCCGGCAAGGTGCGCGAGATCGGCGAGCTTCTCGACCCTTGGTCAGTTGAGGTCGTGTCGGCTGCGGAGCTGAATTTACCGGAACCGGAGGAAACAGGCCTAACTTTCGCTGCGAATGCTAAACTAAAGGCACACGCCGCGGCGTTAGCGACAAAATTGCCGGCATTGGCCGATGATTCGGGCCTCTGTGTCAACGCTCTGGATGGCTCGCCTGGAATTTACTCCGCCAGGTGGGGCGGTCCCCAAAAGGATTTCGACGTCGCAATGGCACGCGTAAACGCGGAAATGGGCGATGCCGCTGATCGCAGGGCACAATTCGTGTGCGCGCTTGCCCTTACCTGGCCTGATGGACATTCGGAGATTTTCGAGGGCACGGTTGACGGTACGCTCGTCTGGCCGCCTCGGGGCGATCGGGGCTTCGGTTATGACCCGATGTTTCTGGGAGAGGGCGATACCGGCACGTACGGCGAGATCGAGCCGATGGAAAAGCATGCGAAGAGTCATCGGGCGGTTGCGTTCCGCAAGTTGATCGACGCCTGTTTCCCGCTCACTTGATGGGAGCCTGCCGGAGGCCCGCCGATCCTGGCCTTGTCTGCGGGGAAACCATGCCCTTCGATCCACCGGGCGGCTTCGGCCTTTATGTGCACTGGCCGTTCTGCGTTTCCAAATGTCCGTACTGCGACTTTAATTCGCACGTTGCTGATAGTGTCGACCAGGATACTTGGCGATCCGGACTGTTGGCTGAGCTGGATCATTACGGAATCAAAACAAAAGGCCGGCACCTGGATACGGTTTTTTTTGGTGGTGGGACACCGTCTCTGATGCCGCCTGCTACGGCTGCGGCGGTTCTGGATGCGCTGTCGTCTTACTGGACACTTGCCCCCGATATCGAAATCACGCTGGAGGCTAATCCGTCTTCCGTCGAAGCCCGAAAATTTGAGGATTTCAAGACAGCTGGCGTCAACCGAATTTCGATTGGCGTGCAGTCTTTCGATGATGCGGCATTGCGCTTTCTCGGCCGGGGGCACGGCGCAGAGGAGGCTAAAGAAGCGGTTACAATTGCGAAACGAACCTTTGATCGCAGTTCTTTTGATTTGATTTATGCATTGCCCGGTCAGCAGCCCGAAGAATGGGCCCGTCAACTCGATGAGGCGCTTGCCTTCGATACGGGACATCTGTCGCTCTATCAACTGACGGTTGAGAAAGGCACGAAGTTTTATTCCGATCACCGGGATGGCGCATTCGACCCGCTAAATGACGAGTTAGCGGCAGATTTATACGACTTGACCACTGAAATGACGACGAATAGGGGTCTGAATGGCTATGAAGTATCAAATTACGCCGTTAGCGGGCTAGAAAGCCGCCACAATCTTATATACTGGCGGGGTGGCGACTATATCGGCATTGGTCCTGGCGCCCATGGCCGGCTGACAATTGGCGGTACACGATACAGAACCGAACAGGCGCCCCTGCCGGGAAACTGGCTCAGCATGAGGGAAGAAAGGGGTCATGCTACACGCATTTTCTCTGTCATTTCGGAAGCAGAACTAAGAATCGAATGCATTATGATGGGGTTACGGTTGGTTGCCGGCATTGATCGCCGCCTGTTTGCGGCGATAACCGGCGCCGATCTGCTTGATAGCATCGACACGGGCAGCGCCTATTTACTCCAAGAGGCCGGGTTGATCGATATCGACGGCACGCACTTGCGCGCAACAGAGGCCGGGCGACAGCGTCTAAACGCCGTCATAGAGGCACTAGTGCTTGATTTCGACTAGTTGGCGTTGTTTCCAAAGCGTTTGCGAGCGGGATCTATCACGCGGCTACCGCGGTTCTGAACTTCGCGTATCTCCAGGCTACGCTCGGATGACCCGTTGTTTAAAAAACGGAAAAGCCCGCCGACGCCAGCAAACCCGCTTTCGGAGGTCAGGGTCGTCTGGTCAAATTTTGGGCCATTTTCTTGAGAGCCCAGGATAGCAGCAAGCGCGACGAGGTCGTAAGCCGATGCCGCGATGGCGGGCGGAGATATTTCGTACATTTTGCGATATTTCTCAGCAAAATTGACGGCAGCGTCCATGGGCGGCGTCGCAAACCAAGCTCCCACGAGCGACGGCTCCCGTCCGGTCCCTTCCGCCACCCAGTCAGACGTCCCCAGAATACGCGTACGTTTCGTATCGATATCGTAATTACCCAGCTGAGCCGCGGCGTTTATCAAATCCTGTCCCGATGCGGCGACAAGGAGTGCATCAAATGGTACCGGTCCGATCGTCTCAAGAATTTCCAGCCGGGTGAGTGCCCGTCGTGATCCTTCGTCTTCCTGCCCTTCAAGCTCTTTCCGCTGTTCGAGGAGCGCCGCGCGGCGGTCGTCATAATTGCTGATCAGTTTTATTGATGCGGCGATTTCGCCCGGCGTAGCGCCGAATTCTCTGACCCGGCTGACCTTTATACCGGTGATTGTCGCGGAGCCCCGAAGTGCTTTGGTGATACGCGTTCCAAGTGGCCCCGGCGGAACCAGCGCAGCAATTCGCTGCAACCCCCGGGCTGCAGCGTACTGTATGACTCGTTCAATCTGTGCCTCAGGTGACAACCCCGACAAATAGACGCCGGGCTCTGATACGGCGCTGTTGTTGGAAAAGGCCAGCATATTGAGCCCGGCTTCAAGAATGGGCGGCGCAGCGGCGCTCACGGCATCTGAAAATACTGGACCGATCACCAGTTTCACATTCGCGGCAACGGCCTCTTCGGCTGCACTCAACGCACCTTCTGCGGTCCCTTTGGTATCTATAGGCATGAGAACGAAATCACCGTTCGCGATGTCGAATACAGCCAATGTGGCCGCATCCAGAAGGACCTGTCCTACTGCACTACCGGGGCCACTCAACGGCACCAGCAAAGCGACCCGCACCTGGTTGCGGACAGTTTCCGGTGGGGTCAACTCAACGCTCTCCGGCGGCGCGACCGGCAACGTTGCGACCTTAGATGCCGTGTTCGGCTTTACCGGCATAGGCGACGATTTTCTCTGCAATAACGGGTTGCCGGGTAAGGGCGTTTCAACGCGCGAGGCATTCACCGCCGCGGATAGGACGGGACCGTTGCCTCCGTCACCAGTTTTCGTATCCTGACAGGCCGCGACCAAAAGCGCGGCGATACAAACAAATATTGCTCCCGGTTGGTTAAATTCGGAAGAAAGCGCCATCTATGGTTCCGATCCCTGACAACAGCAAATCATCCGTTTCTCCGGAAACGGACGGAGCGCACCCTAGCGATGCGTCTGCCGCGAGTAAACGCTCGAGCTCAAGCACGCAGCTGCGCCCCGGGCTTTATATTGTGGCGACACCGATCGGCAACTTGGGTGATCTCTCCGACCGCGCCGCCGCGATTCTGACAACGGCAGACACCATCGCCTGTGAGGATACCCGTGTCACCGGTAAGTTATTGTCCGCCCGTGGCATAAAAGCCAGAATGATCTCCTATCACGATCACAGCTCCGAGTCTGTTCGCCACGGTATAATTGAACGTCTAAAAAAAGGCGAAACCGTTGCGTTAGTATCAGATGCGGGAACGCCGCTCGTTTCCGATCCGGGGTACAGGCTAGTTACCGATGCCGTCGACGCGGGCGTTTATGTTACCGCGGCACCCGGACCCGCGTCGCCACTGGTTGCGTTGGTGTTATCCGGATTGCCATCCGACCGATTTCTGTTCGCCGGCTATCTACCTGCAAAGGACAAGGGACGCCGCGATACGATCGCTGAATTTGCAACGCTGCGTGCAACCCTGATATTTCTTGAATCGCCTCGCCGTCTCGCTGGCTCGCTAGCAGCGTTGGCGGATGGTCTCGGTAACCGGCCGGCCGCGATCGCGCGGGAACTGACCAAGCTTTATGAAGAGGTGATCCGTGGGCGCCTCGATGACCTTGCCGAAACATTCCGGCACGAAGATGCGCCCAAGGGTGAAGTTGTTCTTGTCGTCGGCCCGCCGGAGGAAGCTCCCGTCGACGTGAACGAGATAGATGCGCTGCTGACGTACTCACTGTCCAGAATGAGTGTCCGTGACACCGCCGCAACGGTCGCCGCGGCGACCGGCGCGCCGCGAAAGGAAATCTACCGCCGCGCGCTGGAACTATCGCGCGACATTGACCCCGATGAACAGTAGCCGCCGGGACTGGAAGCTCCGCGGCGTTTCCGGAGAATCTCTGGCAGTCATCCTGCTGCGTCTGAAAGTCCAGAGGATACTGGATCGTCGGATGCGCCTGCCCGCCGTGGAAAATCGATATCGTGGTGCGCTGCGTAGCCGCTATCCTCTTCGTGGAGGTGAAACTTTGCGTGACTCTCTTGAAAGCAACGGCTTCGATGCAACTGGCGCCGAGATCTCGGACCATCCGCGCCGATGATCAGTATCTTGTGGGGCGTAAAGATACTCCCGTTCTCCAAGAGCGCGCTGATTGCCCGAGGCGCATGGCCGCGATATGTAATCAAAGCTTGGAGCGAATCAGACGATTGGGCAAATTCACGTAGGTTTCATCTCGGCTTTGTCCAACTCGGGTTCTGCGTGTTTTGAGCACGATGCACCGGAAAAGAGAAAAACGCATAATGCCCCGAATACGAACTTTAATGCTTCCGGTTATGATCGCCGTCACTCTTGCTGTCGCGCTCACGCTTTCCGGCTGCGCAAGAACACTGATCGGTGCCGGCGCCACGGCGGGCACTGTCGCGATGGAGGAGCGCGGGATATCAGGCGTGGCGGACGACACGGCAATCAGGCTGCGTCTCAACGCGCTTTACTCTGAAGATGACGAGCGCCTGTGGCGCAAGATCGGACTCCAGGTCTACGGGGGGCGAGTCTTGCTGACGGGGGCGCTCGATACGCCAGAGATGCAGTCGAGGGCCGTACGCCTCGCTTGGCAGGCCGACGGCGTAACCGAAGTCATCAATGAAATCGAGGTCGTCAAGTCCGGTGGTATTGGCGGTTATAGCCGCGATACCTGGATCACCACGCAGCTAAAGTCCAAGCTGCTTTTCGACAAGAATGTCTCGTCGATCAACTATTCGATCGATACCGTTCGCGGCAAAGTTTACCTGATCGGCATTGCGCAAAGTCGTCAGGAACTGGACCGCGTGATAAATCACGCCCGTAGCATCGACTATGTTCAAAAAGTGGTAAGCTACGTCCGAATAAAGAGGACGACTGATAAGCCGTCGTGATGCCGCGCAGCTCCGCAGAAGACATTCTCCGAGATATCGGCGGGCGCGATGACGCCGCCATCGACCTGGCTGAGGGCGCGCTGGCGCTTGCTGCACTTGACAGGCCGGGTGTCGCGCCGGATCGATACCGGGATCACATCGAAAAACTGGCCGACGATGTCGGCGATGCACTTGCTGCTGGAAAAGACCTGCCAGAAGCGCTCACCGCCGTAGTTTTGCAGGCACACGGCTACAGCGGCGACACGCTCACTTATGACGACATTCAGAATGCTAATCTGATGCGTGTGATCGACCGCAAGAAGGGACTGCCGGTTGCCCTCGGCATACTTTTTCTTCAGGCGGCCCGCGCGCATGGCTATGCCGCCGACGGGCTGAACTTTCCCGGCCATTTCATGATTCGTATTGGCGGCGGCTGCGACCGGATCATTATCGACCCGTTCAATGATGGAATCGAACGCTCTGCGGCGGATCTGCGCGAGCTGCTGAAAGTAACTGCCGGACTGGATGCCGAACTGACGCCCGAACATTACCAGACCGTCGGCAATCGGGATATTCTGATCCGGCTGCAGAACAACATCAAAGCACGGCACGAGCGCGCCGGAAGGCCCGAGGATGCGCTGCGGGTAATTGACGGCATGCTTTTGTTTGCGCCGCAATCTCTGTTCCTGTGGCGGGAAGCGGGTATCGTTCATGCCCGGCTTGGTAACTTGGGCGCGGCCATCGAAGCTTTCGAGACCATTGTCGACCGCGCCGACACCGATGCTGCCCGTCACGATGCGGCCTCCATCGTTCAGAAACTGAGGGCGCGCCTGAACTGACGGCGGTTATTCCGCGGCCGCAAGCACCCTAGAGTGGCCACCCCGAACGCTCAAAAACAGCATTTCGAGACTGAAGTGAAGCAAAATCGCTCCGAATAGCTGACCTGCTAGTTCAGCCTGCGCTATTCGCCGTCGGACACCATACCAAGATCCATCGCTTCCTGTTTTGCGACGAAGTCGCGGATGGTTTCCTCCTGAACGCGGGCAATTTCATCGTCGTCAATTTCGTCTTTACCGCGGGCGATCAAAGCGCTGATGACCTCCCTCGGGCGGAGTAAACCGCCGACATGGTCGGTGCGCATGGTTTTGAGCGACATCGTATTTTCTTTTTCTGACGATGAAAGGGTGTTGGAAGTCCGGCCGGTCGTAAAATGTATGCGCGACACGCGGTCATGGGTCTGTGGCCCATTGATCTACGTGTTGCGGCAGGGCAAAAAGAACCCAACCAGAAACGGAGAATCCAGACATGAGCCTTGCCGTTGCAATCCAGATGGATCACGTCGCATCGATCGATATCGATGCCGATTCTACGTTCATGCTGGCGATGGAGGCGCAGGCGCGTGGCCATAGGCTTTTCCACTACGTGCCGGATGCGCTGGTGTTTCGCGACGGTCGCCTTTTCGCCCGGGCGCAACCCCTGGAAGCCCGCCGGGAAAAAGGCAACCACTTCACGCTCGGCGCTGAGGAAATGCTGGACCTCTCGGGCGTCGACGTGGTGCTGATGCGTCAGGATCCTCCGTTCGACATGAACTACATCACGGCGACCCACTTGTTGGAACATATTCATACCGATACGCTGGTGGTCAATAACCCTTCAGAAGTGCGCAACGCGCCGGAAAAGCTTTTCGTCACCCATTTCGACGGGCTGCTGCCCGACACGTTGATCACGCGCGACCGTCGGGCGATCGAGGATTTTCGAGCAGAGCACGGTAGCATCATCGTCAAGCCGCTGTTCGGCAACGGCGGCGCCGACGTGTTTCACCTGAAGCCGGACGACGAGAACCTCGGCTCCCTGCTAGAGATGTTCGAACAGAAGTATCGCGAAGCGTTCATCGTCCAGCGCTATCTGCCGGAGGTACGTCAGGGCGACAAGCGCATCATCCTGGTTGACGGTGTGCCAGTGGGCGGCGTCGCGCGAATCCCGGTCGAAGGCGACGCCCGGGCGAATTTTCATGCCGGCGGCGGTGCACAGAAAACAGAACTGACGGCGCGCGAACACGAAATTTGCGAACAAATAGGCCCGGCGCTGGTGGAACGCGGGCTGACCTTCGTCGGCATCGATGTGATCGGCGACTATCTGACCGAGATCAACGTCACCTCGCCGACCGGTATCCAGGAAATTAACCGCCTCGACGGCGTTCATGTCGAAAAACTGCTGTGGGACGCCATCGAAGGGAGACTGTCCTGACTGCTCGCCCGATCCATTTCGTCGGTTCCATTCCTCTGGCGGATACCGAATCCGTGTTCCGAGCGCTGGCCGATACGGCCGGTGCCAACGCGCCGCGCTGGCCTGACGGGGAAACCGGTGAGCGCAGTTACTGGATCCGCTGGCGGAGCTCGACCTGCCCGATACCACGCAGGTTTTCATGGGGCTTGTCCACCACACAGACGGGATTAATGGTACACGCCATAGACTCGATATCGCTGTGGCGCATGCTGGGCATGATATCGGCATTGCGACTGAGTACGGTTTTGGCCGCCGCGACCCTGCCACGATCCCCGATCTGCTGGACATCCATGCGAAAGCGGTGCGGTAATTCTGCGAAACGACACCTGATCGATTGCATCCAGCATGCCGCTGGTGTACCTGAACGACGAATTTCTATTTTGTATGACGGCCCACAATGAGCGACGTTAATTCTACCCCCCCAAAATCCGATACTAAGTCGGAAACGAAATCCGAACCCAAATCGTCGGAAACGAAGCCGACCTCTTCTTCCGCCGAAAGCGGCGAGAAGTCGGCGAAGGATTCTGTTGGCGGTGCAGCGGTCGGCCATTACGGGTATTTCAGCAATATCAAGTCGCCGGAATATAAATCGGGCTGGGACGATATCTGGGGCAAGAAGAAGAAATCCGGCGGTAAAAAGAAAACGGCGGGAAAGAAGAGCACCCCGAAACCGAGGGCACCATTTGTCGTCAGTCTTGATTTCGAGGACTTACCGCAGGGTGTACGTGACGGCCTCGCCGATGCGGTTCGCGATCAGCTCAAGAAGAAACGGATCAGTTACGACACCCGCGCGAAAAAAGGCGAGGTCGACTGGAAACTTGACTGCGAAGTGAAGCGATAGGCAACAATATCGGGGGGGGGCGAAAATGAAGAGGCCGCCGCCTGTCGCCTATCCTTTTCGAGCACTCCATGTCAGTCTGTCTGCTCAAGGTCCGGCTAACGCTCCTGGCAAACGGCTTTCCGTATGAACGCGGTTTCGTAGATCTGCGCCGCGGAAAACAGTTCGATCCTAGATATCTGTAAATCTATCTGGGCGTGGTCGTCCCCGTGCTGGTTCATTAAGGTCATCGACGATCCGATCCAACCGGTCTGTGGCGTGCTGACCCAAGACATCTCCTTGCGCAAGATTTTCCGGGCGCCGGAAAAAATCGAAGCGCGCATGGCGCAGATTCCTGATACCCCGGCGTCGCATTCGTCAGCGATCGGTCTTTTCCCAAGGCAGGGAACCGCCCTTCGTGTTCGCTGCGGTGAGAGACTATCAGGTGCTGATTGCAGAAATGGAGAGTGTACTGGCGGACGGGCCCTGTCTTGGCAGTGATACGTATCCGCATGCGGCGACGACGCGTTAACTCGCGTCGCTGCAAACGATCAATATCCGCAGCCCTTTGCGCAGGATTATCCTCGGGTGGTAGACAGGGTCGACCGCGCGCACGACCGCCCCAGTTTCGACGAACGCGTCAAGAAGTACCTCCCCGACGATGCCGCTGGCCGCATTCGCCCGATGGACGGTAACGCAGCAGATAAAGTGGGGTCGATTCAGAAGGCCTCCTAGCGTCGGCCGCCCGCACTATGCAGTGTTTGGGTCTCGGCCAGCGCATACCAGCCATCGATTGTTCGCGATCGGTCGGTGTTCCTTCAGCCATTTACGAGGATTGACGATTTGAGGCTCGTATCCGTGGCGTTCCAGTATATCGAGGCACCGGCGTTCGACCTCGTATCCATGGACCTCGACGATCATGTGCGGGCGCCGCACCGCCAGTGTTTCCTCGGCCCCTGCCAGCGCATCGATCTCCGCGCCCTCGATATCCATTTTTATGAAATCAGGTACGAAGTGTTTTTCCGCCATCGCGTCGATCGTCGTGACGTTTCCGTTTTCCTGCGCGCCAATAAAAAGCGGTTCGACCTCACCCTGCAGTCCGTTTCGCGCCAGGGTGCTGCATATTTTTTCTGTCCACTCTTCGCCGGGCTCGAACACCACCACCGGCATTTCTGACAGCCGCGCCAGAAACAGCGCGTGATACCCCTCTGCACCGCCGATGTCGAAACAGCGCATGCTCGGCTGCACCATACGGCGAAAGTGTGTTGCCAGTTCCGCTTCGTAAACGCCGAGCCAGAAGCGAAGCTCGTGCGCCGGGTCGAGGTCCATCCGCAGTCCAGCTGCGGGGCCCAGCAGAATACGGCGCTCCCGAGTGCCTGACGGCATCACATGCGATTTGAGCCAGCGACGCATTTCTCAGTCCCCGTCCAGGATATCCCTAACCCGGCCGGGCGTTTCCGGGTCCACATTCGCAAACAGCGCGCGGTCGGCGTCGGTCAGGTAGACCGAGATGGCGGGTGCAAAATTGGCGCGTTTGCGGATCGCGCTGAACCAGCGGAAGACATTGGGCGCATCGACTGCCCACAGACCCAGCAGCCCCAAATCGAACAGCCGGTTGACATAGGGTGTAACCGCGCAGTCCGCTAGGCTGTACACCTGACCGGCGAGGAACGCGTTTTCCGAAAGCGCCGATTCCATATCCTGCAGTAGCTTGGCCAGGGTTTTGACGGCGCCGATGACAACGGGTGCGTCCAGCCCTTGCTCGTAAACGGCGGCGAACCGCGCGCGACGGTCTTCATCCGGTATTTTTGCAAGCCGGGCCGAGCGGCCGTCTTCATTCAGGGCCAGGAAGGCGGGACGGTAGGCGGTGGCGTGGGTCAGGCTACCGATACTGGGATGAATTGCGTCGTCCACCCGCTTCATCCAGATCCGCATTTGCGCCCGGTCGAGCGCCCCGTCGGGAAGCAGCGACGGATCGGGCCGGGTGTCTTCCAGGTATTGCAGAATGACCGAGGATTCGATGACCACGTCGTCGCTGTCGACCAATGTCGGCACTACGGCATTGGGGTTCAGTTTTAGGTATCCGGGATCGAACTGTTCGCCGGCGCGAAGGTCGATGTTATGGCTGTTGAATGCGATGCCCTTTTCGTGTAGCGCCAGCCGCACCTTGATCGCGCAGACCGACGTTGTGCCGTCGTAAAGTGTTAGCATTTTCCCCCGCAGGTATTTAGGGGCAGTTTACCCCGGCTTCCGCTCCGGCGGAACGGCGTCGTCGTTCGCGGCCTTTTGCCGTGACAGACCCATTTGAGAGAACGCTGAGGTCGAGAATTCGATAATTCCGAGGACCGCATCCGCGCGCCGTCGGAAAACCCTCTTTTGATGGTGCGCTCTTCAGAACGTCGCCGCCAAGAAAGGTTTTATTATCAATAGGTTATGCAGGATTCGCTGGGTGGAGTCAGGCTAATCCATAAAAGACTCCGAAACCGGGCTGGCTGTCCGTTTTCCACCGGGTGCTCGCCCTGAAGGGACTTATTCGTCTTCCGGTCTGCCAAATCGCCAGTGACCGGTTTGATGGCGCGCGCGCAGGTGGTATGAGCACCTTATATCCCAAACGTATAGGTTACGCCCCATGAAATATTCCAGAAAAGACGCCAAGGACTTTGCGCAGGAACACTTACGCGGCATCTTCGCCGCCAACCTGACGCCGTTTACGGCCGATGGCGCACCTGATGAAGCGGGCCTCCGCCGAAATCTGCGCCACTGGGTGGATGATCTGGAAATCGCCGGGTTGTTCATCAACGGCAAACAGGCCGAGTTCTTTTCTATGTCGATCGCCGAACGTAAGCAGCAGTTCGACATCGTCGTCCACGAGGTGGGCGACCGTTGCCGCACGATACTGTCGTGCTCCGACGAAAACCTGGACACCGTGCTCGAACTGGGCCGGCACGCGCAGGATATCGGCGCCGACTGGATCATCGTTCATGCGCCGCCGCTCTATTTCCACGACAACGTGGATAGCGTGCTTCAGGAATACTATCGTCACATTTCCGAACATCTGGATATTGGCATCGCGATCTGGCACCAGCCCGATTACAACTATGTGCTGGAACCTGAAACCTGTGCCTCCATCGCTGAGCTGGAAAACATCGTCGCCATCAAATACAGCGTCGACCGCGAACGATACGCGAAGCTGACGGAGATGAGCCGGGGCAAGCTGATTGTTAGCACGTCGTCCGAGGATCTTTGGCTGGAAAACATCGTCGAGCTCGGCTGGCAGGTCTATCTCTGTTCCACGCCGCCGTTCCTGATGCAGACCGCCGTCGACCAGCGCATGAACGAATACACTAGCCTCGCCATGTCGGGCGAGGTCGAAAAGGCGCGTGAAGTATGTGACAGCCTCGATCCCGTGCGCAAGGCCCTGAAACGCACGCGGCCTGCCGACAAGCCGCAGGCGCAGCAGAAATACTGGCAAGAACTGATCGGCCAGGTGGGCGGGGGCGTGCGCCGCCCGTTGCTCAATCTGACCGACGATGAAAAAGCAGAGGTGAAGGCTGCCTTCGATGACTGCGGGCTGAAGCTCTCCTGATTTCGGTGCGCGTTTTCCATGCGTAGTCTGGCTGATCGAATACGCCACACGCTTTTGTTCGAAGCTATCGCCATCACCCTGTTCGCGGTGGTGGGCAGTTGGATTCTCGGCTATCCGGTGGAGGTGACCGGCGCGCTGGGTCTGATGTTCAGCGCATTGGCCATGGTGTGGAACCTGGTGTTCAACTGGGTTTTCGATCTCTGGGACCACAAGTATCGCGACTTTGCCAGGCGCGGCATCGCCATCCGTGCTGCCCATGCTGTCTTGTTCGAGCTTGGCCTGGTGATTGCGGGGCTGTTCCTGATCGCCTGGTGGCTGGAGGTTGGCTACCTCGAAGCCTTGCTGATCGATATTTCAACCTCCGCTTTTTTCCTCGTCTACACGTTTGTCTACAACTGGGTCTACGATCAGGTATTTCCACCGCCACGCCCCGAAAGTTCGGAAATCTAGCCGCACCCCAGAAGCCCGATGACGCTAGCGCCGATCATGGCGTCCGTTATGTAGCCCGCATGGCCGCAGATATTGCCGCGCTTGACGGAGATAACGGCCATCGCCATGTCAAGCAGAACGAACAGGCAGAGACTGTGAATCCAGCTGACCGTCGCCGTCAAACATCTACCCCTATCGTCACGCGGACCTACAGCGTTTGGTTCGCTATGCTCTGTCCGGCATAGTTATCCATGACGCAAGACCCTCATATTCCTCGTCGAATGCATCCCCGGCACCATGCTCACCCGGTGTTTCGGCTCGGCTTATCGAGACCTGGTTTGGCGCAGGTCGGGACCCACAAGACGTGGCTGATCTACGTGCAGCCTATCTCTACGACGCGGATGGCAAGAAGAAGGTGTTTTACGAGATGAGGACCGACTAGATCGCCGACGACACCGATCACTGGCCGATGCGGTCCTGCGTGCGGGTGACGTTCACCGGCGGCAACAAACTGGAGCTGGCTGCGGTGGCTGTGCGCAACGATTCCGCCGCGGGATAGAAACCTAAGCTTTGCGCAGGTAGTTCGTGTTCGGCGGCAGGTCGCCGTCTTCCAGCATGGGGCCGAGCGGCTGGCCGGCTAGGATGTGAACGTGTAGATGTGGCACTTCCTGGTGCGAATCGCGGCCGTGATTGGCCAGAAGTCGATAACCCGACGCATCGACGCCCAGTTGGCGTGCCGTGGCGCCGATGGCGGCGACATAGTCGGCATGTTCCTCGGCGCTGGCATTTGCGGAAAAATCGTCCCATGAGGTATAGGCCCCTTTTGGGATCACCAGCACGTGCACCTTGGCCTGCGGCGCAATGTCTTGGAACGCCAGCGCGTGATCGGTCTCGTGCACCTTGGTGCAGGGCAGCTCGCCACGCAGGATCTTCGCGAAAACGTTTTGATCGTCGTAACTCATTCTATCCTTCTCCCCGCGCCGCCTTCTCCGCGAGTCCCGATATTCCCTCGCGCCGTTCCAGTTCGGCCATCACGTCATCTGGCGTGATGCCGGCATCGGCCCAGGCGACCAACAGGTGGTACAGCAGGTCGGCGCTCTCGCCGATCATGCCATTGCGGTCTTTCGCCACGGCGGCGATCACCGCTTCAACGGCCTCTTCGCCAAGTTTCTGGGCGATTTTCCCGGTGCCCTGATCTAACAGCTTCGCCGTATAGGATGATGCCGGGTCGCTGCCCTTGCGGCTGGCGATGGTCTCATAAAGGCGAAGAATCGTTGCGTCGGTGTTTTCGGCACGGGTCATGCAACCGCGATATCAGATTGCGTCGTCAGTGTCTATTCGTCGGACGCATGGTTCGCGTTGGCCCTCTCCACCTCTTAGGGACCCATAAAGACCATCGCGTGGATGGTTAAGAGCTGGAGAGGACCGGAGCTAATAGAAAAAATGAACCCTATTCGCTGGTCGTCGTGTCGTTAAGCCCGGCTTTGGAAAGGATGACGCGGGCGAGACTGAACGTGCCGGTATCGCGCGGACCCTGTCGTGTCTCACGCCCGCGGCCCCCAGCGCCGTTACCGATGGGCGGGCGGCGCTGCCCATGATGTTCAGCAGTCCGTCGATATCGCGTGCGATCCGTCTGATAGTCTCAAGGCGCATTTTGCCGAGTACGAGGACGCAGTCCGCCCCTGCCGCTGTGGAGGCATTGGCGCGCCTGAACAAGTCGTTGTGGACGAATGCTCCCTCGCCCCCGGGTGTTCTGGCGGGAGCCATTCATCAAATATTCCTGCTAGGTAAGATCGGTCGGTCGCATGGCGACGCCGGCGGCCGCCATGTGGGCCTTCGCCTCGGGGATCGAATATTCGCCAAAGTGAAAAATGGACGCCGCTAGAACTGCGCTGGCATGGCCGTCCCGGACACCTTCGACCAGGTGATCCAGCGTACCGACGCCGCCCGATGCGATTACGGGGATCGACACCGAATCCGCCATGGTTCGAGTCAGCTCGATATCGAAGCCGGACCGCGTGCCGTCGCGATCCATCGACGTCAGCAGTATTTCGCCGGCGCCGAGATCCGCCATACGGCCGGCCCATTGGATTGCATCGATGCCCGTCGGCTTGCGCCCGCCATGGGTGAAGATTTCCCATTTGCCTGGCCCGGAAGTTTTCGCATCGATGGCAACGACGATGCATTGCGATCCGAATTTCTCGGCCGCTCCGCCCACGAATTCCGGCCGTTGCACGGCGGCGGTGTTGATCGAAACTTTATCGGCACCCGCCAGCAACAACTTGCGGATATCCTCTAACTGCCGGACGCCGCCGCCGACGGTCAGCGGCATGAAGCACTGTTCCGCCGTTCGGTTGACCACGTCTAAGATGGTGTCGCGGTTTTCGTGGCTGGCCGTGATATCGAGAAATGTCAGCTCGTCCGCACCCTGCTCGTCGTAGACTTTGGCCTGCTCGACCGGGTCGCCCGTGTCGATCAGGTCAACGAAGTTGACGCCCTTCACGGTGCGTCCGTCCTTCACGTCAAGACAGGGGATGATGCGGGCCTTTAACATCTAGTTTCGCAACAACTCCAGAGCTTCACCCGCATCCAGCCGGCCGTCGTAGATCGCGCGACCTGAAATAACCCCCTCGATGCCCGCGCTTTCATTTTCTTTCAGGTCGGCGAGATCGGAGATGCCCCGGACGCCGCCCGATGCGATTACCGGGGTGGTGAGGGCGAATGCCAAGTCGACCGTCGCATCGACATTAACTCCCTGCATCGCGCCGTCGCGGTCGATATCGGTGTAGACAATGGCGGCGACGCCGTCGTTCTCGAACCGCATGGCCAGGTCCAGCACCTTCATTTCAGATGTTTCGGCCCAGCCTTCGACAGCAACACGGCCTTCCCGGGCGTCGATACCGACGACGATACGCCCCGGATATTGATCGCAAGCGCGTCGCACGAGATCCGGGTCCTTGAGAGCCGCCGTCCCGAGGATCACCCTCTGTACGCCGGCTTCGAGCCAGCGGGCGATGGTGTCCATACTGCGGATCCCGCCTCCAAGCTGCACCGGAAGGTCGACGGCGGCGGCTATCGCGGCGACCGCCTCCGCATTCACAGGCTTGCCCGCAAAGGCGCCGTTCAGATCGACAATGTGGATCCACTCGAAACCCGCTTTCGCGAAATCGCACGCCTGTGCGGCGGGGTCGTCGTTGAAGGTTGTGGACTGGCTCATTTCGCCTCGGACCAGCCGGACGCAGGCGCCGTCTTTCAGGTCGATTGCCGGAAACAGTATCATTTTGAAGTTTTCTTCCCGCCCTTCCGCCTTTTCCTCTTGGGCAGCGTGCGCAGCTGCTTTGAGTAATAATGCCCGGGTATCAGATCGCCGTCGACCAGCGCGTAGGCGGGATTGGTCCCCCAGTGTTCGAAGCCCAAACTTTCGAATAGCCGGACCGCGTCGACCTGAGTCGCGCGAACGTCAAAATTGAGCCGCAGATAGCCTAGTTCCCTGGCCCGATCCTCTACTGCCTGGATCAGCCTCGGCCCGATACCATGCCCGCGGGCCCAAGGCGCGACAAACAGCGTCGTCAGGGTTGCAGAGTGGGCCTGCGCTTCGTTATTGCGGGGTGGCTCCTGCAGCTGAATTGCGGCGGCGACGCGGTCTTCCAGGCGTCCGACGAACAGGTGGCGTTCCGGCACTAGCACGACGCCCCGGAAGTAGCGACCGAGCACGGCCCGCGGCGGCGGCCTCAACCACCCGAACCCGCCGCCGTCTAGAATGGCGGATTCGGCGGCATCGCTGAGATCTTCGAGATCTTCGTCGGATACTTCTTCAAGCGGCTCAATCGCGGTTTTCACATCGGCCATCAGATACTCTCTCCATTCCATTGCAGAAAATTCCCAAGCAACCGAAGGCCGGCGGTCTGGCTTTTTTCCGGATGGAACTGCGTTCCGATCATATTATCGCGTCCGACTACAGCGGCGAAACGGCCGCCGTAATCGACGGTCGCCACCACGTCGTTATCGTCCTCGCAAACTAACACATAGCTGTGCACGAAATAGGCATGTGCCGTCTCGGCGAAGTTCGCCAGGACAGGGTGTGTATTCGCGCTTGAGGGCGACACAACATTCCATCCCATATGCGGGATTTTCAGCGCCTTATCGGCGGGCGACAGCGGCCGGACTTCGCCTGGGATCCACCCCAGCCCGTCATGTTGTCCGTGTTCGATCCCTCGGTCCGCCATCAGCTGCATACCGACACAGATACCTAGAAACGGTTTCTTTTTCTCGCGCACGTTCCTCTCCAGCGCGTCGACCATTCCCGGCAGGCTCTGCAGACCGGCTGTGCAGTCGCCGAAAGCGCCGACACCGGGTAGGACGATGCGGTCGGCGCTGTCGAGGTCCGCGGCATCGCCGGTTACGGTAACGCTTTCGCTCAAGCCGGTTTCGCGACCGGCGCGTTCAAGGGCTTTCGCTGCGGAGCGGAGATTCCCCGATCCGTAATCGATAACAACCGTTTTCATTGCTAACCGTCAGTATGTCGGCGTTATCGCCGACGGATTCAATGCATCGGGATGCAGATCTATAAATCTCCGCAGTGCCGTGTCCCGGTCGGCGCCGGTGGCCAGCCCAGCCAAGCGCCAACCGCGGGATGTCAGCGAAGCCCGGCGCCAGTCGTTTGCGCAAAAGCCGATAATCGCTCCCGCTCCGATGACCAGCGCCATGGTCGACAGCGAATCGAGGGCCGCAATAACGGCGACGAGCAAAATCAGTACATAGGCAGATAGCACGCCCAGCGCCGTGAACCACATACCTTTGGCTGCCGCCCAAACCGGTGCTGCCAGGAATGCCGGCCAGCAGAAGCCCTCGCTTACGACGACGGCATTTCGGTCGGGTGACGGCGCGTGTTGCTGGAGATGTACCGTATATAAGCGCATAGCCGACGGGCCGGGCTTAGCCGCCCAGCGTGCCTTTCGTCGACGGCACGGAATCGGCAGCGCGCGGATCGGTGTCGGCAGCGGTCCGGAACGCGCGGGCCAGAGCCTTGAAGCAGCTCTCCACGATGTGGTGATTGTTTTCGCCGTACAAGTTTTCCACGTGCAACGTTACACGCGCGCTCTGGGCGAACGCCTGAAACCATTCCTTGAACAGCTCGGTGTCCATTTCACCGAGCTTAGGCTTGGAAAAATCCACCTTCCAGATCAGATACGGACGGTCCGAAATGTCGATCGACGCTCGCGTCAGTGTTTCGTCCATCGGAATGGTGGCGGATGCATAGCGCACGATACCGCGGCGTTCGCCCATCGCCTGGTAAATCGCTTCGCCGATCGCTATACCGGTGTCCTCGGTGGTGTGGTGATGGTCGATATGCAGATCACCTTTCGCCCGGACGGTGAGATCCATCAGGCTGTGCCGCGACAGCTGTTCGAGCATATGATCCAGGAAGCCGATCCCGGTATCGACGTCGTACATACCGGTCCCATCGATATTTACCAAAACCTCGATGTCCGTTTCTTTCGTTTTTCTGGCGATTTTTGCTTCGCGCATGATCTTTCGCTCGCTTTTCGGCCCCCCACGAGAACGTGTAAAGCAGACTAATATGCATTCTAATGCACTGGAATCCGGCGTCTTTTATCAGGAACGCAGCGAAGGCGCCAGCAATAGCGCAATCCTGCCTTGATTGTTTTTTGATGCTCAAACACCCCGAAACTGAGGCAGATAGGAAGTTATGCCCGTGTAATTCCCGCTTTTCGAGGGTTTTGAGTATGTAAATAGTGTGAAGGCATAGCGTATGACGAGCATGAAGTATTCCGAAAGAGAATACATCTACCATGCCGGCAATCCCGCCGACGGGGTTTGCCGGATCTTCTAGGGTACCGCGAGAGTAAAGCGGGCAGGGACGGCAACTCTTCTCGGGCCCGACGATTTTTATTAAGATGCCGAGTTTCTGACCGGCGCCGATTGGGCCAGCGACGAATTCGGAACTGGCGCCGTCACCTTCGATTTTCTGCGCCGCAACGAGTTTCCTGCCGTCCTATCGCTCAACCTTTCCCTGACTGCGCCGCTAGTTTCGGGCGTGATCGAACTTGTCGATAGAGCGATCCGCGTCGAGTAATCTGTCGAGGAGGTTGCGCCTTCACCCGCCGACGAGCCGGTAAACGGTGTCTCGGCGGACGGCGTGGGCCTCGAAAGCTTGATCGTCAAGACCCCCGAAGTTAAAAGACTTCACGCGATCACGGGCTCCGAGGAAGCCCTTGTCGAACCGCTGCGGTTCCGGATCGGCCGCGACGCCGCGGGCAAGGGCAAGGATATCTATTTCGACATCTATCTTACGCCCAACGCCAAGCGCCGCTTCAACCTGTCGCGGACAAACCAGTTTCGCCGTTCTGTTTTCGCATTATTATCGAACAGTTTTTCGTGCCCCTCGCAGGCCGGTTGTCGCTGGCAGGGTCTTGACGCCCGCTGCCGAAACATGATTTTAGAGACAGCGTCATACGCGAAGTACCGCCCCAACCTCTTGCCGTTCGGAGACCTATGACAGACAGTAATATTACGACCTGGCACGGAACGACAATTCTTTCGGTTCGCAAAAACGGTAAGGTAGTTATCGCCGGCGACGGTCAGGTGACGTTCGGCAACACGGTCATGAAATCGAATGCGCGCAAGGTTCGCCCATTGAGCGACGGCAGTGTGATTGCCGGATTTGCCGGCGCCACCGCAGATGCCTTCACCCTGTTCGAACGGTTGGAGGGAAAGCTGGAACAGCATCCGGGCCAGTTGACCCGGGCCTGCGTCGAGCTTGCCAAGGACTGGCGGACGGACCGGTATCTGCGCCGCCTCGAAGCCATGATGGCGGTGGCCGATTCTGACGTGTCATTGGTTCTGACGGGGACGGGAGATGTTCTGGAACCCGAAGACGGGTTGATCGGGATCGGCTCGGGTGGGTCGTTCGCGCTTGCCGCCGCCCGCGGCCTGTTCGAACAGAACGGGCTGGAGTCGGAAGACATCGCGCGAAGGGCGATGAAAATCGCGGCCGATATTTGCATATACACAAACGAAAACGTCGTCGTAGAAAGTCTGTAATCCGTGACCAATTTCTCCCCCCGCGAAATCGTTTCCGAACTCGATCGCTATATCGTCGGCCAGAACGATGCCAAGCGCGCTGTTGCCATCGCACTCCGCAACCGGTGGCGCCGCCAGCAACTGGTAGACGATCTGCGCGAAGAAGTGCTGCCGAAGAATATTCTGATGATTGGCCCTACCGGTGTTGGCAAGACCGAAATCGCCCGACGTCTGGCGCGTCTAGCCGATGCCCCGTTCCTTAAGGTCGAAGCGACCAAGTTTACCGAGGTCGGCTATGTTGGCCGAGATGTCGAATCAATTGTCCGCGACCTGGTCGAAATCGCGATCCACATGACCCGCGAACGGATGCGCAAGGAAGTTGTCGCCAAGGCTGAAATAGCGGCTGAGGAACGCGTACTGGATGCGCTGGTCGGCGAGAGCGCCAGCAAGGACACGCGGCAGAAGTTCCGCACCATGCTGCGCCAGGGCGAGCTGGACGACCGCGAGATCGAAATCGAACTTCAGGATGCCAGTGGTGGCATGCCGACCATGGAAATTCCTGGGATGCCCGGTGCGCAGATGGGCATGATCAATCTGAACGACATGCTGGGTAAGGCGTTCGGTGGCGCGACTAAGACCAAAAAGATGTCTGTCGGTGACAGTTACGATGTCCTCGTCGCTGAGGAGGGCGACAAGCTGCTGGACGACGATGTCGTGGTGCGCACTGCGATCGAATCCGTAGAACAGAACGGCATCGTGTTTCTGGACGAGATAGACAAGATCTGCGTCCGGTCGGACGGGCGTGGCGGCGCCGACGTCAGCCGCGAAGGCGTACAGCGCGACCTGTTGCCCCTGATCGAAGGCACGACAGTTCCCACCAAGCACGGTACGGTCAAGACCGATCATATCCTGTTTGTCGCTTCCGGCGCGTTTCATCTGTCGAAGCCGGCCGACCTGTTGCCCGAACTGCAGGGGCGTCTGCCGATCCGAGTAGAGTTGAAAGCGCTAACGGAAGATGATTTCCGTCGCATCCTGACCGAACCCCAAGCGAACCTGATACGCCAGTATATTGCGCTGATGGGTACCGAGGAGCTGACCCTTGTTTTCACAGACGATGCGATTGACGCAATTGCTCGGTTGGCAGCAGAGGTTAATCGCACGGTTGAAAATATCGGCGCCCGGCGGCTACAGACCGTCATGGAGCGCCTGTTGGAAGATATCTCCTTCAGTGCATCCGACCGGGCTGGTGAAACCGTAAAGATCAACGCCGACTACGTGCGCGAAAACGTCGCCGACCTAGCTAAGGATGCCGATCTATCGAAATTTATTTTATAGGAGTCATCGCCTTCGCTTCAGCAATACATAGAACGCACCCCCCCCGCCGTCGCGGGGCTGCGCCTGTGCGAAGCCTAGAATGCGCATTCTATTCTCCGACGCGTTAAGCCAAGCCGGAAGTTCTCGACGGATTACACCACCGCCTTCTTTCAATGATCCCTTGCCCGTGATTACCAATACGCAGCGTTTGCCCGCGCTGTGGGCGTTCTCGAGGAAGCCATTCATAGCAGTCTGGGCGCGACTAGCTGTCATACCGTGAAGATCTATACGTGCGTCAGGCCGCACTCGCCCCTTGCGGAGTTTGTCCATTGTTCGCCGGTCTAGATCGGCTGCGGTGCCGGCTTCCAGCGGCTTGGCGGAGCGAGTGGTGAGCGTGGGTTGCGGTTTCGTGTGCGGGCCGAATTTGTTCTTTGCCGGCTGCGCGGCCGGTGGAGGCATGGCTTTCCTGTGCGTTTGCTCCCGCTGGACGAGCGGCTTGGCGTCGGCCATGGCAGCACGAAACAGTGCATTATCATCCGACATATTCGGCGGTTTAGGTTTTTTCTTCGCCATCGGTCTGTCCAATAAGAAGGATGTGAAGCCGCAAATGCCCGTGCACGCCAACGGTGACGATCCGTTCTATGTCCGAAGATCGGGATGGTCCGGTAAACCGTTGTCCTGACGTCATCCCCGGCAGGATAAACAGCAAAGCGGCGCAAGCGAGCTTTTTCACGTCTTCAGCTTGCCGGACGGAGCGCTCGGGGAACGAGGATCCAGTATCTGCCCGGCGACTGCATTCTGCCGGCGTGGTCGGCCGCTTTTGTTCCCGGACCCCAGAACACGTCGCCTCGAACCGCGCCGCGAATTGCTCCGCCGGTGTCCTGGGCGATCATCAGGCGCCGAAACGGCGCTCCGTCAGGTTCCGTTGTATCCAGCCACACAGGCAGGCCCAGCGGCAAAAGTCGCCGGTCGATCGCCAGGCTCCGCTTCGGAGTCAGCTCGACGCCCTGTGCACCCAGTGGGCCGTCTCCGGTCAGTTCGCGAAAAAACACGTAGGACCTGTTGGTCCGCATTAGCTCTGCGCCATCTGCCGGGTTGACCTCCAGCCAGCCGCGGATCGCTTGCATTGACATTTTCTCGCGGGGGATCTCGCCACGTGCAATCAGTTCGCGGCCGATGGCGGTATACGCATGGCCATTGGTGCCGGCATATCCTACTCTCATAATGACGCCGTCACGCAGCTTTATCCTGCCGGACCCCTGGATATGGAGGAAAAATGCATCCGCCGCGCTGTCCACCCAGACCAGTTCCAGTTTTCTGTTTTTAAGTGCGCCGCGTTCGATTTTGCCCCTGTCAGGATAGGGGACAAGCCTTCCTTGGACCACCCGGCCGGCAATCTTCTTGCCTTTAAGGTCGTCGCGAAAACGGCCCAGGCTGACGGTCACGAGGTCGGGCGGCCGGATGTGAAGCGGTACATTGAAACGCGCAGTGTGCTGGCGGGCGCCGCGTAATTCGGGTTCATAATAGCCCGTGATTAAACCTGTCGGACCATCCCGCCCGGAGATGGCGGCGGGAATAAAATGTTTCTCGAAAAACTGCTGTGCACCTCCGGGGCTGTTTTCGGAAACGTCGCGGGCGCCCCGACAAATATCCCGCCAGGTTGCTGCGGTCCCGTAGCCGGGCACCCCGCGGCGCTCCAGTGGCGGGCACGATTTCAGAAGAGCCTTCAGCGCCTTTACGTGTTCGTCGGCGTTCCAGCCGTTTAGGTCAGTAAAGGCAACGGGATTGAAAACCGGCTTGTCTATCGTCGCTTTATCACCGGTTTCGGCGCAGGCGAGGAGTGATAGAGACAGCGCAGCTGCTATCCATCCGCCTCGTAACAAGAATGAAGAGCGAGGCGTTGAAAGGACTGATGTCATGCAGGAACAGGTGCCTTTGTTACGGCCTTAATTCTGACTGCGGGTTTCCACCAGCTTCCAGTTGGGGTCGCGCGATTGGGTATCGCGGCTGAAAGTCCAGATGTCCGTTATTTCCGTAACCTGATTGGGGTCCCCATCGACGATCCGGTCTTCCGAGTCCCGCGTGACATTCACCTGTTCGGATACGAATTTCACGGTGACCATCGCATTCTGGCGGTCCATTCCCGCTTCGATCACGTCGGCCGACTTGATGCCGATGATTGTCGATTCTAGGGTTTCTTCCGCCTCGTCGCGTTCGTTGATCGCAGCTTCAAAATTTTCATAGACGTCGTCTGCCAGGAGCATTTGCAGGCTGTCGCGGTCGCCAGCGGCAAATCCCTGGACGATCATTTCGAATGCGCCCCGCGCGCCGTCTGCGAACCCTCCCGGGTCGAACGTATCGTCGGCGGCGCGAATGTTCATAATGCCAGCAGTAAGCGGGTCATCCGGATCAAGATCGGCCAACGGGTCGAAGCCGGCACCGCGATTGCGGTTGGGCATTTCAACGACATTGCCCTCCGCTTCTGAGTCCTGGTTTCGCTGCGACATCGGGTCCTGTCGAGGCTGTTCGTGGCCAGTGCGCTTGCCCAGAACACTGCGCAGTCGCAAGACTAGAAAAGCCGCGACCATCGCGAAAAGAACGATATCCAGAAACTGAAACCCGTCACTCATAATCTTGCTTTCCTGCGCCTTTCCGGCGCGTCGATCTGCGTCCTATTAATCCCGCGAGGGCGGGCTAGATAGACGCAGTCCCGTCGGTTAGCTATACCTTAGTTGCTATCGTGTCTCGGCAAAGTGCCAAAAAGTAAGCTCAGCACCTCCCGAGCCCTAAGGTGAAGTACATAAGGCGTTCACTGGGAAATCGCAAGCATGGCAATTGTTTTGCTGGCAGCATTTATTGCTGTGCCGGTTATCGAAATCGCACTGTTTATCGAGGTTGGAGGCTGGATCGGATTGTGGTCGACGGTCGCAATCGTCATCTTGACCGCCTTTGCCGGAACGACGCTGCTGCGTATCCAGGGGCTCTCAGTACTGCAAAGGGCGCAGGAAAGCGCGACCCGCAACGAATTGCCGGTTCAAGAGGTCTTCGACGGCCTGTGCCTGCTGGTTGCTGGGGTACTGCTGCTGACGCCTGGATTTTTTACCGATGCGCTCGGGTTTACGCTTTTCGTTCCTCTGTTTCGCGAGCTGGTCGGGCGCGGCATCTGGCGTTGGCTAAAACGTCATGGCCATGTTCACGTCGGCGGCTTTGGCCGAGGTTTCGGCGGCGGACCCGGCGGGCCTTCGCCCGGATCACGTGGCGCCGGCCCGTTGATCGACGGGGATTTCGAAGAAGTGAATACGCCGCCGAACGACCGCGACAGATTGCCACCAAATAATGACACATAGTTTCTGGTGTACGGCCTAGCCGTTATGTGTTCGCGCTCTGAGCGCAGTCACACAGGCCGGCCGATCGGCGACAGGTGTGTCGTTGCGGCGCATCTCCATGTGGTCCACGCGCCAGGCGCCGCCACGCTGGTAGAAGAACAGTTCCAGAACGCAGGTTTTGGATCGATAACGCCAGAATTCGCCGGGTGGATCGCGGCGCACGAAAACGGGTCGGCCAAAAATGGCCGTGATGTCGTCCTTGGTCATACCGATCAGTTTTTCGGGAGGCGGACCCGGGCTCCGGGTTGCCGTTTGCGTTCTTTCATCCGTCACAGCCGGCTTGTTTCCCGCCGTGTCGCGGGCGTCAATTTGGAGGACCGGTTTCTGATCTGCCTTGTTCGACGCTTGGTCGGGCACGGGGATGCAGGCAGAAAGCAGCAGATAGATCGTTCCCGCCGCGCCGATGAAGCTCCATTGCATGGACAAATTGCGTTCAGCTCTCTGTGTTGTCTTCAACCAAGCCAATATCGCCGACGACTTCGCCACCCCGCTCGATTTCGAGTTTGCCAAATCGAATGGTCCCGGTTACCCGCCCCGACGACCGGACGATCAAGGTATCCCGGGCGGTCAAGGTGCCTTCAAAATTACCTCTGATTTCCGCCAATTCGATCGCCGCTGAGCCTTTGAAAGTGCCGGTTCTGGCGATTTCGATCTCGCGGCAGTCGTGCAACTGGGCCTCCACGCGGCCTTCGACGACTAGCCTCTCGCAGGCGCTGATGTTGCCGCTGAGTTCAATTTCACTACCGACGATCAGTTTTTTGCCCACGGGGCTACCGATTTTCGCCGGGTTAGAGACCGAGTGTGGTTCCCGGGTGAGCTGGGCGACTGCGGGCGGCTCATTGGGTGCTTCGGTTTTCAACGGCAACGCCGCCGGAGGTTCTGTTCTGACTTTGTAATCCTGCTTCGCCATATCCTGTCTTTCCCGGGTTGATCTCTGCCTGCTAAATGCCGCCCTGGGGCAGCGCTCAAACTGTCTCCACGCGACTGCGGGCATGTTCGAACACATGCACCATGTAGGCCGCAGCAACTATCGGCATAAGCCAATTCAAGAACGGAACGGTCATCAATACTGCAATCACGGTACCGCACATAAAAACGCGACTTTTGTGCTGCCGTCTTAGCGCCCGTCCCGCCGCAGGTTCGAGCCGCCGTAATGCCGCGAACTCGAAGTAGTCGTGCCCAAGAAGATAGCCGTTGAGAGCGAAGAAAACAAAGGGAATGAGCGGAATCAGGACGATCGTGATCAGCAGAACCGGTACGACCAGGATGAATACCAGTACGTTGAGAACGATCGTTTTTACTGCGAAACGGGCTGCGTTCGAGACCATCTGCATGATGGGTTCCTCACGCGCATCGGGCAGATCGGGGAAATGCCGGGCTTCGACGGCGCGCGCGATTTCTTCAAGCATGCAAGAAATAATGAGGCCCGTAAGCGCCGGAAAGATCAACAAACCAATCACAAAGGCCGCGCCCCCGCCAAGATAGGCAACGCCCTTGTCTAACCATGCGATACCGAACAGCGACGTTCCGCTTAACGCCCAGCTGAGACCGGCGACAAGCGCGATAAATGTCACCGCACTGAAAATGACGGCCCGGATCACCACACTACGGATGCGGGGATCTCCCAGCTGTTCGACGGCAAGAAAAAGCCCTGAAAACATTTGTCTTCCCGCTCCCGTTTACCTTTTACGCTGCCTGTTTAGCCGCTGGGGACCCGCCAACGCAAGACGGTATTTCGATTGCCCCGCGCTGATCCGTCATTATACTGCGCGCCGCAGATTCATAGTATTTTCAGGAGCTTATCATGGCGAACGCCCCTTTTGACGTCGTCGGTGTCGGTAACGCAATCGTCGATGTGATCGGCCAGTCGGACGAGAATGACCTTAAGCGTCTCGGCCTCAACAAAGGGACAATGACCCTGATCGATGATGCCCATGCCGAATGGCTTTACAGCGAAATGAATACTGGTTTTGAAATATCAGGTGGCTCGGCTGCGAATACGCTGACCGGTATCGCCTCGCTCGGCGGCAGGGGGGCATATATCGGCAAGGTCCGTGACGATCAGCTCGGCGGAGTGTTCAGTCAAGACCTTAAGGCCGTTGGTGTGGACTATCCCATGCGGGCCGCGACTGAGGGACCGTCGACCGCGCGGTGTCTGATCTTCGTTACACCGGATGCCGACCGGACCATGCAGACCTATCTAGGCGTCAGCGTCATGTTGGGTCCGGAAGACATCGACCCGGAAACGATCGGCGATGCCCAAATCACGTATCTCGAGGGCTATCTGTTCGATCGGGACGAAGCGAAGGAGGCATTCGTGAAGGCGGCGGAGCTTGCCCACGCGGCTGGTCGAAGGGTGGCGTTGACCCTTTCGGATCCTTTCTGTGTGGACCGGCACCGGGCATCTTTCCAGAACCTGGTCGAAGGCCACGTCGATATCGTATTTGCCAACCACGACGAGATCACATCGCTCTATGAAACGGAGTCGTTCGACGAAGCGGTGGGTAAACTGGTCGGCAAGGTTGATATCGCGGCGGTGACGCGCGGGGCTGAGGGGTCCGTTATTGTAACGCCTGACGAAATCGTCGAGGTAGCAGCCGAAACCGTGGAAAAGGTCGTGGATACCACAGGCGCTGGCGATCTCTTCGCTGCGGGTGTGCTTTACGGCCTGACGCAAGGGTACGAATTGGCGGTCGCCGGCAAAATCGGATCAATCTGCGCCGCAGAAGTGATCAGCCACTACGGTGCCCGGCCCGAAGAATCCCTTAAGGATCTCGTTAAAGAAAAGCTGGGATAATTTCCCCGGAACGCTGTATACAGCGAGCAAAATCCCATTCTTCAGGCGGGTCTGTGGCTCGACTGTTGTTTGGAGCCCCTAGAAGCCGGAAACCGCATCGTGCCAGAACTCCGCAATATTGCGATCATCGCCCATGTTGATCATGGCAAAACTACGCTAGTTGACCAGTTGTTGCGTCAATCGGGCAGTTTCCGAGAGAACCAGCGCGTGGCCGAACGCGTCATGGATTCCAACGATCTGGAACGCGAACG
>DKQG01000025.1:0-1899 GCA_002471575.1 Alphaproteobacteria bacterium UBA7314 | reverse complement strand
AACATTGTTGATACTCCTGGACATGCCGATTTCGGTGGTGAAGTCGAACGCATACTTTCAATGGTCGACGGTGCGCTGGTGCTAGTCGACTCTGCGGAAGGCCCGATGCCGCAAACCAAGTTCGTCACCATGAAGGCGCTGGCGCTCGGTTTGAAACCCATTGTGGTGATCAATAAAGCCGACCGTCCCGATCAGCGGTCCTATCAGGTCCATGAAGAGGTTTTTGACTTGTTTGCGGCCCTCGATGCCACAGATGAACAGCTTGATTTTCCTACGCTGTATGCGTCGGCGAAAGAGGGCTGGGCCGCACCGAATCTGGAATCTCCGCGGGAGTCGATGTCGCCTCTTTTCGAGCTGATTGCAGAACATTTTGCGCCGCCCGTCGCCGAACGGGATGCTCCGTTTGCAATGTTGTCGACGATCCTTGAATACGACAATTACCTTGGCCGCATCCTGACAGGCCGGATCGAACGCGGAACGGCACGGGTGAACTCGCCGGTCGTTGCGCAGCGACACGACGGCACCCAGATAGAAGCCGGGCGCCTGACGAAGCTGCTGGCATTTCGCGGCATCGAACGCGTGCCAGTCGACGAGGCGCATGCTGGCGACCTGATCGCGATCGCAGGTTTGAAGGAAGCCACGGTCGCTGACACGATCGGTGATCCGGAAAATACCGAGCCTGTCCAGGCGCTTCCCGTCGATCCACCGACATTGTCGATGAGCTTCTCGGTCAACGATTCTCCCTTTGCCGGCAACGACGGTGACAAGGTGACCTCGCGGCTTCTTGCCGCCCGGCTGGCGCGCGAAAGCGAGGGAAATGTAGCGATCGAGATCGAACGAACAGGGGATGAGAACACATTCGAGGTAAAGGGCCGCGGCGAGCTGCAGCTCGGTGTGCTAATCGAACAGCTTCGCCGCGAGGGTTTCGAGCTGTCGGTATCGCGGCCGCGTGTGCTGTACCGCGAAAATCCCGATACCGGTGATCGTGAGGAGCCGATGGAAGAAGTAGTCATCGATGTTGACGATGCCTATGTCGGTGCGGTGGTTGAGGCCCTGGGCGAACGCAAGGGTGAGATGATGGATATGCGTCCGTCCGGTGGCGGTAAGACCCGGATTGTGTTCGTGGCGCCCGCGCGCGGTCTGATCGGCTATCATGGCCAGTTCCTGAATGAGACCCGCGGCACCGGGGTTATGAGCCGGCTCTTTCATTCCTATGCACCGCATAAGGGCGCTATTCCCGGCCGGCGCAATGGCGTACTGATCTCCAATGCCACCGGGAAATCGGTTCCCTTTGCACTTTGGAACCTAGAGGAACGCGGCGTCATGTTCATCGGGGGTGGTGTCGAAGTCTACGAAGGCATGATCATTGGGGAACACAGCAGGGGAAACGACCTAGAGGTCAATCCCATGAAATCCAAAAAGTTGACGAATATTCGGGCGTCCGGGTCGGACGAAGCCGTGCGGTTGACCACGCCGCGCAACCTGAAGCTGGAAGAAGCCATCAGCTATATCGACGATGACGAGCTTGTTGAAGTGACGCCGCAACACATTCGAATCCGCAAACGGTTGCTTGATCCGCACGACCGGAAGAAAGAATCGCGAAAAGCGGAAAGCGCCTGATTCAAGATGTCGCATAGCTATTGTACGATTGCGTATGCGGTTTTCCACCGGATTTCCCTTACTTATCCCCCGATTAAATGGTGTGTCTGTGGGTAAGGTTCGCTCCGTTGTTGTTTCGGCCGGGGCGTGGGTGCAATATTATTTTTGTCAGCGCGATGGAACTCGCATTGATGGGTGGGTGGCCCACCAAGGATGGACGAGCCGGTTCTGGGGCGTTTGAGTTCATTCGGAAGGGGTCAGGCCGAAAGCCGGGGGCGGCTGAGGCCATTTTTTTTGCCC
>DKQG01000045.1 GCA_002471575.1 Alphaproteobacteria bacterium UBA7314 | reverse complement strand
CAGCCGCCTTGTTCACGCAGACGAAGGCGTGGCGGAACGCCTTGGATGGGAATACCGGGATGGCGATAAAGGGGCTGATCTCCTTCGCCGTCATGGTGACGTACTCGGCGAGCGACATTTCCGACAGATCGAATTCCTGCGCGCCGACCATGCGGTCGAAGATTTCCCTTGGCGCCTGGATTTCAAGAAAGTTCAGATCGATGCCCTCGACGTCGATCAACCCATAGTTCAGCGCCTCCATACGGTCATACGGCCCACAGGCGAAGGTCAGTGGCAGTTTGGACATTGGCTCTTTTCCCCTCCGATCCTCACGCGATCGCGCGGGAACAATAATCAGTTATCCTTGACGGCCTCTCTCAGTTCACGCCGCAGCACTTTGTTGGCCGCGTTCCGCGGCAATACATCGAGAAACGCGTAGTCGCGTGGCCGCTTGTAGTCGGCCAATGACGATTCTCGACACCAGACATCTAGCGTATCGCCATCGATCCCGTCGGCAACCACGCAGGCGACCACCCGTTCGGACCACTGATCGTCGGGTATGCCGATCACGGCGACTTCGCGTACCGCTTTGTGCTGCATCAGGATCGTTTCGACTTCTTCCGGGTGAATATTTTCGCCGCCCGATACGATCATGTCGTCCACGCGACCGCACAATTCGAGGTCGCCGTCAGGTCGCCGCACCACGATGTCGCCCGTCCGGTACCAGCCTCCGGCCAGTTTCTCGGCGGTCGCGACCGGCTGTTTGAGATAGCCAAGGAACGTAGCATCCGCAGCAGCATCGACCAGCAACTCCCCCTCTTCTCCGACTTCGCATACCTCGTCCACACCGCCGCCGATCCGCCCGACGCGGACGCTGGAATAGAACCCGGGGCGGTATTGCAGCGGTTTGCCGACCGGGTCCGGCATGTAGAGGGCATTCATCACTTCGGTCGTGCCATAGATGTTCGTAATCCATGCGTTGGGAAAAGCCGGCTTCACCCGGTCGAGCAACGGCCCGGGCATTACCGCGCCCGCATAAACCAAGGTATCGACGGATTTCATATCAGCGGGATCGAAATTGGGGGCCGCCAGCATCGCGTGAAAGTGGGCAGGCGCGCCGAAAACAAAGGTTATGCCGTGATCACCGATGGCTTCAACGGCAACAGGTGGGTCGAAAGCGGAATGAACATAGTACGTGCCGTTCAGCGACAACGTCGTCACTAACGCCGAATAGAACCCGACAGCGTGAAACAATGGCATCAAACCCAGCGCCTTGTTTTGCGGCCCATGGCGAAGACCGCACTGAACGGGCGCAAACAGCACTCGGCCGTCGGTCGCACGGTGTGGGATCATCACGCCTTTGGGCAGGCCGGTGGTACCGGACGTATAAAGCACAAAGGCCACACCTTCCGGGTCCGGTGATGACCAGGGCGGTAACTCATATCCGTTTGCACGGCACGTTTCGAACGCGGCAGTTCCGTTTGTCACGCCGCCGACGGTTAGCACCGGCGCATCCATCGGCAACGCATCGCGCGCAGCAGCAGTGATGGCAGGATCGGCAACACACACAGCGCCTGCCATATCTGCATCGCCGATTAGCATGCCAGCTTCTTCTGGTTTGAGGCGCGGATTGATCATGCAGACCACCGTGCCCAGCCGGTGCAGCGCCAGGATCGCGATCACGTGTTCCAGCACGTTCGGCAGCATGGTCGCCACTTTCTGTCGGGGTCTCAGCCCGGCCGCACCCAGGCCCGCAGCGGCAGCCTCAACATCTTCAACTAACTCAGCAAACGTCAGCTGCCGGTCGCTCCGGTCGTCAACCAACGCGATATTGTCAGGTGTGCGTTCTGCTGCCAGACGAATGTGATCCCAGACCGCCTGCATGCCCATGGTGACGTTCTCTCCCCGAGTTTGCCGCATCATACTGATGCTCCGACGCCGTCATCAACCATAGCAGGACGCTGAAGCAGCGAAATATGTTGGTTAACCGGAGTTAAATCTGCCCAACAAAAATTTCATTGATACGCATGCGTTAACGGAGTACCCAGCCAAAATATGTCCAACAGGCGGGATGAATGTTGCGGACGATGCTCCTAGTCCGAAGGTACCGCTGACTTGAAGGGGTATGCAGCTGTGCTTCCCCGCACCGCCGACAATTTCGGCGATACGATCGAGCTGGAGATCGAAATGATTGGCGTACTGCGGAATACGGTGGTCGCGGGTTAGCCAAGCTCTTCCCTGATGCGGATCATTTCTTCCATTTGGGCAGCATCGTTGCTACCGGTGAAGCGGACGCACATGTGCGACGCGCCGCCTGCAGCGAATTCGCCGAGCCAATCCACGGCGGCGGCGCGGTTGCCGGCAAATGTATACTGCTGGGTACGAATCTCGTCGGCGGGACGCAGGTAATATCCCTCAAGGTAGGCATCCAGTTCTGCGTCCGCTTTGGTCTGATCGTCATTCACCGAAATCGTCACATAGGCGGCGCCGATGATATCTGCCGGATCCCGACCAGCTTCCTTCGCAAACTGCTGTACGCCTCTCCAGCCTTCGGTCCAATCCTTGCCCGTACCGGCGCCAGACGGGAACCAGCCATTAAAATAACGCCCAGCGCGCTTCAGCGCCGCTTCGACTCCGCCACCCGACCAGATCGCTGGTCCGCCCTTCGTATAGGGGACGGGCGCTAGTTCGCCCTGCTTGACGGTCCAAAGACCCTCCCAGTCGACTGGTTCTCCCTTCCACAATTCGCGGCAAAGACGCATCTGTTCCAGCATACGGCCGATACGCTTTTCAAACGGCACACCAGCGGCTTCGAATTCGTTCCGGATGGCGGGGACGTCCCGGGCCGTGCCGACGCCAAGGATCATGCGTCCCTCCGCGATCTGATCCAGCGTCGCCACCTGATGGGCCAGCAGCACGGGATTGCGCAGCATCGGCAGCAAGACCGCCGTGCCCATCTTCACACGTTTCGTGCGCCCCGCGATGGCGCCGATGAGCGCCAGAGGATCGTGCCGCGGCTTCGCCAGCAGGGAATCGCCGATCCATACGCTGTCGACGCCCAGCTCGTCCGCCAGATCGCCCAAAGCCAGAATTTCCCGCACCTCGTGCTTGCCGACCATGATGCGTTCGCGCGTCGGCAGCAGGTATCCAAGTTGTAGAGACATTTTGCTCACTCTTTACTTTATCTAGTCATCACTGTGAATCTGGCATCTCCGTCCGCAACAATCTGGGCAGGCAGATTTTCTTCCCACTCAAGATAAGCGAGCGCGGCTTCATCGCTACCCATATGACGGCGCGAAACCCAGAACAGGTAATCGATAGAATGCTCATCTGGCGGTGTGTCGGTTGACCCTTCCATCGGCAATCCGGCGGCCGCCCATGCTTCGCGACCACCATGGAGGACCGCAACGGAGTTATCTATCACCTCCGACAGGTCAATCGCCGCTAGCCGGGCGCGGGTTTCGTGTTCGGAATACAAAACTACCTGAACGCCGGCAGGCACGTCCAGTAGGTCGATGCGGGACCGGATGCTCCAAACCGCGCCGGGCAGATGCGCATCTCGGTAATGCATTGAATGGTCAACATCGACCACAAGCGCAGATCCGGCTTTAATGGCGCTCGACAGCTCGACCGGGGTCATCGTCTCAAGATCGGGAGCACCTGCTCGGGGCGCCAAGCTCGTGCCCTGTTCCGTCGCCTCCGACGCGTCGAGACCACCATAGAGAATATGTACGTCCCAGCCCATCTGCTTCAGCCAGTGACTGGTGATCGCGGCCCGCGCGCAGGGGGCGGTATCGATCAGAACGACGCGCGCGCGCCAGACGCCGCACCATTCGTCAGTGGCCTGCACTAGCTGCCCGCCGGGGGCATGCACGGAGCCGGGGAGATGCCCATCCTCGAATTCCTCCACCGCCCGCACATCCAGTAGGAACAGCGTCCGCGCCGCGTCTTCGCGCCATGTGGCCAGCGTGTCCCGATCCACGGTCGGGAGGTCGAACCTCTTCATGACATCAGCCGCGTATTCGGCCGCCTTGGCGGCGCCGTCCGGCGTCGGCTCATCCGGATAGCGCAGGTTCGAACCGTGGTCGAGTTCGAACCCGGCAAGCGTCCAGCCCATGGTGCCAGCTTTCAGCGCCACCACCCGGTTGGGCAAACCCGCATTGATGAGCGCCTGGGCCCCAATGATCGACCGGGTGCGGCCGGCGCAGTTGACCACCACCGTCGTCTCCGGATCAGGGGCCAGATCGTGAATTCGATACACCATTTCTGCATTGGGCAAGCTGATCCCTCCCGGGATCGACATGCGATGATGTTCCGACGGGGTCCGGCCATCGACGATTACCATGTTTTCGCCGGCCTCCATCATGGCATTCAGTTCTTCCGCAGGAATACGTGGCGTATCCGCGGCATGCTCCACCACTTCACCGAATGCTTTCGATGGCACGTTGACACCCTGGAAGACTTCGTAACCGGCGCCCGCCCAAGCTGCGTTGCCGCCATCCAGAATGGAAATATTGCTGTATCCCATGCCATCCAGGCGACGGGCGGCTTTCTGCGCGGTGCCGTCGGCGGCATCGATCAGCGCGATGCGTACGGTGTTGCGGGGAGCGAGCAAAGGAGCACGGATTTCGATGATGCTGTAGGGGCACGGAATGGCGTGCAGCATGTGATTTTCGCCGAACTGCCCGGCCTCACGCACGTCAAGCAGCGCAAGCTCTTCACCGTCGTTGATCCACGATTTCAATGTCGGTGCGTCGATAAGCTCGGCCATCTTTCCCATCTCTCCAGGTTGTGGTTATAGGTGACACCAGAGAATGACGAACGCAAGTGAGGCGCCGGTGATTAAGCTCGAACAGATCAATGTCGGTTTTGCATCCGAACTGTCGGCGCTTTGGTCGCAAACTTCGACGACAGCTATCGCGACGAAAATGCGCTGGAAGGCATCGAAGCCTAGTGCGACGCAACCTTTTACGTCGGCACGCCAAAGCGGATCCTTGAGGACCCGACGACTATCTGCAAGGTGGCGCGGGAGAATGCGAATAACGTTGGATGTTATCTTCTGATCAACACAGACTACCCGGCATCACTGGGCGGTGAAGCCTCTCCGATTAAACAGATTTATCTGCGATCCTCCACCTATGGCACCGGTTTGGGACACGGCCCACTATTGGAAGCGGCAGAGACGATCGGAGACGCCGCCAACTACAACAAATGCTCTAAGAGGCCGATCGCAATCGAACCCTTTATAGAATATTTCCAAAAACTTATTGATGAGACGCCACCGGCGGTCGCCTGACACGGAGTTTTTTCCCTCCTTCTTTGACTGATCGTCTCTTTGAACTTCTTTGACTACTTGTCTCTTTGAACTAGGCTCTCCTCTTCGATGGGGAGTTTTTTTATGGCCGAACGTATATCTGTAACGGCAGCCGACGGGCACACCTTCGATGCCTGGCATGCCAATCCTACTAGAACAGCGAAGGGCGGGGTCATATTCCTGCAGGCGATCTACGGTCTTACAGATCATCTAGGAGACGTGTGCGACTGGTTCGCCGGCGACGGATTTGCCGCCGTTGCCCCCGCAATCTACGACCGGACGGAGCGCAACAAGGTCTTCACTTACGACGATCATGGCGGTATGCAGTTTCGCGAAAATCTTAAGGAAGACACGGTCCTGCTGGATATCGGCGCCTGCGCGACGCTGCTACGCCAAAATACCGATAAAATTGCCATCGCGGGCTTCTGCACCGGCGGTACCTGGGCCTGGATCGCAGCCGATCGCCTCGACATGGACGCCGCTGTCATCTTTTACGGCAGCGACATTCACGACAACCTTGGCCGGCAGCCGAAATGCCCAGCGATCCTGCATTACGGGGATACCGATCACGTCGTCGCGTTTGAACAGGTACAGAAAATTCAGACCACGTACCCCGACAACGATTTTTACGTTTACCCGGGGGCAGGACACGCGTTCTACAATCCGGAACAGGCTCATCACGATCCCGAGGCCGCCAAGCTGGCGCATCAACGCTCCGTCAAGTTTCTTGAGAAACATTTTGCCTGATCGGAGATGATCGACCGCCGTAACCGTCTGGTGTTGGTGTCACTTGAAGACGGGACGGGTCTGCGTTGTGTCGATATCTATCGAAGCCGGCACGGGGAAATTCTGTGGGACGAATGGCGCCGGGATCCTGAAGACCCGTCCGGTTGGCACGCCACGGGACGGCGAGGAGGCGTATACGGTGACGAAGCCGCTGCACGACAGGCGGCGATCGCGGCCATTGAGTGGCTCACCAGCTAACTGTCTTTTTTCTTCTGCGCTTCGAGACGCGCGATGAAGCTGGTCGAGCCGACGATAATCAGGGCACCGACGATGGTCCAGAAATCCGGCACTTCGCTAAAAATAGCGAACCCGAATGCGGCGGCGAAAACCAACCGGATATATTCCGTGGGCCCGATCACACTGGCCTCTCCGACTACGAATCCCCTGATGAAGCCGATCATGCCGATAGTCGTCAGGAACCCGATAGCTAGCGCCATCAACCAAGAAACGAGATCTGGCGGGGTTTGCCACAGAACGATCGTCGGCGGCAGAAACACCAAGATGCCGCCCGCCTGGTAATAGAAAAGGATCCGGTTGGGCGGTTCAGTCGTCGACATGATCCGGATCAGAACATTTGCGATCGCAAAGGTGCAAGCGGCCCCGATCGCGATGAAAACGACGGGATCGATTTCGCCGCCGGGGCGCACCATGACGATAACACCCACGAAACCGGCAATCGTCGCGGACCACCGACGCCCGCTGACGATCTCGCGCAGGAAGATCACGGCGATGACCGTGGTGAAGAGAATTCGTGAAAACGCTAGCGCCGTGGCATCGGCGAGCGGCAGGTACACTACGGACGTGTAGACGCCAACCTGTGCGACGCAGGCGAGGATCAGACGGACGATGTGGATGCCGGGCCGGCTGGTTTTAAGTTCGCCCACACCCATCCGCATAAAGAACGGAAGCATCAGCGCAAATCCGATGCCATACCGGAAAAATGCCATCTGAAACGGCGACATGGTCTGGCCCAGCGATTTGACGAACAAATCGTTGACCGAAAATGCCAGCGTGCCCATCAGCAGCCACAAGATACCCCGGAGGTTAGGCGGAAGGCGGGTCCAACTGGATGTGACGAATTCTATCAAGAAACGGGTTTCTGGTTGCACTACAGAAAGACTACGAGTTTGAGCCGAGGTCCGTCCATGCTTCAATAGAAATTGTCCCGCGTTCCCGACATGCCGCCATCCGGAAACGCGGTAAGGTTGCCAATATCAAATGCACAGGAAACTGAGCAATTGAGTCCGGTGCATGTTTCTGATCTTATATCCCAATCACCTAACGAGCCTTAAGGCCCACATCCACTCAGGGAGGAACCATGAAACGTATTCTAGCAACCACTCTTGCGACCGCAGCCGCACTGGCCGTAGGCGCGACCGCCGTGACGGCCCAATCCGCCAAGGGTTTTTACAAGGGCAAAACGGTCGAAATCTACATCGGCTACGGCCTCGGAGGGACCTACGGCAAGAGCGCCACCATCATGGGGGAGCATCTAAGACCTCGCATTGGTGCCGATTCAGTAATCGTCAAATCAATGCCGGGTGCAGGCGGCCTCAAAATGACGAACTACTATGCCAACGTTGCCAAGAGGGATGGAACAGCGATCATACTGCCACCCGATACCCTTGCCATCACTCAGATGTTGAAGCCCAAAAAGGCCAAATATGACTCACGAGATTTCCGATGGCTTGGTGCAGCGGTCCGGAGCAACTCACTTTCAGCCGTTCGTGCAGACTCTGGCGTTAAAGCATGGAAAGACCTGAAGTCTAAAGCGGTGCCATTTGCCTGCTCCGGCCTCGGGTCTCAAACTTGCCAAGTGCCAGCGTTGATCAACGGTCTACTCGGAACCAAGATCAAGATTGTTCGAGGTTACAAAGGCTCAAAAAAAATGCTCCTCGCGATGGAGCAGGGCGAAGCTGCGGGCATCAATCTCACTTGGCTAGCCTTTAAGACCAATCGCCAGGCTTGGTTCAAAAGTGGTTTTGCTGTCCCGGTCATGCAGATGGGTCCCACGCCGGACCCGGAATTAGCAGGGGTTCCGAACCTTAAAGACCTCGTCGCAGCAGAAGACAGACCAATCGTTAATTTTATGTCTTCATTAATAGCCATCGGTCGCAGCCTAGCAGTCCACAAAGACGTTCCGAAAGAACGAACGGCATTCCTTAAATCTGCATTCGTAGATATGGCAAAGGACCCGGCGTTCGTAGCTGATATGAAAAAGCGAAAGCTGCAGGTTACATACACGAGCGCCGAGGACGTACATAAGGTCGTCGATGAAAGTGTCGGTATGTCGGCAGATATAATTAAACGAACAAATCAAATTCTGTTTGGCAGCGCTTCCTGATCCGCGCAGTATCTTTTAACGAAGATCGCCCCGGCCGCCTCGGCCGGGGCGTTTTTCTTGGAGTTTTGTATTGAGCTACCGCGGAAAAGATATCGGTAACGTTGCCGTCCTCAGCACCTGTCAGATGCTTTTCGGCACGGGGCGCGGTCTCTTTATGGTTGCAGCTCCTGCGGTTGCCCTTTTACCTGGGTTTGCGCCGCATTTAGCGCTGGCCACCCTGCCCGCCGCAGCGGTTGTTATCGGCACCGCACTATCCGCATGGGCCGCCTCGATGATTTCCCGGCGAACCGGCAGGCAAGCCGGTTTCCTGATCGGGACAGGTCTTGCCACCGTCAGCGGTGCGCTATGCTTTTCTGCGGTCATTTACATGAACTTCTGGCTTCTTTCGCTCGGCGGGCTTGTCTTTGGCTTCTATTCGGGTTTCGCGCAACTTTACAGGTTTGCCGCTGCCGACGGCATTTCAGAGAGATACCGCAGCGTCGCGATTTCCCTCGTTTTAGCTGGTGGCGTATTTTCTGGGTTCGCTGGCGCCGGGCTGGCTATCTGGGGAGAAAACATGGTTCCGGATAGTTGGTATTCTGGCGACGTTCGGCAATTCGGTGGGACCTTCATGTTTCTAACCGGCACCGCGGTGGTTGCCGCAATGGCACTCGTTTTCCTTCGAATCCCGAACCTTACTAAATCCCAGCTTGAGGGCGAACAGCGGCCAATGTCGAAAATCATGAGGCAGCCTGTTTTTATCGCGGCGGCTATCTCGGCAACGGTTGGACAGACCGTGATGAACTTCTTGATGACGGCAACACCCATCGCGATGATCTCGATCTGTGGCCACAGCTTTGCCGCAACGGCCAATGTGATCGCTTGGCACACTTTCGCAATGTTCGCACCAGGTGTGTTTACCGGACTTCTGATCCGGAAATTTGGCGAGGTCACGATCATCATGGTCGGCCTGCTGCTGGAAGCCGCATGTATCGGCATCGCACTATCGGGTATCGAGGTGTTCGATTTCTGGCTGTCGATGTTCCTGCTGGGCGTGGGGTGGAATTTCACCTTTACTGCCGCCACCAGCCTGATGACAACCGCCTACACACCCGCGGAACGCGCAAAAACGCAGGGCATGATGAACCAGATTATTTACACCGTTGTCGCGTGCGGATCTCTGTCTTCCGGAGCATTTATCCACTTTTTCGGCTGGAATTGGGTCAATATCGGCGCCATGCCGTTGCTATTAATCGCTGCGACAGTAACGCTTTGGTATGCGGCAAATGGAAAAAAGATCGCCCTGCCGACATAAATCACTACCCCAGATTAGGGTTGTTGAGCTTGCGTCATGAAAGAAAATAGGGGACGCTCCAAGAGGCCTTTAAAGGTTGGTCAAAACAGGGAGATAATTATGAACAGATTTTCGATAGTGACAGTAGCCGCGGTCGCAATCAGCGGGATCTTCGCAATCCCAGCAGCACAGGCAGCTGAAGTTACCCTAAAGGGTATATCAGGATGGCCAAAGAGCTTTCCGATGGTCGCAAACGACTACTTGCCCTTCATTGAAGAAGCGAACAAACGCGGTAAAGGCCATTTCAAAATTAAGTGGACGGGAGGCTCTGAGCTTGGCAAGCCCGCCGCGCAGGCCAAAGGCTTTAAATCGGGGGTTTACGACCTCATGTACACGGCGGCGAGTTATTTGCAGGGCTCCATCCCAGAGGTCGATGCCCTTTCCGCACAGCAAATAAAACCCTGGGATGCTCGAAAAAGCGGTGGTATGGCAGTCCTCAACAAGGCTGTAAGCAAACGGCTGAATGGGATCATTCTCTCGCACACCGCCTCAAGCGTTCAATTTCAGTTGTATCTGAGAAAAAAGCCGACGATTGGCCCCGATGGGGTGATATCGTTAAAAGGCTTCAAGATGCGTTCCGTTCCAATTTATGACGGCTTTCTTAAGGGACTTGGCGCGACTACTATGACTGTTCACGTTCCGGAAATATACGAAGCCCTACAGAGGGGTGTGGTCGACGGTTTCCCCTTCCCGAACCTCTGGACCCGGAAATTTAAGTGGAACAAGTTTGTTACCCACACAGTGCATCCCTCATTTTATCAAATTGAAGCCTGCACATTTGTAAGCAACAAGGCCCTTGCAAAACTTAGTCCCGAAGGCAAAAAGATTCTTCTTAAAGTCGGTGAGGATTGGGAGCGGATTTCGGCAAAAATCTGGGCTCCTCTCGTTGAAAAAGAGAGAGAGGTATACAAGAAGGGCGGCGCAGAAGAGATCGTGATGTCTGGAGCCGCGGCCAAAAAATATATCGCGCTAGCTAATGGCACCCCCGTTGAGCGGCTGAAAAAACTCAACTCTCCCGAAGCCAAAGAGCTCAGCAGGCTCTTCCACGGTCAATAGACGGCGTTAAATTTGCGCCCTCAACCTATTTAGGTTGGGGGCGTTTTTCGCGTTCATGAAATGACACTCATCAGTAAAGGCTATAACAAGCTTATCTTCGGGCTCGCCGTAATCGGAGGGGTGCTCCTCGCTGTTATATTCGTGGGGATAATTTTTGACGTCACCCTCCGTACGCTGGGATTTAATTCAATCCAATGGTACAGCGCTGTTGCAGAATATAGCCTCTTTTTCTGCACGATGTTCGGTGCGCCCTACCTTGTCCGTCACAAAGGGCACGTAGTTGTAGAGTCGTTGAGGCTCGCAATGCCAGCGGGTTTGCGGACAATCGTTGAAAAGATCGTTTACCTCGTGTGCATTCTTCTGTCTCTTCTGTTTGTATATTACGGCTCACTCGAGACGATAGAGGCAATTAAGACCGGAGAGCAGGACCTTCGATCGGTTGACATGCCAAAATGGCTCCTGATGGTGCCATTCCCCATAGGTTTCTCGCTCGTGGCTATTGAGTTTGCGCGGTATCTGCTTGGTTTCGATACCTATTACTCGAATAAGGCCACGTCGGGGGAATCCCTGTAATGGAAATACTCACGGAGTGGTATTCAATCGCTGGCTTTCTGGTCGGAATGATCATTGTATTGATGCTGCTTGGCCTCCCGGTCGCATTTGCCTTTCTGACAACGAATATAATCGGCGCAGCCATTTTCATGGGTGACGGAACACTCACTGGTGGCTTGGACGCGATGCCACTGATAGTTTCTAATGCAGTAGATTCTGTGGCGATTTTCGCACTTATCCCAGTGCCGCTATTCATCATTATGGGTGAACTATTTTTCCATACCGGACTGGCGGTACGCGTGTTCGACGCTTTAGATCGGTGTTTCGGTCGCCTTCCCGGAAGACTTTCCTACATCACGGTGGCGGGCGGAACGATTTTCGCCACTCTGTCTGGCTCGACCATGGCGAATACCGCAATGATGGGCTCGCTCATGGTCCCCGAAATGACAAAACGGGGATACAAAGGCCACATGTCTATGGGCCCAATCCTCGGAACGGGAGGTTTGGCGATGATCATACCTCCTTCAGCCCTTGCGGTCCTCCTAGCGAGCCTCGCAGAGATTGATATTGGCGGGCTGCTGATTGCTGGAGTTATACCTGGCCTTATTCTCGCAGTCCTGTATTCGATACTTATTTTCGGACAGGTAAAGCTCGACCCGGACGCGGCCCCTGAATACTCCGTCGAACCCTCACCATTTAAAGAAATAATTTGGTCGCTCATTGTTAACGTACTGCCAATGGGCTTCATCGTGTTCTGTGTTATCGGGTTGATAATTTTGGGCGTAGCCACCCCGACCGAGGCTGCAGGTTTCGGCGCATTTGGAGTTGTAATTCTCGGCATACTTTTCCGAGTCATGACATGGGATGTCCTTGTTAAATCATTCGCCGGAGCGCTTCGCGTCACTGCGATGGTTCTACTCATCATCCTCGCCTCCACCACGTTTAGTCAGCTATTGGCATTCACTGGCGCAAGTGCTGGGCTGATTGAGTGGGCGACAAAGGTCGATTTATCGCCTCTAGTCGTACTTCTAATAATGTTTGGAGTACTACTGATCCTCGGGATGTTCATGGATCAGGTTTCGATGATGCTTTTAACCGTGCCGATCTTTTTCCCTCTCGCAGAGTCATTTCAATTCGACCTAGTGTGGTTTGGCCTAATAATGCTGTTGGCACTCGAGATAAGCCTCACAACACCGCCGTTTGGTTTGCTGCTTTTTGTAATGGTGGCGGTTGCACCAAAAGGAACCACCCTTTGGCAGGTCGCGAAAGCAGCCGCGCCCTACATCGGTTGCGCGCTGATTGTTCTTGTGCTCCTCATTATTTTTCCTGATTTAGCACTTTACCTTCCAAGCCTTATGAATAGTTAACGCCTGAAATTTCAGAATTTATGCCTTCTCCACCTGATTTAAGCTCGCCTATCGGTCAATCCCCTGCGAGGCTAATGGCTCGCCGCGCAGTAGCCGGTCAGGGGCGTCACGTTGACGATTTCACCCTCCCCCGTACGGTCGAGGTCGCCTATGTGAGGAGCCCATACGCCCACGCCGATATCGGAACGATCGACACGTCTGCGGCTGCTGATCAGCCGGGTGTGATCGCTGTCGTCACAGGTCGCGAGATCGCCGAGCACATGACGCCCTGGACCGGCATTATGGAAAACCAGCCAGCGCTGAAATCGGCACCGCAATATGCGCTCGCTGTCGACAGAGCGACCTGGCAGGGCGAACCGGTCGTCGCCGTCGTCGCCACTACCCGTGCCATCGCTGAGGATGCGGTCGAATACGTCACCGTCGATTGGACAGAGAAGGCTCCGGTCGCCGACATGCTGACCGCCCTCGACCCGGACACACCGGTTCTCCACCCAGAACTTGGCGACAACAAGATGTTCGAACGCGTCGCCGAAAAAGGCGATGTCGATGCCGGCTTCGCCGCTGCCTCTCACGTGGTCGAGGGAACTTTCGATTTCGGCCGGCATACCGGCGTAACGCTGGAACCGCGCACGATGGTATCTTCGTGGGATTCGTCGGAGAAGCACCTCACGGTGTATTACGGCGGTCAGGCCGTTCACATGATCCAGGTGCTTTTTTCAAAACACCTTGGCATACCGGAACGCGATATTCGGGTGATTGCACAGGATTGCGGCGGATCCTATGGGATCAAGAGCCACCTTTACGGCGATGAATTTGCGACGGCCGTCTTGTCGATCATGCTCGACCGCCCCGTCCGCTATCGCGCCGACCGTATAGAGTCTTTCGTTTCCGACATCCACGCACGTCAGCATCAGCTGACAGGAAAGCTTGGCGTGGATACGGACGGAAAGATCGTTGCATTTGAGTTCGATGATATCACGGCAGCGGGTGCGTACTCTGCATACCCGCGAACAAGTTGTGTCGAAGCAAACCAGGTGCTTAACATCGCGGGCGGCCCCTACAAAATCGATAATTTCCGCGCTAAAACTACCGTCGTTTTTCAGAACATGGTGCCGACATCACAGTACCGTGCCGTCGGGCATCCCATGGGTATCGTAATTTGCGATAGCCTTCTGGATAAAGCGGCGGTGGCCGCAGGCATCGACCGGATGGAGATCAGGCGTCGTAATCTGATATCTGATGACGCATACCCCTCTGCCTCCCCCGCCGGTATTCCGCTCCACGATCTGTCGCATCAGGCCTGTCTGGAAAAGCTCGCCGTTGTCATGGATATTAATGCTCTAAAAGCGGACCAGGCGGCGGCTCGAGAGAGCGGTATTCATCGTGGTATCGGGTACGCTTCCTTCATTAAAGGCACTAATCCGGGCGCATTGATTTACGGCCCCGCCAAAGTGCCGATCTCGGCGCAGGATGGAACAACCGTCCGACTGGAACCGGCCGGCGGCGTGACCGTTTTGACGGGCGTCACCGAACAGGGCCAAGGTACCGAGACAGCACTTGCCCAGGTAGTCGCGGCAGCGATTGGTATGAAGTTTGAAGACGTTCGCGTGATCACTGGAGACACCGATGCCGTCCCATATGGCGGAGGAACCTATGGTTCGCGGGGCGCGGGTATTGGTGGCGAGGCCTCGTGGAGAGCCGGACAGACACTTCGCGGACAAATTCTGGATCTCGCCGCTGTCCTACTTCAGACCGATGCTGGTAGCCTGGATATCCGGGACAGCGTCGTCGTGGATGCGGATGGCGGCGACGAACGCATCACGCTAGAAGAACTCGGCAATATCGCGTTCCTGCGCTCCTTCGAATTACCCGACGATTATCATCCGGTGCTGGTCGCCACCGAACGGTTTAGGGTGCGAGACTACATATTCACCAACGCTGCTCACGCCGCCTACGTAGAGGTCGATCCGGATACCGGTTTCGTAAAAGTCCTAAATTACTGGGTCGTCGAGGATTGTGGCCGGGTTATCAACCCACAACTCGTCGCAGAGCAACAACGTGGTTCCGTCGTGCATGGTCTAGGCGACGCCCTGTATGAACATTGCATTTACGATGATGCGGGCCAATTGCAGAACGCCTCCATGGCTGATTATTTGGTACCCATGTCCGGAGAAACTCCAGATATCGTTATCGAACACGTTAGCACTCCAAGCTCAAAAACCACGCTTGGCGCGAAAGGTGCCGGGGAGAGTGGAATGGCAGGCGTGCCGCAATCTATTCTGAGCGCCGTCAACGACGCAATACGTCCATTCGGCGGGGAGGTCTCAGCGGTACCCGTGACGCCGGAAGATGTTCTAAAAGCCGCGGGTCAGCTCTAGTACCGGTTTATCCTTTCCCGCTCATCGATTTTGAACTCGGCACATTGTTCACGCGACCGCTAAAAAGGCCTCAATATGTTTTCTAGGCAAATGAAAGGCCTCTTAGACCAACTGGGTATTCATTTCAGCTGGTTTATGGCTTCAATCGCTTTTTTAGTCATCTTCTTCTCATCGGCATCACTGGCAACACCGGGGATATTGATGGTTGAAATCACAAAAGATCTCGGTTGGTCAATTGGGGACGTCTCTTTGGCTATCGGTGTCCTATTTCTAACAGTTGCTCTAGCTGCCCCCTTCGGAGCCGCATTAATGGCAATTATTGGCCTCACAAAAGTTGTCGTAATCTCCGGAGCTTTGGTGATACTTGGGCTATCGACACTCAACCTTGCTTCTGAAAAATGGCACCTTCTTGTCGGGATAGGGTTTT
>DKQG01000036.1 GCA_002471575.1 Alphaproteobacteria bacterium UBA7314 | reverse complement strand
GATCGACGGCCTGCTGCGCGTTCTGTTCGGCTGAAGCTAAAAACACTCGCGCATACCAAAACGTCGGGAATTGACGATCGGACCGCTAAAGATCAAGATTCAGCTAAGTTGCTACAGTCGTGCAGGGGGAGGCCCCTTCGGCCAAGTCATTCCCAGGCGAACCTGGACCTCGGCGGCGTCGCCGCACTTCTTGCATTTAAACGTCTTACCGACGTATGGCTCCGACCCGTATCCGGCGTCTACGAGCGCCACGATATCGAGGTCGTGCTACCGGTCGCAGTTCAAGCAAAAGAGCGCGATCGAGTAATTGTATTTAATGAGGTCGGAGAGGTCTTGCTAATCGACGCGAAGAAAAACAGCCGTCGGGTAAACCCGGGACGGAAAAAAACACTCTCGGATTTATCGACTTCGAACGGAAGCGCAAAAGCGGTTAGGGGCGCGAATTGCCTACTTCGATATAGAGAGCAGGGAGGTTCATATCGTCCCGCCGATCGGCAAAAACGTGCCACATTGAAATGCCTGCAAATTCAGCACTATCACGCGACAATCGGGCCTCCTGGTTAATCGAATTTGAGTGAGACCGTTTCTGCCATTCGACGAACCGCTTCAACTTCTTCTGCGAGTGCCCAAAGTATAAACTGCACAGAGCCTTTGCCCTTTTTTGACCCATAAATGTTCAGATAAACAACCGACAATCCCTCTTTCATCGTCAGGGCATACTCAATTTGGCTCCATGTTTGCCCATTAAAAACACGCGAGCTTTCTTTGAGAATTTTGACACCCGCTAAATTGGCCCCGCTATTTGCATTAAGCAGAAGTGCTTTTTTTAAAACCTTTTTTTCAATATATGCTTTTTCAGTAATTAAGCCTGCATACACTTCCTCGGGACCTTTCGAGAGGAATCCATACTCGAAATCAAAATTTTGCAGTCTAGATTTCCAAGATGACTCGCTCAAACAAACGGACATCGGAATTTTTTTAGATCGAATCTCGGTACAATTTCTGGAAGTATTCCTCGGGGCTAATTTCCATGTACCATTTTTGTACAAAATTATTTTCTTACCATTAACGGTTGAACGACCAAACTCCGCGGCAAAAACTGGCGAGATTGATGCTCCTAGCACCGCTATACAGGCGAGATATTTAACAAGCTTCACGAGCCTTCTCCCAGACGAGGACCTCCACTACGAGGGATACTATCCAACATGGATAGCGGCGACAATTTGTGATACCGCGATCGGAGGTGGCTGCAAAGAAAAACAGCCGTCGGGTAAGCCCCGGGCGGAAAAAACACTCTCGGATTTATCGCCCCCTAACGGCTACGCAAAAGCGGTTAGGCGCGCGAATTGCCTACGTCGACATAGAGAGCATGGAGGTTCATATCGTTCCGCCGATTGGCAAAAACGTTCCACATCCAAATGACACCCTATGAAGTCCTATGACGTTTCCGGGAGCATCAGAAAACTCGTAAGATATTGAAAAAAATATGACCAACCCTGGGCACCGCTCCCATTATCAATCAATAGTTTACAGCAAGAGGGGCATAAATCGCGTGTGCACCACAAACGCTGATTTTATGCTGCACGAGCTAATTTCTCCGCGCTGGAGATCGCCGCGAGTTTACGGTTATGTGCGCGGGTACAGCGATCAACTTCTTTTAAAGTCTTATGCTAGGAAAGCGCCATAATCTAGTGGTTAGCTAGACCCTGGTCGGCCATCCGCCCGCGGGCGGCTTTACGGAGCCCGTGAAGCGCACAGTGTTCGGGAAGGCCTGCCGCCTTTGTCCATTCCTTAAACCGCGCCCCTATGCCATTTGAGGTAAACGGCTGGCCTAATTCTGAAATTAACCAAGTAGCCTCGCCGGTTTCCGATGGCTCTATACTTTCTTCGAGCGCCGGTGGTATCGGCATCGATCCGGAGACGGGATTCCGCTCTTTATTCGTCGACTGAATGAAGTCGAGAAAATCGTATGGCTCTCCGGCCTATCTAAACTGATCCCCTATCCGGACGATGTCGCCGCGCCGCTGCGCGGTATAAATGCCTATTGCGAAGACGAGGCGAGGGGTACTGCCTATCGGCCAATACGACTCAAACCTTGCGCACTCCGCCGCAGCCCAACAATGAAAGCCGTCCGGGTTATCGGGCGCCAAATACTTAGCATGCTTCGTCGGATTGAACTCGAGATCGAACATATCGACGGCATAGTCGAATAGCTGACGCAGTGCTTAAAGGTTTTCGTTAGCGGTGCCGTGCCGATCGGCGAACTGTTCAAGATATCGCCGAATTTCCGATGGCCAAAGAGGGCAGATTCGGCGCGCCCCATTTGCGCCCTTCGGCAGCATCATTTAGGTATCTTAGAGTTTGCATGCGGGGTTCAGACGCAAGATCTGACCGCGGAGTATCCACGTAGATAGCGAGGGAGCCTTCAATGGGCAGCAGCCAGTCGAACGATAGCGAAACCGTTGCGCGGGACTCGGACGTCTTCGCGGGAATACCGTCGACACGCATCCCGCTGAAAATCTATCAGGAGCCGGACGTCTATGCCGCCGAGCTCCAGCGTATTTTCTACGGGCCGACCTGGAACTATGTGGGCCTAGAGGCGGAGGTGCCCAATGAGGGAGATTTCCGCCGCACGTTTATCGGCGAACGCGAAGTTCTCATGGTCCGCAAAGCTGGCGGGTCGGTATCCGTTATCGAGAACCGCTGCGCGCATCGGGGCTCGCAGATATGTCAGGCGCAATTCGGAAATACCGGTTCGTCGCTGACCTGTCCCTATCATCAGTGGACATATGATTTCGACGGCAAGCTGCTCGGGATGCCCTATCGCCGCGGCATCAAGGGCAAGGGCGGCATGCCGGCCGATTTCGACATGGCGGCGCACAGTCTGACGAGCCTGAGAACGACCCTGCTGAACGGAGTGATATTCGCCAGTTTCCACCCTGATCCGCCGTCCTTCGCCGATTACCTCGGCGACAAGATGATGCATTATTTTACCCGGGTCTTCGACGGACGCCCGCTGCGGCTTGTCGGCTATCAGCGCCAGGTTATCGACTGTAACTGGAAGCTGCAGATGGAGAACCTTAAAGACCCCTACCACGCGGGTATCCTGCATCTGTTTCTGGTCTCGTTTGGGTATTTCCGGCTGGATCAAAAATCGGCCTGCTACGTCGACGATTCCAAGGGGCATTCGGTGCTGATGACCGAGCGAGGTTCCGAAGAAGGCAATGAAGATACGGGTGGCGTCAATATTGCTGATCCCGATTTCACGCTGAGCGATCAGACGCTGGTTCAGCCGCGCAAGGAATTTCCAGACGACGTGACGCTGGCAATCCAGACACTGTTTCCCACGCTGATTATTCAGGCCCAGACCAACACCTTGGCAACTCGGTATGTCATTCCGAAAGGGCCGCGCAGCCATGAGCTTGTTTGGACGTTTTTCGGCTACGAGGATGACGACGAAGGCATGACCACCGCCCGCCTCCGTCAGGCCAACCTGATGGGCGCGGCTGGATATGTGACCCTCGACGATGCGGAAGCGCTGGAATTCAGCCAGCAGGGCCTCGAAGGGGCAGCGGAGGATGCGACGGCGGTCCTGGAGATTGGCGGCAAGGGGGCGGAATCCAACGACCATCTTGTCACCGAATCCCTAATCAGGGGGTTTTACATTCGGTATCGCGACATTATGGGGTTTGAGAGGGTAACATAATGGATAGTGCGGAAAAGTCGGCCAATCCGGCCAGCAGCGACGTTCAGCGCCGCGTCGACGGGTTGCAGCTGCAATATATACATTCGATCGATGACGGCCCACTGGACCACTGGCCCGGCTTTTTCACTGATCAATGCCTCTATACTATCATCGCCCGCGACAATGTGGAGCGAGGACAGGACCTTGGCGTGATGCGGTTTGAATCGGCCGCAATGCTGCGCGATAGGGCAACCGCGACCCAGCATGCCGCGGTTTTTGCGCCCCGCACGATCCGACATATTCTGAGCACGTCACTGCTAGACCGGGTCGATGCAAATGGCATTCATGCCCGGACCAATGTGGCGATCTACCAGACGTCGCCGGATGGCGACACGAACCTTCTGGTGACCGCCCAGTATCGCGACTGGATTGTGGATACCGGCGGCGAGCTAAAGTTTCGCGAGAAACGCGTGGTTTACGATACATTCCGCCTGCCGGATTCGGTGGTCTATCCGCTGTAAACGCCGCCTTGCGACCTCAGCCCGGCCCCGACCCCCACCCCAAAAAAAAGCCCTACAAATCAATAGGTTACAGAGAAAGGGACACAAATGGGGTGTGCACCACACACTCTGATTTTGTGCTGCACCAGCTATTTTTCCCGCGCGAGTGGCAGTCTGCGCTGAGGGCTGACAGGTGCAAGAGCCTGAAAAGGTGGCGGGCCGGCGGGACGGCATAGAATTGATAGGCTTCGCGAGGCGCTCGATAACG
>DKQG01000003.1 GCA_002471575.1 Alphaproteobacteria bacterium UBA7314 | reverse complement strand
ATACGTGGAGTGGATGGATGCCTGTTTTTGGGATGTGCATCAGGAAATCTATGACCCCGATGCGGGCCTGTTCTATCGGGACGCCCGTTCCAAACCCCGGAAGACGAAGAACGGGAAAAAGGTGTTATGGTCCCGGGGCAACGGCTGGGCTTTTGGCGGGCTGACCCGAATTCTGAAACACCTCCCCGAACATCATGCAAGCTATGCCCGCTATAAGGCATTGTATATTCAAATGGCGGAGTCGCTGGCAAAGCGCCAACAGGCCGATGGCTTCTGGCGAAGCAACCTCGATGACCCTGGGCAATTTACCATGAAGGAAAGTAGTGGAACGGGGTTCTTCTGCTACGGCATCGCCTGGGGAATCAATAATGGGATCTTAAACAAGGAGCGCTTTCTTCCAGTTGCCAGGAAGGCATGGACAGCACTTGCTTCGGTTGTAAACGAAGACGGCCAGGTCGGATGGAGTCAACCCGCCGGCGGTGGTCCCGGCAAAATTGTGGAAGCAGACAGCTCGAAATTTGGTACCGGTATCTTCCTGCTAGCCGCTAGCGAGGTGTTTCTGTTGACGCAGGGCGAAGCCCGGGCTGCGTCGAAACCGCTCGGATTGCAACCCGGTCCCAACGCTACCGTTTTGCTGAATGGGAAACCGTACCGCGGCGTCGGTATTAACTACTTCAGTTGCTTTCTGCGCACGCTGAAAGATGGCAACGACACCAGCTACGACGCCGGTTTCGGCACCTTGGCCGACAAAGGCATTCCCTTCGCCCGATTCTGCGCCACCGGCTTTTGGCCACGGGACATGAAGCTCTATGTCGAGGACCGGGAAGAATACTTTCGCCGGCTGGATGGGGTGGTTCATTCGGCGGAGAAACATGGCATTGGCTTGATTCCCTCGTTGTTCTGGTATTACGCCTGCGTGCCCGACCTGGTCGGCGAATCCATGGATCAATGGGCGAATCCGAACAGCAAGACGATTGCGTGGATGCGCAACTACGTTCGCGAGGTGGTCACCCGGTATCGCGATAACCCGACGATCTGGGCCTGGGAGCTTGGCAACGAGTACTCGCTGTACGCCGATATTCCGCACAGCGTCCGTCCGAAAACACACCGTGATCTCGGCACCCCGGAGACCCGCAGCAAACGTGACGAACTGACCTTCGACATGGTTCGCCACGCTTTTATCTCCTTCGCGTCCGCCGTCAGGGAACATGACCCAGGCCGACTGATTTTTAGCGGTGACAGTTTTCCGCGGCTCGCCGCATGGAACCTGGAGCAGAAAAAGAGCTGGGAGCACGATACCATGGAGCAGTTTGCGGAAATGCTGATCAAGGCCAACCCCGATCCGATCAGCGGCATCAGCTTGCACGCCTACGAAGACGACGATCAGCGATTTGATGAGGCCATGGCGGTTGCGCGCAAGTTGAACAAGCCCATTTTCATCGGCGAGTTCGGCGCGCAGCACGAAACCGAAGCGCAAGCTGCCAAGTACCGGCGCCTGCTAAAGGCCGTCGTGGACCATGACATTCCACTGGCGGCGGTATGGGTTTTCGATCACCCACACCAAAAGGACTTCAATATCACTGCCGACAACGGTCGTGCCTATCAGCTCGATCTGATCGTTCAGGCGAATCAGAAGCTGAGATCGCAAGCCGAATCCCGGGGCGTGGTCCACGCCGACGTCTGTGTATACGGCGGTACGCCGGGCGGAATAACAGCCGCGATCTCCGCAGCGCGGGAAGGAGCTTCGGTCGTGCTCCTGGAGCAGACCCGACACGTGGGCGGGTTGAGTACGAGCGGATTGAACCGTGATGAGTGCAACCACCTGGATCGCCAGACACTGGGTGGCCTTTGTGAGCAGTTTCTTGAAGAGGCCGTCAAGCGAAGTAACGGCAGGTGGACGGAGGACAATAGCCGCACCTGGCAGTCCGGAATCGCCGAGCGGGTTTTCCTCGAAATGCTGAAGAAAGCCGGGGTGGAGGTGCGATACGAGCAGTTGCTGGATCGGGTAGAGAAAGACGGCACCCGAATTACAGAGCTTCGCGTGCAGGGTGGGGGGAGCTACCGGGCGAAGGTCTTTATCGACGCCACTTACGAAGGCGACTTGATGGCGAAGGCCGGAGTGTCCTACGCCGTCGGGCGCGAGTCTGCGGATCAATATGGCGAATCGATTGCCGGCGTTCGCTACCTCGACGACAAGGTCGCCATCTCGCCTTTCGATGACGAGGGCAATCTGCTCTTTGGCGTGATGCCAGGCAAGCCGCCGATAGCCGGTTCTGCGAGCGAGGTGCCGATCTGCTACAACGTCCGCCTGAACCTTACCACCGACGAGGCCAATAGGGTCCCGATCGAGAAACCGGGCAGCTACGACCCGATGCAGCACGAATTGCTGGCACGCGCTCTCGAGGCGGGCTTACTAAAGGATCTCAAGTCCATTATCGGTCTCTACCCCATGGGCGAAAGCAGCAAGCGGGAGCTGAACAATCGCCAGTTTTCAATCGTGTCCATGAGCATCCCGGGCGCACAAACCTCATGGGCCGAGGCCAGTTTCGAGGAGCGGGAAGCGATTCACCAAAAATACCGGGACTATACCCACGGCATGCTCTGGTTCCTGAAAACGGATCCCCGCGTCCCCGAGCCCATTCGGGACGAGATGGCGCAATATGGGTTCTGCAAAGACGAGTGGGCCGATAACAACCATTGGCCCCACTATCTCTACATCCGCGCGGCCCGTCGCATGCACGGAGAGATCATCCTCACCCAGGCGGACGTCATCGAAGACGTGGACAAAGAAGATGTGATCCATGTCGGCTCTCACTTCATCGACTGC
>DKQG01000020.1 GCA_002471575.1 Alphaproteobacteria bacterium UBA7314 | reverse complement strand
ATGCTCACGTACTTTATGCTCACATACAAAAAACCGCGGAAGCACGGGTAACGTAGGTAGTTTATAGTTTGCCCCTTCGGGTGACACTGGCAGTCATGATGTTGAAACAATGAAAAAGCTGCTGCTAACAATCGTGATAATCGTGGGATTGCATTTGCCCACGGTTTCTGCCGGGCCAATAGACGTGCAACCCGTCGGAATGAAAACCGAATACGTTGCCAAAATTCGCAATATCATCCTCAGACAGCTTGACGCTTTTCGCGAGGACGATGCTGAAAAAGCGTTTTCTTTCGCAGCCCCGCAAATACAGAAGATATTCAAGACGCCGGAAATTTTTTTGCATATGGTGCGCAATTCATATAGGTCAGTATACCGGCCGCAGTCGTTCGGGTTTCGCGGAACTCAGCGCATCGACGGAAACATCGTTCAACCGCTGGCAGTTATCGGCCCGACGGGCATGTCGGAAACGGCGCTTTACATAATGGAAGAACAGCCCGACGGCACTTGGAAGATCGGCGCCTGCATCATGGCGCAGGAACCGGGCAAAAACACCTGAACGCATTTAGAAAGCCTTCATCAGTAAAAAGTAGCGAAACCCGGAATGCCGTTTATCAGGTCATCACAGACAACGGGATGCATTTCGCGGGCGCGCAGTTATATTATCGCGATAGTGGGAGACGACGCGTGACAGACCATCCAATGATCGATGCAACCACCCGGCCGGGACCGTTCGGCCAACCGGTGCGGCGGATCGAAGACCCTGCACTGCTGACCGGCGCAGGACGCTATGCGGACGATATACATTTTCCCGGTATGCTCCAGGCCGCCTTCGTCAGAAGCGCGTTCGCCCATGCTTTGATTAAAGGGATTAATGCAACGGCGGCGAGGGCCACACCGGGCGTACGTGCCGTGCTGACGATGAACGATCTGGCTCCTCACATGACCTCGGACCGCCTCTCTGTGGGAATGCCGAGCAAGGCCTATCAGCAGCTTCGCGATCGACCGATCCTCGCCAGCACGGAAGTCTGTCATGTGGGGGAAGCAATCGCGGTGGTGATCGCTGACGACCGATACATAGCTGAAGATGCAGCGGCGCTTGTCGAGGTGGATTACGACATCCTGCCGGCTTCGGCCGACCCGGAACAGGCGGCGCAGGCCGGTTCGCCGACCGCTCATGCCGACGCCGACCATAATATCCTGGCCGAATTCTCGATGGGATACGGCGATTGCGATTCCGTTTTTGCCACTGCTCCGCACGTAGCGGCGGAGAAGTTTTCACTGCACAAGGGTCTCGGCATGGCGCTCGAAGGTCGGGGCCTCGTTGCAAGATACGATGCTCTGGAAGACCAACTTGTGGTTTGGCTTGCAACGCAGATGCCGCACATGGCGCACCGGATGTTCATCAATCTGCTGGGACGCAACGAGACGAACACGCGGGTGGTCACACCCGATATCGGTGGCGGATTCGGGCCGAAGCTAGTCTTTTACCCGGAAGATATCGTCGTTGCGACGGCGGCAATGATGCTCGAGGCTCCGGTTAAATGGATCGAGGACCGTCGTGAGCATTTTACGAGTTCCACACAGGAACGCGACCAGATCTGGGACATGGAAATCGCGTTCGACGAAAACGGCAAAATACTTGGCGTGCGTGGCGACATGATCCACGATCACGGCGCATATACGGCACGCGGCGTAAACGTAGCCCAGAACGCCGGCAGTATCGTCCCCGGACCCTACGAAGTTGCCAATTACAACCTCGATATTAAGCTTGTTCTGACGAACAAACCCTGCGTCACGCCGGTACGCGGCGCCGGGTACCCGCAGGGCAGCTTCGTCATGGAACGCCTGATGGACCGGGCGGCGGAAAAGTTGGGGATCGGCCGCGATGAAATCCGTCGGCGTAATCTGATTCAGCCCGACGCGATGCCCTATACACGGCCGCTGGCCAGCCGCGCCGACCCGTCTGTAGTGATCGATGAGGCGAACTTTCCGAAATGCTTGGAAACCGCGCTTGAAATCGGCAAATGGTCGGACTTTCCCGCGCGCCAAGCAGCGGCCGCCGCGGAAGGCAGATTCATCGGGATAGGACTGTCCGTCTACCTGAAAGGATCGGGCCGCGGCCCCTTCGAGGCGGCAACGGTGCGCGTGGGCCCATCCGGGCGTATCAGCGTTACCTCCGGCGTGTCCGCCATTGGCCAAGGCACCCGAACCATGCTGGCGCAGATTGTGGCGCAATCCCTCGGCGTGGGTGTCGAAGATATCGACGTCGTCATCGGCGACACATCGGCGATCCCCTATGGAATGGGCGCGGCCTCCAGTCGACAGACGGTGACCGCCGGTTCCTCGGCGCGATCGGCGGCGGAAGAAGTCCGCAACAAAGCACTTCGTGTAGCTGCACATATTTTGGAGGCCGCGGAGGACGATCTGGAAATTTTGGACGGACGGGTGCACGTTAAAGGCGTCCCCGGCATGTCGATCGGCCTTGGCGAGATCGCGACGCAGCTTGCCGGTGCGGCCACTGGTTTCGCGCTGCCGGCCGGAGAAAACCCCGGTTTGGAGGCCCATGTCGCGGAACAGATCGACGGCTTGGCCTTTTCCAATGGCGCCCACGTCGCGGAGATCGAGTTAGACCCGGACACCGGCAATGTCAAAGTGCTGAACTATACTATCGCCCACGATTGCGGCGTGATGGTCAATCCGCTGGTGATCGACGGACAGGTAGCGGGCGGAGCGGCGCACGGGCTGGGCTTCGCCATGTACGAAAAAATGATTTGGGACGACCAGGCTCAGCCGCAGTCGACAAATCTCGCGGAATACCTAATTCCCGGATCGGCCGAAATGCCAAACGTTCATATCGAGCACATTGTGGTGCCGTCTTCGCAGAACCCGTTGGGTGTGAAGGGCGTCGGCGAAAGCGGTCTCGTGCCGGTTCCTGCGGTTATAGCGTCGGCTATCGAAAATGCACTGTGCGGCCGGGAGGTAAAGATTTCTAACATACCCGTTAGCCCCACGGATATCCTTGCCGCAATCTCTGCGACTCAAAGCCCGACTCCCCCCGGAACCTAAATCGATATTCGATGCAATTGCCGAATTTTGCCGGTGGCGACATAATGCCGGCACACTCACTAATATGAAAGACAGGACAAAGCCATGGCGCGGTTCAAGGACTACGTACCCCACGGAGTAATCCCGGCGACGCTGGCAGCATTTGACGCTGACTACCGCTTCGACTGGGCCGAGACCCGCAAACATCTGTCATTCGCCGCCGATGTCGAAGGCGTGACGGCGGTGACAATCAATGGTCACGCCTCGGAGGTACATGCCTGCACTCTCGACGAACAGACGCGCATGATGGATGAATCAGCCGACGAGATAGGCGACCGCATGCCCCTGATTTGCGGTGTATATGCGGACGGTAGCCACATCGCTGCGGATATCGCGCATATGGCGGACGCGCATGGCGCATCAGCTCTGCTCTGCTTCCCGCCGAGTTCTCTCGGCATGGGCGGCATTCAGCGACGTCCGGAAATGGGTATCGCCCATATGAAGATGATCGCGGATGCGACGGACTTGCCAATGATCGTTTTTCAGTACGGCAACGAGCTTGCCTACCCGCTCGATACGCTGGTGCAGATCTGCGAAGAGGTGCCAAACGTGATGGCGATCAAGGACTGGTCGACACCGCAGGTGCACGACCGTCACATCAAGACACTGCATTCGCTACCAAGACGGATCAACGTCCTGTCGACCAATTCTGCGTGGTTGATGTCGTCACTTGTGATGGGAACGGACGGGCTGCTTTCCGGCGCAGGTTCGGTGATCGCAGACCTTCAGGTCGCTCTGTTCCGTGCTGTGCAAGCACAAGACCTCGCCACTGCCCAAAAACTGGCGGACCGCATCTATCACACTACGCAGGTATTCTACTGCGATCCGTTCGGCGACATGCACAACCGTATGAAAGAAGCGCTGGTCCTGCTCGGCCGCCTGGACGGTCCCGCCGTGGTGCGGCCGCCGCTGATGAAGCTGACGGAAACCGAGATCGCCCGTATCGCTGAAGCGATGAGCCTCGCGGGGATCAGTCGCGACGGCGCGGAAGAGATCGGACCGACCGTGCTCGCCGCCGAGTAGCTTCAGCCCCCGAGGTATTCCTTCATCCGGCGCTGGTATTCATTAGCACAGGTCACGGTATTCATAAATTCGGAAGACGCCTTCCCAATAAGGTCTTCCGGCGACTTACCGTTACGCAACGACTTCAACGTCTCGTAGGTCGCCTGCACCGACGCCATAAAAGGATGGTGCCCCTGCAGGCTAATCCGGACGCCGTGCCGCGCAAGGAATTCCCGATCGCCCAGTGTGCCGGTACCGGGTCCGCCCAGAAAAACCGGTATGTCGAGCGCATCGGAAATCACCCGTACCTCATCTTCGGCCGTCACGCCGGTAAAGAACATCGCGTCGACGCCCTCGGCCTGATACGCCCTTCCCCGCTCTATCGCATCGTCCAGGCCATTGATTGATGCGGCACTCGTACGGCCAGCAATCACCAGAGATGCATCCTGACGCCCGGACAGAGCTGCTTTAATCTTACCGATCCCCTCTTCGAAGGGGAGCACCCGGGTCGAGCCAACGGTACCATACGGTTGCGGGAGGTCGGTATCTTCGATGGTCAGGGCCGCCACACCGGCGGTTTCAAGTTCCTCCACCGTGCGCCTGACGTTCAATGCGTTGCCGTAGCCGTGATCGGCATCCACCAGTAACGGCAGGTTTCCCGCCCGATTGATGCGATAGGCCTGATCCGCGAATTCCGACAGTGTCAGGACGATCAAATCAGGAGCACCGAGCACGGCAAGGGATGCCACAGAGCCAGCAAACATGCCGATCTCAAAACCCAGATCTTCTGCGATGCGGGCAGAAATCGGGTCGAAGACGGAGCCAGGGTGAAAGCAGTCATCTGTTTCCAGAAGACTGCGAAAGGTCTCTCTGCGGGGTGTCCAGTGCATCTTGCATCCTCGACGTTGAATATTTGCCATTGCTGGCACGCCCAACGAATACGATCAAGCGGATCACCACCAATTTTCTTGTTGCGAAAGACGATGGGCGCTATACCACTTTGTCATTGGGCCGGCTTAGCTCAGTTGGTAGAGCATCTGATTTGTAATCAGGGGGTCAGGGGTTCAAATCCTCTAGCCGGCACCATCTTTTCAATAGCTTAGCAAAAATCTGCCGATGACCCACGGCTTCGGGGTGAGGGTCTGGGTGAGAAGGTTTTTGCCCGCGTTCTCCCGGGAAGCACGATGCCGTCCGGTTCTTTGCGTGCCTCAACCTCTGCGCACGGGATATTTTTGCGCAGCGGAGGGGGAACTGGAAAACGGAACATATAGCGAAAGTGACATCGGCTTGGCCCACACGTGGTGTCTGATGTCAGGGGAAGGGAATGCCGATCATCGTTACCCCAGCGTGCGTATACACAGACTTTTTGGAGTCGGAGAATATTCCGGCTAAGGGACCGCATGCACACTAAGCAGTGGCGGATGAAAATGAACCGTGAGCCTGCATACCGGAAGTTAGGTATATTTTGGGAATGGTAGACTGGGCAAATAAAAATGAAGTTGAAGCGCAACGGGCCGCCGCAAGCTACCGATATGATCGGCGCGAAATGGTGGCTGTTCCAAGAACAGTTCCCCCTAGATACATGAAAGTAAATGTGAAGGCGCGTGGCCCAGGATCCGAATTGTCGTATACTAGTCGATATGGAATGGTTTCCGAAAGAAAAGCAAAAGATCGATTTCCTATCTCTGGCGACCCGCAAGGAGAAGAACCCGTGGGTGGAAAAATTCTACGTTATCGTCGGGCTGGCGTTCTTCGGATGGGTTCTGTTCCAGATGTTCTTCGGAGACTGATCGCGACTCATCCATGAACCAGCCGAGGCGCCGCGCGCCGAAAAAGATGTCAGAAAAGCGGTTGCGCAATATCGCGGTCTGGTACTGCGAACGTTATCTCGTCTCGTCCGGCAAGCTGGCAGATCACCTGAACAAACGTTTGTACCGCGACGTGCGCGACGAGGAAGAACGCATGCAGTTCACCAAACTGATCCCTAGTATCGTTTCGAACCTTACGGAACTCGGTTATGTGAACGACCGCGAAGCGGCATCGGCACGGTTGCGCATGGCCTTGCGCTCGGGATATGCCACCAATGCCGCGATCAACGTCGCGGCGCGCGGCGCGATGGTGGATCGGGAAACAGTCGAGACCGAGCTGGAAAGCGCACTCACGCAGGCATTGCCGGAACTGGACCACCTAGACATGGAAAGTTCGGAGAGCTCGACCGACCAAGCCGTCGTGGCCCTCAAACGAGCGCGCCGCGGCCCGTTTCGGTCATCGGGTCAGGATGACAAATCGCGGCGGCGCGATGCCGGGTGGCTGCAGCGCCGTGGGTTTCGCATGGACGCGATCAAGTCAGCGCTGGATATCGATCCGCTGAAAGAATAGCGCTCGGCATGTCGCTCGCCCCGCCGGTGTGGGAAAGGCCGTTCAAGGTCGCCACTACGGCAGCATGGTTCTGTGGCTCTCCAAGGTTCAATGGATCATTTTCCAGGCGTTGAATAAGCGTCGTGGTCGTTGCGAAATGAATGATCGAAAAGCGAACAATATTGTTGGGATTGCCCCCCGTAATCCTGGACTAGATTGATCGCCGCCCGCTTCTGTGCGCCGATATTTGCCTTCTCTAGGCTGCCGCTGTTATCGAGAAGAATGCAAACATTGTGGAACTGCCTCGCCCGCGCACTGGAGACGACGATAGACGAAAAGACGATGTTGGCGGCAAACAGTCACCAAAAGCTACGAAACATCGATACCCACGACCAGATCAATAACCCTTGCGCGAAACACGAACCTGTGAGGCCATTAAAATAATCAAACTACTCGGGCAGACAAAGACTGAATGTTAATGCTCGGCAGAAATTGCATCCACCACCATTTTGCGCAGCGCCAGACCGGGACCGTCGACGTTGATATCGACCCAATCCTTTGGATCATGCGCATGGCGCGCCATGTTCATCTGCTGGGCCGCGAGAATATCGACGTCTTCCTGGAACGCGGCGCGCAACTCGTGCCGGAACTCCTCATCCATGTTCGGATCGTCCTGCGCAAAATTCCGGGAATGGGCGTAGAAGTACCAGGTCGAGCTCTCGGTCTCGGGAGTAATGGCATTCAGATTGTAGAATTCGAACCCCTGCGCGTTCCGACCCCCGGATTTGGGCGAAAAATTATCTGGGTGGTCTCCCGGTTGAGCGCCGCATCCGGCAGGCAGGCAGCCAACGCGCACCGTATTGAAACTTGGCACCATGGCTTCGGCGTATTGCCAGCGGTCAATATTGTCTGTGAACCCGCCGAAATGCGCATAAAGCGGGGCGGGCGGCGAATCGAGAATCCAACGGATCATGCGCACGGTATTTGCGGTCTTCGTGGTGACAATCGGAAAATCCGGCACCGCCACTGTACCGATGTTTTTGGTATGAACATACGCCAGGTGCGACAGGTCCAGCAGATTATCGTTGAAAAGTTCGTAATGGCACGGGATTTGAAAAGGCGGATCGCCCTTCACCACGGCCCAGTCCGGATCGTCCATCACATGCCAGTCTGGCAGCAGGCTTTCATCCGCCTTGTCGGCATCGCCCATCCACACCCAGATATACTGGTATTTTTCAATTACCGGCCAAGACCTCACCCGGCTGCCCGGCGGCACCCGGGTCTGGCCCGGAACGGCTACGCAGTTGCCGGTCGCGTCGAATTCGAGGCCGTGATAGCCGCATTGCAGGACATCGCCGAGGACTTTACCCTGCGATAAAGGCAGGTGACGATGACAACACCGGTCTTCCAGCGCGACCACCTTTCCCGCCGTATCTCGGAACAGGACCAGCGGCTCGTTCAGGATCCTACGAGCCAGAGGGCTGTCCACTGACACCTCGTGATTCCACGCCGCGGCGTACCAGGTATTTTTCAGAAACGGTCCCATACCTATCTCGGATACTTATTGTCTCACTCAGATTATCCGGCAACACTACACATCAGCAAGCCCGCACAAAACGTATAGAACCGTTTGTGGTAAAGGGCGGGAAACTAGAGGAAACCAACGAATGACCAACTTCTACAGCCCCGACTTAGGCGCCGACCCCGAAAACCCCTTCGCCCGCGATGACACAGGAAAATTGGTGCGAAGGATGTACTGGCTGGATATGGGCGATACGTCAGTCGTACTCGCAATGACCCAGGGTGTCGGCGCACCGCTGACTGCGGACCAGAAACGGGCGCATCTTGACGATATCGGCCGCCGCCATCTGATCGATCAGGTTTGCACGCAGGAAATCCTGCCGCCGGAATAGGCCCTATTAGGCGGAGACCTCGTGTGCTGCCTGCTGGCGATGAACGTCGACCAGCACGTCGGGGCTAAGTTCGTCGATCATCCCCCAGCTCCTCATCCATTCGTAGGTGCGTTGGAGTTCTTCTTCGGGTATCGGAGCCGGATCGACCATCTGGAGGCGCGACAGGCGAAAATCATCGACCGTCATCGTCTCGATACCTGGATGCTGACCCTTATGCCGGTCGATGAAATACTGCATGTACTTCCGCTTGTCGGCATTGATCATCCGCACCGCCTTTTTTACTGCGCGGTTAAAAGCCGCGTAGGTATCGGCATCAATATCGTCGGACGCGACTTCGGTCCCGTGATACATGCCCTCGATAATGACTCGGCAGCCGTTTTTCTCCGCCAGCGAAAGGTACGGCTCGGTCAGTGTCGTCGCCGCTACATCGCCGTTAATCAGCGCATCGTATCGCGCGGAAGACCCGTTTGGTGCACGGCAGGTCTGGATCAGATCGCGCGGAAGGAACCCTTCCAGCATCTGGTAGGTCAGGTAATGCGTTCCAAAATAATACGGCACCGCGACTTGGACGTTGGCTAGCTGCTGCGGCGAATAGGCATCAGAGTCCGGTGCGACGACGATACCTGCCCACACCATGATCGACCGCCGGCCAAGCTGGCGGCCCTTGGCTTCAGTGTCCTGCACGCGCCGATAATTTCCCCACTCGCAGGCGTTGTACATGTCGGCGCCACCCTTTTCGAACGCCTCGCCATGGCTACCGAACGCGGATAGGCCGTCAGGCGTGGTGATCTTGGGATCAACCTCGCGTGGGGTGTTAGCCCGCTTTACCCATTCGATCTCGATGCCTTCTTCGGCGAATAGTCCTTCGTCGTCGGCGACAAGTTCCGCTAGTCCCTGGAAGGGCGACGTGGTTTCAAGGCGCATCTTTGTCATGACTTCCTCCTCCGTTCCCGGGGGAACCCCGGCAATGTCGCTCCTATTCTGCCATCGTCATGCAGGCATGCCAACGGGTTCCGATCCCCGTATGTATTGACCATCTTGTGCCACACAGCGAAGCTTGGGAACGATACGCATACTTAAAGGAAACAGGATGACCGAGGCTTACATTCCCTACGGCGGATACTGGTCCACACCTTTTGCAAAGTGGCAGGGAACCCTCAGCCACCTAAACAGCGTAGAGTTAGCCGCCCATGTCGCCAAAGACGAACTCGACAAGCGGGAAATCAACCCCGCGGACTTCGACATGGCGGTTCTAGGCATCACTGTTCCGCAGCACAAATCTTTCTACGGTGCCCCCTGGATGACCGCGTTGATGGGCGCCGAGCGGGTCACCGGCCCTACGGTAACCCAAGCCTGCGCCACGTCTGCGCGCTGTCTGCAAAACACGGCGCAGGAAATCGGCGAAACCGCCGAATCCGCGCTCGTCGTTACCACCGACCGGACATCTAACGGACCAAACGTGTACTATCCCAATCCGCTGGCGCCGGGCGGCACCGGCACTTCAGAAAACTGGGTGCTGGATAGTTTCGGCCACGACCCCTACGCCAAGGTGGCGATGGTCGGCACCGCAGAAAACGTGGCGCGCAAGTGGCAAATCTCGACGGAAGAACAGCACGATGTCGTCGCACAGCGCTACGAACAATACTGCGATGCGACCGCCGACAACCACGCCTTCCAGAGACGATACATGCGCCTGCCGTTCGAGGTGCCGGATCAGAAGTATCGAAAAACTGTCGCGACCATGACGAGCGACGAAGGTGTATTCGAGACCACGCGCGACGGGCTGAACAAGTTAAAACCGGTATTGCCGGACGGTACGGTAACGTTCGGCAGCCAGACGCATCCGGCCGATGGCAACGCGTCGATGATCGTCACCACCCGCGAAAAGGCATCTGCGATTTCTTCCGATCCGAAGGTCGAAATCCGCCTCGCCGGGTTCGGCCAGGCGCGCACCGACAAGGCCCTCATGCCGCACGCACCTGTCCCCGCATCACAACGCGCGCTCGACAATGCGGGCATATTGCTTGACGACGTCGCCGCCGTAAAAACCCATAACCCCTTTGCGGTGAACGACATCGTGTTCTGCCGGGAAACCGGCTACGACATCATCAAGATGAATAATTACGGTTGCTCGCTGATCTGGGGACACCCGCAGGGCCCCACCGGATTACGTGCCATCTGCGAACTTATCGAGGAACTCGTCATCAGGGGCGGTGGCTTCGGGCTGTTCAACGGTTGTGCAGCCGGCGATAGCTCGATGGCGGCGGTCGTCGAAGTCCGGGACGCCGCATGATGGTAGACGTCGATACGTCAAACAGCGTCGAGGGCCGGGTCGTCATCGTTATCGTCGACGGGGGCACGGCGTTTAGCTGATGAAAGCTCTTGTTCTGAATGGCCCGGGAGAACCTTTTTCGCTGGAAACTGTCCCGGACCCGGTCCCCGGACCGGGTGAAGCGATCGCAAAAGTGATCGCCTGCGGCGCCGGCCTGACAATCCAGCATGTGAAGGCGGGCCGCGCTAAGGTCGACTATCCACGGATTATCGGTCACGAGATCACCGGCGTGATCGAAGCCGTTGGCGAAGGCGTTCGCAATGTCACGGTGGGCGATCTGGTGACCGCCTATTTCTATCTTACCTGCGGTGAGTGCAAGTGGTGTCGTATCAACCGGGAAACACTATGCGAAAACTTTGGCGGGTATATTGGCCGCGCCTGCGACGGCGGTTACGCCGAACTGATGAAGCTGCCCGCCCAAAATTTTCTGAAGTTTCCGGAAAATCTTCACTGGAAAAATTATGCTGCGGAAATCGGCGTTATCACCGATGCGATCGCAACGCCATTGAAGGTCGTGCGTCACGCGGGAATCAAGGCAGGCGAAACCGTCGCCGTGTTCGGTGCCGGCGGAGGTTTGGGCATACACATGCTGATGCTTGCCAAATGGGCGCATGCCAAAGTGATCGCCGTTGATATCGCCGCAGACAAGTTTAATGCCTGCCGTAGGGCCGGTGCCGATGAATGCGTGAATCCAGGCGACAGCAACGCCGTCGAGGCGCTGGTGGATCTAAGCGGTGGCGGTATCGACGTGGCGATCGATTTCGTTTCTTCGCGGGAGACACTGGAAACTGCGGTGCAGTGCCTCGGACGCGGCGGTCGCATGGTGACACTTGGCGGATCCGGTGAAAATTTCTCCGCCCACGCCCATACCATGCTGGAAAAGGAACTAGTCCTGATGGGAAGCCGGTACGCTACCCGCCAGGAAGTAATGGATTCGCTTGAGCTATGTGCACGGGGCGAGGTATGGCCGCTAGTGACCGAAACGGCAGACATGGTGGGTGCCGAAGCCCTGCATGAGCGTATAGAACGGGGGCTGGTAACCGGGCGTGCGGCAACCCTGATTTCTACACCCTGAGCAGGACGGGCTAGCCAGCCGAGTTCTCACAGACAATCCGGCGCGTGGTTCATGGAAATCAGGATCGGTCGACGTCCCGCTAGCGATGAGCGACGTCGAGATCCTCAACTTGGAGTTCGACGAAAGCCCCCCCGCCCCCGAGTGAGGTCGGAGAAAACAGCGCGACAGGCCCCCAAATCATGCCAGGTTGTCGTACCTATCGGAGGAAACCGCCCAGACCCTGCGGAACGGCTGTCTTCATAGCGGCGATATAGGGCAATTCGACGATGTCGGATATCTGTTTTTCACGACCGCAAGAAGGACATGGCCATCGTCGGCGGATACACCGGCTACCAGCGTTCTACCGACGGGCGGATATCCATTTCGAACGTCCAGGCGTCCTTGGGTTGCGTGTGCATCGCCCAATAAGCCTCCGCGATATGGTCCGGATCCAGCATACCGCCGTCCGGCAGCGCATCCGTCTCGTCTGGAAATTTTGTTCTGACGGCTTCGGAATCGATCATGCCGTCGACAATGATATGACCTACATGGACACCCATCGGCCCGAGCTCCCGGGCCATCGACTGAGCGAGGGCGCGAAGTGCGTGTTTCGCGCTGGCGAAAGACGCGAAATTCGCGCCGCCACGGACGCTCGCAGTCGCGCCGGTAAATATGATCGTGCCCCTGCCCTGCGCAGCCATCCGGCGCGCCGCCTCGCGGCCGGTAACGAAACCCGCCAACGTCGCGCTTTCCCAGACTTGCCGGTAGATGCGTGTCGTCATGTCCAGAATGGAAGACCGGTGCTGAGCACCTGTGTTGAACACAAACAACTCCACGGGACCGATTTCCGCCTCGATACGGTCGAACATCTCGATAACGGCTTCTTCGTCGCGCGCATCGCACGGTATGCCTTCGGCCCGGCCGCCTTGCGCCTCAATCTGCGCCACCAGTTCACCGAGCGGTTGGATCTTTCGGCGAGACGGAACGGCGACAAGTCCCCCTTTTGCGAACCGTCGGGCGATCGCCCCGCCCAGCGCATCCCCAGCGCCGATCACGACCGCGGCTCCCTGATCCGCCATCAGAATGGCACGACAATGCCGCCCATGGGGGCATCACAATTCAGCAGATTGACACGTTTTTGGACAATTTCGTAATCGTCACCGGCGGGCCGGAGCGTGTGAACGTATTCCCCAAGAAAGATACGCTGTTCGTCGCCCTGCAGATCGGCAAGTGTGAAATTCGACCGCGCGACCACGACGCCGTTTTCCGGCAAGACGATCATAACGTTACCGATTACCCGCCGGGTTCTGACGGTCGGCTGGTCGGCATAGTTTTCCGGATGCCGCAGCCGGCGGACGCGGACATCGATCAACTGCCGGTCTTCATAGGCGATCGAAACCTCGCCAAGCGGATCTTCCTGATCCGGGGTGGCAGGTATCCAGTAGATCCCGTCATCGGCGAACAGTGCCATCCAGTCTTCGAACCGACGTTCGTCGAGCAAACGGGCTTCGTGGTATAGAAAGACTTCGATCTTTCGGACTAATACGGGATCGAGATTCATGGTTCGTCAGTTCTGACGGTTTCGCAACACGGCGGTGACCTCGTCCACGGTCATGACATCACCGAACTGCTGGATGACGTTCTCCAGCGCCGAACGATGTTCGTCGTCTGAGAGTGCGGCATTGCAATCTTCGACCATGACAACGTTGTAATCCAGCATCATGGCGTCGCGGCCGGTGCTTTCGCAGCAGATATTGGTCTTGGTACCGCCGATCAGCACATTGCGGATGCCTTGGCTCGACAGCACGCTCTGCAGCATTGACGAGCCCGGCGTCAGGCAGGAATACCTGTTCTTGCGAACGATCAGGTCATTATCCCTGACTTCCAAGTCCTTCCAGATCTGCTCGCCGTGGCCACCCGGCTTGAGCGCCTCTATGGTTCGTTCTTGAATATCCTCGGCCACGAAGTTGCGTATGAAGTGTTCCCAGTCACTCTTGCCGTTCGCGGATGTGGTCGCGCTGGTGATCCAGATCACCAGCCCACCCATCTCCCGAAGTTCGTCGCACAGGCGATTTATCGACTCGCAGATACCCCGTGAAGCCGGGACTTCTGCCGGCGCGCCCGGTTCGCAGAACATGTTCTGCATGTCGATGACGACAAAGGCAGTCTCTGCCGGATCCAGAGTTTCGTATAAGTGGTGCCGTCCTCGCCGCGCAAGGACGCGGTCAATTATTTCCTGCCGGACGGTTACCTGATGAACCATTCGTCTGTCTTGCTCCCCATGCCCAAACTGGTCGTGGAATTAGGATAGACGCGCGGTTTTGCTATAGCAACGCGAGGCTGAGTTCTGGGCGCCGCATCGGCAGCTACTTTCTGGGAATTGGGTTAGACAAGCAGGATTGAGGATGCATCGGGCTTCTCGGCCTCTTCTCCGATCAGGGCTATTCATCCCGGCCCAAAAACAATTCGGGCGTCGAAAACTTGGTATACGTAATCCAGCATCGCGCGAGCCGAATAGACGGGATAAACGCCAGACAAGCCAAGCGTCCTCATAGATTTGTGTAACCGGCTTCGAGCCCGTATGGAGACAGCTTTCAAGAGCAGGACGCACCGAGTGCTTTTCTGCCTGCGCAGCATTGACGAACCCGACTGGGTCGAGACCCGGACGAAATTCGTGAACGAACACCGCACCTATCGGAAGGAATGTGGGATCGCTATCACCCTCTCGGGTCCGTCGCTGGCGGAAGACGGCAAAACCATGATTAGTTAGATGTTTCTGATCGAGACACCCGACGAGGCCGGAATCCAGTCATTCATCAAGAGGGACCCGTTTACGAGGAATGATGTCTGGGGCAACCTGATCTTGACACGTTTTCTGCGCCGTCACGGTTAGCTTCTCTTAGCGCCGGCAACGGGTCGCAGATCGACGGATTTCGGGAGTCAGTCGCCCAGAAATGGGTAATCTGTATATCCTTTGGCGCTCCCGCCATAAAACGTTGCCCGATCGGGCTCGTTATAGGCGGCACCGCTGTGCAAACGCTCCGCCAAATCCGGATTGGCAAGATACGGAGCACCGAACGATACCATGTCCGCTAGGCCGCCTCCGATCACGGCGTCCGCTTTCGCGCGATCATAGCCCCCGTTCGTAATGAGGGTGTTCGGCCACAGGTCCCGCAGTTTCGCAAAGAGCTTGTTTCGGCCGGACAGAAAATCGCCAGTTTCCTCGTTTCCGCCCATTTCCACCATGTGCAGGTAAACAAGATTCCGCTTCGCTAGCTCCGTGGTCAGGTAGCAGAACGTGGCTTCGGGATCTGAGTCGGAGATGTCGTTATAGGGCTGGAACGGGGATATCCTGTACCCCACCCGGTCGGCGCCCCATACATCCACCACCGCGTCGGTGATCTCCAGCGGCAGGCGGCAGCGGTTTTCGACCGATCCGCCATAAACGTCATCCCGTTTATTGGTCGAATCTCGAGTAAACTGATCCAGCAGATATCCGTTGGCACCGTGCACTTCGACTCCATCGAAGCCGGCCATATCGGCGTTTTTGGCGGCTGTGCGATACGTCTCCACCAACGCGGGGAGTTCAGCGGTTTCCAGCGCTCGCGGCGTCACAAACGGCTTCATACCCGACAGCGTCATCGCCTCGCCCGCCGGTTGTATGGCGGACGGTGCAACCGGTTCTGTACCACCCGGCTGCAAATCGGGATGCGAAATACGTCCGACATGCCAGAGCTGCAGGATAATCCGTCCGCCCGTTTCGTGCACTGCGTCCGTCACTGCCCGCCAGCCATCGATTTGCGCGTCAGAATGGATGCCGGGTGTTCCCGGATAGCCCATTCCTTCCGGGCACACCTGCGTCGCTTCGGTGATGATCAGCGCGGCATCAGAGCGCTGCTTATAATACTTAGCATTTAAGGAATGCGGCGCGTTTCCTTCTTCCGCCCGGTTGCGGGTCATCGGCGCCATCACGACGCGATGCGGTAGATCGAAAGGTCCAGCGGTTATCGGTGAAAACAGGTCGGTCACTTGATCTATCCTCTCACCCGGCGGCGATATGGGCCGCGGCGGGACCTAATGTTTTGCCAAAAAACCCGACAGGGTCTGCGTGAAATCCGCCGACCTTTCGACGTTGGAAATATGCGCCGCAGGATCGAGCAATACGTATTCCGATCCCGGCATATTGGCGTGCATCGCCTCCATACCGGCCGGTGGTGTACCTGCATCCTGAGCCCCCGCGATGAATAGGACGGGCAGGCCAGTAATCTGATCGAGGCTGTCCAGGTAGCTCAGGTTCTGGATCGCCGACGCGCAGCCGGCATAACCGTTGACGGAAGTTGTCGCGATCATATCGGCGATCGCCTGCGCCTCGGCAGTACCCTGATTTCTGTATTCCTCGGTAAACCAGCGTTCCATCGTCGGCTGAATGAGCGGGTCCATTCCCTTTTCTCGCGACAAATCGATACGATCCTGCCAGGCGCTGACGAATTCAGGGGCAACCTTGCCCATCGAATTCGCAATCACCACAGACATAAGCCGGTCAGCGTGTTTCAGCATGATGCCCTGGGCGGTCATCCCACCGATCGACAGACCCACGAAATGCGTTTTCTCAATCCCGAGATGATCCCAGAGACCGACCACGTCGGCAATCAGATCGTCGAAGCTGTAGGCACCTGAAACCGGCTCGGACTGACCGTGCCCGCGCTTGTCGTAACGCAGAATGTGAAAGTCGTCGGCCAGCGCGGTCGCCTGGTCGTCCCACATATGCAGATTGGTCGCCAGCGAGTTGGAAAAAGTCAGCCATGGCTTTTCCGGATTGCCGGATACTTCGTAGTTCAGCTCGACGCCGTTGACGGTCGCCTTCATCGTATCGTTCTCCCTTGAATTACTGCCTTATGGCGTGGCGTGGGTAATAAAGCGCTCGGGCACGGGCTCCCCCCACTGGGAACTGAAGCCTTCCTCGACTGGCACCATGTTTGGCGGGTTCTTGTCGTTTAGCCGGTCGCTGTCGGTCCAGTGCTCGTGCACCCGGCCCCACGGATCGCACCAATAATCAAAAACCTGGCTGCCGAGCACGTGGCGGCCTATGCCCCACATATGATCGTATTTTTCCTTGGACTGCAGGTGAGCATGGCCCATCGCAACGTCGTCGATATCGTGCACCTGGAACGAAATATGGTTAAGCCCGATTTTCTCACCCTGCACACACAAGAACGTATGGTGGTCGACATATTCGTCACCGGCGTCGATCCGGTTGAATGTCGCGATAACCTTATCCTCATCATTTTCGACGTAGACTTCGTCCGATGAAACGAGACCCAGAGTATCGCGATACCATTTGGTGCCGCCCTGGATATCGGTCGTCATGATAACGGCATGACCGACCCTTTTGACATGGGATGGCCCGGGCGTAATCCTGGTTAGTTCGCCGGCGCGGACGTCTTTGTTGTCGACATCATTGACCTTGAAGCGCGGCACGATGATTTCTTCGGCCTGTTCCTGTCCTCCAACGATCTCGACAGAATAGCCGTGCGGATCGGTGAGACGCACGACCTTCCCGCCGCCGGGTGCATCGAAATCTTCGATCCCGGACGCACCGTCCAGCTTGGTTACTTTTTCCAGGTCGTCCATATTGTTTGTGCGAAATCCAAGACCAATGAACTTGGGGTCCCCCAGGTGCGTGATGTGGATCACCGGATCGGTTCCCGTTCCCCGCATGAACAGCCTGTCGCTGGTGCGGTCCACTTTGACCATACCGAAATCCGTCAGGAATTCTGCGGCTACATCGAGGTCCGGCGACTGCAGTCGTCCGAATGTAATGTCAGCAACTTTAATCATGCTCTCTCCCTTCCGCGGAACCGCGGTTTCTTTCTTTAATCTGTTACAACGATATCGTCGCCGTCGCCTTTGTAAAGACGCTCGACCAGTTCCGCACGGCGGGCCAGCACAGCCCGCTGATTGATATAACCTTTATCAGTGATCTCACCTGCGTCAATCTGCGGCGGTTCCGTCATCAGGAGTACTCGGCGGATCCGCGTAGAGCTACCGGGATTGTCGGTATTATGAAAGCCAAGGCACTTTCGAATATGATCGTGAACCGGGGCGCTAGAAACGATTTTATCAAGCTCCGCATTCCCGCCTGCGACCGATTGAGACCCCGTAACACTTGGAAATACAAGCAATCCGACATCCTCCCGATCTTGCCCGGTTACGACTGCATCCTGGATCACTGGAGATGCAGCGGCGATCGCCTGCAGCCGAAGGTGCCCGGTATGCACCCAGGTTCCCGACAGCAATTTGAAATTTTCCGCGACGCGCCCGTCGAAAACGATCCCCTTCGACGGATCGTCTTCATCTTCGAATTTTCCCGCATCTCCGATGCAGAAAAAATTCTCCTCGTCGAAGGCCTTTTGGGTCAGATCGTCTTGTTTATAATACCCCGTCGTGATGTTCGGTCCGCGCATGCGGATCTCCAGCTTGTCCTCGTTGGGGATCAGCTTGATCTCGTGGCCCGGCATCGGCAGGCCAACATTGCTGGCAGACTGCGGCAGCCAGTTCAGATAGGTCGCCGCGGGTGCCGTTTCAGTGGAACCCAGCGATGTCGTGATGGGCAACCGTTCATCTCGCTCCGCGATGGCAAGTGCATCCAGCCGTTCCCAAACATTCGCTGGCAGAGCGGCACCCGCGAAGAAGAACTTCTTCAGGTTTCGGAACAGGCTATCCCGCGCCGCCGCATCCTGTTCCAGCAGCGGGAGCATCAGATCGTAGCCGCGCGGGACGTTCAGATAGAGCGTTGGCGAAATTTCGCGCAGGTTTGCAATCGTCGCCTCGATGCGGCCGGGCACAGGGCGTCCTTCGTCGATATACATGGTCCCACCGTTATGCAGCACCATGTTAAGGTTATAGTTACCGCCGAAGGTATGATTCCAGGGCAACCAGTCCAGAAGAACGGGCGGTTCGTCGCGGAGAAACGAGTATATCTGGGATAGAGACACTTGGTTGGACACCATCATGCGGTGCGTGTTCAGCACCCCCTTTGGAAGCCCTGTTGACCCGGACGTCAGCAGGATCTTGCCGATGGTATCGAGATCAATACGCGATACCGCTTCGTCCAACGCATCTGTCGCCGACACGGACAGCCAGTCGGACAAGGACACCGCACCTGGAATGCCATCGGCACCCGTGCTCGTCACAAGGGTTCGCCCCGAAAGTTCGAGCGCTGCGATGGCGGGTGCAAACGGTTCCGGGTTTTCGATGAAAATCGCAGACGGGTCGTTATGCGCGATCACGCTTTTGAGCTTTTCGTGATCCTTGCTCATCAACGAATAGGCTGGCGATACCGGCATCACCGGCACCCCGACGGTCATTGCCCCGAAGGTGACGAATGCCTGGTCAATGGAATTGTCAGACAGGATCGCCACCGGACGATCCGACCCGTGCCCACCGTCGAGAAGCGCCTGACCGATGGCATTGGCCGCATTCAGTACGTCGGCATATGTCACCCGGCGCCATTCGCGGGATCCGTCGCGTTCGCACAGAAAATCGCGATCGGGATGCTGCGCCGCATGATCCCGCAACATGGCAATGATGCTGCTTGGCAGTTCGTCAAGCGGCTCCGGGCAGGTGAGAACGACCGTACCGTCGGACCGCCGCTCGACATTGACGCCGAACGTATTCATGTTCACCTGTGCGAGTTTGGTCACCGGGCAAGACCTCAACCGTGCGCGAGCCGGAGCGCCCCGTCCAGGCGGACCACTTCGCCGTTCAGCATCTTGTTGCCGAGAATGCACATTACGAAGTTCGCATATTCATCCGGCGTCCCGAGCCGCGAGGGAAACGGTGTCGCTACCTCGAGGGATTCCTGCGCGGGTTGCGGCAACCCCCGCAGCATGGGCGTTTCGAATACGCCCGGCGCGATGGCAACGACCCGAACGCCGAACCTTGCAAGTTCGCGTGCGGCAGGCAGCGTCAGTCCTGCGATAGCGCCTTTGGACGATGAATAAGCAGCCTGCCCAACCTGGCCGTCATACGCGGCAACGGAAGACGTGTTTATGATCACGCCTCGTTCACCGTCGTCGTCCAGGGCATCGGTCTGGCTCATCTTGTGGGCGACCAACCGCAACATGTTGAACGTGCCAACCACGTTGACATTGATGCAGCGTGCGTAGTGATCGAGCGGCTGCGGACCTTCGCGACCTAGTATCCGCTCCGCCGGCCCAATACCGGCGCAATTCACCAGAACCCGGGGGCCTCCGGTCTCGAATACCGCCTGATCGACCGCGGCTTCAGCCTTCTCGGGGTTGGTGACGTCACATTCGATGGCGACCCCGCCGATCTCCCCGGCTGTTTTCCGCGCGACCTCAATATTAACGTCGAGAACCGCGACCTTCGCGCCGGCTGCTGCTAGGGCACGGACGGTTGCGGCCCCCAGGCCCGACGCACCGCCTGCGACAATGGCACCATGTCCGCTCACATCCATCCCGTTTGTCCCTTTTTATTCTTCTGGTCCTCAGAGTTTACACCGCGTACCCAGCCACTTATAGAGGCGTTACCGACCCCGTCCAGCCCATTGCGGAGCCGACCCTGTGACTGCTTTTTCTTCTGATCTGATCAACTTCGAAATGCGCGGCAAGATCGCCGTTTTGACGCTTAACCGACCCGAAAAACGTAATGCAGTCAATGAAACGCTGATCGAAGATATCAACCGGTTTTTCAGCAATCCCCCACAGGAGGCGTTGGCCGTCGTGCTCGGGGCGAGCGGGGATCATTTCTGTGCCGGGCTGGATCTGTCGCAACACAAGGAACGGGACGTCGACGAAGCGTTCGAAATTTCCCGTTACTGGCACCGCACATTCGATCTGGTTCAATACGGCGGACTGCCTGTGGTCGCCGCGATGCATGGGGCCGTAATGGGTGGCGGACTCGAACTTGCGACAACCGCACATGTCCGCGTCGCAGAACCGTCAACGATCTACCAATTGCCAGAAGGGCGTCGGGGCATCTATGTCGGCGGCGGCGCCAGCATTCGCGTGGCGCGGGTCATCGGGCCCGGCCGTATGACTGAGATGATGCTGACTGGGCGCCGTGTGGGCGCCGAAGAAGGCCAAAATATTGGCCTATCGCATCATCTGGTCGGGGATGGCGAGGCTTTCGACAAGGCGATGGAACTGGCAGAGACCATTGCCGGCAACGCACCGCTGGCCAACAAGATGATGCTTAACACCATCCAGCGCATTGACCGGATGGGCGAAAGCGAGGGTTACTTCGTGGAGTCGCTCGCGTCTGCTCTCACCCAGGCGTCGGACGACGCGAAGGAAGGCATGCAGGCGTTCCTCGAAAAACGGGAAATCCGCTTCGACAATTAGCTATCAGGAATTTATCGCACGCCAGACGCGTTCGGGCGTCGCCGGCAGTTCTATGTGATCGACGCCGAATTCCTTCATCGCATCGACGATCGCATTAGCCACCACCGCCGGTGCAACCGCGGTACCGCCCTCACTGCCCGGCTTTATACCCAACGGGTTCGACGGGCTGGGAACTTCCAGCAGTTTGGTGCGGAACGGCGGCGAGGTATCGGCGCGGGGCATCGCGTAATCCGCGAATGTCGCACCTATCATTTGGCCGGAACCAGTGTCGTAGGCGCAGTCTTCCATCAAAGCCTGCCCGACGCCCTGGAGGACGCTGCCATGGGTCTGACCGTCTAAAGTCATGGGATTGATCGCACGGCCGACATCGTCGACCGCTGTCCAGTCGATGATCTCCACCACACCTGTTTCCGGGTCGATCTCCACTTCGCAGACATGGCAACCCGACCCGATCACAGCACGGGGGAAATACACGTCGGCGTCTTCCTTCAGTTCGCCCTTCAGATCGTCGGGCAGATCATCCCGGTCGCGCGCCGCCGCCGCGACATCGAAAAGGCTGATGCACCGGTCGGTGCCCGCCACAGAAAACATGGCATCCGCATATTCGATATCGGTGTCCGCGGTCTCGAGAACGTGCGCGGCGATCCGGCCGGCGCGGGCGATGATCTTTGCGCTGGCATCTGAAAGCACGATAGCGCCCATGCGCATACTGCGCCCCGAATGCGTGCCGCCGCCGTCTTTCAAATAATCTGTATCGCCGTACCCGACCTCTATCGTCTCGTACGGCGCCTGCAGAACCTCCGCGACCATCTGGCTGAATGCAGTCTGATGCCCCTGACCCGTCGGCATGGTGCCGATCTGCACATTTACGACCCCTCCCGGACACACCTCGATCTCTGTCCATTCTCGCGGATAACCGGTCGACAGATCGGCATAATTCGCAATCCCGATACCGCGCAGCTTGCCGCGCTTTGCAGCATCTTCCCGGCGTCCTTCAAACCCGTGCCAGTCCGACAGCGCGACCGCCTCTTCCAAAGCCTGCGGATAGTCGCCCGAGTCGTAGGTCAGCCCGAAATTATTCTCGTAGGGAATGTCGTCCGGCCGGATCAAATTCCGGCGACGGATTTCGATCCGATCGACCCCGGTCGCGGCTGCCGCCATGTCCATCATGCGTTCCATCGCGTACATAACCTCTGGGCGGCCGGCGCTCCGATAGGGATAGGTGGGCGGCGTGTTGGTCTGAACCGCGACAGCACGTGCGGACGCTGAAGGAATTTTATAGAGCACCGTGGTGATTTCGATGCCTTTGACGAGCGGAATCCAGGATGCGGAGTGGGCACCGATATTCGATGTATTATGGGTATGTAATGCAGTAATGCGGCCGTCGGCATCGAAGCCGATCGCCGCGTCGATCACCAAGTCGCGTGCCTGATAATCGGTGAGCATGGACTCCGTCCGATCCGACGTCCACTTGACAGGCCGTCTGAGCCGCTTCGACGCCCACAGAACCAAGGCATGTTCCACATAAAGCGCGTTGCGCGGCCCATACGATCCACCCGCGTCCCTGATGACGATGCGGACGTTCTCTTCGTCTTCGCACAGCAACTGGGCAAGTTCACGTTTATAACGATAGATGCTTCCGGCCGTGGTCTGCAGCGTATAGCGGCCTTCCATATCGTATTCGCCCAGCGACGACCTGGGTTCCATCGCAACACCCGACACCCGGGTAAGACGTGTCTTCAGGCTGATAACGTGATCGGCATCGCGCAGCAGCCGGACGGTTTCGGCGGGATCGTTTACATCGGCGTCGATCCCGACATTGGTCCCATGATCTGGCCAGATTACGGGCGCGGTTTTCGATGATGCGACATCGGTATCGATGATGGGTTCAAGCGGCGAATAGTCGACTTCTATCCGTTCAGCGGCATCGCGCGCCTGTGTAAAGGTTTCTGCAACCACCATCGCCACCGGCTCGCCGACATGACGCACCCGGTCGGCGGGTAGCGGATAATGCGGTGCGACGAACCGTTCGGAGCCGTCGCGGTTTTCGAGCACAATGTCCGGCGGGCTGGAAAATCCCATGTTGTGCGGTATGGGCCCAAAGCCGTCGGCCAGCCAGTCCTCTCCGGTCAAAACATCGACAACCCCGGGCGCGGCTCTTGCCGCTGACGTGTCGATGTTCCCAATTTCGGCATGGGCATGCACGGATGCCAGCATGAAGGCGTAAAGCTGCCCTTCCGAGGTATTGTCGTCGGCAAATCGCCCTCGTCCGGTGAGGAGACGCAAATCTTCTTTTCGCTGAGGTGAGTCGCCGAGCTTTACCGTCATCGTCCCTCCTTGGCCACTTACGCAGCGGCTGTGTCAGGTCACAGTTCTATACCAGTCGGCCACCTGACCGCCGGTCCACAGCTCAACATCGTCGTGCTTCGAAATTTCATCCAGCGCCTGTTCGAAATATTTGCTCCGAAACGGCGCACCCGAAATGTAGGGGTGCACGGCGATCGCCATCACCCGGGCGTTGTGTTGGCCTTCCCGGTAAAGCCGCTCGAAATTGTTCATGCAGCGCCCGGTCCGCCATCGCCGAATAATCAATCCGATCGCGGGGTCTCATGACCATGTGGTTGGTTCCTCGCTTCAAAGTGGGCGTGTCGCGAGTTTACATGCCGCACAACGGCGATGAAATACGTACTGTAATATTTAAGCGAGAGAATGCAGACGGATTCCGCCTGTGGATTCCTCTAACCAGCCATTAATCCTGGAAGGTATAAGGCCAGCATCGGGAAAATGATCAGAATTACGATCAGGATGAGATCGCAGAGCAGGTACGGGGCGGCCGCAAGAGACACCTGTCCCAGGGTCGTCCCTTTGACCATGCCCATCATTATGTAAAGTAACAATCCGAAAGGTGGAGTCGTCGCACTCATTTCCAGTGACATCAGGACAATTAGAGAGAACCAGATGAGGTCGTAGCCGAGTTCACTCGCGATCGGATAGAAAATCGGAACGGTTATCAGCATCATGGATACCGGGTCCATGAACATACCTAGCAGGATCAATACCAGGAACATTGCGCCAAGAATAACCAGCGGCGCTACTTCGAAGCCGGTCGCCCAGCCAACGAACCCGCGGCTCGCGCCCGAGAAAGACAAAAGCTGGCTGAACACAGTCGAGTTCATCAAAATGAAAAATACCATGCCAACAACGCGGATCGTGCCGATCAATGATGTCTTAAAGGCCTCCCAGGTAAGGGCCTTCCGAACTACCGCCAGGATCACAACGCCAACCACGCCGAAGGACGCCGATTCCGATGGCGTGGCCCAGCCAAGCACAATGAAACCGATAACGAGGAAAATTACGAACCCCATCGGCAGGATATTAACGAGAACCTGATAACCCTTTTCGGACCAGGTTGTGGGTTCCACGTCGTATGAGGGTGCCGAATCGGGATTCAGCACCAGCATCAGTGTGATCATCCCGGCGTATAATCCCGCCAGAACGAACCCGGGCAGCAATCCTGCAATCAACAGTGCGCCGACGTCCACGCTGGCAATGCTGGCCAACAAGACGCCCAGCGACGAAGGTGGAATGATCATCGCGAGCCCGCCGGTGCCCAGAATCGGACCCATGGACATGTGCTTGCTGTATCCCCGGCGTTGCATTTCGGGAACCAGCAGCGAACCCAGCATGGCGGTATTCGCCATGGTTGAGCCGGTCAGTGTCGAGAACAGCGAGCCCCCTATAACAGTGAGGTAACACAGTCGACCCGGTATCTTGCCAAGTAGTTTATCTAGCGCGTCGAAGACTTTGATCGCTAGGCCGGTATGGAAAAACAAAGATCCCATCAAAATAAACATCGGGATCGGTGACAGAGTGAATGAGGTAATTAACTGCGGCGCATTATCGACAACCTGAGGCACCTGAAGCATGAACCTGTCGAAAAAGGCGCTTATAGAGTCCTGCCGACCGATTACGAAAACGCAGGTCCCGATGATATTGGTGATAAGGAATGTGAATGCTACAGGAATGCCGAGCGCCATGCCTGCCATGACGCAACCCAGAAGAATAGCACCCGCCCAGTACCACTCCATAGTCAGACCTCGTCCTTAATTTCACTGAGATCGTACGAGTAGTAATGGCGAAGGCCTAAAAGAAACATAAAGAATTCCAATGACACCAGAAAGAACCCGATGGTCATCGGCAGAAACTGGCCCCAGTAGGGCATGTCGACCCCGCGAACGTCGAGTTGTCCACTCTCGGCGGCGTCGATGAATAGCTGCAATGCGAAATAGGCAAAAAGAAGGGCCGAGACGCAGCAGATCAGGTACATGAACTTGGCAAGCGTGAGTTGGACACCTGGCGGCAATACTGACACCAGGGCCTCAATCGCCACATGGCCTTTCTGCCGCACCAGCCATGGCGCGGAAAACATCGCGACATAAAGCAAGCCATATTCAACGATAGAGGACGTAAAAAGCGGAGGCGTGATGCCAATGGTCCGGATGGACACATCGATTACGATCATCGTGAAGATACAAGGAATGATGGCGCTGGCCAAATAGGCCAGCGCCGTCACCACTTTTTCGAGCCCTTTGTCGAAGGCTTCCATTCAGTCAGTTCCGGGACGGTAAATTAGTCTCGGAGCGCGCGCCCAAGATCGGCTTGTCGGTTCGGTTTGCCGGGGACGTACATCAGAGGTTTCAGCTTATCGTGATATTCTGACTTCGCTTTCAATTGCTTCCAGATTTCCTGGTGAGCGATATCAAGATATTTCGCTGCAGCGGCACCGGTAAGAGCGATGTCCTTCACGCCCGCAGCCTTGAGCTGCTTTTCCTCTTTGACGCGTTGCTTTTCCATCCAAAGCACTGAGGATGTTTCATACTTGATCGCAAGATCCTTGAGCTTCTTCTGATCATCAGAGCTGAGTGCTTTCCAGCTGGCAGGGTTGACCGTTACCACTTGGTTGGTCTGGTAATAGTTTGGCGTCACCCGGTATTTGATCGCTTTGTGAAGCCCAATAGCAACCACGGCGACATCGGGAAAACCAAAGCCCGCAACAGTCCCACGTTGGATAGCTGTGAAGATCTCGCTCGATTTAATGTTGATTGTCGAGGCGCCAAGAGCCCGGAAAAGGGGACGATACGTACCGGTGGCCCGCATCTTAACACCTGTTAGATCAGGAACACCATCGGCTCCCATCTTCGGCATCATGTTAAGGTACGTGTTGTAGGAAGTCATGTTTTCGCCCCAAGCAAGAAGCACGGCGCCGGCCTTTTTCATGTAGACCTCTTCCATGATTTCCCAGGCCCCGTTCTTCCTCATCGCAGCCGGACCCTGGTTTGCTGCCAGCATCGCAAAACCCTCTGGCACCGTACCGATGTAATAAGCGGTGGGCGCGCTCAAGACATCAAACGTGCCACGTTTGAGAGCACCGGCAGCTTTACGCGGCGGAACAACCTCTTGACCGCCAATATATTTAATTTTCACACCAGCATCGTTGGCAGGCTTCAAGAAATTTACCAAAAAGCTTTTAGCTAGAGTGTTGGTCTGTTGTAGCGCTGTCACAGCACCCAACTCTTTTGCCTGCACCGGCGCAACTGCGAGAGCAACCGCCGCCGTGATAGCAGCACCCAGAATTCGTTTAGTCATAAGTGTCTCCCTAGAACAATTATTTCGCTGAGTTGGGGGGATCCCAAACCCTCTTGTTCATCTTTATAGTGCCGATTGAACTTTATCATGTCAATTCGGCGGTGATTCCACTCGCCCTTCCGGGTTTTCTTTTTTTAGGCATCAAATTCAAGGAGTTACAAAACTAGGCGCTGACCGCCGGCGGGGTTTTGTCAGATAAATACGCCCGCCCCATACGTGAGCGTATGGGGCGGGCGGCAATTGCGCTGCTACTGCCCGGGGTTGTAGGCACCGAATTTAAAACGGAACCGCGACGGGAAGATGTACGTCATCACAGTTGATGATTACTGCTTTTTTGGACGCTATCCTGAAACGGCCCCCGTCGCCGCGACTCAAAACATATTCGTATTTACCACCAAACGCGCGTTGATCGTGACCGGGGCGATAATCGAGCATCTGAAACCTCGCCTCCACCTCGACCCGGTCGCCGGTGCCGCTTCGCTTGGCAGTCACGTTCGAAATCGAATGGCTGGTTCTCGACGGCGGTATCTGCGAATGGACGCGCGGATGCCGCAACCGGGCGAACCTGATCCTCATCATCGGAACGTCATCGAAAAACAGCGATACGCCGGACGCGGGATCGGGCTGGTTGATTTCAGCGGGCGCCCAATAGTAACCGTCTTCCGTGAACAAGTCGGTCCAGTCTTCAAAACGGCGATCGTCCAGCAAGCCGACCTCGTAAAATAGGAACTGCTCGACCTCTCGGACGAACAGCAACTCTCCAAAGGCCGACTGATTGTCCCCCGACCTATTATTCTTTGTCATTCCGGCCGATCCGCACACATATATTCAAGCCACGCGCGATAGTGGTTGCGCATGCCCTCCTCGCTGGTCCCAGTCGTGCGGATACGGCCGGACTCGAGACTTTCCTGAGGTCCGGTCCGCGCGAGCAATACCCATTCGTTGCCCGATGTCATCATGCCTTCCTGGGCTCGGGTGAACGCCTCGACATCGTCTGTTTGAACGAGCGACGTCGGGGAATGTGTCCGGTTCAGATTTATCAACTGATCCCGAAACATTTTTTCGGGCGCGCCTTTCAGTTTCACGGGGTAGATGAAAATCTCCGTGCGATCGACGGCAAGCGGGCGGATGACACGGATATGGGGGTTTAATTCCTGCATCGCCATGTTGGGATAAAAGATGACGTTGTGACGTTTCTTTATCAGGATTTCGCGGGTTCTATTCGGACCGTGCTTTTCTTCCAGCAGCGCAACATAGGCCCGGTGATCCTCCGACATGTTTTCCACCGGCGGCAATCCACCCTGCCAAGTGTGCCCGTTCGGCAACGCATGCGTTCCGAGACCGTCCATCGATTTCACCTTGCCGCGTTTCTCGAAGAACTGGATCCCGCCCTTATCGCCCTCGCGCCTGCTGAACTGCTGACCACCCTTGGCGCTGGACGATTCATGGCTATAGGCAGGGTGATACATGTCGATCAGGTTCTCGACCTGCATTTTCCAGTTGCCGTGATAGAGATATCGGTGCACTCCTCCCGTCACCTCGACCTCTCCATCCGGCGCGCTGACAGCAACATCGTCCAGAAAGTCACTGTTTTCGCCGAGCCATTCGCGAAGCCCCGGCCCGTCCGGGGACAGATTGGCGAAGACGAACCCATGATGGGACTCCCATCGGGCAACCCGGCCCATACCGTGTTCCAACTTGTCGAATTCTAAATCCGGGTATCCTTCGGACTGGGTGACGAAATCAAGGTCGCCATTCGTATCGTATGTCCAGCCGTGATACATGCACATGAAACGCCCGACATTCCCGCATTCCTCGTTGACGACTTTCACGCCGCGGTGGGCGCACCGGTTGTAAACAACATACACCGTGCCATCTGAATGGCGGGACATGACAACCGGCTGGAGGCCGACCCGTGTACAGAAGAAATCGCCCGGTTCCGGGACCTGGCTCTCGTGACCGACGTATACCCAAGACCGGCCAAAAATCCGGTCCATCTCCAAATCGAATAAATCCGGGTCTTCATAAACGTCCCGGTGCACTTGGTCCGGTCGTACAAGAGAGGCAATGTGGTCGTTGCTGTATCCCGCCATTGGTCCGGTCCTATGTGTCGCCATTCTTCCGATCGTCAGCCCTGCGCCTGCTCGACAGCGGCGCGGACTCGGGCGGGCGTCATCGGCATGGAAATCTCTGATACCCCAAGTGGGTGCAGTGCATCAAGAACTGCATTCACCGCAACGACCGGAGATATTGCGACACCGGCCTCCCCCGCGGCCTTCGCGCCCAGCGGGTTAGTCGCGGTGGGCACGGGCCGCAACTCGCAGACGAATGCCAGCGCCGGCGCATCGTCGGCTCGCGGCAGGCCGTAATCGAGGAACGATCCGGACAGCACTTGACCGCTGTCATGATCATAGACGAGATGTTCAGAGAACGCCTGTCCGAGGCCGTGCACCACCCCACCCTGCAGTTGTGCTTCGACTAGCATGGGGTTCACCGGCGTACCGCAATCGTGAACCATAATGTATCGGTCGATCTCCACGCTGCCAGTTTCGGGATCCACTTCCACTTCGCAGCAATGGGCACCGTTGGGATATGTAAAGTCTTGCGGCATAAACCGGTCGCGTGCATCTAACCCACCAACCTCGCGAAGGACGTCCGAAAACGCCATCGATTTGTCGGTGCCGATGACGCGGTAGCACCCGTCAACGAATTCTACATCTTCGACTGCGGCCTCCAACAAGCCGGCGGCCGGTTCCATCCCCGCCTCGATCAACCTGTCGGTCGTGCAGACAACGGCGGACCCGCCGACGATGATCGACCGACAGGCACCTGTCCCGGTGCCGTAGGCAATATCGTCCGTATCGCCCTGGATCACGAGAACAGATCCCACTGGAAGTCCCAGTTTTCCAGCCACAATCTGTGCATATATAGTGTCGTGCCCCTGGCCGTTGGACATCGATCCGATCCGCAGTTCAACGGATCCGTTCGCCGCACAGCGGATATCGGCCTCTTCGTCGAGACCAAAGCCGAGCGCCTCGATGGTATTACAAAGACCGAAGCCCCTAAGTTTTCCGTCTCGCGCAGATGCCAATTTGCGGGCCTCGAAACCCTCCCTATCGGACAGTTCGAGAGCGCGTTCGAAGTTTGCGGCGAAATCTCCGCAGTCATATTCAAGATGGGAAATCGTTCGGTATGGAAGTTGGTTCGCGCGAACCAGGTTCCGTCGCCGCAGCTCGAACCGGTCGACCCCGAGCTGGCGTGCGGATTCGTCCATCAATCTTTCCGGCGTGAACTGTCCTTCAGGTTCGCCCGCGCCGCGGATCGGGCAGGTGGGCACGGTGTTGGTCAGAACTCCGCAGGCCTCAAGATAGCCTGTCGGCACATCGTAGACCGAAGGTGAGATTTTGATCGAATTGCGTACCGGATTTACAGCCCTGGGTCCAAGATACGCCCCCAGATTTCCGAGGTTACGGACGCGCATCGCCAGAATCCGGTAGTCGTTGTCGAAAGCATATTCAGCAACCGAAACCAGATCCCGGGTATGCACGTCGCTGATAAATGACTCCGTCCGGTCCGAGATCCAGCGGACCGGCGCGCCTATTTTTCGCGCTGCCCAAAGAACAAGAATTTCCTCGCCGTAGACGATATTTTTCGCGCCGAACCCGCCGCCGAGCCGCGGGACAACCACTCGGATGTTTTCCGGCTCGCAGAAAAAACAAAACTTGGCGAGCGTATTTCGGACCGGGTGGGGTTTACCCGCCGTCGCATGCAGAGTGAATTTTCCGGTTTCCGAGTCCCAGTCGCCGATATAGCCGCGGGTTTCAATGGGTGCGCCGACGCCACGGTTCTGCACATGGCGAATCCGAGTTACGTGGGCTGCCATCGCAAAGGCGGCGGCGGTTGCCGCCTTGTCCCCCATAGTGATCCTGAAACAGATATTGTCGGGGAATGCCGGGTCGACGACAGGCGCGCCGTCAGAGGTCGCGGACTCAACATCGATGACCGGGTTCAGATCCCGGAACGAGACAACGACTTTTTCCGCGGCGTCGAGCGCCTGATTACGCGTCTCCGCAATCACCATAGCAAGAATCTGGCCGACATATTCCGCTTTACCGGCGGGCATCGCGGGTTGCGGGCGGGCAATGGACGGGTCTCCCTGCTCGACCGCTTCGCCAGCAAAGGATTTCTCAGCGACCGGCTTCACTTCCCATGGAACCCCGCCAATGCCGTCAGCCTCCAGATCCGCACCCGTCAGGATCGCGATGACACCCGGGTAAGCCTCTGCAGTCGTCGTGTCTATATCGTCAAGGTAGGCGCACGCGACTTCCGAGCGGACGAACACGGCGTGCGTTTCGCCGGGGATCCGGATGTCGTCGAGGAACCGGTCGGCTCCGCGCAGAAATTCATCGTCTTCGAGCCGCGCAACAGATTTACCGACTAAATCTCCGACGCCGGGTGGGTTGAAATGGGATAAGTCCATATCTGAGGTATAGTTCGCTTTATGGCCAAGAGACAACACCGCGCTTTCGCGCGTATCCGTCGGCTCGATCTGAAGACCAATATTCGAACTAAAAACCAGTATGCGACCAACGGGTTGGCTATCCCGCTTAACATCGATGAAGTTGGCGTTCAGCCCGGGATGATGAAAGACGACTATCACGCGATTAGGCGCCAACGAAGCGGGAAGCGCTGCCAGTTCCAGCCGCCGGGCGTTTTTTCAGCATCGTATACGCAGGCGCCGCTCCGCCTCCGGGCATGCCGGAAACGCAGAACGCGATCGTTTCGGGGCTAGATCGAAGCTATTGCCGCCCTGTAATCCTTTTGGTGCCGGGTCGATCCGTCGCCCTTTTTTTAATCGTAAATCCATAGCGCGTTCGTCCCCCTCGCCATTGGGTATCTGCCACTCCGATATATTCCATGCCGAACATGCTCGTGACAGGCGCTCGGATCGATATCGAATGGCGACGCCGGGCGGCGCGGACCGGTGTCCGGGTGAAGCGCGACCCAGCGCTGGGCGTTCAAAACTACGGGCTACAGACCGCCAATTTAGCGGCCGATCTCCGGGTCACGATAGCCATGCGCGCCTTCGCCGAACAGAGGTACGCCGCCCTGAACCTTCGAACACGCCATCTTCACCGTCCAGGCACATAAGGAACTCGCCCAAGGTATGTGCGAACCCAACACGTTTCCAGCCGAAGATATGGACGACTTTGTCGCCATACTGCAAAAGGTACGAAAGTAGCCGTCTCCAAATTTCCAAGCCGGTGAATTCTTTGCCGGGGTGCGCTGAAAGTCCTATAGTCTCATACCCTGCGTTGTGCGGGGGGCGGGTTACACGGATCGGGAGACATCTGATGGAACGGACATTCGCGCGCGAAGTTGGAATGCTGCGTCGGGGCGACGGCGAGTATTTCGAAGGCGAAGGCATCCTTGCCATCACAAAGGCGCTGCTGCAGTCCGGGGTCTCGTATGTCGGCGGCTATCAGGGGGCGCCCGTTTCCCACCTCATGGATGTCCTGACATCCGACTCAAAGGGCCTGATGGCCGAATTGGGCGTTCATACCGAAGTATGCGCCAACGAAGCGGCCGCTTGTGCCATGCTGGCGGCTTCCGTCAACTATCCCATCCGCGGCGCGGTGACATGGAAATCGACCGTTGGCACCAACGTCGCGTCCGACGCACTGTCCAATATCGCCTCGGTTGGCGTGATTGGCGGGTCGTTAATCGTACTTGGCGAAGACTACGGTGAAGGATCGTCGATTATCCAGGAGCGTAGTCACGCGTTCGCCATGAAATGTTCGGTCTGGTTGGTCGATCCGCGGGTAAACCATCCACGCATTGTCGACCTGGTCGAGAAATCGTTCGAACTGTCCGAAGCCAGTAATACACCGGTCATGATGGAATTCCGCATCCGCGCGTGTCATGTCACTGGCCGTTTCGCGACCAAGGACAATCGAAAGCCCGAATTTTCCATGAACGATCCGATCCCAGAACCGGAATACGACCTGGACCGGATCGCACTGCCGCCATCGACTTATCTTCAGGAACGAATGAAAGTCGAACAGCGTTTCCCGGCGGCGATCAAGTTCATCCGCGAAAATAAGATGAACGAATTTTTCGAAGGCGATTGCGACGATGTCGGCATCATCTGCCAGGGCGGTCTTTATAATTCCGTCATTCGCGGACTGCAGCAGCTCGGCCTCGCCGATCCTTTTGGCAAATCTCGTATCCCAATTTACTGCATGAACGTCACCTATCCGATGGTGCCTGAAGAAGTCACGGAGTTCTGTGCCAACAAACGGTCCGTTTGCATCGTCGAAGAGGGTTTCCCGGACTACCTCGAACAGGCGCTGAACGCCACGCTGCGTAAAGCCGACCTGAATACCACCATCGTCGGCAAGGACGTTTTCCCCAAGGCCGGCGAATACCAATCCGAAGTCATGATGAACGGCCTTGCCAAGTTCGTCGAAGGCGCGGTGCCGAAAGGGATTGATCTCGCCCCTGTCGCGGCCGTTACGAAAGCCGTCGCCGACAACAAGGCTTACGCAGCTGAACTGCTCGGTGCGCCGATCCCGAAACGCCCGCCGGGCTTCTGCACCGGTTGTCCCGAACGGCCCGTTTTTTCCGCGCTGAAACTGGTCCAGCAAGATCCTGAAATCGGCAAGATGCATATCTCCGCCGATATTGGCTGCCATACCTTTTCTACCCTGCCGCCGTTCAACATGGGCAATACTGTCACCGGCTATGGCCTTGGCCTCGCCAGCTCGGCCGGTGTAAAGGACACCCTGAAAGGCCACACTATTTCCATCATGGGCGATGGAGGTTTTTGGCATAACGGGCTGTCGACCGGAATTACGGGTGCCGTCTACAACAAACACGACAATCTGCTGATAGTGATGGCCAACGGCTATTCGTCAGCCACCGGCCAGCAGCAGCTTCCGTCGTCGACGGCGGGTGGCCTGCGGCCGCCGGATACGGTCGTACCGATCGAGAACGCGTTGAAAGGCGTGGGCGTCAAGTGGATCAAGAAACAGTACACTTATAAGGTCGGCCGCATGCGGAATTTGATCAAGGAAGCGCTGACCTCTAGTGAGAAGGGCCTGAAGGTAATCATCGCCGAGGCCGAGTGCCAGATCGCGAAGCAGCGGCGTGAAAAACCGATAGCCGCAAAACTGCTAAAATCGGGCAAGCGCGTGGTTCGAACGCGGTTCGGCGTCGACGAAGACACATGCACCGGCGATCATTCCTGTATCCGCCTGTCGGGCTGCCCGTCGCTGTCGGTCAAACCGAATCCTGACCCGCTACGCAAGGATCCGGTCGCCAGCGTCTTGACCTCTTGCGTCGGCTGCGGACTGTGTGGCGAAGTGTCGGACGCGGCGGTCTTGTGCCCGTCATTCTTCAAGGCAGAAATCGTGCAGAACCCGGGGGTGATCGATACCATCGCCCACAGGATGCGGGCCGCCGTCATCAGCATGTTTCAGGGAAAATTGGATACACGGGAACCGGCTGCGTCTCAGAGCATTCAGCCCGACACAAAGGTCGCAGCCGAATGAGCGCGCTTCCCGAACGTCCCATCTCGATGGTTATCGGCGCGCTCGGTGGCGAAGGCGGCGGAGTGCTGACCACCTGGGTAGTGCGTGCAGCAGAAATGTGCCGCTTTCCGACTCAATCGACATCCATCCCGGGCGTCGCCCAGCGGACCGGCGCGACGACCTACTACGTCGAAATTTTTCCCGCGCCGCACGAAGACTTGGGCAGTCAGGAACTCGTCATGGCATTGTACCCCGCCCCCGGTAACATGGATATCGTGGTCACATCCGAACTGATGGAAGCAGGCCGCATGCTGGAAAACGGCATGGTAACGCCCGACCGCACGACGCTGATTGCATCCACCCACCGCGTGTATTCGGTGGTCGAGAAATCGGCAATGGGCGACGGACTGTTCCGGGCGGACAAGCTGGATAACGCCGCCCAGAAGCTCGCCAAACGCGCGGTATTGTTTGATATGGCGACACTGTCGCAAAAGGAAGGCACGGTGCTCAACGCCATTGTGCTGGGCGTGATTGCTGGATCCGGCGAACTGCCTATCCCAGTCGATAACTTCCGGAAGTCGATCCGCGAATCTGGTGTCGCCGTGGAATCCAACCTGAAAGGATTTGAGCTCGGCCTCGCTTATATGAGCGGTGAGCTTAAACTCCCCAATGCCGTGCCGGAAAAGAAAATCCCCAAAGCGCGGCCCAGCGCCGAAAGCCTGATCACGGATGTGCTTGCGACCTATCCCGCCGAGGCACAAGCGATCGTATCGGAAGGCGTCAAACGGCTGGTTGATTACCAGAACCCGGCCTACGCGAAATTGTACCTCGATCGGCTGAGCGAAATCCTGACCATCGACCGCGAACGCGGTGGAGAGCGCAACGGCTGGGCGTTGACGGTCGAGACCGGCCGGTATCTAGCGCTGATGATGTCATACGAGGACATTATCCGGGTTGCCGATCTGAAATCGCGCCGCTCGCGGATGGAGCGCGTGCGAGCTGACGTCCTTGCCAAGCCGGACGAACCGATCCACGTGACAGAATTTCTGAAACCCGGCTTCGACGAAATGACATCCGTGATGCCCAGCTGGTTGGGGCGTCCGATCATGAACTGGGCGCGCGGCAAAGAGTGGGCGAACAATTACAACTTCGCCATGCGCGTCAGGACCGACACGATCAACGGCTTCATGCGGCTATGGACCCTGTCCAAGCTGCGGTTCTACCGCCCAAAAACCTATCGTTACCAAGAAGAGCAGAAAGCCATCGAAGGTTGGCTGAATACCGTTAGAAGTGCGGCTGCCTTGCACTATCAACTGGCCGTCGAGGTTGCCGAACTGGCCAATCTGCGCAAGGGCTATTCCGACACACATAAACGCGGGCTGCAGAATTTCACCCGCATCATGGATAAAGTGGGCGTCCCCTGCTCGACCGCTGCGAAAGATCCCGCCTGGGGTGTGAATGCTCTCTCTAAACTGCGTGCTGCCGCGTTGGCCGACCCGGAAGGCGACGCGCTTGAGAAGGCATTTTCGGAACTAGACGCAGCGCCGCAGGCGGCCGCCGCGGAATAGTACTTACGCGGTCTCTTCCCGCGCCACGTATAGACGTTCCTAAACCTCTCAATTGGTTGTGGTAGACAGATCGACGTTGGACCGTGCCTGATGACTGGCCCACGTCAAATGGGAAACTTGAATGTATCGTTCTCATTTCAAGCTATGGTTTGCGCGCCGATGGTAGACGTCCTCCGCTCGACTCAACCACAAACATGATTATCGAGGTCCCCAAGGTTGCAACGCCGGCCTTGTACCAAGACGGAATCGAATTGACGCACATTACATAGGCATCCGCGCCGAGGTCCGACGACGCTGCAAACGATCCCTGGACGTATTCGGTTCGGGAATAGAGATCCAACAAAAGCGTAAAGGTCTGACCGCCCCTTACCTCTACACAACTCAAACTTGCGTCGAAAAAGAGCTGCCAACCGGAAGTCAACCGGCTCAGGCCCGGGAAAAACCAGTTAGCGCATGACGCCGAACAGTTGCCAAGCAACGCCCTGCGCGATACTACGCGCGCCAGCCTCATTGAAATGACCGTCGAATTCGAAGGTGTGCTTGTCCTGTTCCGATGTCCGCAGGTAGGGAAATGCGGACACGCAATCGAGACCAAAGCTCGGACAGTATTTTTTGCCCAGATATCCAGGATAATCCTGTTGTGGAAATACACTGCCGTCCTGCGAATAGGCGGCATAATAGATGTCGTCGAAGAACAGCCGGTTGGGCAGAAACAGCACATCGAAACGCCCGCCAGCGGCAACCACCCGATCGCGCATCAATTGCAGCAACGTGAAATTGCGTTCGAAGGTTCCTTCGGGAATCTTGCTGGAGAGCGCCCCGGCCGAACGCCAACGATAAATCAGTTCCTTCAGCCGCTTATAGGAAACCTTGAACAGTGCTGAACTGTATTGCATCGATTCCAGAAACCCTTTCAACTCGTCAAAACTGGGGATAAGCAGCCCGGTAGCACGATAGGTTCGATACCGCCAAGTCGCTCTGTGAAGATATCTTGGCGCCCAACCCGATCGCATTTCCAGCCGACCACCGCCACCGGGTTGTTTAATATTCCCAAGAGCCCGGCGCGCGGACTCCATCACAGACTCTTCGTGAAACGTATGAAGATCGTTCCATGTCACGCCGACGATAACCCGGTCGCCATCTCGAAGCACCGGAACAACCTGCCGCATTCGATGCACATAGGAATCGATGTTTACGCCGGGCACCCCGAGATTGTATATCTGCCCGGAAAGTTTCGCGTCCCGCAACTGGCATTGCAGTATGCTTGCCCAGGTTTCCCTGTCGGATAACCCTTGTCCGAACGTTTGGCTGTCGCCGACCAGAAACACGCGCGGGACACCCGCGTTCTTTTGACGGCACATCACGCTCCGGGTGCCGGCGTCGTCCACTGTCAACGATTTGCCGCGAAAATCGATCCCGTTGTCCATAACGCCCCTGAACGCGGGCGCCAGAGTCCAGAAACCACGGTCGTCCAGTACGATCAATTCCAGCGGCACAGGATAGGGAGATGGCATCGGGACAAACAGCCGGCACAAAAATTCCAGCAGGCAAAGAGCGACAACTATGCTGGCCCCCAGCAGCGTGAAGTTCCTCATCATGAACTTATGCCAGGCCGCTCCGCGACACATCGGGGAGCTTGAGAACGCTGTTGTTCAATTGTCACGCGGACCAAGACCGAACAGGTGGGTAGCATTGTTCACCAGTATCTTTCGTTTCGATTTTTCATCGAGGAAGGGCAGATCCGCAATCAACATCGGCAGATCATAGGCCCAGTGCCGACAACACGATTTCCGGCGTGATGGGCATTTCCGTGACGAGGGCACCGTGCGGCCGGATCGCGTCGTTCACAGCGCACAGGATGGCGGCAGGTGCGCCTACAGTGCCGGCTTCTCCGGCACCCTTTGTACCCAGCTGTGTTCCTTCCATCGGGGTTTCGACATGCCCAACGTAAATATCCGGCATCTCTGCCGCCATCGGCACCAAATAATCCGCCAGCGTACCATTCAGCAAGTTTGCATCGTCATCGTAGATACAATGTTCGAAGAGCGCCCCGCCGATCCCCTGGACCACGCCGCCGCGGATCTGCTCGTCGACCAGCAGCGGGTTGATCACCCGGCCGCAATCTTCCACGACCCAGTGTTGGATCGGCCTGACAATGCCGGTATCCAGATCGACGTCGACGAGCGCACCCTGAATACCATTAGCGATGCAGAACGGCGCAGAGGGTGCGTAATGCCGCGTGGCGGCAAGTTCGGGCTGCGTGCCGGGCGGCAAAAGATCGTGGCGAAAATGTCCCGCCTCCGCGACCTCTGCGAGGCGCATCCGCCGGTCACCGGTTTCCCGCTCGCAAATCCCACCGGCCGACACTTCCAGTTTCGCCGGATCCGTCTGCAGGATCGCGCCCGCAAGCGTACACAGACTTTCCGCCAGTGCGTCGGCCGCAAGCCACGCCGCCTCGCCGCCGATCGTCAGCCCGCGCGATGCCCAGGCACCGCCGCCATAGGGTGTAACCGCTGTATCCCCCGAAAAGGTTATGGAAATATCGTCCATCGTAAGGCCCAGACGGTCGCCGACGATCTGGGCGATACCCGTGGATGTCCCCTGCCCCTGGTCGGTGGCACTACTGACGATCTGCACCTTACCCGATGGTTCCAGTTTGACGGTCGCGCCATCCTGGGTCGATACGCGGGCCTGCGCAGGGCCGTAATATCCGCCTCCGACGGCGGTCAGTTCGACGAAAGTCGCCAGCCCGATCCCGCGCCAGACATTCCGACCGCGAAGCGCCGACTGTTCTGCGCGCAGGACATCGTAATCCATCATCTCCAGAAGCCGGTCGAGGCATTCAGTGAGCGACAGTCTCGGCAGCGGCACACCGGATAGGGTCTGGGTAGGAAAATCCTCGGCGCGGAGGTAGCTGTTGCGCCGGAATTCAGCCGGGTCCGTGCCCGCTTCCGCAGCCGCCAGATCGACAAGCTGCTCCGTCACCGCCGTGGCGATCGGCTGGCCGACGGCACGGTACATCGCCACCGTCGGACGGTTCTGGAAAGCGGCCCGGAAACGCCCGGCATAGGCGCGCATTGCATATGGAGCGCCAGTAAGGTTCATGTTCATCATGCCTTCGCCGATCGACACCCGCCGGTAAGCCGAGTACGGACCAATACCGCCTATCGCGTCGACTTCGATCGATCGCAGCACGCCATCATCTGCCCTAGCAGACGCCGTCACCAAGTGATCGCGGGAATGCATGTCGCTGACGAAGGATTCGAGACGGTCGGCGATAAATTTCACCGGCCGCCCGAGCAACCGGCTAAGCGCCGCGACGGTGACCTCGTCGCCGTAGACGTGCAGCTTGATCCCGAAACCGCCGCCGACGTCCGGACACAGGACCCTGACCCGGTGTTCGTCGATGCCCAGATGCCGGCTGTAGACGTCTTGCTGCTGCCAGGGCGTCTGATGCGACGCGTAGACGGTCAGGGTTTCGTCCCCGGGATTCCAGTCGGCTATGGCGGCGCGCGTTTCCAGCGGGACGCCCGTATGCCGCCCGAACCGGAATTCCGCGGACACTTTGATGGCGGCGGGTGCCGATGTATCCCCGTCGCCGGTCCGCGCTTCGAATGCCAGATTATCGGCGTCCTCGGGGTGAACCGGTGAATGCACACCGGACAGCGAATCCCGCCCCGCCGAGACGGCGGCCACGGGTTCCCATTCGATATCGATGATCTCCGCCGCGTCTTCAGCAACGGCCCGGCTGGTCGCCACGGCCACGGCCACGGGTTCGCCTTGCCAGCGTGCGGTATCGACCGCCATCGGGTGCTGGTCATGCACCCTCAGAGACGGGATATGCGCAGCACCACCCTGCCAGGGGGTGCAGATCCGGGAGAGTTCCCGGCCGGTCATCACATGAACGACGCCATCAAGCGCCTTGGCCCGGGACGTGTCGATTGACACAATTTTCGCGTGCGGATGGGGCGAACGCAGAAAGGCCGCATGCACCATTCGAGGCAGTTGCAGATCGTCGGAATAGCGTCCCCGCCCCACGACGAGGCGCCGGGCGTTGGGCCGGCTGATCCGTTTGCCGATAAGGCCTTCGTGTTCAGAGGTCATGTTGCGTCTGTTTCCTTAAAGAGGCCCCGAGGGGACGTTGGGTGGAACCTCACTATCGGAAGAGATCGAGACAAGTGTCAAGCAAGGGAAAATGACAGTTTCTTTGGAAGATTTCGCCATTAACTCCAAACTTGCAATGAATCGACACAAACAACCGGCTATGCTAATTACCTCTTCATCGAACTATCGATTTAACAGACCTTTTACAGGGAGGTTTTTCCATGAACTACGTAAAATTAGCACTTAGCAGTGTCGCCGGAATTGCATTCGCAGCCAGCGCCTCAGCTCAGACAGTTGGTATCGGTTCCACCAAGGCGGGCGCGGTATCGCAGATCACCGCAACGATCTCAAAGGCCGTTTCAGAGCATGCTCCAGGCCTTCAGATGCGCAAACAGACTATGGGTGGAACGCAACAGTATATCCCGGTTGTGAACGCAGGCGAACTTGAGTTCGGTATCTCTAATATTCCCCAGTACGATATGGCTCGCAATGGCACGGGGTTGTCGAAGGGAACCAAACACGAAAACTTGAGGTTGATCGCAACCATCATGAAATTTACGGTCAGCCCGGTTGTAAGTCTAAAATCTGGCATAACCAAAGTTGCTGACCTAAAAGGCAAACGTATGGCGGTTGGCTTCAAAGGTGCGCCGCTTTTTGTGAACATACACAATGGCGCTTTGGCGACGGCCAATCTGACGCCAGCCGACATCAAACCCGTACCACAGGTCGGGCTAGTCCAGCACTGGCGCGCATTTATGGCCGGGAAGATCGACTTCGCGATTGCTGCGGCCGGGTCAGGCTTTGTGAAACAAATGAACGCAAAGATCGACGGAGGGGTTCGTCACATCAGCTTCCCGAGGGATGAAGCGGCTCTGAAGAGAATGCACAAATGGTTCCCAAAGTCGGAGTGGTCGGTGGTAAATCCGCGAAAAGGACTAACGGCAGTTGTTGAGCCCACCAACTTCGTGACATACGACTTCCTGCTTTGGACCCATAAGGGCATTTCAAATGACATGGCCTATAAGGTAGCTAAAGTCATGCATACACAGGAAAAACAGCTCAAGGAGGGTGGTCCTTTGTGGCGTTCCTTCAGTTCCAATAAGCGCCTGGTAAAAGACCAGGGTCACCCATATCACCCGGGTGCCGTGAAGTACTATAAGGAAGCAGGCCTAATGTAAGTTCTCGGCTTCGGCGGTCGCTGATCGCGTGAAGCCGACATCTTGAAAAATCCCGCCCGCGTCCTCTACGGGACGCGGGTGTTTTTTTTGAATTTCGATGGGTTTCGAGTACATAAACACTTAGACAAGCCGTCGATCTTTCATCAATAATGTGCAGATAAGCGGGGAAAACCTGCGATCACACAGGGAAACTGAGCGGAGGTCCGACCGTGGCCGACAATATGTCTGCGAGCGAAGATACAAACATTAACGAGAAAGGCGCTAAGCTCCTCGCCGAGCGCAAGGAGTCCCCCCTTGTCGCAAAGCTGACACTAGGGCTCGGATCGCTGATCACATTAATCGTTCTGGCCTGGGCAGTAGAATTGCCGTTGAGACTGGGGGCGCAGTGGTTCGACGAACAGGCCATGGCGACCTGTCTCGGCCTGACGCTGGCGATCATCTTCATCCGGTATCCTTTCAACGGCGGACGGGAACGCATGAACCTGCCCTGGTACGATGCGCTTCTGGCGATTTTGGGTCTCGGAACATGCCTCTACCTCGTCTACATGTACGGCGACATCGAGTTAAATCCGTTCGCTATGCGACCGACGATGTTCAATATCGGCATTATTTTGATCCCGATGGTCTGGGAGGCATTGCGCCGGACAACGGGCTGGAGCCTGACGGTCGTATTCACCGTTTTCGTGGCGTATGTCTTCGTCGGCCATCTGATGCCGGGCATGCTGGAAGGTAAGGAACAGAAATTCGTGCGCGCAATCGCGGAGCTGGGCGTAACCAACGTCGCGATCCTGGGCCTGCCGACAAAAATTATCGTCCTCACCGTGGTCCTTTTCATCTGGATGGGTCAGTTGCTCTTACATACGGGCGCATCGGAATGGTTTACCGATCTCGCCGCAGCCATTATGGGCCGTTCCAGGGGTGGTTCCGCAAAGATCGCCGTTGTCGCCTCAGGATTGTTCGGCTCTATTTCCGGCTCTGCGGTATCTAATGTGGCTTCGACCGGTGTCATCACCATCCCGCTTATGCGTCAGGCAGGGTATGACGCAAAGACCGCGGGAGCGATCGAATCTGTTGCCTCGACGGGCGGCCAGATCATGCCGCCAATCATGGGAGCTGCCGCCTTCCTGATGGCGGAATTACTCGAACTCGAATACACAGAAATCATTCTGGCGGCACTAATTCCGTCGGCGCTCTATTACCTCGCGGTGTTCGTCCAGGCTGACCTGGAAGCCGCGAAGAACGGTATAGCACCGCTTCCAAAGGACCGTATTCCACCGCTGGTGCGGGTGCTAAAAGAGGGCTGGTTCTTCGTCTTGCCGTATGTGGCGCTGATCTACACACTGTTCTCGCTGAACCTGCCGCCACAGGAATCGGCATTCTGGGCGGCCATAAGCGTAGCAATTGTGAGCATAGTATTTGGATACAAGGGACACCGGATTACGCCGAAGCAAATCTGGGAGTCGATCTCCGGCGGCGGGCGGGCGTCCGCTGAAATTATTGTCATCGGCGCCATGGCGGGCATTATCATCGCCATTCTTGACCGAACCGGTCTGGGCCAGGCGCTGACACTGATTCTGGCCGCGGTCGGCGAAGACAGCCTGTTCCTGCTCCTTATCCTGACGGCGCTGGTCTCGATACTGCTGGGCATGGGCATGCCGACATCGGCAATCTACTTGCTACTGGCGACCATGATAGCGCCATCGTTGATCAAACTCGGTGTTCACCCTATCGCGGCGCACATGTTCGTACTCTACTTCGGCTTGATGTCGATGATCACGCCACCGGTTGCGATAGCGGCATTCGCGGCGGCATCGTTATCAGGGGCAAAGCCGATGGAAACCGGCGTGACAGCCGTACGGCTCGGTTGGATAGCATATGTCATTCCGTTCGTGTTCGTCCTGTCGCCATCGCTGCTTTGGCAAGGAAACTCATCCGATATCCTGATGGCGGCCGTCACTGCCTTTATGGGTGTCTGGATTGCATCTTGCGGTGTCATCGGATTCATGTTCGGTCCGCTTTCGGCGCTGACCCGGCTCCTTTTCTTCGTTGCGGGTATATTACTCCTGTTGCCAGCGGATGCACTGCCGTATGGCCTGGTCATCAACGGCATTGGCCTTGTCCTCGGCATCCTCCTGCTCAGCAAGGACTACATCAGTAACCGCCGCGGAAAGGCTACCCAGCCCACAGCCGGCGGTGGCGGCGAATAACACGTCCGAAACAACCGAAAAAGGCGGGCTATGGCCCGCCTTTTTCATGTCTGCATTTCAGGTTGAGGTTATTTGGCAGCGTCGATCGCGGCCAGTACCCTTTCCGGGGTCAGGGGCAATTCCCTTATACGAACCCCGATCGCGTCTTCGACTGCATTTGCGATCGCCGAGGCGACAGGCAGCATGCATCCTTCGCCGATGCTCTTGGCCCCGTAAGGCCCTGGGCCATACCCCTGTTCCTGCAGGATAGAGATGAACCCGTCATTCAAATCCGTTGCCACCGGCACCTTGTAATCAAGCCCGTTGCCGTTCATTAGCGTAGCCCCGTCATAGACCATGCAGGGAAATAGTGCGCCGGTCAGTCCCATGACGGCCGATCCTTCGTCTTGCCCGCGGCAGATTTTTGGATTGATCGCACGTCCCGCGTCACCCGAAACGACCAGCTGCTTCAGGTAGATTAGGCCGGTATCGGTATCCACCTCCACCTCCGCGGCGCCCCAGCCGAATTCCCATGATACACACTGGGTTTCCAGGGGTGCCGAATGATCCATCTCGGGTTTAAAAAATCCTTCGCCGGTGAATTCGTAACCGGTGCCGCCATAATATCGCATGATCATCAGCGGCAACGGATGGGATTCATTGCCTTTGCGGATCGCCCAGTCATCGAGCTCTATTTCATCAACCGAACAATCGAGCTGATCAGCGGCAAAATCCATCACCTTCGCTTTCGCCTCCAGCGCCGCCTGCTGGACCGCCTGTGCCATGACGATGACCGCCGAGCTGGCGTTTGTCCCCTGGTCGAAGGGCGTATAGTCGGTATTGAGCGCGGGGTAACTCACCCGGTCCAGCGGTGAATTTAGCAATTCCGCGACGATCTGGGACAATGCTGTATGGGCCCCCTGTCCAATCTCGACCGTCCCACATTGCAGATAGATGCCGCCGTTGGTCGTGATCCTCACACGGGCCTGAGCCGGTTTGTTCACACCGCCGGCATCCTTGAACCCGACGGAAAGCCCCATGCCCCGGCCGTTTTCGCACTGGCGATTTTCGTATCCGATACGGTCAGCGACAAGTTTCATACCGGCGCGCAGATCGGAATCGAATGCGCTTTCGCCGGGCACGTATTCCTCGCCCAGATCCTTCAGGTTCTGCATGCGCAAATCCATAGGGTCCCTGCCCAGCGCACGGGCGATGATATCGATCTGCGACTCCGATGCCCACGTCGCCTGAGTGCCGCCAAACCCTCGGTAGGGCCCAGCCGGTGTCGTATTGGTAAGAATGCAGTCACAGTCGATATCGAGGTGCCGCCATTTATAGGGTCCCGGCAACCGGTACCCAGCTTTTTCCGCAACAAGAGGACTGGCATCCGAATAGGCGCCGGAGTCAAGCAGGATGCTGCCGGAGCGCGCGACGAACGTACCATCCGACATAACCCCGGACTTTACATCTAGTATAGCGGCATGCTGACACTGGGTGAGAAAATTTTCCTCGGTCGTCATGCAGAACCGGACTGGCCGACCGGACAGTTTAGCGAGCAGGATCGCAATAGGTTCCGCCTTACAGTTGTTCTTCGCTCCGTACCCGGCGCCAATGTAAGGTACCTGCACACGGATCAGGTTTTCGGGATGCTGAAAAACCCGCGCTAGTTCTTTCCGCAGGGGAAACGGGTTTTGGCAACTGGTCCAGACCTCGATGACATCCCCCTCGTAGCGGGCGACGGACACAAAGGGTTCAAGATGGAAATGCTGATCCCGCGAGAAGACGAACCGGTCTTCGAAGACTTGATCGCAACCGTCGAATGCCGCTGCATCCCCGGTCTCGTATGAAAAACGGTAACAGTTGTTACGACCGATACGCCTGTAACCGCTCGCGCCCTGTCCATAGGCGGGCACGATGCCCATGGGCTCTTCCTCGAAAAGTTCTGGCGCCGCATCGGCCATAGCCTCTTCGACAGTGGCGACGACGGGAAGAGGTTCGTACGTTACCCGAATTGTCTCAAGCGCGGCAACGGCATGCTGTTCGGTTTCGGCCGCAACCGCTGCAATCACATCGCCGATATACCGGACCTTATCCATTGCCACGATCGGCTGGTCCTTGATGAAATAGCCGTAAACGGGGCTAAGGCCATCGAGCTCGTCACGCGTCAGGACGGCGTGAACACCGGGCATGGTCCGTGCGTCGGCCGCGTCGATAGATACGACCCGGGCGTGGGCGTGCGGCGACCTCAATACCTTGGCATGGAGCATGCCGGGGAAGCTGACATCGACGGCATAGGTTGCCGACCCGGTTGCCTTTGGAACGGCGTCGGTTCGCGGCAGATCGGCGCCGACCACGTGCAATCTGAGGGAAATCTCACTCATCGGCTGCCTCCAGCAGGCGCCCAGCAGCATCCTGAACGGCCTCTATTATCATCTCATAACCGGTGCAACGGCAGATATTGGCCCCCATCCATCGCCGGATTTCATCGCGGCTGGGATCGGGGTTTTCATCGAGCAGGGCGCGTGCAAGCACAACCATCCCCGGCGTGCAGTAACCGCATTGGAATGCGCTGTTGTCTACAAACGCCGCTTGCACGGGATCGAGATTCCCATCCTTATCAGCCAAGCC